>DATJJY010000025.1:0-17235 GCA_035491895.1 Gemmatimonadales bacterium
CGGGGCACCGCCGCATCCCCCATGTGGGGCGCTGCGTGATCGGGGATGACGTGGAGATCGGCGCGAACAGCTGCATCGACCGCGGCAGCGTCGACGACACGCTCGTGGGCGACGGGACGAAGATCGACAACCTCGTGCACATCGCCCACAACGTGCACATCGGGAAGCGCTGCCTGATCCTCGCCCTCGCCGGTATCGCGGGCTCGTGTCGCATCGAGGACGACGTGGTGATCGCGGGCGAGGTCGGCATCTCGGACCACTGTACCATCGGGCGGGGGGCGCGCTTGCTGGTTCAAGCGGGGGTGATCGGGGACGTCGCTCCGGGTGCCACGGTCTGGGGCACGCCGGCGCGGCCGCACCGCGACGTGCTGCGCGCCACCGCGGCGTTGTACCGCGGTCTCGACCGGTCGGGACATGGCGACGGCGCCTAAACGCCATTCGATCGAGCGCGAGGCCACCGTTCAGGGCACCGGCCTCCATACCGGCGCCTCGACGCGGGCCGTCTTCCGCCCCGGCACGGCCGGGCGGGGCATCGTGTTCCGCCGCACCGACCTCGCCGGGACGCCCGAAGTCCCCGCTCGCCTGTCGGAGGTGGAGGCGCTCGAGCGCCGCACCGCGATCGGTCATGGGGAGGCGACGATCCACACGGTGGAGCATCTCCTCGCGGCGGCGGCGGCGCACGAGATCGATGATCTCACCATCGAGTTGTCCGGTCCCGAGCCGCCGATTCTCGACGGCAGCGTCGCGCCCTATTTTACCGCGCTCAGTGAGGCCGGTCCCGTCGTCGTCGCCGGAGAGCCGACGCTGTTGACGGTGCGGGCTCCGTTCACGGTCGTGGAGGGCGATGCCAGCTACGTCGTGGCGCCGAGCAAGACGTTCCAGCTCACGGTGACGATCGAGTTTCCCCATCCCCTCATCGGCCGCCAGGTCGGCAGCTACCAGATTTCGCCCGAGTCGTTCGCGCGCGAGCTGGCGCCGGCGCGGACCTTCGGCTTCACGAGCGAGGTCGCCGGACTGCAGGCCAAGGGACTGATCAAGGGTGCCTCGACGGCGAGCGCCATCGTGCTGGATGAGCGGGGGGTGGTGAACGGCGGCAAACTGCGCTGGCCCGACGAATTCGTGCGCCACAAGGCGGCGGACATCGTGGGAGACCTGGCGCTCACCGGCGCGCGCGTGCTGGCCCACGTGGTGGCGACGCGGCCGAGCCACGCTGGCAACGTCGCGCTCGCCCGGGCGCTGGCGCGGGCGGGGCAGCGCAGCGGCGTCCCGGCGATGGACATCGGGCGCATCATGGACGTCCTGCCGCACCGCTATCCCTTCCTGCTGGTCGATCGCATCCTCGAGATCGAGGGCGACCGCCGCATCGTCGGGGTAAAAAACGTCACGATCAACGAGCCGTTCTTCCAGGGGCATTTCCCCGGGCACCCGATCATGCCGGGGGTGCTGATCATCGAGGCGATGGCGCAGGTCGGAGGGATGCTGTTGTTGAGCCACTTCGAGGGCCAGAACGTCGAGAACAAGGTCGTGTACTTCATGTCGCTCGACAACGTGAAGTTCCGCCGGCCCGTGCTGCCCGGCGATCAGATCCGGTTCGAGCTCGAGATGATCGCGTTTCGCGGCCGCACCTGCCGGATGAAGGGGATGGGGTTCGTGGACGGCCAGGTCGTGGCGGAGGCGGAGATGATGGCGATGGTGGTGGACAAGTGATCCATCGGACGGCGCTGGTCGACCCGGGGGCGCACCTCGGCACGGACGTGATGGTCGGTCCGTACGCCATCATCGGGCCCAACGTCACGATCGGCGACCGCTCCCAGATCGCGGCGCACGCGGTGATCGAGCGCGACACGCGCATGGGTGCAGAGGTCAAAGTCGGCTACGGCAGCATCCTCGGCGCGGATCCCCAGGACCTGAAATACCGCGGCGAGGAAACCTGGGTGGAGGTCGGCGATCAGACGACCATCCGCGAGTACTGCACCATCAACCGCGGCACGCCGGCGACCGGAAGGACCACCGTCGGCCGGCGCTGCTTCATCATGACCTACGTCCACATCGCCCACGACTGCGTGATCGGCGATGACGTGATCCTGGCCAATTCGATCCAGATGGCTGGCCATGTCACGATCGACGACCGCGCGATCGTGAGCGGTCTCGTGCCGATTCATCAATTCGTGCGCATCGGTACCTACGCGTTCGTGGGTGGCGGCTCGCGGGTAAACCAGGACGTCCCGCCCTACACCAAGGCGGTGGGCAATCCGCTGCATCTCTACGGGCTCAACTCCGTCGGGTTACAGCGCGCCGGGTTCGGGGCCGAGGTGAAGCTGGCCCTCAAGAAAGCGTACCGGTTGGTGTTCAACTCGCATCTCACGATCACCCAGGGGGTCGCGCGCGCCCGCGCGGAGATCGCCACGATCACCGAAGTCGAGACCTTCCTGCGGTTCATCGAGGCGTCGCAGCGCGGAGTGCTGGTGTGACGCTGCGCACCCTGCGCGTCGGGGTGGTCGGAACCGGCGCGCTGGGCTTCCATCACGCTCGTTTGCTGCGCCACATGGACGGCGTCGAGTTCGCGGGGATCTACGACGTGAACCCGGTACGCGCCGCCGAGGTCGCCCGCGAGCTGGAAACGGTCGCTCATCCTTCGTTCGACGCGCTCGTCGATCGGGTCGATGCGGTGAGCATCGCGGTACCGACGTCGGTGCACACCGAGGTCGGTCTCGCCGTGCTGGGGCGTGGCATCCCCGCGCTGATCGAGAAGCCGTTGGCCGATTCGCTCCAGGGTGCGGACCGGCTGGTGGCCGAGGCCGTCCGGACCCGGGTCGTGCTGCAGGTGGGGCACGTCGAACGCTTCAACCGGGCGGTACGTGCCGCCGCGCCCTATCTCGACGCGCCGCGTTTTCTCCAGACCGAGCGGCTGGCGCCGTTCCAGCCACGCGGTACCGACGTCGCCGTGATCCTCGATCTCATGATTCACGACCTCGACCTCATCCTCGAGCTGGTGCGCAGCGAGGTGAAGGAGGTACGGGCCACGGGGATGCCGGTGCTCACGCCGCACGTGGACATCGCGAACGCGCGGGTGGAGTTCGCCAACGGCGCCGTCGCGCTCGTGACGGCGAGCCGCATTTCCCGTGAGCGCACGCGCAAGCTGCGCATCTTCCAGAGCAGCGGCTACTTCTCGCTCGACCTCGCCAAGGGCAGCGGCCACTTCTACCGTCTCAAGCAGGGGTGGCAGGGGATGGGGGCGCAGCGCATCGAGGACATCGTCGACCACGTGTCGCTCACGGCGCCCGAAGCGGAGCCGCTCAAGCTCGAGCTCGAGAGTTTCCTGCAGGCGGTGCGCGGTGAGAGCGACGTGGTGGTGTCGGGGGCGGCGGGCGCGCAGGCGCTGGCCCTCGCCTGGCGCGTGGCGGATGCCGTCCAGGCGTCCCCGCTCGCCGCGTCGTCGCCGTGAGCGGCTCTCCGCCCCGTCCGCGCCCGCCTCGCATCTACGTCTCGGCCGGCGAGCCCTCGGGCGACGCGCACGCCGCTCAGGTCGTCGCCGCGTTACGGCGTCAAGCGCCGGGGGTCACGATCGACGCGTTCGGAGGGCCCCGCATGGAGGCCGCGGGGGCGCGCGTGCTCGACCGCATGGAGACGTACTCGGTGGTCGGGTTCGTGGAAGCGGTGGAGAGCCTGCCGCGTCACTACCGTCTGCTGCGTCGCACGCGCGCGGCGTTCCGGGCGGGCAGCTACGACGTCGCCGTCTTCGTCGACTACCCCGGCTATCACCTGCGCGCGGCTGCCGCGGCGGCGGCGGCGGGCGTTCCGGTGCTGTACTACATCGCGCCGCAGCTCTGGGCCTGGGGTGCCGGGCGCGTGCGCCGGCTCGCTCAGGCGGTGCGGCAGCTCGCCGTGATCCTGCCGTTCGAGGAGCCGTTTTTCCGGGAACACGGTGTGCCGACCACCTTCGTCGGCCATCCCTTGAAGGACCGCATGCCACCACCCAGCCGGGAAGCGGCACGGCGCGCGCTGGGAATCGAAGCCGGCCGCCAGGTGCTCGGCGTCTTTCCGGGGAGCCGGGCGCAGGAAGTGCGCCGCATCTGGCCGGTGGCGCGCGAGGCGGCGCGGCTCGTCCGTGCGGCGCGCCCGGAGCTGCAGGTGCTCATCGCGGGGACGCCCGTGGCGCAATATGCGGACGCCGGCGACATGCGCGTCGTCATGGACGATCCGGCGCTGGTGTTCGCCGCCGCCGATGCCGGGCTCTGCAAGTCGGGGACGACGACGCTGGAAGCGGCGCTCGCCGATCTCCCGATGGTGATCACCTACCGGCTCCACCCGCTCTCCAACTTCATCGCTCGCCGCCTGCTCCGCGTGCCGTGGGTCGGCCTCGTGAACCTGGTCGCGGGCGAGCTGCTCTGTCCCGAGCTGCTGCAGGGCGCGGCCACGCCGCGCGCACTGGCCGACGCCCTCTTGCCCCTGCTCGATCCCGCTGATCCAGCCACCCGGCGGCAACGCGCCGGTCTCGCCACCGTACGTGAGCGCCTCGGCGATCCCGGAGCGGCGGAGCGGGTCGCGTCGCTGGTGCTGGCCCTCGCTTCGTGAAACCGCGCTGGGCCGAGCCGCTCGTGGCCGCCGTGGGGTTCGCGCTCGTCGCCCTGCTGGCGCGCACCTGGCGCTACCGTCTGGTCCATCGCGAGCACGCACAGGCGCTGTACGACGCCCGGCGACCATTCATTTACGCCATCTGGCACAATCGTATTTTGCCGCTGCTGTACGCGCACCGGGACGAGGCGATGGTGCTGCTGATCAGCCGTCATCGCGACGGCGGGTACCTGGCGGACCTCGCGGAGCGCCTGGGGTACCGTTTCGTGCGCGGATCGACCCGGCGCGGGGGGGACGTCGGCCTGTTGGGCGTCGTACGGGCCTTGAAGAGCGGCAGCGTCGTCGCGGTCACGCCCGACGGGCCGCGTGGTCCTCCCGAGCGGGTGAAGCCGGGTGTGGTGGCTGCGGCGCAGCATGCCGGAGTTCCGATTGTCCCGGGAACGGCCCGCGTGAGCCGCGCCTGGCGGCTATCGAGCTGGGACCGCTTCTGCATTCCGAAGCCGTTTGCAACGATCGAAGTCGTGTACGGCGTTCCCCTCGAAGTGGGCTCCGGCAAGGAGGGACTCCGGGCCGGCATTTCGGCCGTCGAGGCGGCGCTGCACGCAATGTCCCCGTCATGAGCGACCGGGACTGGCGGGTGCGGCTGGTGCGCCGGCTGTGGCGCCGGCGATCATGGAAGGCCCGGGCTGCGCGGACGGCGCTGCTGCCGTTCTCGGCGCTCTACGGCACCGTCGTTACGCTGCGCGCCCTGCCATATCGGCTCGGAATCGCCGGTCAACGCCGATTGACCCTCCCCGCGATCGCGGTGGGGAATCTGACCGTCGGTGGAACGGGGAAGACGCCGCTGACCGCCTGGATCGCCGCCGAGTGCCGCGGCGCAGGGCGGCGTCCCGGGATCCTGCTACGCGGTTACGGCCGCGACGAGGTGTTGTTGCACCGCCATCTCGTTCCGGAAGCGGTGGTCGTCGCGAATCCCGACCGGGCCGCGGGAGCTGCACTGGCGCGGATGCAGGGGGCGAACGTGCTGGTACTGGACGACGCCTTTCAGGTGCTCGATACCGCGCGAGACCTCAACATCGCGCTGCTCTCGGCCGAGCAGGCTCGCGTGTCCCCCTGGGTGCTCCCGGCGGGTCCGTGGCGCGAGGGATGGGGCGCGCTGCGCCGGGCGGACCTCCTCATCGTCACCCGCAAGCGGGCCGAGGCCGAGACGGCGCGGGCGCTGGCGGACCGGCTGCAGGCCCGTTGGCCGAGAAAATCCGTCGCCGTCGTCCGGCTGGGACTGGCGGGGTTCGTGGGAATGCGGAGCGGAACCCCCTCGTCGGTCGAAACGCTGCGGGGCCGCCGCATTGTCGTTGCCGCCGCTATCGCCGATCCCGAGAGTTTCGCGGTGCAGGTGCGGGCCACCGGCGCGACGGTGCAACTTATGGCGTTCCAAGACCATCACGAGTACGGCGTCCGTGACGTGGATCGGCTCGTGCAGGGCGCCCGAGCGGCCGATTATCTTGTGGTGACCGAGAAGGATGCCGTGAAGCTCCGTGCGCTCTGGCCCGACGACCAGCCAGAGCCGCTCGTCGCCATACTGGAATTGACCTGGGAGCGGAATCGGGAGGCCGTGGCCGCCGCGATCGCGCGCGTGCTCGCGATCCCGGTCCGCCCGACATCGTCAACCACCACTCACGAGACATGACCGACATCGTCGCCCCCGCCTCCGGCCTGATTCGCCCCGACAAGGACCGGTTCCTGTCCGAGGACAATCCGTTCGAAGCGATGATGCAACGCTTCGACCACGCCGCGCAGCTGCTGCATCTCGACCCGGGCCTCTACAAGGTGCTCCGCCATCCCGAGAAACAGATCATCGTCTCGATTCCCGTGCTGCGCGACAACGGCGAGGTGGAGGTCTATACCGGCTACCGCGTGCTGTACAACACTTCGCGGGGACCGGCCAAGGGAGGCATCCGGTTCGATCTCAATGTGACGCTCGAGGAAGTGAAGGCGCTCGCGGCCTGGATGACGTGGAAGTGCGCGGTGGTCAACATTCCCTTCGGCGGGGCCAAAGGCGGAGTCGTCTGCGACCCCACGACGATGTCGATGGCCGAGCTGGAGCGGGTGACGCGGCGCTACACCTCCGGCATCATCGAGACGCTGGGCCCCGATTCCGACGTTCCCGCGCCCGATGTGAACACCAACGAGCGGGTCATGGCGTGGATCATGGACACGTATTCCATGCATCACCGCCACACGGTAACGGCCGTCGTCACCGGCAAACCGGTGGAAATGGGAGGGTCGCTCGGCCGGCGCGAGGCGACCGGCCGCGGCTGCATGTTCGTGACGCGCGAGGCGCTCGCCAAGATCGGGCTGCCGATGGGCCAGGCGCGGGTGGCGGTGCAAGGGTTCGGCAACGTCGGGTCGCTGGCCGCCGATTTCCTGGCGAAGGAAGGCGCGACCGTGGTCGCCGTGTCGGACAAGTCGGGCGGGCTCGTGAACCCGAAGGGGCTCGACATCCCTGACGTGATCGCGTGGGCGCGGGAGCACCGGCACTTGGATGGCTACCCGCGCGCCGAGAAGATCTCGAACGAGGAGCTGCTGACGATCGACTGCGACGTGCTGCTGCCTGCGGCGCTCGAGAACGTGATCACCAGCAAGAACGCGCGGAAGATCAAGGCCAAGGTCATCTGCGAGGGCGCCAACGGTCCCACGACGGCCGGCGCGGACAAGATTCTCGAAGAGAAGGGTGTCTTCGTGATTCCCGATATCCTCGCCAACGCCGGCGGCGTGACGGTGAGCTACTTCGAATGGGTTCAGGACCGCGGCGGGTACTTCTGGGACGAGGAGACCGTCAACAAGCGCCTGGAGACCATCATCACCCGGTCGTTCCGGGAGGTGGTCGGGCTGTCGGACCGCCACAAGGTCAACACGCGCATCGCCGCCTACATGCTGGCGATCGACCGCGTGGCTACGATGCACCGGCTCCGCGGGATGTATGCCTGATGCGCTATCACGTCGTCGCGGTCGGCCGTATCAAGAATGCGGCGCTGCGGACGGCGTGTGACGACTACCTGAGCCGGTTGCGTCATTACGCACGGGTCGACGAGCGCGAGGTGAAGGACGAGGCGCGGCTCTCCGAGGCGATTTCCGGGGAGGCGCGCCTCGTCGCCTTGTCGCGGGCGGGAGAGTCGTGGACGTCGGCGGAACTGGCACAGCGGACGGCGCGTTGGGATCAGGAAGGGCGTGAGGTCGCGTTCGCGATCGGCGGCGCGGATGGGCTCCCGGTCGCGATGGTCGAGCGCGCCGAGGCGGTGTGGAGCCTGTCGGCGCTGACATTCCCGCACGAGCTGGCCCGGGTGCTCGTGCTGGAGCAGCTGTATCGCGCGTTCACCATCCGGCGAGGGGAGCCCTACCATCGGGGTGGCTGAGCTGAGCGTCACAGAGCGGCGGTCGCTGTTGGCAATCGCGCGGCGGGCGCTGGACGCGGCGGTCCGCGGCGTCCCCGATGCGGACGCGCTGCCCGAATCGGCGCCGCTCAGACAACCGGGCGGCGCCTTCGTGACGCTGCGCAGCCATGGCGCGTTGCGGGGCTGTATCGGCCACGTCGCGGCGGACCGTCCGCTCGCCGAAGTCGTCGCCCGGGCAGCGGCCTCGGCCGCCACCAAGGATCCGCGTTTCCCGCCCGTTCCCGCCGACGAGCTGCCTGAGCTCGAGGTCGAGATTTCCGTGCTGACCGAAGCGGTTCCGCTCGCGTCGCGCGATCCTGATGAGATCCGCCCGGGTCGGGACGGTGTGATCGTGCGCTGCGGATGGCGTCAGGGAGTGTTGCTGCCGCAGGTCGCCGTCGATCACGGCTGGGCGGGAGAGGCGTTGCTGACGGCGGCGTGCCGCAAGGCAGGACTGCCACCCGAAGCGTGGCGCGCAGACGACTGCCAGTTGTTCGTCTTCCAGGCGGACGTCTTCGGCGAATGAGCGAATGGTTCGAGCAATGGTTCGGGGAAGAGTATCACGTTCTCTACCCGCACCGCGACGAGGCCGAAGCGCGGCGCGTCGTCGCGTTGATCGCACGGGTCGCGCCCTGGTCTCCGGGGGAAGTCGTGCTCGACCTGGCGTGCGGCGCCGGCCGGCACGCGGCGGAGCTGGAGCACGCGGGCGCACGGGTCGTCGGGCTTGATCTGTCGCCCGCGATGCTGCACCGGGCGCAGCGGCGCGTCACCGCCCCCCTGGTGCGCGGGGACATGCGCGCGCTGCCGTTCCGTTCCGGGAGCGTGGGACTTGTGGTCAACCTGTTCACGTCCTTCGGATACTTCCGCTCCGACCTGGAGCACGGCCGGGTGATGCGCCAGGTGGCCGACGTGCTCGCCCCCGGAGGGCGCTTCGTGATCGACTACCTCAATGCCGAACAGGTGCGTCGCACGCTGCGGAGGGACAGCGAGCAGATTCAGCAGGGCGATGCGACGGCGCGGGTCAGGCGTCGCTTCAGCGAAGAAGGACTCTACGTCGTCAAGGAGATCGAGCTGCGCGCCGAGAACCGGTCGTTTCAGGAGCGTGTGCGGTTGTTCACGGGCGCCGAGCTGGAAGGACTGCTGACCGGCTCCGGCTTGGAGGTCGTGGGCCGCTACGGGGACTACGATGGCGGCCCGCTAGGAGCCGACTCTCCCCGCACCATCCTCGTGGCGCGGCGACCGTGATCCCGCGGATCGTCGCGACGCCGATCGCGGGGCGAGCCGGTGGCTCGGCGCCGGCTGTGGGGAATCCCCGCGCGGTGACGCAGCCGGTGCTGGAGTCGACGCTGCCCGGGCCGGGCCGCGATCGCCTGGCGAAGGGGCAAGTCCTCGTCGTCACCACCGGACAGCAGCCCGGGCTGTTCACCGGTCCGGTCTACACGATTTACAAGGCGCTGTCCGCCATCGCGATCGCCCGGCGCCTGGAACGGGAACGGAAGGTGCCCGTCGTCCCCGTGTTCTGGGTCGCCGGCGATGACCACGATTTTCAGGAAGCCAATCACGCAACGTTCCTGAGCACCGCCGGCGAGCCGATGACGGTCGTGCTGCGGGAGCGTCCCGCTGACGCTCAGGCATTGCCCTTATACCGTGAGCGATGTGGTCCCGAGATCGCCCTGGCACTCGATCAGGTGCGCCAGGGCACTCCTGACAGCGAGTTCAAGGAGGCGGTCCTCGCCTGGCTGGCAAACGCCTACCGTCCCGACGCAACACTCGCCGACGCGGCTGCCGCGGCGATCCAGACGCTGCTCGGGCCGCTCGGCCTGGCCGTCGTGCGGCCCTATGTAGCTTCGATGAAGGGCGCCATGGCGCCGTTGCTCTTACGCGCCTTGGGAACCACGTTGGACGACGGGCTATCGCCCGTGCTCATCGAGGCGCAACAGGGTCGCGACCGGCTGCGTCCCGAGGGCGACGCCTTCGTGACCCGCCGCTCGGGAGAACGGTTCACGCGCGCCGCGCTGGAGCGGATCGCGGGTGACGCCCCGGAGCGGCTGTCGCCGAACGTACTGTTGCGGCCGGTGATTGAGGCCGCGCTGTTGCCGACCGTCGCCTACATGGCCGGTCCGGGCGAGCTGGAATACTTCCCGAGCGCGGCCCCGTTGTATCGGACCCTCGGCGTATCGCCCCAGACGGCGCTGCCGCGCTGGTCGGGGACACTGGTGGAGAGCCGGGTGGACAAGGTGGTCGAGAAGCACGGCCTCAAGGTGGACGACTTCGCCGCGCCGCCCGGAGCCGTGGAGGGTCGGCTGGTGCGCGATCAGCTCCCACCCGAAGTCGCCGCGACGCTCGAAAACCTGAAGCAGGAGATTCGCAGCGCCTATGGCCGTGTCTCGGACGGTGCCCGTCGGGTCGATCCGACGCTCGAGCGGTCGGTGGAGTCGGCGCGTAATGCCGCCCTGGGCGGCATGCAGGAGATCGAGAAGAAGATCGTCGCCGCGCTGAAACGGACCAATGAAACGCTCGTGGGACAGCTGGCGCGCGCGCGGGCGGCGTTGTTCCCGACCGGAGAGCCGCAGGAGCGCGTGCTCACCTACGCGTCGATGGCGATCCGCTACGGCCCGGCCCTGCTCGAGGCGCTCGACGCTGAAGTGGCGCGCTGGGCGGTGGCTTCGTAGGTTGCTGGCATGCTTGGCATTGCCATCGTCGCACTGGTGTTCGTCGCCCTGATGATCCCGATCGTCGCGATTCTCGTCGATTCTCCGCTGGGACGCTCGATGGCGCGTCGGCTCGAAGGGAGCAGTGGAGGGAACGCCGAAGTGCAGGACCTGCATCGAAAGGTCGATTTGCTCGAGGGGGAGATGGAGGAGCTGAACCGCTCGCTCGCCGGGATGAAAGACGAGCTGCAGTTCGTCCACCGCCTGCTCGAGAAGCCGAAATCCCCCGGATCGAGCGGCAGCTAGCTCCTCCCGTGCCGCCTTCTCCCGCGCCCGCCGCGCCTGCCTCTAACCGGACCGGGGGCGGCGGCAGCAGTCGGCATGCCGTCCAGGTGGCCGCGGGTATCCTGGTCACCCGCGTACTCGGGTACCTGCGCGAGCGCGTCACCGCCCACTATCTGGGCAATGGGGCTGTGGCGGACGCCTTCCGGGTCGCCCTGCGGATCCCCAACGCTATTCGCAACCTGCTGGGCGAGGGAACGTTGTCCGCCTCGTTCATCCCCGTCTACGCCGCCATGAACGAGCGCGACGTCGAGGCGGGGCGCGCCCTCGCCGGTGCGGTGGCCGGCCTCCTGCTGCTTGCCACGGGCACCCTCGCGCTGGTCGGCGTCGTGTTCGCCGCACCGTTGACGACGCTCCTGGCGCCGGGGCTCGCACCGGGGACGCGGGTCATCGCCGTGACGCTGATGCGGCTGCTCTTCCCGATGTCCGGCGTCATGGTGTGCTCGGCGTGGTGCCTCGGGATCCTCAACACGCATCGCCGGTTTTTCCTGTCGTACGCCGCCCCGGCGATGTGGAACATCGCCGGAATCGCGGCGCTCGTCGCCGCGGCCACGTGGCTCGTGAGCCCGGCGCTGCCGGTCGATCAGCAGCTGTACCGTCTGGCGCTGGCGCTCGCGTGGGGTACCGTGGCGGGCAGCGTGCTGCAGGTCGCCGTGCAGCTGCCGGCGTGCTGGCGGTTGTTGCACGGGATCGCGCTGCGATTCAGCACCGCTCCCGAAGGCGTGCGGTCGGTGCTGCTCGCGTGGGGGCCGCTGGTGCTCGGGGCGGGGGTGGCGCAGATCGCGTCGCTGGTGGACACGTTTCTCGGATCGCTCGCCGGGCAGGGCGGCGTTTCGAGCCTGGTGTACGCGCAGCTGATCCAGATCCTGCCGGTGAGTCTGTTCGGGACCTCCGTCGCGGCGGCGTCGCTTCCGGACTTGTCGCGTGACGCCGTCGCCACGACGCCGAACGAGCAGCTGCGCACGAGAATCGCCACCGGCTTCCGGCGCATCACCTTCTTTGTGATGCCGTCCTCGGTGGCGTTCGCCGCGCTCGGGCCCGTGATCGTGGGTGCGCTGTTCCAGACCGGCCGATTCGGCGACAGCGACACGCAGATCGTGGGCGGCGTCCTCTCGGCGTACGGCGTCGGGCTGCTCGGGCAGTCCACGGTGAAGCTCTTCGCGTCGGGGTTCTACGCGCTGCGCGACACGAAGACACCGGTCAAGATCGCGTCGTTCTCGCTGCTCGTTTCCAGTACCCTGGCGTACCTGTTCATGCGGTTCTACGGTCCGGCGGGAATCGCGCTCGGCTCGTCGCTCGGCCAGACGTTGAACGTCGTGCTGCACTTGAAGGACCTGGATATCCGCATCGGCCGGGTGCTCGGTCCGGCGGATTGGCGGGCCTTTACCGCCACGGTGGTGTCCGCCCTCGTCGCCGGCGGCGCCAGCGTGGCCGCGGCGCGTGCCGGCGCCGGTCTGGCGCCGATCCCGTTGGCCCTTCTCGCCCTGGGTATCTTCGGAGTGACGTACGCCGCTCTGGCGACCGCCTTGCGACACCCCGACGCCACCCGCCTATGGACGTCCCTGCGCTGATTGAACGAAAACTCGCGTCTCTCCCGGACCGGCCCGGCGTGTACCTCTGGAAGAACGCCGCCGGCGAGGTGCTCTACGTCGGGAAGGCGAAGAGCCTGCGATCCCGGGTGCCGCAATACTTCGCCCCCGATCACCAGGAGACCCCGGAGCGGTCGGCGCTGGCGGCCCAGATCACCGATCTCGAGACGATTCTCGTTCCCAACGAAGCGCAAGCGCTGCTGCTCGAGAACAACCTCATCAAGGAGCACCAGCCGCGCTTCAACATCCGGCTGCGTGACGACAAGAGCTATCCCCGGATCGCGGTGACCCTGGGGGAGCCGTTCCCGCGCGTTCTGGTGGTGCGACGCATCCAGCTCGATGGGGCGCGGTATTTCGGTCCCTACACCGACGTCGGGACGCTGCGGCAGACCCTCAGCATCATCCGCCGGCTGTTCACCGTGCGCAGCTGCCACTACGATCTTCCCGGGGACGCTCCCGACCGCCCCTGTCTCGATTATCACATCGAGCGCTGCAAGGCGCCGTGCGTCGGCTATCAGACGCAGGCCGACTACCGGCGCATGATCGACGACGTGCTGCTGTTTCTGGAGGGCAAGACGCTCGAGGTCCGTACGCGGCTGCGCGAGCGGATGCAGCAGGCATCCGGGGAGCTCGATTTCGAACGGGCGGCGCAGCTGCGCGACGCGCTGCAGTGGTTGGAGCAGGTCGAGAAGCCCCAGACGGTCGAGGTAGTCGGAGGCGGTGATGCCGATGCGATCGGGCTGGCGCGGGACGGCGACGATGCGTGCGGCGTCATCCTTCGCATCCGCGACGGCCGGCTGATCGCGCGGGAGCATCGGTTTCTGGAGCATGCGGGCGGAGAGGCCGAAGCGGCGGTGCTGGCGGCCTTCCTGGTGCGGTTTTATCTGCCGCTCGAGGCGCGGGCCCGGCATGTGTTGCTGCCGTTCGTTCCGGAAGACCTGAGCAGCCTGCAGCTGCTCGCTCCCGAGGTCGACTGGGCGGTGCCGCAGCGTGGCACCAATGCCAAGCTCGTGGAACTGTCCGAGCAGAACGCCCGGCATTTGCTGGAAAGCCTGTTGCTCGAGTCGTTCGACGTCGAGGAGCGCGCGGCGGACCCGGTGTACGCGCTGGGTCGCGACCTGGGCCTCGCCAAAGTTCCCCGGGCGTTCGTGTGCGTCGACATCTCGACGAACCAGGGGCGGGACACGGTCGGTTCGCTGGTCTGGTTCGAAGCAGGACGGCCGAAGAAGGCCGAGTATCGTCGCTACCGGATCCGCGGGGCTCAGCAGGACGACTTCGCGGCGGTAAACGAGGTCGTGACGCGATTCCTGCGGCGCCGGATCGACGAGCAGCGGCCGCTGCCGGACCTCTTCGTCATCGACGGCGGCCAGGGGCAGCTCGGCGCGGCAGTCGCCGCCGCCGCGGCGCTCGGAGCTGCCGTGCCGATCGTAAGTCTCGCCAAGCGCGAAGAGGAAGTGTACCTGCCCGATCGCGACGAGCCGCTGCGGCTGTCGCGGCGCAGTCCATCGCTCAAGCTGCTGCAGCGCGCCCGCGACGAGGCTCACCGCTTCGCGGTGAGCTACAGCCGGCAACGCCGCTCCCGCCGGACCATTACCTCCCAGCTCCTGACAATTCCAGGGGTCGGGCCGAATCGCCGGCGCAAGCTGCTGGAGCGGTTCGGGTCGGTGGCGGGCGTCCGCACGGCGACGCGAGAGGAGATCGCCTCGCTTCCCGGATTTTCCCGGACGCTCGCCGAGCGGATCCTCGATCGGCTGGGGCCCACGTGACGCTCGCGTGGACCCTCGAGTGCTCTGCCTGCGGCGCCGGGCGCACGGCGGAAGGGCTGCCGGGGGTATGCGAAGCGTGCGGAGCGCCGTACGTGGTGCGGTATCCTTCGTCTCCGTCTCCCGCGGCGAAAGCCGCTCTCGCGGCGCGCCCCTGGACGATGTGGCGTTACCGCGAGTGGCTGCCGCTCGAGCCGGAGCAACAGCCCGTCTCCCTCGGGGAAGGGGGAACCCCGCTGCTCGCTGCGGGACGACTCGCCCAGCGCCACGGCTTTGGGCGGCTGCTCGTGAAGGACGAGTCGGTCAATCCTACCGGTTCGTTCAAGGCCCGGGGATTGGCCGTCGCGGTGACTCGGGCCTGCGCGGCCGGAGCGCGGCGGTTCGTCGTTCCCACGGCCGGCAACGCCGGTGTGGCCCTCGCGGCGTACGCTGCACGTGCCGGTGTGACGGCGCGCATCTACGCCCCGGACACGACGCCACCCACGATTCTCTCTCAGATCCGCTCGTACGGTGCCGAGCTGCAGCTCGTGCCCGGGCACATCGGCGACAGCGGCAAGGCGGCACGCGCCTACGCCGCCGAGCACGGGGCCGTGGACGTCTCGACGCTGCGCGAGCCCTATCGGATCGAAGGGAAGAAGACACTGGGTCTTGAGCTTGCGGAGCAGCTCGACTGGCACCTCCCGGAAGCGATCGTGTACCCCACGGGAGGAGGCACGGGGTTGATCGGCATGTGGAAGGCGTTCGGCGAGCTGCAGCGGGCGGGGTGGATCGACGGAGCACTGCCGCGGCTCTATTCGGTCCAGGCGGAGGGGTGCGCACCGGTCATTCGGGCCTTCGAAGCGGGTGCGGATCGTTGCACGCCGTGGCCCGACCCTCAAACGGTCGCCGCGGGCCTCCGCGTCCCCGGACCGCTCGGCGACCGCCTGATGCTCACCGCGCTGCGCGAGAGTGGTGGCGGGGCGATCGCGGTTTCGGACGAGGCGCTCACCGCCGGTGCGCGCGAGCTGCAGGTCGAGGAGGGGATCGACGCCGCTCCGGAGGGTGGTGCAACCCTGGCGGCGGCAGGCGGCCTGCTAGCTAGGGGGGCCATCCGGCCCGACGAGACGGTGGTTCTTTTCAACACCGGCGCCGGGTGGCTGTATCGGGCCTAAGCCGTTTATATTTGCGCACTTCGAGCCATGCCAATCGCCGTAATCGATCCCTTCGCCGGCATTAGCGGCGACATGACGCTGGGCGCGCTCGTGTCGCTGGGTCTGCCTGGATCGTGGCTCGAAGAGCTGCCCGTGCGGCTCGGTCTCGACGGGGTAGTAGTTTCGATTCGCGACGCCCAGCGCTCCGGGATCGTGTGCAAGCAGGTCGAGTTCGCGATTCCCGACGAGCCACAGGGCCGTCACGTCGGGGACTTGATCCGGTTGGTCGAGGCGGCTCCGCTCTCCGCCTGGACGCGCGAGCGCGCGATTCGGGCATTCCGGCTCGTGGGAGAGGCGGAAGGGCGCGTACACAACACCACGCCGGAGCGGGTGCATCTGCACGAAGTTGGGGCGGTGGACGCTGTACTGGACATTGTCGGGGCGATCGAGGGGTTCGAGCGTCTCGGAGTCGACGCGATCTATCACCGGCCGGTGGCGCTGGGATCGGGATGGGTCGAGGCGGCGCACGGCCGGCTCCCGGTGCCCGCGCCGGCGACGGCGCTGTTGCTCGAAGGGATCGACGTCGCGGTGAACGGCCCCGTGGAGGGTGAAGCCACGACGCCGACCGGGGCGGTGCTGCTGCGCGTGCTGTCGTCGGGGGCGCCCCCGGCCGGGTGGCGGCAACTGTCGAGCGGGTGGGGGGCGGGGAATCGCGATCCGCGAGGCTACCCGAATGCATTGCGCATTCTGGTGGGAGAGGCGGCGGCGGAGGCGGGAGCGGTAGTCGTCCTCGCCACCGACGTCGATGACCTGAGCCCGGAGTACGTCGAGCCGCTGCGACAGGCGTTGTTCGCCGCCGGGGCGCTGGACGTTCAGACCTGGGCGGTGCAGATGAAGAAGGGCCGCACCGGATTCCGCTGCGAAGTGGTGGTCGGCGAGGAGGCGGCGCCCGCGGTGACGGCGGCGCTGTTTCACCACAGCACGACGGCAGGCGTGCGGCGCAGCCGTATGGAGCGGGTGACGCTGCCGCGCCGGCACGTCACGGTGCCGCTCGGGAGCGACGTACAGGTGCGGGTGAAGGTGTTGGAAGGGCCGGACGGCGGGCTGCCGCGGGTGAAGCCGGAATACGACGACGTCCTGGCGGCGGCGCGGCAGCTGGGACAGCCGCCGCTCGAGGTAGCGCGTGCAGCGCAACGGATTGCGGAAGAACTGATCGCGAACTCCAAGGAGTGATCGTTATGCAGAAGCCGCTCGTTCTCTCGGTGCTCACGGCCGTGTCATTCGCATCCGCGCTGGCGGGGCAGGGTGCGAATATCTGGTTGCCGCCGAAGTGCGAGGTCAAGGGAGCGAATCACTTCCTCGTCAACAGCGGGCTGCTCTATTTGAAGAATGCCACCGAGAAGCCCTTGAATCGCGAACGGGACCTGAAAGACGCCCAGCGCACGCTGACCCAGGCCGTCACCACGGGGGGGCAGGACAAGAATGGCGGGGCCTGGTACTACCTCGGGCGCTACTACGCGATGCGCACCGATGTGGCTGGCGCCGATTCCGCCTTTCGGAAGGCCGAAGCGCTGCTGCCGGCGTGCCACGAGGACATCAACTTCTACCGGCGCAACCAGCTCTGGGTGCCGATGTTCAACGCCGGCATCGCCGCGCTGAACGCGCAGAACTACGACTCCGCCCTGTCCGTGCTGCGCGCCGCGGCGCGGGTGTACGATGGGGAGCCGCAGGGTCTCACCACGCTCGCCACGGCG
>DATJJY010000026.1:0-3297 GCA_035491895.1 Gemmatimonadales bacterium
GCGGCCGCCCTCGCCTACGGCATCGAGCGCCCCAACGCCGAGGAGAAGGTGCTCGTCTACGACCTCGGGGGCGGCACCTTCGACGTCACCGTACTCGAGCTGAGCGAAGGCGTGCTCGACGTCATCGCCAGCACCGGCAACGCGACGCTCGGCGGCAAGGATTTCGACGAGCGCATCATGAATTTCCTCGCCGCGACCTGCAAGAAGGCGACCGGCGTCGATCTCCTCGCCGCGCCGAAGACGCGGGCGAGACTGCGCGCCGCCGCGAAACGGGCCAAGGAAGACCTGTCGAACGCCGAGTCGTCGTTGATCGTGGTCGAGGATTGGGAATACGATCTCACCCGCGCCGCCTTCGAGGCACAGATCGAGGACCTGGTGCAATCGACCGCGAAGCAGATCGACGAGGCGCTCGCCCAGAAGAGGCTGAAGCCGCAGCAGATCGACACGATCCTCATGATCGGCGGGTCGAGCCGCGTCCCCTTCGTCCGCGGCTTCGTGAGCCACTACTTCGGCGACCGCCCGCTGCGCACCGAAGTGCACCCCGACGAAGCGGTGGCCCTCGGCGCCGCGGTGCTCGGCGGCATCGAAGGCAACGCGATCCACCCCGGGACGATCGTCATCACCGACGTGGCGCCGTGGACGCTCGGCGTGTCCGTCGTCGAGCATCGCCACAGCGGCCAGATAAGCGGCGTCTTCAGCCCCCTGATCGAGAAGCAGTCCACGATTCCGCGCAGCGTGACGCGGCACTACGCCACCAGTCACGACTGGCAGTCGACGGTACTCGTCGAGGTCTATCAGGGCGATGCGCCGCTGTGCGTCAACAATCTCAAGGTCGGCGAATTCGAGCTGCAGCTCGTGGAGCGCGCTCCCGCCGGCGCCGACGTCGAGATCTCGTTCTCCTACAACCTGAACGGCGAGCTCGAGGTCGTGGCCCGGGCCCTCGGAACCGAACGGCGCGTGGTGATGCGCCCCAGCCCGCAGCACCTCAGTGATTCGGAGAAGAAGCTCGCGCGCGCCCGGCTCGAGCAGAAATGGGCCGCGGCGCCGCCGAGTCCCGTCACCGACCCGGGCACGGGGCGGACGCCGCCCTCGTCGCTGGAAGAGCGGGCGCGCCGCGCCCCGCTCTACAGCCGGGTGGCGCCGCTCTTCGCCAAAGCCGATCAGCTCTTGCCGACCCTGAGCCCCGGACCGCGCACCCGCCTCGACGTGCTGCTGCTCGAGATGCGCAGCGCGCTGATCGCCAACGACGAGCGCGCCGTCGGCGTCGTGGAGCAGGCGCTCACCAATCTCCTGTTCGAGCTCGCCTGACGATGGACGGGGCGCCGGACGTCCACTCCGACGACTTCTACGTCGTCCTCGGCGTGTCGAAGTCCGCCTCGCCCGACGAGATCAAGCGCGCCTACCTCGCCCTCGTCCGCGAGTACACCCCGGAGCGCGCCCCGGAGGTCTTCAAGCGGATCCGCGAAGCCTACGAGACGCTGAGCGACCCCACGACCCGCGGCCAGTACGACACCCGACCCAACCCGCGCATCACCGACCTCCTGAACCAGGCCGCGGAGGCGATGAAGGCGCAGGACTACTCCAAGGCCGAGCAGTTCTACAAGCAGGCGCTGCTCGAGGCCCCGGGGTTGGATTGGGTCCGCAACCTGCTCGGCATCTGCTTCCTCCATCAGAAGCGCCCGCTGGACGCGATCGCGCAGTACGAGCGGGTGCTGATGCAGCCGACTGTCGATGCGTCGATGCACGCCAATCTGGCCCACGCCTACGGCATGGTGCGGCGCTACGACGACGCGGAGCGGGAGTTCAAGATCGCCATGAGCCTCGCCGGCGATCGCGGGTTCGAGTACGGGCTCACGCTGATCGAGATGATCGCCGAAAGGGGCGAGGTGGATACGGCGGACAAGCTCGCCCAGGAGCTGATCAAAGCCGTTCCGACGGGGAGCGCCGCCGCCTCGGCGTACTACGCGAAGCAGATCGAGCTGGCGCTGCGCAGCAACCGCCGGCTTACCATCCCGGCTCTGCTCATGCGCATGACGCGGGGCCTCGAGACCGAAGAACAAAAGCGCATCGCCGCGGGAACGCTGGGGAACATCGGCAGCCGCCTGATCGCGGGTGAGCTGTTCGACGTCGCCGAGCGGGTCGCCAAGACGGCCGGAAAGCTGCACCCGGAGGATCCCGGCTTCGACGCGCTGGAGTATGCGGGCCGCATGCTGTACGTGAACGATTTCCCCGGCATCGCCCGGCTGCTGCGCACCCACGTCTCGTTCGCGCCGGGCGGCGCGCTGCAGGGGCTGAAGCCGTGGATCGAGCACTATTGTGCCACCCACGCCGTGTACAACGGCATGCGCCCGCTCACGTCGCCGCCGAGCTTCTCCAAGTTTTACGGCATCGGATCGACGGTGCTCGGTGAGCGGGACTACGACGAGCAGACCAGGTCACATGTCGTGACCCAGTACTTCACGGTCTTTTTCATTCCCCTGTTTCCGGTCGCCAACTATCGTGTGCGCGAGGCTCCCACTGGAGGCAAGTATTTCCTGGGGCGGGTCCCGTTCCGGCGGGCCCAGAAGATCCACGTGGGAGCCTTCGCCGGCCTGATCGCGCTGTGGTTCGTTCTTGGGTCGCTCAGCGAGCCCGCCACTCCGGGAAGCGCGCTGTCTTCGGGACTTGAGCCCACGCCCGCGCCGCTGGCCGACACCAGCACTTCGTTGGCCGCTCCGGTAGACGCGGCGGCGCTGCTGCGTCAGACGCGCTATGCCGGGGTGCTCATCAACATCACGAGAACGGGGAAACCGTTACGCGCCCACATCCGGTTGACGTTCGCCGATCTCCGGGCGGGCGGCGGCGGGTATCTGAATGTGTTTCCCCCGTTGTCAGGGAGTGGATCCTGCCTGCTGCGGGCACGCCCCGATTCGGTCCGCCTGACGGTCTATTCGGGAAGCGACACGTTCAACCTGGTGGGCGCGCGGGTGGCGGACACGATCATCGGCACGTACAGGGTCCTCGGCACGGCGTCTAAACGCGAGTACGGTCGGTGGCGTGCCTGGCTCGTGGGGGGCACCCGGATCCCCGCACGATTGGACCCGTGGTAAACGTTACTCCCCTTTCCTTTCCCTACCTCATATAGGCAGAGCTGTCAGCCCGAGCCCCCGAGCGACAGCGAGGGGGCGAGGGACCTCGGAATCTCAAAACCTCCATTTCCTTTCTTTCTATCGAAGAAGGTCCCGTTGTCATCCCGAGCCGACCGCGCTAGAAGAAGCAGTGCAGCATGCTGGTGCTCAATGCGGGAGGCGAGGGACC
>DATJJY010000027.1:0-18308 GCA_035491895.1 Gemmatimonadales bacterium
GTCACCTCGGCAACGCGTTCATTGACGGCGACGGAGACCGCGCTGCGCAGCTTCGCGACGCCCCAGCCGGGCAGCGGGCGGACCGGCTCGATCCATCCCTGTGCGGAGAGGCGACAGGGCAACGCGGCGGCAGCGACGAACCATCCGACTAGACGAAGGCGCGACAACATCGTTTCAGTCCTCGAGCGGGAGTCCCACGAGAGACGCCGCGCCCCCCAATCCACACACACGGAGAGACACGAACGGCCCCCCAGACTGCGGAGGCCGTTCGTGTAACCCATTACGATGTCGCTAGTTGAGCGGCAGCATGATGCTGAAGAGAATGCTGATCGTGTTCACCGCCGGTGTCTTGGCGCTGTCGTTCTTTGCGAACGCGGCGTAGTTCAACTCGGTGCGCGCGCCGAGGTCGCCGGCCAGGTGGAAGCGATAGCCCCAGGCGACGCTCGCGCCGGGGATACCCACCGAGGTCTTCGTCGAATCGGCGAAACTCCCCTTGGTCGCCTTCACCCAGTCCTCGTGGGCTCCGAGCGCGGCGTACCAGCCACCCGCGACCGCGTAATCGAGCCGACCGGCGAGGTTCGCCACGAAGACGGTCTGCCCGTTGCCCTGGAAGCGGTGCAAGTCGATCCCCGGCTCGAACGCCAGGCGTCGACCGACGGGGATGATCGCGAAGAGCGTGGGCGTTTGCGGGAGGAACGCGCCTGCCCCGGTCAATGCCGCGGCGCTACCGCCGAATCCGGGGAAGAAGACTCCGGTGATCTGGAGTCCCGTCCCGTCACCGTGGATCGAACTGTATCCGCCGGTCACTCCGATCATCGGCGCCCATTCTCCAGCCGATGGAGCGCGAGTCCCGCGCGCCGCCGGTGTCCGGTTGAGGCGCGACGACACGCCGAAGAGCAGCGCATAGGTATCGGTCGGCCCGAGCCCCGGGCGGCGCGCCTGCGTAGCGGTCACCGCCGCTTCGAGCCGCCCGTCAAGGCGCGGCGTCAATCCGAAGCGGTAGCCGGCCGCGATCTGCGCACCGAACTGAGTCGTGTGCTGGCCACTCTGTTGCAGGTTGTTCAGGACGCCGCCGACGGCGCCGTAAAACGATGGGCTGAGGGCGAGATCGGCCCGCAGGCCGATACGGGCGGTGGTCACGTCTCCACCGACGCTTTGGGTCAGATTCGCGACCGAAAATGTGGGCTCGAGGGCGAGCCGCCGGCCGACGGGAATCACGGCGAACAGGCTACTCCCGGCGAGCAGCGGCGCCACATAGCCGGGCGTGGGAAACTCGATCAAGTCGACTGCATCGGAACGACCGGTACCGGCCGGCTTGATCCGCGCGTACCCTCCCTGAATGCCGATGGCGGGTTGCCAGAAGTTCTGGGCCGCCAGCGGACTCGCGAGCAGGGTCAGCACCCCAAGGACGATCGGTTTACGCACGAGAAGCCTCCTGAATGGCTTAGGTTGAATGCGGTCGACGGCAACCTGTCGTCCCTCGGGCCACCGGCCTGTGAGCGACGTCACGCGCGGCGGGGTCGCCGCGGCAGGAGTCTCTAACTGCAACGGCGAACAGCGATTAGGGAAGCGCGCTGGCGTCGCAAACGAGGCTCTCCCGTTCCACGTACTCCCGATGTATTGTGATCGCGTTCACAAGAACCCGTACGAGTGAAATCTTTCGGAGGAATACGATGCGGTTGACTGGAATCGCGGCGGTGCTGGCGCTGGGAGCGCTGGCGTGTGGCAAGAAAGCGGATCAGGGGCAGGCCGATGCTGCGGCGGCGACGCCGACCACCACACCGGCCACCGCGGCGGCAGCCGAGCCGACGGGGCCGGTCGTTGAAGTGAAGATGATGGGCAGCGGGAACGTCTTCAAGTTCGATCCCAGCACGATCACCGTGCCGGCCGGCGGCACCGTGCGGTTCCTCAACGTCGAGGGCGGACCGCACAACGTGTCGTTCTACGCCGATTCGATTCCCGCCGGCGCCGCCGAGAAGCTCAATGCGGCGATGGCGAATCGCATGGACAATCTCGCTGGGCCGTTCCTCATCAACGCCAACGATCACTACGACGTGTCGTTCGCCGGCCTGCCGACAGGGACGTACAAGGGCTTTTGCACGCCCCACCAGGCGTTGGGGATGCACTTCGTCCTCACGGTGAAGTAACCCGCGCGATTGCCTATAACGGCCCCGGAGCGATCCGGGGCCGTTATATTTGCCGCCAATGTCCTGGCTCCTGTTGCCGCTGTGGTTGTTCCTCGCCACGCCGCCCCACCGGGCTGCCGCGCCACTCGACTGGGTGCGGGCCTTGCCCACGGCCACGGTCGAGGTCCACGCCGACCGTCACGAGGTCGTGATCGAGCTCGCACCGGTCGACCTTCCCGCGATGCAGCACATGGAGATGTCCTCCATGAGCGGCATGGCGGGGACGAACATGGACGAGCATGCGGCGCACAATCCCGTCTATCCGCCGGTGATGGGGGTGGATCTACCGCTCACCGGGTGGATGTCGGGCTTCCGCATCGAGCTGGTCGATTCCGCCGGCCGGCCCGTTCCCAATGAGCTGCTCCATCACTACAACCTGATCGACCCGAATCACCGCGAGCTGTTTCTGCCGATTTCCCGGCGCGTGCTCGCGGCGGGGAGCGAGACGGGAGCGGTGCGGATGAGCCGCTGGTTGATGGGAGCGCCGTTCGTGAAAGGCGATCGTCTGGTTGCCAGCGCCATGCTGCACAACCCGACGATGCAGGCGTATACGCGCGTGCGGACGCGTCTGATCCTGACCTACAGCGCCGATGGCCACTGGTATCCGCTGCTCCGGGCCTACCCGTGGCAATTCGACGTCGCGTTTCCGGTCGGCGAGAAATCGTTCGACCTGCCGCCGGGACGCTCCGAGAAGTTCTATGAAGGCAGCCCCGCCGTCCGCGGGAAGATCGTCGGTATCGGCGGGCACGTGCACGATCACGCCGACTCGCTCGTGCTGCGCGACGTCTCGAGCGGCGCCGTGATCTGGCGGGCCACGCCGGTCACTGATTCGACCGGCCACGTCGTGGGGATGCCGATCAAGAAATTCATCGGTCTCACCGGCATCGGCGTGCGGATCGCGCCTGATCACCGCTATCGCGTCACCGTGTTCTACAACAACGAGACGGGGCACACACTGCCGGATGGTGGGATGGGTGTGGTGGCGGGGTTGTTCGCGCCGGCGCCCGACGTGACCTGGCCGGCGGCCGACCCGGGCGACTCTCTCTACGTCAGCGACCTGCGGCACGCCCTGCGGATGGGCGAGGCGCCACAACTATCGGTCCGCTCAGCTGCTGGTGCTGGCGTCGAGCACACCCACCACTGATTCCGGGGCGGCCACGGTCGCCTCCGCGGTCCGGCGCCGCTGCATCAACGCCAACATGATCCCCGCCAGCACGAGCCCAGTGAGGGCATCCACGCCGTAGTGGAACTGGCCGTAGACGACGGCGAGTACCAGTCCCGCGGTGGGGAGCAGCAGCGTCAGTCCGAGCGGCCGCCAGTAGCGCAGCGCGAACCCCGTCGCGACCACGGAGGCTGCGACGTGCGATGAAGGGAACGCCGCCCCCCACGAATCCCCCCGATCGAGCAGCCACTGCGCCAGCCGCGCCGGCCACACTTCGGTAGCGGCGTTGTGCGGCAGGTCGAAGGCGTAGCGCGGGCCGGCCACCGGATAGAAGAGGAACACCACGTAGCAGAGATAGAACGTGATCATCACGCCGAGGATCGTGTGCCGCGCGGCATCGCGGCGCCCCGAGAACCACAACCCCGCGGGGGCGGCGTAGAGGATGGCGTAGTAGGCGAGGTAGCAGGTGTGCAGCACGGACGAGAACCAGGGCACCGGCATCTCGCGAATCCAGCGATACGAGACCTGCGATCCGAAGACCCACGCCTCGAGACGCTGGATCGCCCAGTCGTTCTGGAAGCCGGCGTCGAGGGTCAATACGCCGATCTCGCCGTACAGCCCCGCGAGCAGCAGCATCGGGTACCAGTCGCCGAGAAACCGCCCCACGGGACCGGAAGTCCGTGCCAGGGGGGCGAGCAAGACCAGGACGACGAGCAGCGCGTGCGCCGCGACCAGGAATTCCCAGTGCGGGATGACGTCTTCCTGGAACGACAAACCGAGGGCGACGGTGGCCAGAGCGATGTAGCTCAGGGTCCACCGGTCGAGCGCCGTGAAGTTCGACCACTCCAGCCTTCTCACCGCCGTCACAGCCATCCCTCCGCTCGGTACCAGGCTGCCGTGCGGGACAACCCCGCCGCGAGATCCACGGTCGCGCGCCAGCCGCTGTCGCGCGTCAGCGCGTCGGAGCGGCACGTCCATGCGGGGGCGAGGAATTCGTTCGCCTTGTCCGCCGACAAGACCGTCGCGCGCCCCGCCAACGACGCCAGCGAACCTACGGTCCAGAGGGCGATTCGCGCCAGCGCGTCCGGAAGGCGCACGATGCGTGGCCGACGCCCGACCGCTACGCCGACCGCCCCGACGAGCGCCGCGCTCGTCGTCGCGTCGGAATGGGCCGCGTAATAGACGCGCCCCATGGTCTCCGTGGCGGTGGCCGCCGCGATCAACGCCTGCGCGAGGTCGCCCGCGTAGACGACCGACAGCTCCTGCGTGCCATCGCCGATGACCGGCCCCCAGCCCGCCTGCGCCAGACGGAAAATGCGCAGCGTTTCACGGTCCCGCTCACCGTATACGACGGGCGGGCGCACGATGGTCCAGGGGACACCCGATTCCCGCACCAGTGTTTCCGCCGCCAGCTTGCTCCGGCCATAGTCGGTCACCGGCTCAGGAGCCCGGGACTCGTCGATCGGCCGCCCTGGCAGCGTCGGTCCGCCCACGGCGAGGGTCGATACGTGGACGAACCGGCCGGGCGGGGAGGCGCTCGCCGCCTCCAGCACACGGGCGGTCCCGTCTCGATTGACGGAGAGGTACTCCCCCAGGTTTCGCGCGCTGATCCGACCGGCGACGTGGTAGACGACGTCGGCGCCGGCGCACCCCTGCAGGAGCGCCGCCCGAGCGGTGAGATCGCCCGGGATCAAGCGAACACCGTCCCACCCGAGGGCCCGAGCCCGGTCGGGGGACCGCACGAGGCAGGTGACTTCGTCACCGCGCGCCCGGAGCGCACCGACGAGATGGGTGCCCACGAACCCCGTCCCGCCGGTCACGAACGCCTTCACAACGTCTTGTCGAAGATGCGATACGTCTTGTAGGGACGGAATCCCAGCCGCATGAGGCCGTTCACCATCGCGGCGTTGTCCTCGAGGATCCAGCCCGCCTCGCCCTGCGGCATGCCGCGGGCGGTGGCGTGGGTCCAGATCCAGTGGTACAGCAGAGCGTCGATCCCCTTGCCGCGATACTCCTTCACGACCCCGAGCAGTGGGATGCGCGCACGGTCGATCTTGCGCGAGTACCAGAGGATCTTCAAGAGGCCGGGGAAGAGCCGGCCGGAAGGATTGTGTTTCAGCGCGACGTTGAAGTCGGGGATCGCGACGCCGAATCCGACGACCCGGCCTTTGATCTCGGCGAAGACGACGAGGTCGGCGATGATGATCGGCTTGAGCTGCTTGGCGAGATGCTCGAGCTCCGCGTCGGTCATCGGCACGTAGCCCCAATTCTGCTCCCACGCCTCGTTGAAGAGCGATTTCACGAGCTCCACTTCCTCGTGGAACCGCTTCATGTCGAGCGGCCGCAGCGTCACGCCGAGCCGCTCGGCCAGCACCTTGCTCGCGCGGATGAAGCGCTCGGGAGGCTCCATCGGCTGCTCGCCGCCGCCCCAGAACGCGATGAGGTCCTTCGCCTTCCGGAATCCGTAGGCTTCGTGCAGCGGCACGTAGTACGCGGGATTGTGCGGCATCAACACCACGGGGGGCTTCTCGAAGCCCTGGACCAGGAGTCCGCACTCGTCGTTGATCGAGGGACTCATGGGGCCGCGCATCGTGTCGAGGCCGCGCTCGCGCAGCCAGCTCGCCGCCCGCTCGAACAGCGCGGTGGCGACGCCCTGGTCGTCCGTGCTCTCGTAGAAGCCGAAGAACCCGACGCGGTCCTTGTGCAGCGTGTTGTGGCTGTCGTTCTTGATCGCCGCGATCCGCCCCACGATGTCGCCGTTGCGCCGCGCCAGAAAGTACGCGGCCGAGGCGTGCTCGAAAAACGGATTCTTCTTGGGCGACAGGATGGTGCGGACGTCCATGCGCAACGGCGGGACCCACGTGGGATCCCGCCGGTGCAGCGTGTACGGATAGGCGATGAATCGTTCGAGGTCCCGTCCGGAGCGGACGGGCTCGACCGTAACGCTCAAATGACCCCCAGCTCCTTGCCGAGCCGACCGAACGTCTCCAGCGCGCGATCGATCTGCTCTTCGGTGTGGGTGGCCATGAGGCTGGTGCGCAGCCGGCACTGCGACGGCGGCACCGCCGGCGGAACGACCGGGTTCGTGAACACGCCCGCGTCGAACAGCTTGCGCCAGAAGAGGAACGTCTTCTCGAGCGGGCCGATCAGCACCGGCACGATCGGGGTCTCGGTCGGGCCGATGTCGAAGCCCAGCGCCCGCAAGCCCTCCTGCAGCCGGCGGGTGTTGGCCCACAAGGCATCGCGGCGCTCCGGCTCGCGCTGCATCACGTGCAGCGCGGCGAGCACGCCGGCGGTGTTCGAGGGCGGCAAGGCGGCGGTGAAGATGAGCGGCCGGCTGTGGTGCTTCAGGTAATGGATGATGTTCTCGGTGCCCGCGGCGAAGCCGCCGATCGAGGCGAGCGACTTGGAGAACGTACCGACGATCAGGTCGACTTCATCCACGACGCCGAAGTGCGCGGCGGTGCCGTCGCCCTTCGCTCCGAGCACGCCGATCGAATGGGCGTCGTCCACTGCCAGCGCCGCGCCGAACTTCTGCGAAAGCCGCAGCAGGCTGGGCAGGTCGGCGATGTCGCCTTCCATCGAGTAGACGCCGTCCACGATGACCATCATGCCGGTGCCTTCGGGGACGCGCTGCAGCTTGCGCTCGAGCCCCGCCAAGTCGCCGTGATTGAAGCGAATCGTCTCGCCCTGCGACATCTTGGCGCCGTCGACGATCGAGGCGTGGTCGAGCTTGTCGAGGAAGACGAGGTCGCCGCGGCCGACGAGACCCGAGATGACCCCCAGATTCGCCTGATAACCCGTCGAAAAGACGAGGCACGACTCCTTGCCCAGGAAATCGGCCAGTTCCGTCTCGAGCCGCTCGTGGAGATCCAGCGTGCCGTTCAGGAACCGGCTCCCCGTGCACCCGGAGCCGTAGCGCTCCAGCGCGCCCCGAGCCGCCCCCAGCACTTCAGGATGATGCGTGAGCCCCAGGTAGTTGTTGGAGCCCATCATGATGCGCTCCTTGCCCTCGATGACGACGACGGTGTCCTCGGAGCGGGAGATCGCCTTGAAGTACGGGTACAACCCCGCCGCCTGAACCTCGCGGGCGCGGGTGAAGTTGCGGCATTTGTCGAACAGCGCGATGTGTTGCAGCGTCTCTGTGCGCACGAGCCCTCTAAGTGTGGAAATCGTGCTACAGCTTAGCCGGGCCCCGCAGAAACCGCAAGGTGATGCGTGATCGTGTGTTAGCGGTGTCGAGAAGGGTCGCGTAAGTTACGAGCGCTGTGGCTCGATCCTTTGCCGTGGTGCTCCGGCTCGCTGGGCTGTTCTACACCCTCTCGCTTTCCGCTGGTTCCGTCGCGGCGCAGAACGCAACGCCGCGCTACACGAGCGGCTGGTGGGACGTGGTAGCCACCGCGGGTGGAGGTGTCGTGGCCGGCGCGGCCCTCGTGTCGCGGCCGCCGCTGTCGCACTGCGCCCCGTGTGATTCGCTCGGTCTCCCGGCGTACGAGCGCATCGGGATTCGCTCGAATTCGCGTACCGCAGGCACGGCGAGCAGCGTGCTCCTCGTCGGGATCGTGGGCGGCGTCGCCCTTGCGAGCCTGAAGGGCGTCGAGCCCGCGCGTGCCCGGGGCAACGCGGTGGTGCTGGCCGACGCGGTGTCATGGACGGTCGCCGCGACCGAAGTGATCAAGCTCGCAGTCCACCGGGCGCGCCCTGCCTTGTATCGCAGCGACGCGGCTGCCGTGGCGGGTGTCCGTGACAATCGCGAGTCATTTCCCTCCGGCCACACCTCTGTTGCTTTTGCCGCGGCGACCGCCTACACCACGCTTGCCCTGCGACAACACCTTCCCCACGCGGGCCGCAACGCGGTCCTGCTGTACGCCGCCGCCACGGCGGTCGGCGCGCTGCGCGTGGCGGGTGGCAGGCATTTTCCGACAGATGTGCTGGCCGGCGCGGCGCTGGGCAGCGGGATCGGCTGGGCGACGGCTCGATTGCACCCGATGACACCGTGACGGGAGGGCGATGAGCGAACGGAGCGATCAGCCTCAGCTGCCGCGCGTCATGGGGCTGCGCGACGTCGTGCTGTTCAACATCACGGCGATCGTCGGATTGCGCTGGCTCACCACCGCCGCGAGCCAGTTCGGGCTCGCGTCGCTCACGGTGTGGGTCGTCGCGATGCTGGTGTTCTTCATTCCGTCGGCGATCGCCGTGCGCGAGCTGGCGGACATCGACCCCGGCACCGGTGGGATCTACTGCTGGGTCGACCGTGCCTACGGTCCCCGGCACGCGTTCGTGGCCGGGTGGCTCTATTGGGTGAACAACCTCTTCTACTTTCCGTCGCTGCTCGTGACGACGGCGGCGATCGCCGCCTACGCCGGCGGTGCGCGCAGCGCCGCGCTGGGTGAAGATACCCGCTTCATCCTGGTCGTTTCGTTGGCGGGGTTGTGGATCGCGGTGTGGCTGAACGTGGTGGGCCTGCGGGTGGGGAAGTGGCTGCAGAATCTCGGCGGTATCGGCACCTGGATCCCGGCGTTCCTCTTCGTGGCGCTCGCGGTGTGGGGATACGCGACGCGCGGCAGTGCCACGCCGCTCCACGTGAGCGGGCTCGTGCCCACCCGGTTCGACCTCCCCTCGATCAATCTGTTCGCGACGATGACGTTCGCATTCGCCGGCCTGGAGCTGGCGCCATCCCTGGGCGGCGAGATTCGCGATGCGGCGGCGACGTTGCGGCGCGGTGTCGCGCTCTCGGGCTTCGCGATCGTCGCGGTGTACGTGGTCGGTACGGCGGCGATGATCGTGGCGCTGCCGCAGGAGACCGTGAGCGTGACGAACGGCATGCCGCAGGCGGCCCAGGCGCTGGTCGAGCGCATCGCCGCCCACGGCATCGGGTGGTTGCCCGCGGCGATCGCACTGCTCCTGACGGTCGGGAACCTGGGCGGAGTCGGTGCCTGGCTCGCGGGCTCGGCACGTCTCCCGTTCGCGGCCGGGGTGAACGACGCGCTGCCGCCCGCGTTCGCCCGGCTGCACCCGCGCTGGCACACGCCCTACGTCTCGCTCATCCTGATGGGTGTCGTGGCCACCGTGTTCATCGTGGCGAGCCTCATGAACGCGAGCGTCAAGTCGGCGTATCTGCTGCTGACGCAGACGACGCTGATTCTGTTCTTCATCCCGTATCTGTACATCTTCGCTGTATACCTGCAGTTGCGAAGACAGCGCACCGTGAAGACGCAAGTGCTCGGGGCGCTCGGCCTCCTGTCCGTGATGTTCTCGATCGTCCTCGGGTTCGTGCCCCCAGCGGACGAGCCCCATCCCTTCCTCTATGAGTGCAAGGTCGTCGGGGGCGTCGTAGGCTTTACCGTCGTCGGCTTGTGGCTCGCGCGCCGCGCCAGGGCCACCGTTCCCCGGGTGTGATGGGCCCGCCGCTCGGCTCTGCATCCGACTTCTAGAGTAAATTGCGACGTGCCGTCTCAATCGCCGTAAGGAGTTGTCGATGAAGCGTGGCCGGTCGATCGGGCTGGGGCTTGCGGTGCTGCTGTTGGGCCCCGGGTTGGCGGCCGCGCAACAACAGCTCTCCCCGCGCTGGGAAATCCCCGGGCTCGATTTCAATCGGAACGGGGTGTGGCGGGCGCGCGGCCGGTCGGTTGCCCGGGCACGGGCCGACATGTTGTGGCGCCGGGATTATCCGAGCCTGAACGCGGCGCTGGTGCGTACAGCGGCCCCCGGCGCTAACGCGGTCACGGGAACGCTCCTCGTCCCCGCCATCTTCCTGCGTTACAAGGACTCGAACCTCGCCACGCTGCGCGACACGGCGCAGTACAGTGGCGTGCTGTTCGGCAGTGTTCCGCCGTCCGGCCGGCCCTACACGATCCGGACGTACTACGAGCAGCTGTCCAACGGCTTGTTCAGCATGCAGGGCAAGGTGCTCGGGTGGGCCGCGCTCGACAGCAACGAAGTCACGTACGCGGGAGTGCCCGGCTCGTGTTTCGGCAACCCGTTCGGCACGTCGAATTGCAACGGGATCTTCAGCGGCGTGGCGATCGCCGACATGCAATTCGGCATGGCGCAGGCGCTCGCCAAGATCGAGTCGACCGGCGTCGACTGGGGCCAATTCGACAACGACGGTCCGGACGGGATCCCGAATTCGATCGACGACGACGGCTATGTCGACATGGCGATCTTCGTGCACCCGGCACAGGACGGCGCGTGCGGCGGTACCACGAACAACCACATCTGGTCGCACCGCTACCAGCTCATCAATCCGTACGTCACGACGACTCCGGCGCACAACGGTGGCTTCATCAAGATTCGCGATTACACGTTTCAGAGCGGCGTGGGTGGATCGACGGCCTGCGATACGTCGCAGATCATGGCGGTCGGCACCGCCGCCCATGAAGCGGGACACGGCCTCGGCCTTCCTGATCTCTACGACCTGAGCTTCGTCACGGAAGGGATCGGCGAGTGGGGGATCATGGGGAGCGGGAACTACGCGTCGCCCTTGTCCCCGGCGCGCATGGAGGCGTGGTCGCTGGCGGAGCTGGGCTGGGTCAACGTCGCGCCGCTGACCGCCGGCGGGACGTACAGTCTGGGCGCTGCGCCGCTGTCCGACAGCGCGTTCGTGATCCGCCCGGCCGCATCGAACCCGCGGGGCGAGTACTTCCTGGTCGAAAACCGGGAGCGTGTGCAATCGGACAGTGCTGTCATCCGATTGCACTGTCAGCGCAGCTTCAACGGGGCCGATCCGCCGGGATGTGGTGGCGGGCTGCTCATCTGGCACGTCGACTCGGTGATCGCGGCCGACAACGGATTCCGCCAGGACAACCAGATGAACTCGCTCCCGATCCACGGGCTGGCGCTCGAGGAAGCCGACGGTCTGCGACAGCTCTGGTGCGACGACAGCGGCTGTAACCGCGGCGACGCGGGCGATCCGTACCCCGGCACGAGCGGAAACCAGGTGTTCTCGTTCAATTCCATCCCGCCCGCCGTCATGAACTCGGACAACAGCTTCGTCGGCTTCGCGATCGATTCGATCCGCCAGCCCGTGCCGAACGGGGCGATGACGTTCCGCGTGCGGTTCGGCCAGTTGACGGTCGTGGCCGCGAGCGACACGAGTGCGCAGGTGCAGGTGGACGGCGTACCGGTCAACGTCTTTCGCAACCTGCTGGACGACGGGTCGACGCATACCATTGCGGTCGCCGATACCCAGTTCAGCGCCGGCGGGCGCACGCGGTTCGTGTTCCAATCCTGGTCCGATGGACAACCGATTTCCCACTCGATCACCGGCGCGCTGGCCGGGGGGACGTACACGGCGACCCTCGCCCGAGCGAATCGACTCGACGTCACGAAGAGTGGCGCGGGGACGGTGGCCTTCAATCCGGTCGCGGATTCGAGCGGCGCGTTCGTGGCCCAGGGGGAGCCGGCGACCCTGACCGCGACGGCGACAGCGCCGTCGGTGTTCGGGCGCTGGCAGGGAGACACAACGACGACCAACAGCGTGGTCGTCCTGCCGATGGGTCGACCGTACAGCGTGACCGCGGTGTTCGATCCGCAGCTCGCGATTACGACGAGCGGCGCCCTCGGGGCGGGAATTGTCGGGAACGCGTATACGCACGCGCTCCAGGCGAGCGGCGGGTCGGGGAGTTACTCCTGGCTGCTGGCGAGCGGCGCACTGCCCTCGGGTCTGGTGCTGACGCAGAGCGGCCAGATCAGCGGCAAACCGACGGCGAGCGGGACGTTTGTGTTCACGGTGCGCGTGACGTCGGGGCCCCAGCAGGCTCAGCTGCAGGACTCGATCACGGTTACCGCTCCCACGCTCGCCCTTGCGGACGTGCTCGGCCGCCTCCTGACGGGTGCGGGGGCGCTCGGGGCGAGCGATACACTCTACCTCGATTTCATCGGCAACCACGACGGCAGGTACGACGTGGGCGACTTTCTCGCCTGGGTGCGGTTGACCGGGGCCACGCCGGTGTCCGTGCCCGCCGGCCGGGCCGCGGCGGTTGCACGGAAAGGAGGCCGGCAGTGACACCGCTCGGTCGCGCGACGATCGCCGCGATCCTCGGGCTGCTCCTCGCATGCGGTGGGACGACCGGTCCCGTGGCGGGCACGCTGAAGGTCGATCTTACGAGCGCCAACAACGGGCAGGACGGCGCTGTGCTGCTCGCGCTCTCGACCCCGGTTCCGCCGGTAGCGGTGAGCGCGGGACCGGGTCTCACGCTGTGGGGCGGTCCGGTCACCACCACGAACGCCAAGCTGGTGTTGACCGGGAACGTGACCACCGGAACGATTCTCACGTTGCAGGTCGACGACATCAACAAGGTTCGGCAGTACAGTGTCACCCTCCAGCAAGTGGCGAATACCGCGGATTTCAACCTCCGCATTCCGCTCACCGGATATTCAGTCACCGTCACGAAATAGGAAGGACACATGCGGCTTCGCTACGGCTCTCTCCTGTCGCTCCCCCTCGCCTTGTGCGCCTGCAAGGGCACTCAGCCGTTCGTCGCGACGCCGACGTCCATGAGTCTGAGTTCGACGTCGGTCACTTTCAATGCGCTGGGCGGCACGCGGCTGATTCGCGCCGCCGTGCTCGATCAGAAGGGCGACACCATCTCGGGCGCCCAGGTTACCTGGCAGTCGCTCGCTCCGACGGTCGCATCGGTCGACCAGACCGGTCAGATCACAGCACTCGCCGTCGGAGCGGCGGACGTCAAGGCATCGTCGGCGACGAACGCCAATGTCAGTGCAACGGTGACGGTGTCGGTCGCGCAGGTTCCGGCAACCTTCAGCAAATCGAGTGGCGATGCGCAATCGGCCACTGTAGGGACGTCCGTGGCACTCCCCCTGACTATGCGACTGGCCGATTCATCCGGCGCCGGCGTGGCAGGCGGAATCATCACCTTCGCGGTCGTCCAAGGTGGAGGCACGATCAAGGCCTCGGATACGACGGACGCCAACGGCACGGCGAGCGCCGGCTGGCAGCTCGGTACCACGGCGGGAACGAACAGCGTTACGGCCACCCTGACCGGCAGCGCGCTTGCCGCTCTCACGTTCACGGCAACCGGGCACGCTGGCGCTCCCGTGACCATGACCGTTCAGGCGGGCGACAGCGAGACTGCCCACGCCGGCACCGCGGTGGCCGTCGCGCCGGGTGTGCAGCTGCACGATGCCTTCAACAACCCCGTCTCCGGGGTGATCGTGAGTTTCGACGTGACAGCCGGCGGTGGCTTCGTCGCGAATCCGGTGGACACGACCGATGCGAGCGGCAGCGCATCCGACGCGTGGACCCTGGGATCGGCGGGGACGAACACGCTCCAGGCGAGCGTGTCGCTTGGCGGTGTGACCGGCAATCCCCGCACTTTCACGGCCACCGCTCTGGCTGGCGGCACGCCGACGCAGGCCGTGGTCGCGAGTGGCGATGGGCAGACCGGACTCATCGGGTACGCCCTCAATTTCCCCGCCGCCGTGCGCGTACTCGACTCGGCGAACGGGCCCGTCTCGGGGGTGGCCGTCACCTTCGCCGTGACCGGTGGTGGTGGCGGCGTCACGGGCGCGTCCACGACGACCGACGTGTTCGGGGTCGCCACGGTGGGGAGCTGGACGGTGCAGGCGGGAGCGAATACGCTGTCGGGGACGGCTACCGGCGCCGGAATCACTGGCAACCCGGTCTCGTTCACGGCGACCGGTGTGCCCTCGACCTACAACATCGGCCTGCGTTACCTCTCGACGGTGTCCCTGTCCCGGAAGGCGGTGTTCGACAGCGCCGCGGCCCACTGGGAGCGGCTGATCTTCGGGGACATTCCGGATATCACGGTGACGGGTATTCCGGCGGGGCAGTGCGGCAGCAATTCGCCGGCCATCAACGAGACGATCGACGACATCATCATCTTCGTCACGCTCGATTCGATCGACGGACCCGGGAAAATCCTCGGTCAGTCGGGCCCCTGCTTCATCCGAAACCCGGGAAGCCTACCGCTCATCGGCATCATGCACTTCGATACGGCGGACGTGGCCAGTCTGGAGAATAGTGGGGCATTTTCGTCCGTGATACTGCACGAGATGGCCCACGTGCTGGGATACGGCGCGATTTGGACCGGTCAGTTCGGCTTGAACCTGCTGGCGGGGACTGGCAGCGACCCGCATTTCACTGGGGCACAGGCGCTCGCGCAGTTCAACAGCAACGGCGGCGCGGGCTACAGCGCAGGCGCCAAGGTGCCGGTCGAGGACTGCATCGGGTTCCCGCCCGGGGTGTGCGGTTCGGGGACGATCAACGGCCACTGGCGGGAGTCGATATTCGTCAACGAGCTGATGACCGGCTTCCTCAACAACGGGTCGAATCCGCTGAGCGCGATCACCACGGGCTCGATGGGTGACCTGGGCTACGTTGTGAACTTTGCCGCGTCCGACCCGTACACGGTAGTCAACGCGCTGGCGGCGCTGCGGGCGTCGGGCGGTGCGGCCATCGAGCTGCGTGACGACATCGTGCGGCTGCCGATCTTCGTGATCGATGCGGCTGGGCGGGTCGTCGGCACTATTCCGCCGAGACACTAGGAAACATGCGAACTCTCTCCTGCGCATTCGCGGCGCTTCCCCTCGTCCTCGCGGCCTGCAAGGGCACCGAGGCGTTCGTCGCGACTCCCACTTCGATCAGTCTGAGTCCCACGGCGATGAGCTTCGGCGCGATCGCCTCGTCCCACCAGGTCACCGCCACGGTGCTGGACCAGCGGGGCGACCCCATCCCGGGCGCGGCCGTGGTTTGGTCCAGCGACAATTCAGTGGTCGCAACGGTGAGCACGGGCGGCCTCGTGACGGCAGCGGCGGTCGGGTCCACGAAGGTCCGGGCCACGGTCACGCTGGCGAACGGGTCGCTCGTCGACAGCCTCGCGGTGAGCGTGAGCCAGGTCCCCGCGCACTTCGTCAAGTTCGCGGGCGATCTCCAGATCGATTCGGTGTCCGGGACTTTGCCGACCCCGATCACTGTACAAGTGACCGATTCCACGTCCCACGGCATCTCGCTCATCGTCGTTGCGTTCGCGGTCACGAGCGGCGGGGGTCACGTTTCGAGCGCGGCCGATACGACGGACGCGACGGGACGAGCGTCGGTGCTGTGGACGCTCGGCAGCGCTGCGGGGCCGAACGCCCTGTCGGCAACCGCGGCCATCACCATTCCAGGAAGCCCGGTGTCGTTCACGGCGAGCGCCGTATTAGCCGGATCATCGCCCTCCGTTACCGTGAACAACGGCCAGGGGCAGCATGGCCTCATCGGCGCGCCGATCAACTTCCCCCCATCGGTGGTGGTGAAAGACGGCGCCGGCACACCGATCGCGGGCAGGCAGGTCAACTTCGCGATCACCGGTGGCGGCGGCGCCCTCAGCGGAGCCAGCGCGGTGACCGACGCGAACGGCATCGCGACTGTCGGGTCATGGACGATCACCGCCGGCGCCAACGCGCTGACGGCGACGGTGGTGGACACCGGCGCCGTCGTGGGCAACCCGGTGACGTTTACCGCCACCGGCGACCCGCAGGCGTACCACATCGACGTCCGGTTCATCACGGCGATGACCCCGACGCAGCAAGCCGCGTTCACCTCTGCCGCGGCGAAATGGGAATCGGTGATCTTCGGCGATGTCCCGGACGTTCAGGTCACGATTCCGGCGGGTGCGTGCGGCACCGGCTCTCCCGGGCTGAACGAGATCATCGACGACATCGTGATCTTCGCGATCATCGATTCGATCGACGGCCCGGGAAAGATCCTGGGGCAGGCGGGGCCGTGTTTCGTCCGTACCTTCAAGAAGATCCCGATCGTCGGCGTGATGCAGTTCGATTCAGCCGATGTGGCCAACCTGATCGCCGGGGGATCGTTCGGCCTCGTGATCCAGCACGAGATGGGACACGTGCTCGGATACGGCACGATCTGGCAGGCCAACGGCCTGCTGGTCAGCCCCTCGTCTACCGGTGGCGTGCCGCCGTGCGATTCGACTCAGGATTCGCACTTCACGGGGTCGCAGGCGCTTGCCGCATTCGATCAGATCGGGGGCCTCAACTACGTCGCAAGTGCCAAGGTTCCGGTCGAGAACCGCGGCGGGGCAGGGACGTGCGACGGCCATTGGCGGGAGAGCGTGTTCAAGAACGAGCTGATGACGGGGTTCCTGAACATCGGCTCGAACCCGCTGTCCCTGGAGACCGTGGCCTCGATGGGTGACCTGGGGTACCTCGTGACCTACTCCGCGGCGGATCCGTACTTCCTATCGCTGATGCTTCGAGCCGGGCCGAGCGCGCAGGTCGTGATGAGAGACGACATCATGCGGCTGCCGATCACGATACTCGATGCGGCGGGGAATGCGGTCGGGAGAATACAGCCGAGACGCTGAGGCGTCGAACTACCAGTCTACTCACTCCATCCCTAGTTTTCAGGAGGGGGCGGTAGCTCAGTTGGGAGAGCACCTGGTTTGCAACCAGGGGGTCGTGGGTTCGAATCCCATCCGCTCCACATGGGACGATATCGGTGCAGTAAGACCGTCTGTAGGCGGCACAAGAGTGGTCCGGAGGGGCTATACTTCAAGCTCCCCGACCGCTCGAACCATGAAGCTGACCGTCACTGTAGCGCTCGCGTCGCTCCTGGCCGCCACCGGCTGCATGCGCGAGCAGCAGAATCGCATCTCGCGCATGGTCGACTCGTTGCGTCGCGCCGGCGCCCTCGATCGCACCGGGAGCCGTGCGCGACACGATCCGTGCGCGCTCCTCGGGCGCGCCGAGGCGGAGCAGGTGCTGGGGCAGTTGCGGCACGATCCCTACCGCGTCGACGGCAGCGGGAACCCATCCCCCGACGGCGCGGCGTGCCGGTACGAAACCCCGAGCGGTCGCCACGTCATCATGGACGTCACCTTCGAGGGCGCGCAGCTCGGCATGCGCGCCATCATGCTCGGCGTCCAGATCGCGAGCCCGGTGTTCGGCAACGACAGCGTCCAGCTCGCAGCCCTCCACGGTCATTGGGATGAGCTCCACCTCATCCCGGGTCATCTCATGGTCCGCAAAGGCGATGCGATGGTCGACGTCGGCTATCAGGGAAGCCGCGCGGGACTCGCAGGAGCGGCGCAGCTCGCCGACGAGGCGCTGGCCCGCATCGGCTCGCCGCTGTCCTATGACGGTGCCGCGGCGGCGGGCTCGGCGCCGGGGCCGCTCGTCGCACCGCGCGACCCCTGCACGCTCGTGCCCCGTGCCGAAGCCGAAGCGATCGTCGGCAGGCTGGCGCGCGCCCCGGAACCCGGGGACGACCAGTCCAGCTGCACGTTTACCCTCGCCGCCCGCCGGGGGCTTGGCGGTCAGCAGGTGCAGCTGACCGTGCAATGGCGCGACGGGTTTGCCGCGCTCGAAGGCGCGCGTTACACGGCGGGTCTGGTGCAGCGCCAGGTCGGCGGCATGCCGCCCAGTCCGGCCGCCGGCGATTCGCAGTTCGGGAAGTTCATGCAGCAGGTGCAGGGCGCCATGCGCGCACAAGGGATCGGCACGCAGATGAGCGATAGCGGACTCACGAGCGACAGCGCCGTGGCGGGTCCCTGGGACGAAGCTTCGCTGATTTCCGGGCTTCAGTTCAGCGCCGTCAAGCAGGATGTGATGCTCTCGGTCGATCTGCGAACGATCCCCTACGATCAGGCGCGCGCGCTGATCGCCAAGGCTGTCGAGCACCTGTAACGACTGTGGCCCGTCACCCCTCCCTCTCTTGGACCGCCCTGTCGGCATTCGGGCTGATCTGCGGAACGGTCACTCGCGCGCCCGCCCAGCAGGCCGCCGACACCGCGTCTCCTCGCAACGATCCGTTGTTCGCATCCAGCGAGCGGCTGGTGCTGAACTTCACCGCCGACTTCGGCGCCATCGCGAGGGACCGCGGCACTGAGAAGCACGACTATCCCGGCGTGCTCTCGATCGTCGCCCCGTCGGGGGACAGTGTCACGCTCCACGTCAAAGTGCACACGCGTGGCCAT
>DATJJY010000028.1:0-40796 GCA_035491895.1 Gemmatimonadales bacterium
TTCCTGTCGGGCGGCGGCGCGCGCCTCGCGGCGGAGCTGTCGGTGCCGCTGCTCGGCCAGATCCCGCTGCAGGCGGGGCTCGCGGCGCTCGCCGACAGCGGGCAACCGGTCGTCGTCGCGGCGCCCGATTCCCCGAGCGGCCGGGCGCTGCGCGACGTCGCCGAGCGCGTGGCCGCGCTGCTGTTGTCGGCGCCGCCCGCCGCGCGCACCGGGGGACCGCTCCCCATTACGCGCTGACATGCGATTGCCGCTCGCGTTCCTGCTGTTCCTGCAGGGCGCGGGGGGAGCGTCGCCGCCCGGGCCACGGACAGACCGGCCCGAACTGCGCGCAGGACTCGACACGCTGTACGCCGGCGCCTTCGAGGCGGCGGCGCAGTACTTCGCCGAGCTGTCGGCCCGCGATACGAGTGATCCCGCCCCGGTGATCTTCCACGCCGGCGCGCTCATCTGGTGGGCGGCCGCTCAGGACTCCGATGACTTCGCCGCCGCCGCGATCGATTCACTGCTGGACCGCGCCATCGCCCTGGCCCGCTCGGCCGCACCCGGCGTCAACCGGGATTTCTGGCTCGGCACGGCGATCGGGTATCGGGCGCGGGAGCGCGAGCTGCACGGCCACGCCTGGAGTGCCGCGAAGGACGCGAAGGCGATGCGGGACGCGTACCGCCGGGTGCTCGCGGCCGATTCGTCCTGTCTCGATTGCTGGCTGGGGCTCGGCCTTTACAACTACGGATTGGCACGCGCCAGCGCGATCGCCCGTTTTGTGGCCAAGCTCATCGGCCTCGGGAGCGGCGACGCGGCGCAGGGCATCGAGATGCTGCGGCGTGTCGCCCGAGATGGAGACTTGGCACGGGTCGAGGCGACGTGGGTGCTCGCCACCGCGTTGCGCCGCGAGGCCGAGCGCGACGACCGCCACCGCGCGACATTGCGCGCCGAAGCTGTGGCCCTGGTCGATGGACTCGCCCGCCGCTATCCCGCCAATCCGGTGTTCCAGCATTTCTTGAGGAGCATGACGGACCCGTCGCCATGACCGAGGCGGCCGCGTGCCTGCGTCCGGCCGCGGATTGCGGATTGATGAGGTGTGTGCATAATCCGCAATCCACAACCGTCAACCCGCAAACTGGCGTCCATGACCGATCCATTCCGGGACTTCGAGCACGCAGGCTGGCAGCGGGTCGCTCAGGCGTACGCCGACGCATGGCCGGGGCTCACCGCGCAATTCGGTGAGCGGCTGCTCGACGACGCGGCGGTCGAGAAGGGGATGCGGGTGTTGGACGTGGCGTCGGGGCCCGGCGTGGTGGCGCGCGAGGCGGCGCGGCGCGGCGCACGCGTCATGGGACTCGACTTCTCCAAGGCGATGGTGGAAGTGGCGCGTGCCGCGAACCCCGGGATCGAATTCCGCGAGGGCGACGCGCAGGAGTTGCCGTTTCCCGCCGCGACATTCGATCGCGTCGTCATGAATTTCGGCGTGCTGCACCTCTCGGACCCCGATCGCGCGTTCGCCGAGGCGCGTCGCGTGCTCCGACCCGGTGGACGCTATGGCTTCACGGTCTGGGCGGCGCACGAGCGAAACCGCGGCATGGGGATCGTGGCGGAGGCGGTGGAGCGCTATGGCCAGCCGGCCGTGGGGATCCCTCCGGGTCCCGACCGCCTGCGCTTCTCCCGGGAGTCGGAATGCCGCCGCGCGCTGTCGGAGGCGGGATTCGACGCCGCCACGTTTTCGTTCACCACGCACGACGTGCGCTGGCTCGCCCCGACGGCGTCGTACCTGCTCGACATCCAGCGGGACGCGGCGGTACGCACCGCGGCCGCGTTGCGGCAACAGCCCCCCGACCGGCTGGCCCGCATCCGGTCGGCGGTCGAGCAGGAAGTCGCCGCGTATCGCACCGACGGCGGCTTCGCCGTGCCCATGGCGGCCCACGTCGCAACCGCCAGCGTTTCGGCAGGTCTGACGTCTGATGTCTGATATCTGATGTCGATCATCACCATCCTCACCGACTTCGGATCGTCCGATAGCTACGTCGCCGAGGTGAAGGCGGCATTGCTGTCGTACGCGCCCGGCGCGACGCTCGTCGACGTGAGTCACGCCGTTCCGCCGGGCGACGTGCGGGCGGGCCAATATCTGCTGTCCCGCACCTGGGGGCGGTTTCCCATCGGCACGGTGCACCTGGCCGTGATCGACCCCGGAGTCGGTACGCCGCGGCGCGCGCTGGCGGCGCAGGTCTCGGGACATCGGTTCGTCGGCCCGGACAACGGGCTGCTCTCGATCCTTCCGGACGACACGCGCTACGTCTCGCTCCCCGTGCTGCGCGATGCCTCCCCCACGTTTCACGCGCGCGACGTGTTCGCGCCCGCCGCGGCGCGGCTGGCCATGGGCGCCCGGCTCGAGGAGCTGGGGCCGGTCGTCGCCGATCGGATCGCGTTGCCGCTGCCCGGGTTCCGAGTCGAGGACGGCCTGCTGGTCGGCGAGGTCCTGCACGTCGATCGCTTCGGCAGTCTCGTGTCCAACGTGCCCTGCGAAGCGCTCATCCGGGGCGCGCACGTGACGGTCGCGGGTGGGGAGGTGGGGGCGCTGCGCCGCACCTTCGGCGACGTCGAGCGGGGTCGGCTCGTGGCGTACTGCGGCAGCGGCGGCACGGTCGAGATCGCGGTGCGCGACGGCAGTGCCGCCGAGCTGCTCGGCGCCGGTGTCGGCGCCAGGGTGACGGCGCAGCTCGGCGGACGATGAGGCTGGCGCGGCTGTTGGCGAACGCTCATCGTACAGCCCCATGACGACACAGCGCCGATCCGACGCGCGCGTGACGAGCGATCCGGTCATCGCGGCGCTGCGCCGCCAGGCGATGATCGTCGAGCACCTGTACGACGGCATCATCGTCACCGATCCGGACGGTGTGATCCTCGACTGGAATTCCGCCGCCGAGCGGATGTTCGGCTACACCAAGGCCGAGGTGGTCGGACAGAAGGCCGAAATGCTGAATCGGCCCGGCGAAGGACCGGCCATCTCGGGCGCCATCCAGGCGGCGATGGCGGCCGACGGGTACTGGACCGGAGAGCTCACCGCCGTGGCGAAGGACGGGTCCGAGCGCGCGGTGGAGGCGAGCGTCATCGCGCTCAAGGACACGCGCGGCCGGACGATCGGCCGCGTCGCCGTGAATCGCGACATCACCGAGCAGCGCCGGGCGGAGCGGGTGCAGAGCGCCGCGTTTCTCATCTCCGAGGCGGCCAACCGGACGCAGAATCTCCAGGAGCTGTTCCGCGCCATCCACGAAATCGTCGGCGGGTTGATGCCCGCGCGGAATTTCTACGTCGCGTTGTCCGATCCGGCCAGCGATCTCATCTCCTACCCCTATCACGAGGACGAGCACGACGTGGTGCCCGCGCCGCATCGGCCCGGCCGCGGTCTCACCGAGCTCGTCCTGAAGCGCGGCGAGCGCCTGCTCGTGACGCCGGAGCGCCCCGGCCCCGAGCGTGACGGGTCGGTCGACCTGGTCGGCACACGCTCGCTCGACTGGCTCGGCGTCCCCCTCAAGGTGGGGGAGCGCACGATCGGGATGTTCGCGGTGCAGAGCTACTCGCGTCAGGTGCGCTACGGGGAGCACGAGGCGCAGATCCTCCAGCTGGTGGCGAGCCAGGTGGCGACGGCGATCGAGCGGCAGCGGCTCGAGACCGAGCGGCGCGGGGAGCAGGAGTTCCTGCGCCAGGTGATCGATCTGAATCCGAACCTCATCTTCGTCAAGGATTGGGAAGGCCGCTTCACGCTCGTCAACAGCGCCATCGCCGAGCTGTACGGCTCTTCGGCGGAAGATCTCATCGGCAAGGGCGACGGGGACTTCAACGCGAACGTCGAAGAAGTCGCGCAGTATCGTCGCGACGACCAGGAGGCGATGACCACGGGCCGCCCGAAGTTCATTCTCGAGGAGCGCAACACCGACGCGCGCACCGGCCGGCAGCGCTGGTTCCAAGTCATCAAGGTGCCGTTGCACTCGCCCGACGGCGCCCCCCACGTCCTGGGCGTCGCGACCGAAATCACGCAGCGCAAGGAGCTGGAGCATCAGCTGCGCCAGGCCCAGAAGATGGAGGCCGTCGGACAGCTCGCGGGTGGGATCGCGCACGACTTCAACAACGTGCTCACCGCGATTCTGGGCTACACGCGGCTCCTCCTCAAGGAGCCGGAGCTGGGTGCGCGGCACCGGGACGACGTCACGGAGATCGAAGAAGCCGCCCAGCGGGCGGCGTCGCTTACCCGCCAGCTCCTGGCGTTCAGCCGCAAGCAGGTGATGCAGCCGACGGTGCTGAACGTGAACGAGGTGGTGCAGGGGATGCGCTCGCTGCTCCGGCGGCTGATCGGCGAGCACATCACCCTGGTCGCGGCGTTCGATCCCGAGCCGGTGTTCGTGCGCGCCGACCAGGGTCAGCTGCAACAGGTCCTCGTCAACCTGTCGGTCAACGCGCGGGACGCGATGCCCTCGGGAGGCACGCTGATGCTCGCCACGGCCCGGGTGGACCTGGATGCCGCGTTCAAGGCCGCGCATCCCGGATCGACCGTCGGTCCGCACGTCCGGCTGCTCGTGAGCGACAGCGGAACGGGGATGGACGCGGAGGTGCGGCGCCGGGTATTCGAGCCGTTCTTCACCACGAAGCCCGTGGGGAAAGGCAGCGGACTCGGACTCGCGACGGTGTACGGCATCGTGAAACAAAGCGGCGGCTACATCGACGTCGAGAGCCAGCCGGGGCACGGCAGCACGTTCACGATCTACCTGCCGCGCGTGGCGGCTCCGACGCAACCAACGCCCGAGCCACCGGCGCCGCCGCCGCGTCCCGGTCGCGAGACCGTGTTACTGGTCGAAGACGAGTCGGGTGTTCGCGCGCTCGCCCGACGCGCCCTCAAGGAGTTCGGCTACCGCGTCCTCGAGGCCACGAACGGTGCGGAGGCGTTGACGGTCGCTCGGGGCTGCGACGACCAGATCGATCTGCTGCTGACCGACGTGGTGATGCCCGAGATGGGTGGACGCGAGCTGGCCCAGGTATTGAAACAGGAACGGCCCGAGACGCGCGTGTTGTTCACGTCCGGCTACCCGGACTCGGGTGGGATGGCGCTGGATGTCGCCGAATCGGGTGTGCCGTATCTGCCGAAGCCGTACACGCCGAACGAGCTGGCGCAGAAAGTCCGGGAAGTGCTGGATGGTGCGGGGGAGAGGCGGTGAAGAAGGACGGAGAAAGACGGTGCAGCGTTCCCGTCTTTCTCCGTCCTGGTTTTCAGTTGCTCAGGCGCGGAAATCGCCCGACGGAGTCGGGACCCGCACGTGCGCCATCACCCGTTCGACGAAGCCGAACTCGGGGCCGAAGCGGGGCAGCTGGGCCAGGTCGCGCACCAGCTTGCGCTCCGTTTCGGCGAGCACGAGGCACTCGCGGCATTCCGCGAGGTGCAACGCGCCGGCCGCGCCGAGCAGGCCCTGAGCCCAGAGCTCGATCTCGTCCGGGGTGAGGTGGGGATGAAGAGGCTGCATCGTCATGTCCGCCTTACGTCAGGTCGCCGCAGCCGGTTTCAGTCTCTCACCCCATCCAAATAGCCTCGCAACTCGTTGCGCGCCCGGTGGATATATGTCTTCACCGTGCCGAGCGGGAGGTCCAACATCTGGGCGATCTCCTCGTAGCTGTGGCCTTCGACGTGGCGCAGCAGGATGCAGGCGCGGTACTCAGGGCGCAGCCGGGCGATCGCCCGCTCGATCTGGCTCCCCAACTCGCGCGAGGTCACGGCATCGAGCGGCGACTCGGCGCGTCCGTCGAGCTGCAGCGCCGTGGCCTGCATCTCTTCCGCGGTCTGGGCGTGCGGCGATCCGTCGAGTGACAACGTGTCGAGATCGCGCCGGCGCAGGTGATCGATCGCGGCGTTGTTCGCGATCTTGAAAATCCACGACGAGAATTTGTACTCGGGGCGGTAGGAGCGGATTCCGTTCAGCACCTTGATGAACGTTTCCTGCGCCAGATCCTCGGCGAGTCCGCGATCGCGCACCATCCGATAGATGAGCGAGAAGACCGGACGCTCGTAGCGACGCACCAACTCGCGAAACGCCGGCTCTTGGCCGTCTTTCGCCCACTCCACTACCTGTTGGTCGCTGGCGCCGGCGAGGTTGCCCGGCCTATCTTTCGCGCCTATGGCGGCGCCCCCTCGGTCCGAAGTGCTCTCGCCCGCCGGTGGCCAGGCCAAGCGAACCTATGTGCGCGGCATGTTTGCCGCGATCGCCCCGCGCTACGACTTCCTCAATCATCTCCTCAGTCTCAACATCGACCGGCGCTGGCGCCGCGCCGCCGTGCGTCGGCTCGGCTGGCAAGCCCGTCCCGCCGGTGTCTACCTCGATCTCTGCGCCGGGACGATGGACCTCGCGGCGCTGCTCGCCCGCCAACCGGGGTTCACCGGCGAAGTGGTCGGAGCCGACTTCGCCATCCCGATGCTCGAGCAGGGTCGCGGCAAGGCACCGCACGCCGCGCCGGTGGGCGCCGACGCGTTGTCGCTGCCGTTCGCCGATGGGACGTTCGACGGCGCCATGGTCGGCTTCGGTGCCCGCAACCTCGCCGATCTCGACGTCGGGCTCGCCGAAGCGGCCCGGGTGATTCGCCCGGGCGGTCGGTTCGTGGTGCTCGAGTTTACGACCCCGCGGTTCGCCCCGCTGCGGGCCGCCTACCTGTTCTACTTTCGTCGCGTGCTCCCCGTGGTGGGTCGCGCGATCTCGAAACATACGGACGCCTATACCTACCTGCCAGAGTCGGTGCTGGAGTTCCCCGATCCGGACGCGCTCGTGCGGCGACTCGCGGCCGCGGGATTTTCGGGCGTGGGCTACGACTTGCTGACCGGCGGCATCTGCGCGCTCCATCATGGCACTCGATAACCTGCGCGCCTTCATCGGCGCGATCGACGCCGCCGGTGATCTGCGGCGCGTGTCGCGCGCCGTGTCGACGCGTCTCGAGATCACGGAGATCGCCGACCGGGTGATGAAATCGCCGGGCGGCGGCTCGGCCCTGCTGTTCGAGCGCCCCACGCTCGACGCCGGGCGCGCATCCGACATCCCGGTGGCGGTGAATCTCTTCGGCTCGGGGAGTCGCATGGCCATCGCCCTGGGGGTTCAGCAGCTCGACGAGGTCGGCGAGCGCATCTCCGAGCTCCTGAACCTCAAAGTCCCCGAGGGACTGTTCGCCAAGCTGGCGATGCTGCCGCGACTCGCCGAGCTGGCGAAGTTCCCGCCCCGCAGCGTGTCGGGCCAGCCGCCCTGCCAGGAAGTCGTGATCCGGGGTGACGACGTCGATCTGGGGCGCTTTCCCGTTCCCGTGTGCTGGCCCGGGGATGGCGGGCCCTACATCACACTCCCCGGCGTGATCACGCGCGACCCTGCCACCGGAACGCGCAACGTCGGGATGTACCGCATCCAGGTGACCGGGCCGCGCGTCGTCGCGATGCACTGGCAGCGGCACAAGGTGGGCGCAGCGCACTGGCGGGCCATGGCCGAGCGCCGCGAGACGATGCCGGTGGCGATCGCGCTGGGAGGCGATCCGGCGAGCATCTACGCCGCCTCGGCCCCGCTCCCCCCGTCGATCGACGAATTCCTGTTCGCCGGCTTCCTGCGCAAGGAGCCGGTGCGCCTCGCGAAGGCGGTCACCAGCGACCTCGACGTCCCCGCCGAGGCCGAAATCGTGCTCGAGGGATACGTCGATCCCGCCGAGCCGCTCGTAATGGAAGGTCCGTTCGGCGACCACACCGGGTTTTACTCCCTCGCCGATCTCTACCCGCAGGTGCACATCACCGCCGTGACGATGCGGGCCGAGCCGATCTGGCCGCACACGATCGTCGGCCGTCCGCCGATGGAGGATTATTGGCTGGGACACGCGACGGAGCGGATCTTTCTGCCGCTGCTGAAGCTCACCCTGCCCGAGATCGTGGATTACCACATGCCGGCCGAAGGGATTTTTCACAATCTCGTGTTCGTGAGCATCGATAAGCAGTATCCCGGCCAGGCGTTCAAGGTGATGAACGGCCTGTGGGGGCAGGGGCTGATGTCGCTCGCGAAGGTGATCGTCGTGGTCGACAAGGACGTGAACGTGCGCGATCCGCAGGAGGCGTGGTGGGTCGCATTGAACAACATCGACCCCGAGCGCGACACCCGCTTCACGCGGGGGCCGATCGATGTGCTCGACCATTCGAGCAGGGCGTTCACCTTCGGATCGAAGCTGGGCATCGACGCGACGAAGAAGTGGAAGGAAGAAGGGTTCGACCGCGAGTGGCCCGACAAGATCGTGATGGACGCCGAGACGAAGCGCCGCGTGGACGCGATGTGGCGGGAGCTGGGCATTGAGCGCTGAAGGCCAGACCTTCTCCGGCGAATCGCTCCTCGTCCGCTACGCCAACTTCGTCCGGCTGCCGCACACCGTCTTCGCCCTGCCGTTCGCGCTGCTCGGCGTCGTGGTCGCGTCGCGCGTCGCCCCAGTCACCTGGCGCACGATCGGGCTCGTGGCCGTGGCGTTCACCGCGGCGCGGTTCGTGGCGATGGGGTTCAATCGCATCGCCGACCGCGAGCTCGACGCCCGGAATCCGCGCACCCGCGCGCGTGAGCTTCCCTCGGGGCGGCTCAGCCCCGCGCAGGCGTGGGTCGCCGTCGTCCTCGCCGCCGCCGTCTTCGAGTGGGCGGCCTGGCGCCTCAACCCGTTGTGTTTCGCGTTGTCCCCCATCGCGCTCGCCGTGGTGACGCTGTACAGCTACGCCAAGCGCTTTGCCTGGTGGTCGCATCTCTGGCTGGGATTCGGAGACGCCATCGCCGGCCCGGCGGGGTACCTCGCCGTGACGGGGCGGTGGAGCGAGCCGGCGTGGCTGCTCTGGGCGCTGGCCGCTGCCGTGACGTTCTGGGTGAGCGGCTTCGATATCTTTTATGCCCTGCAGGACGAGCAGTTCGACCGATCGGCCGGGCTGCATTCGGCGATCGTCCGCTTTGGGGCGCCTGGCGGCATCCTCCTCGCCAAGGTGCTGCACGGCCTCGCCCTCGTCGCACTGTGCCTGTTCGGCTGGGCCGCAGGGATGGGACCGGTCTATTACGCGGGCGTCGCGGTCGGCGCCGCGCTCATCGCGTACGAGCATCGGCTCGTCCGTCCGGGTGACCTGCGCCGGCTCGACGCGGCGTTCTTCACGATGAACGGCATCGTCAGCGTGGTGGTGTTTCTCGGGGCGATGGGAGATCGGGTGCTGTGAATAGCGGATTGCGGATTGCGCATTGTGGAATTGAAGGGCGAGCGAGCAGCCGGCACGCGAAGCCGATCCCGCGCCGTGCCAATCCACAATCGCCAATCCGCAATCCGCAATCGCCTCCCCCGCGTCCGCCGGCGCACCCCAAGAAGTCCGTCACACCGAATCGTCGCGGGCGATGAGCAAGCTCCCGGTCGTCCTCGCCATCACGGGCGCATCGGGTGCGCCCTACGGCGTCCGCCTGCTCGAAGTGCTCGCCGCTCACGACGTGCCGACGTGGCTGCTCGTCTCGTCCCACGGGTGGCGGCTGCTCGAGGAGGAGTGCGGCATCGAGGGCGAGCCCGCGCTGCGCAAGGCTACGGGCGGGGACTGGCACACCGTGCAGGTGTTCGACGACAAGGACCGCGGCGCGGCCCCTGCGTCGGGTTCCGCCCGAACGGGAGGGATGGTGGTGTGCCCCTGCTCGATGGGAACCGTCGCGGCGATCGCGCACGGCACGAGCCGCAGCCTGATCGAGCGCGCGGCCGACGTCACGCTCAAGGAGCGCCGGCGCCTCATCCTCGTGCCGCGTGAGACGCCGCTCTCCCTCGTGCACCTGCGCAATCTCACACTGGCGACCGAAGCCGGGGCCACCGTGTTGCCCGCGGCCCCCGGGTTCTATCACCGTCCGGGAGCGGTGCGCGATCTCGTCGACTTCATCGTGCAGCGCGTGCTCGATCACCTGGGGCTGGAGATCGCGCTCGTCAAACGGTGGGGAGGGGAATAGCCCCCGCCCATGCGGCTCGGCATCATCTCCGATACTCATGGCACGCTGCGGCCCGAGGTGTTCGAGGCGTTCGCCGAGGTCGATCACATCCTGCACGGCGGCGATGTGGGGAAGTGGCAGATCATGATCGAGCTCGAAGCGCTGGCCCCGGTGACGGCGGTGTACGGCAACACGGACGGTCTCGAGATCCGGGAGCGGCTGCCGCAGGTGGCGATGGTGCAGCTCGACGGCTTCGACTGCGTCGTCACCCACGGTGACCAATTCGGCGCTCCGACGCCCGCGATCCTGCACGACGCCTTCCCCGCGGCGGAGATCATCGTCTACGGACACACCCACAAGCCGCTGCTCGAGCTGGTCGACCGCACCGTGACCGTGGTCAACCCGGGGAGCGCGGGACCGCGGCGCTTCAACCTTCCCGTCAGCGTCGCCGTTCTGGAGCTGGAACCGGGGATTCCGCCGAGAGGCAGGATTGTTCCACTGATAATGCGTGAGAGGTGAGAGGTGAGAAGTGAGAGGCAGGCGGTGATGCCACCTCTCACCTCTCACCTCTCACGCAATTTGGGGTCATCGCTGGCAAAAGGCGCACAACGTCGTCTGCCGCAGATCGATCGCGTGCGTCGTCACGAGGCGATGGCTGCAACGGACACACGGCTCCCCGCCGCGGTCGTACACTTTCAGTTCGAGCTGGAAGTTGCCGGGCTCTCCGGTGCCGGTGCGGTAGTCGCGCACCGTCGTGCCGGATGCAGCGAGCGCCCGGCGCAGCACGTCGAGGATCGCCGTGTGCAGATCCCGGAGCTCGTCCGGGGTGAGCCGGTTGGCGGGCCGGGAAGGGTCTATCCCTGCGTCGAACAGCGCTTCGTTGGCGTAGATGTTGCCGACCCCCGCCAGCCGGCGCTGATCCATGATCGCCTTCTTCACCGCGGCGCGCGTTCCCGCGAGCGCTAGGGCAAAGCGATCGACGGTGAAGTCGGGCTCCAGCGGCTCCGGACCGATACGCGCCGTATAGCTCGCCCAGCCGCGCTCATCCAGCAGCCAGACGGTGCCGAGGCGCCGGACGTCGCGGTACACGAAGTGGTGCCCGCCGACCAGCGTGCAGGTGAGGACGGCGTAGCGGGCCTCCTCGACCGTCAGGGGCCGGTCGTACACGATCAGCGATCCCGTCATGCGCGGCTGCACGACGAGGCGGTGCCCGCTCTTCAGTAGAAAGACCGCATGCTTGGCGCGGCGGTGGGCGTGGACGACGGTGTTGCCGGTGAGGGTCTCGACCAGGCGGCGGCGCGAGACGCTTCGCAGCACATCGCTCTTCGTGAGGCGGGCCGTCCGGATGCGGCGCCCCACGAGCCGCGGGGCCACATCGCGGACGATCGTTTCGACTTCAGGCAGCTCCGGCACGCGCGACTTCCCGCCACCCGATATCCGGGCGAAATACTTTGCCGTCGAAGGTGATCTGGTCGCAGGCCGCTCGACTCGCGGCCGCGGCCTGCCCGACACTCGCCGCGACGGCGGTCACGTCGAGGACTCGCCCCCCCGCGACGCGCAGCGTCCCAGCGGCGTCGCGCGCCGTCCCCGCATGAAAGAGCAGGATGTCCCGGCCGAGCTTTGGAATCGTGATGGCGGCGCCCTGCTCCGGCTGGTCGGGATAGCCGCGGGCGGCGAGCACCGTCGTCACCGCCGCCCGCTTGGCCGCGAGCACGGCAGTCGGGGCGCGCCACTCGTTCCGGGCGATCGCGTGGAGGTGGCCGCTCAACCCGCCCGCGAGGGCGGGGAGTACGACCTGCGTCTCGGGATCGCCGAAGCGGCAGTTGAACTCGAGCACCCACGGCGTGCCGTCGCTCGCCACCATCAACCCGGCGTAGAGCACGCCGCTGTACGGCGCACGCCGGGCCCGGAGGGCGGCGAGCGTGGGCTCGAACACCTGGCGCCGCACCCGCTCGAGCAGGGGAGCCGTGGCGAGGCTCACCGGTGTGTAGGCTCCCATCCCGCCGGTATTGGGGCCGGTGTCCCCCTCGCCCAGGCGCTTGTGGTCCTGGGCCGGCGGCAGGATCGCGATCTGCGCGCCGTCGGTGAGCGCCAGGACCGACAGCTCTTCACCCACGAGAAAATCCTCGACGACGATCTCCTGTCCCGCCGTCCCCAGCTTGCCGTCGAGAAACGCTCGCGCCGTCTCCGCTGCCTCCCCGCGCGTCGCGCACACCACGGCGCCCTTGCCGGCCGCGAGCCCCGAGGCTTTGACGACGAGCGGCTCGGCGTGGCGCGCGATGCAATCCAGCGCCGGGGAGACGCTCGAGAACGTCGCACTCGCTGCCGTCGGCACGCCCGCCTCGGTCATGACGATCTTGGCAAAGGCCTTCGACGACTCGATGCGGGCGGCGGCCGCCGACGGGCCGAAGGCGGGACGCCCCCGGGCCTGGAGCCGATCGACCAGCCCGGCGGCGAGCGGCGCTTCGGGACCGACGATGACGAGATCGACACGATTGGCGGTGGCCGCGTCGACGAGCCCGTCCAGGTCGGTCGCAGCGATGGGAAGGTTCTTGGCCAGCAGCGCGGTCCCGGGATTGCCGGGAGCCGCGAATATGGTCGTGGCGGGGTCGTCCTGGTGCAGCTGCCACGTAAGGGCGTGCTCCCGGCCCCCCCCGCCGACGACCAGAACCCTCACTTCTTCTTCATGGCGTCGGAGAACGCCTGAGCCGCACGCTTCGCCGTGTCGACCACATCGTTCACCACCGCCTTCGCTTCCTTCATGTAGTGGTCCCGCGCGTCGTCGATGTCCTTGTCGAGCGGGCGTTGCTCGGCGTCGGTGCCGCGGCGCGTGTATTCGCCGCGCAGGATGCGGTCGTAGTCTCCGCCTTCGACCCAGCGCTGCAGCTCCGCCGCCCGCACCGTGTTGAACGGATGGGTGCGCAGCAACACGCCGAGGATCTTGAAGACACGGTCGATCGCGCCGCCGTTTTCCTCGTACTCCTTGGCCTGGACCAGGAAGGCGTTCAGGTCCATCTGCTTCATGTTCCCGCCGCCCGCGAACTTGAGATTCATGCGCAGTGACGCCTGGGGGTCCTGCGTCGCCAGGAGCCCCGCCCGATCGCACGACAACTCGCTCTTCCGGAACCACTCGAGCAGTGCGAGCTGGATCGGCAGGATCGCGATCCCGGCGAGGAAGGGCAGGGCCGAGAAGCTCACGTTCAGGAGCAGCACGAGCAGGGTGTGGTAGAGCGCGTGCCCGCTCATGACGTGACCCAGCTCGTGTCCCAGCAGCGACTGCATCTCATCGTCGTCGAGCAGGGTCAGCGCCCCGGAATTGATCACGATGAACGGCTTGTCCATCCCGAACGCCCCGGCGTTGGCGAACGGTGTCTGCGACACGAACAGTTCGGGGCGCACCGGCCAGTCGAGCGTGGTCAGGACGTCCGTGTACAGCTGATTAAGGCGGGGGAACTGCGTCGGTCCCACGCGCACCGCGTCGGCCTGGAACAGGAGCCGCACGCCGCGCTCCCCCAGAAAGCCGTAGATCTTCTTCAGGACTTCGTCGAACCCGGGCACCGCACGCAGCGACTGCAGCGCGGCGCGATCCGCGGGATGCTCCCACGAGACGGGAGCGATCTGAGTGAGAATCTTGCGGGGCCGTGCCGCCGGCAGCCCGCTCGTGGCGTCAGTCATAGGAGTACTCCGCAGGGTGGATTCATGCCGTACGAGACCGGGCCTCGCGTGTTTCGCATTGCGTCAACCGGCCGCCAGGGCCTGATCCAGGTCCTCAACCAGGTCTTCCACGTCCTCGATCCCGACCGATAGCCGGATCAGGCTGTCGGTGAGCCCCATCTTGCGCCGCAGCTCGGGCGGGACGCTGGCGTGGGTCATCGTCGCCGGGTGGCCGATCAGGCTCTCGACGCCCCCCAGCGATTCGGCGAGGGCGAAGACCCGGGTGCGCTCCACGACCCGCCGCGCGAACGCGGGGTCGCCCAGCTCCAGCGACATCATGCCGCCGTAGCCACTCATCTGGCGGCAGGCAAGATCGTGCTGGGGATGGGAGGGGAGTCCGGGGTAATTCACGCCGCGCACGCGGGGGTGGTGGCTCAGCCATTCGGCGATGCGCCGGCCGTTGCCGTCGTGCTGGCGCATGCGCAGCGGTAGCGTCTTGATGCCGCGCAGCGCCAGCCAGCAATCGAGCGGGCCGGGGACGGCGCCGGAGCTGTTCTGGATGAAGCCGAGGCGCTCGGCGAGGTCGTCCCGCTCCGTGACCAGCATGCCGCCGACCATGTCGGAATGGCCGTTCAGGTATTTCGTCGTCGAGTGCAGCACGATGTCGGCGCCGAGCTCGAGGGGCCGCTGGAAGCACGGCGTGGCGAACGTGTTGTCGACCACGAGCAGCGCGCCGGCGCGCTTGGCGATCTCTGCCGTCGCCGCGAGATCGCACAGGCGCAGCATCGGATTGGTCGGCGTTTCGGCGTACACGATCTTCGTCGCGGGCGTGACGGCGCCGGCGACGGCGTCGAGGTCGCCCCCGTCGACGAAGCTGAACGCGAGTCCGAGGCGCGCCCAGATGTGCGTCATCTGGCGGTGCGTGCCGCCGTAGACATTCTCGCCGCTCACGACGTGATCGCCCGCCGACAAGAGCTTCAGCACCGCGTCGACGGCCGCGAGTCCCGACCCGAACGCGAATCCATGCGTCCCGCCCTCGAGCGCCGCGACGTTCCGCTCCAGGGCTTCGCGTGTCGGATTTTTCGTACGGGCGTACTCGTACCCCTTGTGTCGTCCGAGGCCGTCTTGGATGTAGGTCGAGGTCTGATAGATCGGCGGCATGACGGCGCCGGCCAGGGGATCCGGCACCACACCGGCGTGAACGGCTCGGGTGCCGAGCCGGCGTCGCAAATCGTCGTCCAATGCCCGCGTCATGGCGGGAACGTACCGACGCCTTTCGCCCCGGGCAAGCGAGCCTTACGTTAGCCAGCATGTCCGGGCAGAATGGCCTCGCCTGTCTCGTTGTGGACGACGAGCCGCGCCTGCGGCGTGTCCTGGTGCAGCTCCTCGAGAGCGACGGGTTCGAAGTGCGCGAAGCCGGCACCGGCGTGGAAGCTCTTCAGGTGATGGAGACGCATCCCGCGCCGCTCGTGATTTCCGACCTGCGGATGCCCCAGATGGACGGGGCCAACCTGCTGCGCCACATCGTCCAACGCTGGCCCGACACCGCCGTCGTGATGGTGAGCGCGGTCGCGGACGTGGACATGGCCGTAAAATGTCTGCACCTCGGGGCATTCGATTACGTCAGCAAGCCGTTCAACCTCGAGGAAGTACGCGCGCGCGTGGAGCAGGCGATGCAGCGGCGGCAGCTCAAGTTGGAGCTGAACGCCTACCGGGAAGGCCTGGAAGTGCGCGTGCGGGCTCAGGAACGGCAGATCGAGGGCCTGTTTCTGGGTGGAGTACAGGCGCTGGCCCAGGCGATGGAAGCGAAGGACGCCTACCTGCGGGGCCATTCGCTGCGCGTCTCTGAGTACGCGGTGGGTATCGGCCGGCAGGTCGGCCTCGACGCCAAGTCGATCGAGGCGATTTCCCTGGGCGCCCACCTGCACGACATCGGCAAGATCGGCGTCAGCGAAGAGGTACTGCACAAGAAGGGTGGACTCACCGACGCCGAATACCGCCACATCATGGAGCACCCGGTGATCGGCGCCAAAATCCTCGGGCCGCTGTTGAGCGACGCCCCGCTCGTGATCGACATCGTGCGCTCGCACCACGAGCGGATGGATGGGAAGGGGCTCCCCGATGGGGTGAAGGCCGAATCGCTGCCCTTCGTGGTGCGCATCGTTTCCGTGGCCGACGCGTTCGATGCGATGACGAGCGAGCGCCCCTATCGCCATTCGCTTACGGTCGAGCGCGCTCTGGATGAGCTGCGGCGGCAGGGCGGGGTCCAATGGGATCCCGCGGCGGTGGACGGGTTTCTCAAGGCCTTCCCCGATGTCCACCGCCTGCCGCTCGCCACTCCCGAGTCATCCGTTCCCACCTCACCGCCAGCCGGTTGACCATGCCCGAAACCCTGATGGTCGGCGTTTCCGGTATTCGCGGAATCGTCGGCAAAGACCTCACCCCCGAAATCGTGGCCCGCTACGCCGCGGCGTTCGGCGCCTGGGCGCGCACCGGCGGTGCACGGCGGCCGCGCGTCGTGCTGGGGCGCGATGCCCGCACGTCGGGGCCGATGTTCGCTCAGGCGGCGACCGCGGGCCTCGTGTCCGTCGGCTGCGACGTGATCGACATCGGCCTGACCACCACGCCGTCGGCGCAGCTGGCGGTGCAGCACCATCGGGCGGCCGGAAGCATCATCCTCACGGCCAGCCACAACCCGATTGAATGGAACGCGCTCAAGTTCGTCGGCCCCGACGGCGTCTTCATCGACGACACGGCGGGGGCGCAGGTGCGCGCGCTCGCCGCTGAAGGACCGATTCCCCGCGCCGATCACGGGTCGCTCGGGACCGTCACCACCGATACCGACGCCCTGCGGCGCCACCTGGCGGCGGTGATGCAGCTCTCCGGTGTCGACGCGGCGCGGGTGAAGAAGCGGAAATTTCGCGTTGCGCTCGACACCTGCCGCGGCGCCGGGGGCGCCATCATGCCGTCGCTGCTCGAGCGGCTGGGGTGTGAGGTGGCGGGGATCAATCTCGAGACCGATGGCCGTTTCCCGCGCCCTCCCGAGCCCATCCCGGAGAACCTCGGCGCGCTGGGAGCGCTGGTGCAGCGGGTCCAGGCGGACCTGGGGATCGCCGTGGATCCCGACGTCGATCGGCTCGCGATCGTGGACGAGCAGGGGCTGGCGATCGGCGAGGACTACACCCTCGCCTTCGCGGTGCGCGCCGTCCTGGGGGACACCCGCACGAACGGGAAAGCGGCCCGGAAGCGGCGCGGCTCGGCGGGCTATGTCCCTCCCGAGCAGCCGAAAGCGGTGGTCGTCTGTAACCTGTCGACCAGTCTCGTCGTGGCGGACGCCGCGCGCGACTGCGGCGCCGAGCTGGTGCGGGCGCCGGTCGGTGAAGCGCACGTGGCGCGGACGATGATCGAGCTGGGTGCGCCGATCGGAGGCGAAGGGAATGGGGGCGTGATGTACACCGCGCTGCACGTGGGGCGCGACGCCCCGGTCGCGGCGGCCCTGCTCCTCACTCTGCTGGCGCGCGACGGCCGCAAGGTCAGCGAGCTGGTCGCCGCGTCGCCGCGCTACGCGATCGTAAAGGACAAGGCGCCCCGCGCGCGGGCGGCCGCCCTGCTGCCCGTGTACACGGCACTGCGCGAGCGGTTTCCCGACGCCCAGGTGGACGAGCGCGACGGATTGCGGCTCGGGTGGCCCGACCGCTGGCTGCACGTCCGTCCCTCCAACACCGAGCCGATCGTCCGCTTCATCGCCGAAGCACCGACCGCCCCCGAAGCGCAACGCCTGGTGGACGAGGGACGCGCCTTGTGTGCGGGATCGTAGGCTACACCGGCCCGCGGCAGGGCGCGGGCCTTGTGCTGGACGGTCTCAAGCGGCTCGAATACCGCGGGTATGATTCGGCCGGTCTCGCGGTGGTCGACAGCGGCCGCCTCGAGGTGGTGAAGGCGGCAGGGAAGATCGCGGCGCTCGAGCGCGCGCTCGGGGCCCACCCACCGGCCGGCCACACCGCCCTGGCGCACACGCGCTGGGCGACGCACGGCGCTCCCACCGACGCGAACGCGCACCCTCACACGGATTGCGGCGGCACACTGGCCCTGGTGCACAACGGCATCATCGAGAATGCCACGGTGCTGCGGGCCGCCCTGGTGCAGCGCGGGCACCAGCTGCGCTCCGAGACCGACAGCGAAGTCCTGGTACACTTGATCGAGGAGCTGCACCTCGCTGGTGCGCCGCTGCTCGACGCCGTCTCCGGCGCCGTGGCGCAGGTGGAAGGGGCGTACGGCATCGGGGTGGTGTCGACGCGCGAGCCGGACACGCTGGTCGCGGCACGCCGCGGATCACCGCTCCTCGTGGCGATCGGAGACGGCGAGCACTTCATCGCGTCGGACGCGTCGGCGGTGCTGGCGCACACGCGATCGGTCGTCTACCTCGACGATGGTGAGATCGCGGTCGTGCGCCCCGCCGACTACCGCATCCTCGACCTCGCCGCCGTGGAGCGGGTGAAAGCGGTCTCGCGCATCGACTGGGACCTCGCCACGATCGAGCGCGGCGGCTACGCCCACTTCATGCTGAAGGAAATCCTCGAGCAGCCCGAAACGCTGCGCAACGTACTGCGCGGGCGGCTGGTGGAGGAAGACGGCGACGTGCACCTGGGGGGTTTGAACGTCAGCGACGCCGATCTCCTCGCGGTCGACCGCATCGTTCTCACCGGCTGCGGCTCGTCGTGGCATGCGGCACTGATCGGCGAATACATGCTGGAGGAGCTGGCGCGCCTCCCGGTGGAGGTGGAATACGCGTCCGAATTCCGCTATCGCAATCCGATCGTCGATGAGCGGACGCTGGTCGTCGGACTGTCGCAATCGGGAGAGACCGCGGATACGCTGGCCGCGCTGCGCGAAGCGAAGCGGCGGGGCGCCCGCACCCTCGGGCTCGTGAACGTGGTGGGGAGCACGATCGCCCGCGAGGTCGACGGCGGCATCTACCTGCACGCCGGTCCCGAGACCGGCGTGGCATCCACCAAGGCGTTCACCAGTCAGATCGCGGCGCTGGCGCTGCTCACGCTCAAGGTCGGCCGGCTGCGCGCCTTGTCGATCCTGCAGGGACGTGAAGTCGTGCGCGGGCTGGCCCACCTCCCCGCGCTCGTGCAGCGGGCCCTCGCGCAGGCGCCGGTGATCGAGCGGATCGCCGATCAGCTCGTGGCGACGACCAACGCCCTCTACCTCGGCCGGGGCTACAATTTTCCGGTGGCGCTCGAGGGCGCGCTGAAGCTCAAGGAGATCTCCTCCATTCACGCGGAGGGTTATCCGGCCGCCGAGATGAAGCACGGCCCGATCGCCTTGATCGACGACAAGATGCCGGTGGTGTTCATCGCGCCGCGCGACGCCGTGTACCAGAAGGTCGTCTCCAATCTCGAAGCGGTGAAGACGCGCGGCGCCCGGGTCCTCGCCGTGGTGACGGAAGGGGACACCGGGCTGGCGCGCCTCGCCGATTACCACGTGGAGATCCCGGAGACGCTGGACCTGTTGACGCCGATCCTCAGCGTGCTGCCGCTGCAGCTGCTCGCGTATTACGTGGCGGTCCGCCGTGGGTGTAACGTCGACCAGCCGCGGAATCTGGCGAAGTCGGTGACGGTGGAATGAGGGTCGTGCTGCAACGCGTCTCACGCGCCGAGGTCCGCATCGAGGGCCGGGTCACGGGTAGGATCGACGCGGGGTTTCTCGTCCTCACGGGCTTCGCGCCGACCGATTCCCCCGAAACGCTCGCCTGGATGGCCGACAAGATTCTCTCGCTGCGGCTGTTTCCCGATGCCGCGGGCAAGATGAACCGCGGGATCGAGGAGCTGGGCGGAGCCGGAGTCCTGGTGGTCTCGCAGTTCACGCTCTACGGCGATGCCCAGAAGGGTCGGCGGCCCAGCTTCATCGATGCCGCGCCGCCCGCGGTGGCGGTCCCGCTGTACGAGCGGTTCGTGGCGCTGCTCACCGAACGCGCACGTCCGCTCGGCGTCGCCGTGGCGACCGGGGAGTTCGGCGCTATGATGGACGTGGAGCTCGTCAACGACGGGCCCGTGACCCTGATCCTGGAGCGATGAGCCGTTGAAGCGCTTGCGCGCGATCTACCGCTATCTCCGCACCGTCACACCCGTCGAGCACGATCCCGGACCGTCGCTGCGACACAAGGAGTGATGGCCCCGATCGTGCTGGCCAGCTCCTCGCCGCGGCGCCGCCAGCTGCTCGAGATGCTGCGGCTGCCGCACCGCGTGATCGCGCCCGACGTGGACGAGACGCGGCGCGACGGAGAGGCGCCCGAGCGCTACGTCGTGCGTCTCGCGCACGCCAAGGCGCGCGCCGTAGCGGCGCAGGCGCCGGGGGAGCTCGTGCTGGCGGCGGATACGACCGTCGTGCTCGATGGGGACGTCTTCGGCAAGCCGGTGGACGCCGCGGACGCGGTCGCGATGCTCGGCCGGATGCAGGGCCGTACCCACCAGGTGATGACGGCAGTGGCCGTAGCCCGGGATGACCGGCTCGAGCATGCGCTCGACGTGTCGGCGGTGACGTTCCGTCCCGCGAGCGCCGAGATGTTGACGGACTACGTCTCCACCGGCGAGCCGCTCGACAAGGCCGGCGCCTACGCGATCCAGGGGCTCGGCGCGTTGCTCATCGAGCGGGTGGAGGGAGATCTCTTCGGGGTAATGGGGCTGCCGCTGCGGCTGGCGATCGACCTGCTGGGGCGCTTCGGCCGTCCTTATCGCTTTACGCGGTAGACCGGAACCTTCTTCGCCTTGCCTTTGACCTGCACCGGCTCGAGCGCTTCGACCGTGGGGGGCTTCTTCAGCGCCTTGTAGAACGGCTCGGCGATCAGGATCTCGTTGGGACCCGCGACCGAGCAGAGCCGGCTCGCGGTATTCACCGCATCGCCGATGACGGTGTACTCGAGCCGCCGGTCGGAGCCGAAGTTCCCCGCGAACACCTCTCCGAAGTTGATGCCGATGCCGATGTTGATCGGCGGGCGTCCTTGCTCGGCCCATTTCGCGTTCATCTTCTCGAGCACGGTCAGCTGATCGATGGCGCACTGCATGGCGCGGTCGGCGTCGTCCTCGTGGGCGATGGGGGCCCCCCACAACGCCATGATCGCGTCGCCCATGAATTTGTCGAGCGAGCCGGAGTGCTCGAAGACGATCTCCACCATCTCGGTGAAATACTCGGTGAGGAGTTTCGCGACCTCGTCCGGATTCATGTTCTCGGACATCGGCGTAAAGCCGCGGATGTCGGAGAAGAAAATCACTACCGGCCGCTTGTCGCCGCCCAGCGTGACGGCGCCCTTCTGCTCGGCGATCTGCGCCGCCACGTTGGGGGCGAAGTAGCGCTGGAAGTTCGACAGCACCATCGCCTCGCGGCGGATGCGCTCCGACATCTGCGAGTTCTCGATGGCCACCGCGCAGAGGCCGCCGAAGGTCATCAGGAAGTCGAGATCCTCGTCGGTGAACGACTGGATCGCGGTCTGGTTGTCCACGTACAGGATGCCGAGGACCGTCTGGTCCGCACCGAGCAGCGGCGTGCACATCGCACTGCGCACACTCTGGATGAGGATCGACTTGCCTTTGAACCGGTTGTCCTCGGCGGTGTTGTCGGAGAGGATCGCGACGCGGTCATCCACCGCCTTGCGCGCGATCGATTGCGGCACGCGGGCGGCGGTCGTGTCGCCGGAGCGATTCCGCGACAGACGGGGCACCAGCTCCGATGTGCGCGGATCGAGCAACAGGATCGACACGCGGTCGACGTTGAAGATCTGGAAGGTGACGTCGACCACCTTATTGAGCACCTGGTCGGGCTCCTGCTGGCGCGACAGCTCCTTGGCGATCTCGAACAGCAGGGAGAGCTTCTTTTCGCGCCGCTCCGCCTCGGTTTGCGCCGCGACCTTGAGGTGGCCCCCGCCCGAGGCGGCGGCCGACGTGCCGCCGTGGACGATCGCCGGCACCCCGCCGGACGACGGGCTCAGCGGCAGCTGGCGGACGATGGTTCCCTGCGGGATGCCGCGCGACCCGGAGGTCTGGCTCGACTCGGGGGTGGGAGACGACGGGCGCGCCGGCGGCGTGATGCTCGCCACCTTGAAGGCGACCTTCCCGAAGGTGATGACGTCGTTCGTGGTGGCGTCGGCTTGCGTGACGCGGGCGCCATTCACGAAGGTGCCGTTGGAGGATCCCAGATCCTTCACCCGGACCCCGGCCGGACCCAGCGAGATTTCGGCGTGCCGCCGGGAGATCGTCGGATCGTAAATGGGCACGTCGCTCGTGACGGCGCGTCCCACGACCAGGATGCGACCCGGGGCCAGGTCGATCGATTGGTCGCCGGAAGTGCTCAGCAGTTTGAACACGGTCGGGAAATATACCCCGGGGGTATGGGAGCGGAATCGCCGCTCAGGCGAGTGCCAGCGCGAGCGCCCGCAACACCGCCGCGGCTTTCGCTTCGGTCTCCGCGTATTCGCGCGCCGCGTCCGAGTCGGCGACGATCCCCGCGCCGGCCTGCAGGATGACCCGATCGGGCTGCACGACGGCGCAGCGGATGGCGATCGCGGTATCGAGACTGGTGGCGCCCCAGCCGACGTAGCCGACCGCGCCGGCGTACGGACCGCGGCGCTCCGGCTCCAGCGCATCGATGATCTCCATCGCCCGGACTTTCGGTGCGCCGGTGACGGTGCCGGCGGGAAAGCACGCCTTGAACGCATCGAGCGCGTCGTACCCATCCCGCAGGGTGCCGCGGACCTCGCTGACCAGGTGCTGCACGTGGGAGTACCGCTCGATCCCCATCAGCTCGGTGACGCGGACGCTGCCGTAGACGGCGACGCGGCCGACGTCGTTCCGCCCCAGATCGACGAGCATGCGGTGCTCGGCGACCTCTTTGGCGTCATCGCGCAACGCTCTGGCCAGGATCTCGTCTGTTTCCGGGGTACGGCCGCGCTGTGCCGTGCCCGCGATGGGACGGACGGTCACCTCGTTTCCCGTTACGCGCACCAGCACTTCGGGTGAGCTGCCGACGAGCGCGAAGTCGTCGAGCGCCAGATAGAAGAGGTATGGAGCCGGGTTGAGCGCGCGCAGGCAGCGGTACAGCCGTAGTGGATCGACGCGCACCGGGATCTCCTGGCGGCGCGACAGCACGGTCTGAAACGTGTCGCCGGCCCGGATGTGCTCCAGCACGCGTCGCACGTCACGCTCGAACGCATCCTCGGGGTACCGGGTGGTGGTCGCGGGCACCTCGGGGTTCTGAGGCAGCGCCAACGGGCCGAGGGGGTGCGGTCCCGCGAGGCGGCGCACCAGCTCGTCGAGGCGTGCTTCGGCGGCTTCGTACAGCTGCACGCGCTGGCGTCCCGGGGCGTCGGCCGGCACCTCCACGTTCGCCACCGCAATGGCACGGCCATAGAGGTTGTCGAGGATCACCAGGCTGTCCGCGATCATCATGACGGCATCCGGCAGGCCGAGTGTGTCGGCCGGCGGCGCCGGGAGCCGCTCGATCGATCGCACCAGATCGTAGCCGAGGTAGCCTACCGCGCCGCCGGTGAACGGCGGCAAGCCGGGCACGGCGATCGGCACGAGGGCACGCAGGCGCTGCGCCAGATGCCCAACGGGATCGGACGTCTCGCCGGCGCTCTTCCAGCCAAGGGCGGCGGTCCAGCGCTCCACTCCGCGGCCGCGGTAGCGCCACACCTCGCGCGGCTCGGAGCCGAGGAACGTGTAGCGTGCCCAGCGCTCGCCGCCGGTCACCGATTCGAGCAGGAAGCCGTACGGCGCGCGGGCGATTTTGGCGTAGGCGGCGAGCGCCGTGTCGGCATCGAGTACGATCTCGCGCGCCAGCGGAACGACGCCGCCGCGCGCGGCCCGGGCGAGGAAGTCCGACCGCGGATCGCTCACTTCACGGCGGCGACGAGGTAACTCCCGGGGCCTTCGAGCGCGCTCGTGATGGCGAACTGCCCAGAATGGGAGCTGTTACGGGCTTCCACCCAGTGGTCCGGGGTGCGCTCCCGCCACAGCTCCACCGCCTGCTCGTAGGCGGCGGCGGAAGCATAGCGGCTACTCTGGGTGTATACGGAGGGGTCGCCGTACCGCTCGAACGACACGGTCGCCACGGGCTCGCCGGACTGGTTGAACACGAGCGAAGCCGGGCCGACGTCGAGCTGATAGCTCCCCGGTGTGAGGGCCACCGTCACAACGATGGTACAGCTGTCGCACAGCAGCGTGTCGCTGCGCGAGACGATGCTGTGCGGCGTGAACTTGATCGAGGCGAAGAGTGTGTGGACGCTGTCCGAATGCGTGATGGAACAGGTGAACAGTTGATTGTTATGGAAGACGCAGCTCGCGGGACTGCTGGGTCCGGCCGAATCGAACCGGGCCAGCGCCAGCAGCGCGCTTCTGGAGAGACCGGTATCGACGCTTGTCGTGCCGCCGCCGCACGCGGCCAGCAGCGCCGCGCTTGCCGCCACCAGGCAACGCGTGGCTTCGCGGGCGTGCGTCACGCGCCGTTGGCGCTCTGCATCCTCCTGCTCCCCACCGCCGCCCGCGCGCAGCAATGGAACTCGGCCGACGCGCGCGCCCTGGCCGACCGCGCCATTACCCGGCGCGTCGGCGCTGCCGCCGACACTTCGCTCCACGATTACCGGGCTCAGGCGCATGGTTTTCTGTTTTTCCTCGGCGCATTCGGTGAGGGATTGACGGAGCCGCCGCGTCTCATCAAGGCGGACCAACTCGAGCTGGAAGTGTACTGGAAGGCCCCCGGCGCCAGCAAGCAGCGCATCGTCGGCTGGCGCGATCGGGCGGAGCTGCCCACCGACATCGTCTACCACCAGGATCACCTGGGCATCGTCCAGAACGGGTTCGGCAAGACCATCCGTCTGGGGGACGGGGACGAGGTGCAGGACGTGCCGCATCCGCTCGCCGCCGGCGGCCCGCTGCTGTACGACTACGCGGTGGAGGACACGCTCACGCTCACGTTGCCCGACCACCAGGTCCGTGTCGTGCAGCTCTCCTTCCGTCCCAAGGAGTATCACGCCTCCCGCATCGTCGGAACGGCCTACCTCGACCTGTCGTCGGGCGATCTGGTACGCCTGGCGTTCAATTTCACTCCCGCGGCGTATCGCGATCAGTCGCTCGAAGACGTGAGCGTCGTGCTCGACAACGCGTTGTACGCCGGGCGCTGGTGGCTGCCGCGCCATCAGGAAATCGAGATCCGGCGCCACGCCATGATGCTCGACTTGCCGGCGCGCGGCATCATCCGCGGTCGCTGGGAAGTGGACAACTACCAGTTCAACAGCGGCCTGACCGCCGCCTGGTTCGCCGGGCCCGAGATCACGGTCGCGCCACAGTCGGTGCGCGACTCGTTCCCCTGGCGCACGACGCTGGATTCCGCGGAAGGCCCCGTCGCCGAACCCATCCGCAAGAACGATCTCGCGGCGCTGCGCTCCGAAGTCGCGCGCGTCGCGGGACGGCACGCGTTGAGCAGCTGGCGGCACGACGGCCTGGCCGTGCGATCCCTGAGCGATCTGCTGCGCGTCAATCGCGTGCAGGGCGTCGTCCCCGGAGCGGGATGGGTGTGGCGCGGGGAGGAGGGGACGCTGGAAGGACGGCTGCGCGCCAGCTATGGGTTCGCCGACCGCCGCCTCGACGGCGCGCTGACGGTGCGCCTCGCGCTCGGCGCCCGGCGCCTCGCAGTGGAAACGTACCGCGAGGTGCGCGATGTCGCCGACCGGCCGGTCGTGTCCCCCATCATGAATTCGATCGCATCGCAGGAATTCGGGGACGACTACGGGGACTACGCCCGCGTGACCGGCGGCCGCGTGGCGCTCGATGGCTCGGTGGGAGGTCCCGCGACGTGGCGGATCGGCGTCGCCCGGGAAACGCCGGCCACGCTCACGGTGCGCGCCGCTCCGGCGAGCGGCGTGTACCGGCCCAATCCCGCGTTGGGCGGACCCACGGTGAGCTTGGTGACACTCGCCCTCAGTCGTCCCGGGGCAGGTCTCGCGGTACGCCACGACCACGCCTTCGACGTGTCGCTCGAGGCGGGCCGCACCGATGCGAACGCGCGGTATGCACGGCTTGCGGCCGTCGGCCAGCTGCTGCTGCCGCTCGGGGGCACACGCCTGCTGGTGCGCGGTGAAGGGGACGCAGCGACCGTCGACGTCCCCGCCTACCGCACCTTCGTCTTCGGCGGCCGCGGGACGCTCCTGGGCGATGACTTCCGGGCATGGGGCGGCCGTCACGTCGCGCTGCTGCACGTCGAGTGGCGCATCCCGGCGCCGTTCCCGAGTATCTCGCTCGGTGCCGCAGCGCGCACGCCCGGCTCGATCACGCTCGCGCCGTTCATCGCCGCCGGGTGGGCCGATGCTGGCGTCGCGAACACCCCCTGGCGTGCCACGCCGGGCGCGCGGGTCACCACCGGACTGGGCCTCGAGTGGCTCGGCGTGTTCCGGCTCGAGGTCGGGTACGGCGCGCAGAGCGGTCACACCCACGTCGCATTCGACGTAACACGAGACTTTTGGAGCGTGCTGTGACGACGGTCTAGCCTCCCGGCGCGCCCCCCCGCTAGGTTTCCGTGAACTCCATGCCCGAAAACCTCTTCCCCGACGAGTGGCTGGCCCAGTCGCTGGAGGCGCTCACGCCCGAACGCCTGGCTGAGTTGCGCACCAAGGCGGAGCCCGGGAAGACGCTGTGGGAGACGGTCGTCCAGGAAAAGCTCGCTACCGACGACGAGATCCTCGAGAAGCTGGCCGCACGCTTTCACCTGCGCATCGCCGACCTGAGCCAGCTCGATCAGGGGGCGCGCAGCGTCCTCCCGGAAGCCCTGGCGCGGCGCTACCGCGTGCTCGCGGTGCGGGCGACAGACTCCTACCTCGAGGTGGGGACGGCCAACCCGTTCGACCTCGACATGGAGAAGACGCTCGCCTTCGCCACCGCCCGCGAGATCCGGCTGTCGCTGCTCGCCCCGTCCAAGATCGCCGAGCAGATCGAGCAGCAGTATCGACCAGAGAAAGCGCTCGATCGCCTGCTCGAAAACATGGGGGAGTCCGCCGAGCTGGTGCAGCTCGACGAGGAAACGGTCGACGAGTACAACATCACCGAAGCGGCCGCCAGCGAGCGGCCGGTGGTGAAGCTGGTGGACCTGATTCTCTCCGAAGGCATTCTCACCCGCGCATCGGACATTCACGTCGAGCCCGAAGAGGGCGGGATCGCGGTGCGCTACCGCATCGACGGGGTGCTGCGGCAGGTGATGAAGATCCCGCGCGCCGCCGGGTTACCGCTGATCTCCCGCATCAAGATCATGTCGTCGCTCGATATCGCCGACCGGCTACGGCCCCAGGACGGCCGGGCCCGGGTCGCGGTGAACGGCCAGCCGATCGACCTGCGCGTCTCCACGCTGCCCGCGGCGCACGGCGAGAAGGTCGTGATCCGCATTCTCGACTCCCGCGCCACCGTCAAGTCGCTCGACACGCTGGGCCTGTTCCCGAACGAGTCGGAAGGGATCACCAAGCTGCTGCAGTTCCACGAGGGGATCATTCTCGTCACCGGCCCGACCGGGTCGGGGAAGACCACCACCCTCTACTCGATGATCAATCAGATCAAGAGCGAGGGTGTGAACATCGTGACCGTCGAAGATCCGGTCGAGTACCGCATTCCCGGGATCGTCCAGGTGCAGGTCCAGGAGAAGACCGGGCTCACCTTTGCGGCGGCGTTGCGGTCGATCCTGCGCCAGGATCCCAATGTCGTTCTGGTGGGCGAGATCCGCGACAAGGAAACGGCCCAGATCGCGACGCAGGCGTCGCTCACGGGTCACCTCGTGCTCTCGACGCTGCACACCAACGACGCTGCCAACGCCGTCACCCGCCTCGTCGACATCGGCGTGGAGGCGTACAAGATCGCGGCCGCGTTGCGCGGCGTGATCGCCCAGCGGCTGATGCGGCGGCTCTGTCCCACCTGCCGGGAGGCGCACACCGAGGCACCGCCCGACCAGTTGAAGCGCTGGATCCCCCACGGCACGACGCTGTATCGGGCGGCCGGCTGCCCCGACTGCGCGATGACGGGGTACCGCGGCCGCTTCGCGATTCTCGAGATCCTGGCGGTGACGGCCGACGTCGAGCGGCGCATCGCGGCGGGAGAGACGGCCGACCGCATCGCCCTGGCGGCCCGCAAGAGCGGCATGCTGGGGCTGTGGCACAGCGGCCTGTCGCACGTACTGAAAGGGGATGCCTCGGTCGAGGAGCTGCTGCGGGTGGTCGACGTGCCGGCGGAGGAGGAGCGCATGGACCCCGCCCGCCGGAGCGGCGGCACAGCCACCGGAGCGGCGGCATCCACGGCGCCGGCGGCGGGTCGCGCATCGCCCGCTCCGCCGATCGCGCCGCCCCCTCCCGTCGCCGAGCCCTTTAGCGCGAGCTTCGAGCTGCTCGACGATGTCGGTGGGCTGCGGTCCGGGGGAGGCCCCTCCGGGCCGGCCCGCAAGGTGCTGCTGGTGGACGACGAGGACAGTCTGCGCAAGGTCCTCAGGGATCTGCTGGAGCGCGACGGCTTCGAGGTCGCCGAGGCGCGCGACGGCGTACAGGCGCTCGATCAGGTCGACCGCGTGGGACCCGACATCATCGTGCTGGATCTCAACCTTCCGGCGCTCGACGGTTACGGCGTCCTGGCGCAGCTGCGTTCGCGGCCGGCAACCGCGTCCATTCCCGTGATCGTGTTGACCGCCAAGGGCGATGAAGACAACGAGGTACGTGTCTTCGAGCTCGGCGCCGACGACTTTCTCCAGAAACCGTTCCGCGCGCGCGCCCTGTCGGCGCGGCTGGAGGCCGTACTGGGCCGGCGCCGCCCGGCGTGACGTCGATTCACGTCCGGTTCGTCGACACGTTCGTGCTGCGCGGGGCCGGCGAGCGGCTCGAAGTGCTGGTGCTCCGGCGCGCGCCCGGCGGCCGCAATCCCGGATCGTGGGAGACCGTGCACGGCACGATCGAGCCGGGAGAGACGCCGGTGCAGGCGTCGCTGCGCGAGCTGCGCGAGGAGACGGGGTTTGAGCCGCAGCGGTTCTACAACCTGAGCCGGATCGAAGGATTCTATCTCCACGCCGCCGACGAGCTCGCGATCATCCCCGCCTTCGCGGCGATCGTCGCCCCGGACCTCGAGCCGCGACTCTCCGACGAGCATGACGCGTTTCTCTGGCTGCACCCGCCGGACGCCGCGCGACGTTTTGCGTGGCCCAGAGAGCGCAGAGCACTGGACGACGTTTTGTCAATAGTGGGGGGTGGCAGTGGGGGGTTGCTGGACGATGTGCTGCGGGTATCCTAGGCGAGCCTCCTCTCCGACGGTGGACCATGGTGCCGTCCGCGCCGAATAACAGACTCCGCGTATCGTCGCATCACGCGTCGCCCGTCGTGTGAATCCTTTCTACCACCGCATCTACCGCATCGTCCGCCACGTTCCCAAAGGGCGCGTCGCGACCTACGGGATCGTGGCGCGACTCGCCGGCCGGCCCGGCGCGGCCCGCACCGTCGGATGGGCGCTCTCGGCGTTGCCCGAGGACACCGACGTGCCGTGGTGGCGCGTGATCAACGCCGCCGGACGCATTTCCCTGGCGAGCGATCACAGCGCGGTGCTGCAACGCGCCCTGCTGCTCAGAGAGGGCGTGAAATTCGCGCCTGGCGGAGCCGTGAATCTCTCGAACTACGGCTGGCCGTCGGAAGCCTACGACAGCACCGCCGCCCACAGCCGGGCGGCCTCTTCGCGCAGGTCGCGCAGGTTGAAGGGCTTCCGCACGTAGCGGAGGCCGAGGCGCTCGAGCGCCTCTTCGGTCGCGGGGCGGACGTCTCCGGTGGCCACCAGCATCCGATTGCGGAGCTCCGGGTGCAGCGTCGCGAGCTCTTCCACGAACAGTTTGCCCTTTGCACTCACCTGTCCGTCGGCCAGGATCAGGTCGTAGCCGCGCTCGCGCACCATGGCGAGCGCCTGCTCGGGCGTCTTGGCTACATGGACGAGATGGCCTTCGCGGCCGAACAACGCCTGCACGAGGCGGCGCACCGCCGGATCGTCGTCCACCAGCAGAATCGAGCGCTTCGCGAACGACGGCGGCAGCTGCGGCTCGGGCGGCGCCGGGGGCGCGGGGGCCGGCCGAACTGCCGGAGCGAGGGGCAGGTCGATGCGGAATGACGCGCCGCCTCCCGACGCCCGCTCGTAGCTCAGGTGCCCGCCGTTCGATTCGACGATCGAGTAGGAGATCGAGAGCCCGAGCCCGGTGCCGTGCCCCGGCTCCTTGGTGGTGAAGAACGGCGTGAACAGATGGCGCTCGAGCCGCTCCGGGACGCCCGGCCCCGTGTCGCTCACGCGCAGGTGCACCTGGCCGTCGGCCCAGGTATCGATGCGGATGGCGCGGGTGCGGTCCTCGGGGAGGTCACCGACGGCCTGCGCGGCGTTGGTGAGCAGGTTGAGGACGACCTGCTGCAGGGCGTGGCGGTCGCCGATCACCTCGGGGAGCCCGTCCGGGAGCACGACCTGGGTTTCGACGTCGCGCAGCCGCAGGTCGTACGACATCAGGAGCAGCGTGCGCTGCACCAGATCGTTGACGTCGAGCCGGACGCGCTCCGCAGGACCCTTGCGGGCGAACGTGAGGAGGTTGCGCACGATCCGTCCGGCCCGGTCGGCCTGCTCGTGGATCACCTTCAGGTGCCCGCGATCGCCCGAGCCCAGCTCCTTCTGCTCCAGCAGGAACTCGGAGAGGCCCGCGATCGAGGTGAGGGGGTTGTTCAGCTCGTGCGCGACGCCCGACACGAGCTGCCCGACCGTCGCGAGTTTTTCGCTCTGAATCAACTGTGCTTCCATCGCCTGCTGCTCGGTGACGTCCTGGACCAGCACGACCACGGACTGATCCACGGTCGCCTCCGCAATGCGCGCCGCGTTGATGCGGAACGTCCGGCCGCTCACCTCGGAGCGCTCGATCAGCGGGGCGGGGCGCGCGCCATGGCGCACTTCCTCGAGCATCTGCGCGAGGGCGTGCGAGCGGCCGAGCAAGGCATGGCACAGATGCGTGCCGATGACGTCGGGGAGTTGCTGGCTCAGCATCAGCGCCAGCGAGCGATTGGCGCGGCGGATCTGGCCCATCTCGTCCACCACCGCCAGTCCTTCGGAGAGGGCGTCGAACGTCGTCTCCCACTGCTCCTTGCCGCGCCGCACGAGATCGAAGAAGCGGCCGTTGGCGAGCGCCACCGCGGCGTGCGTCGCCACCGTGGACAAGAGGCGCACGTCGTCGGGGGCGAGGGCGCCGCCGCGCGGCTCCGCGACGACGAGCGAGCCCACCACCACGCCGTGGGCGCGCAGCGGCACCGCCGCCGCCGACTCGACGCGTGCGCCGCTCGCGAGCGCGGCGCCGCTCTCGCTGTTGCGAATCAGCTCGAGACGCTCGCTGCGCGACGAGCGCGCCACGAGCCCCGGGTCTCCGGCGGGGACCGTCGTGCCCTTCAGCTCGGCGAGCGATCCCTCGGCGGCGGCGATGGTGAGGGGGTCGTCGGGGTTCTCCCCCGCGAGCGCGACCAGGGCGCCGCGCGCGTCGATGAACCGCATGGCGTAGCGCACCACCTGTTCCACGATGCGCTCCAGCTGGATTGATTCGGAGAGCACATAGGAGAGCTCCTGCAGCCAGAACAGCTCGGAGAGGCGGCGGTTCAGCTCGTCGGCGGTGCGCTGGCGGTCCCGCTCCAGCGTGCGAAACCGCTGCCGGATGCGGTGCACGCCCCAGACCGCGATGCTGCCCGCGGCGATGACGCCCAGAATCCCGACGAACCCGACGAGTGACACGCCCGATAAGGTAGGATGTGCGGTTGCCTGGGAGAATCGTGGGTCGTATCCTGCAACTGCCGGGTGATAGCGATTCTCATCTAACTGCATGTGGGGCTGGAGGATCGACCGCTCGCTCGACGGTCGATGCGGAGGTGGATGCGCCGCTTCGGGTTCGTTGCCGTACTCTGGTGCGCGCTGGTCGGCGGGTGCGGCCAGCGGCGAGCGCCGTACGTCGCCGGTGTCCGTGAAGCCCATGGGGTGCTGGTCTCGGTCGCCGCGTGGGGGCCTGATTCCCTACGGCTCGAGCGCGCCGTTCAGGGTGCGCTCGACTCCGCCATGAGCGTGGCGACGATGCTCTCAGACCTCGGCGCTCGACCGGGGACGCGCGGCGTCTCGCCTGGGCTCGCGCGACTCGTGCAGCGCGCGCTCGAGCTGGCGCGCGCGTCCGGCGGGGCGTTCGATCCGACCGGCCGGAATATTCGCGGCGTCTCCGTCGATACCGCGCGGCATACGGTGACGCTCCCACCGGGGCTGAGCCTCGACCTCGGCGAGTTCGGCCGCGGCTACGCGCTCGATCGCGCGCTCGCCGCGCTGCGCGGTGCCGCGGACAGCGCCGTGCTCAGCTCGGGAGGGCAGTATCTCATCCACGCCGATTGGTCGGGTGCGCGCGTCATCGGGATCGTCGACCCCGACAACACGCAGCGGCCGCTGGCCCGCCTCACGATCCCTGCCGGGACGTGGGCGGTGAGCATGATCTCGGTCGCCGAAGTGCGCGACGAGCTGCTCGATCCGCGGACGGGAAAGCCCGCCGTGCGCACGCGGGTCGTCGCCGCGATGGCCCCGGACGCCGCCGATGCGGGCGGGTGGTCGACGGCGTTCTATGTGGTGGGGTGCGACAGTGCGCTCGCCCTCGCTCCCCGCGTGCGGACGTCGATAGTCTGCGCGGATGACGCTGTGAGGTGGAGCTCCGACCTGGAAGGGCGGGTGATGCTGCCTGATTCAATGCGTGAGAAGTGAGAGGTGAGAGGTGAGAGGTAGGCTGAGGTCTTCACCTCTCACCTCTCACTTCTCACCTCTCACGCTTTTCAGGTCTTAGGGGTTCGGCTGGGACTGGGCACGCGCGCGAACGCGGGCGCGCTCCTGCTGCAACAGCTGGAACGAGTGACTCCACGTCGCCTGTGCGCCCTGGTAGTCCACGCTCGCGTCCTCCGACCAGTTGAGACCGTCCTCGAACAGGTAGATCGCGACCGCCTGCTGGCGCAGGTCGAGCTGCAGCGTCCCCCACGTCGGCGAGAGTGGAACCGTCGCCACCGGCCGGAACAGCCGGCCGCGGCTCTGGACCTGCACATCCTCGGGAGAAAATCGGGCCCCCGGCGACTGGCCGTAGAACGTGACCAGCACGAGCGTGGGGTTGGAGATTCCGGAGCGCGCCGCCGCGTCGGTGATGTCCTTTTGCTTGCTCTGGATCAGCTGCTCGAGCGACTGGTAGGTATCGGGCGCGAGCAACCGGATCACACGTTCGTCGAGCGGGAGGATCTGGAGCTGCAGCTGTGGCGTCGCGAAGCGCAGCGTGATGTCGTCGCGCCGCAGGCTGCCAAACCCGGGAGGGACGGTATCTCCCAGGCCGGCGGGGGTAGCGCCCTGGGCGCCGGCGTGCGTGCCGGGGAGACAGGCGGCGAGGACCAGCAACGCGACGAGCGGTGCGCTACGCATCATGATCGGAAGTCTCGTCCGCACCGGAGGGGGGCGCAAGTGCGCCACGCAACACCTCCTGAAAGAACGCTTCCACGGCGCGCGCGTGCCGCCGGATGTCGAACCGCTCGCGGGCCCGCGCAATTCCGGCCGCGCGGAAGGTCGCACGCCGGACCGGATCCGTGTCGAGTGCACGGATCGCGGCGGCGATTGCGGACGGGTCGCGCTCGGGCACGAGCATCCCCGTCTCGGAGGTGATGGCGTCGCGGTTGCCGCGGATATCCGTCGCGATCGGCACCGCGCCGCACGCCATGGCTTCGTACAGTACCCGCGACATCCCCTCCGTATCTTCGTGCGATCCACTCACCACGATGTCCGCCGCCTGCATCCAGCGCTCGACCTCCGCCTGCTGGGGGAGGACGCGAACATGCTCGGTCGTCCCCTGGGCCTCGGTGCGGCGCGCAATGTCCGCGACGATTCCCGGCGGATCGGGTGTTCCCACGATGACGAGGAGCGGGAGCCGGTCCGGAGTTCCCGCCTGCAGCCGCCCCAGCGCATCCACGATGTCGAGCACGCCCTTCGCCTCCTTCACCTGTCCGGCGAAAAGCACCACCAGGCGATCGGCGGGAAGCTCGAGCGTCCGGCGCAGCGCAGGGCGGTCGTCCGCGGGATGAAAGCGGCCGAGGTCCGCACCGCCCACGATGGTGCGGTGGCGCCGCGCCACGCTGCCCGAGAAGCGGCGTTTCGTGTCGTCCGAGTCGCCGATCATGCCGTCCGCCAGCCGCCCGAGGAGCGGATCGAGAGAGTAGGGAGCGGTCTGGCGTACGAACCACACCAGTTTCGTCCGCGTGCCGAGCTTCGCCAGCCCCGCGGTCAGGGCGTCGCGCGAGGCGTCGGGAGCGATGATGTCGATCGCGCGCAGGGCGAGCAATTCCCTGATGCGGCGGCTCGAGCGCCATACGGCGCCGAGGGTGCGCGGCTTGATGTGATACAGCGGGATGTACGCCACCGGACAGCCGAGGGCGGTGAGGTGGTCGGCGAGGGGGCCCGGGCCCGGGCAGATGACGAGCGGCAGGACGACGGAGCGGTCGAGGTGCTCGATCAGAAGGGCCATGCTGCGCTGCCCGCCCATCTGGAGGTGCGGGTGGTGACTGACGAAGGCGACGCGGATCGGGTGGGGACTCACGACACCAGCGCGGTGACCGCCTCCCGCAGCTCGTCCATCCCTTCTTTGGTCTCGGCGCTCGTCACGACGAGCTGCTCCTCGTCGAGCCCGAGGCGCTGTCGCAGCGCGAGCGCCTGCTCCGCTCGGCGGGTGCGCGACAGCTTGTCGCTCTTGGTCGCGGCGGCGAGCACGCGGGCGTTGGCGCCTGCGAGGAGATCCTGCATGTCGCGGTCGCCGGCCGAGGGCTCGTGGCGGATGTCGAGCAGCCAGACGACGCCGGCGAGACGGGGCCGGACGAGGACGTGGCGGAGGAGGTTGGCGAACGCGGCGCGCTCGGTCTTGGAGACGCGGGCGTAGCCGTAGCCGGGGAGGTCCAACAGATAAAAGGCGTGGTCGGTGGTCGGTGGTCGGTGGTCGGTAGTCTGCGGTGTGGTCTGGCCACTGGCCACCGGCCACCGACCACTATCGGGGATCAGATACACGTTCAAGGCGCGGGTCTTGCCCGGCGTCCCCGACACCCTCGCAATGCGGCGCCCGACCAGCGCATTCAACAAACTCGATTTCCCGACATTGGAGCGGCCGAGGAAGGCGACTTCGGAGAGCGGCGGATCGAGCGCGACGTCGGCGCGGGGGAAGGCACCGATGAAACGGGGGGCAGGCGGTTCGGTCAGGCTTCTTTCTTGTGGCGCGCCCGCTCGGTGACGAGCAGCGGGGTACGGCCCTCGGTGACGGTCTCCCGGGTCACCGCCACTTCGCGGACGTCGTCGCGGCTCGGGAGGTCGAACATGATGTCGGTCATCATCTCTTCGAGGATGGCCCGGAGGCCGCGGGCGCCGGTGCCGCGCTTCAACGCCTTCTTGGCGATCTCGCGCAGCGCTTCCTTCTCGATTGTGAGCCGCACCGTCTCCAGCTCGAACAGCTTCTGGTACTGCTTGGTGAGGGCGTTCTTCGGCTCGACGAGGATCCGCACCAGCGCCTCTTCGTCGAGCGCGTCGAGCGGCACGGTGACCGGCAGCCGGCCCACCAGCTCCGGGATCAATCCGTAACGCAGCAGGTCGTCGGGCTCGACGTCGGAGAAGGGGTTCTTCTTCACCTTCTCGACCACCCCCGCCTCGATGTCTTCCTTGGTGAAGCCGATGCGCCGCCGGCCGGTGCGCGCCTCGATGATTTTTTCGAGACCGTCGAACGCGCCGCCGCAGATGAAGAGAATGTCCTTGGTATTGACCTGGATGTATTCCTGCTGCGGGTGCTTGCGGCCGCCCTGGGGCGGCACGCTCGCGACCGTGCCCTCGAGGATCTTGAGCAGCGCCTGCTGCACGCCTTCGCCCGACACGTCGCGCGTGATGCTCGGGTTCTCCGACTTGCGCGCGATCTTGTCGATCTCGTCGATGTAGACGATGCCGCGCTCGCAGTCGGCGACGTTGAAGTCGCCGGCTTGCAGGAGGCGCACGAGGATGTTCTCCACATCCTCACCCACGTACCCCGCCTCGGTGAGCGTCGTGGCATCGGCGATCGTGAACGGCACGTCCAGGATCCGGGCCAGCGTCTGGGCGAGCAGCGTCTTCCCGACGCCCGTCGGCCCGATCAGGAGAATGTTGCTCTTGTCGAGCTCGACCTCGTTGTCCTTCGCCGAGTGGGAGTTGATGCGCTTGTAGTGGTTGTAAACGGCGACGGCGAGGGTCTTCTTGGCTCGTTCCTGCCCGATGACGTATTGGTCGAGTACGTCCTTGATCTCGGACGGCGTCGGGACCTGGGTGATCGCTTCGGAGACTTCGCGCTCTTCGTCTTCGGCGAGGATCTCGTTACACAGCGCGATGCACTCGTTGCAGATGTAGACGGACGGGCCGGAGATGAATTTCCGGACCGAGTCTTTCGACTTGCCGCAGAAGGAACAGCGGAGATGCTTATCGTGCGACATGGGACTCCTAGTATGGGAAGGGTGGGCCCCCCGGCGCAAGCTCAGGGCTTCTTCTTCCCGTCATCCATTTCCTTGAAGTTGGTGATGACATGGTCGATAAGGCCGTAATCCCGGGCCTCTTCGGCCGACATGAACCGGTCCCGGTCCATGTCCTTTTCGATCACTTCCAGCGCCTTTCCGGTGTGCTTGGCGTACAGTTCGTTCAGCTTGGAGCGCAGGTAGAGAATCTCGCGGGCCTGGATCTCGATGTCGGCCGCGGTCCCCTGCGCACCGCCCGACGGCTGGTGCATCATGATGCGTGCATGGGGTAACGCCGAGCGTTTGCCCTTCGTTCCCGCCGTGAGGAGGAAGGACCCCATCGACGCCGCCATCCCCATGCAGATCGTGTTCACCGGTGCCCGCAGGAATTGCATCGTGTCGTAGATGGCCATGCCGCTCGAGACCAGCCCCCCGGGCGAGTTGATGTACAGATAGATGTCGCGCTCGGGATTGTCGGCATCGAGGAACAGGAGCTGCGCGATGATGATGTTCGAGACGTCGTCGTTGATTCCGGTCCCCAAGAAGACGATGCGATCCATCAGGAGCCGGCTGAAGATGTCGTAGGTTCGCTCGCCACGGCTCGAGCGCTCGATGATGTACGGCGGATAGATGGTGCTCATCGGGTTGCAGACTCCACGGTGGACTGGGGCAGCAGGAAGGCGAACGCCTTGTCTTCGGTCAGGCCGCGCTCCAATTCGCGCAGCCGCCGGTTCTTCTCGAGTGATGCTTTGAGCTCCGCCGGCTCGGAGCTCCGCCGCGCCGCGAGCTCGGCGATCTTCTGGTCCAGCTCGGCGGGCGTCGCCTTGAGGCCGTGGTGCTCGATCACCCAGTCGAGCACCAGGTCGCGCAGCACCTGCTGCTCGGCGAGCGGCCGGAACTCCGCCGCGAACTGCTGCAGCCGGTCCTCTCCGATGCTGTAGGCCTGGGCGTAGGTGAGCGTCACCCGCTCGACCAATGGGCGCGGCGCCGTCACGTTGTTGGCGGAGACGATCTGCGCGATGAGGTCGGCGCGCACCCTGGCGTCGGCCTCGCGCGTCGCCTCGGCCTCGAGGTCCTCTCGCACGGCGCGCCGCAGCGCGTCGAGGGAATCGAAGTCGCCGATCTCACGCGCAAACGCGTCGTCCAGCGCCGTCAGCTCCTGACGCTTCACCTCGTGCAGCGTGAGGCGGATGTCGCGCGTCTGGCCGCGCTTGGCTTCCTCGGGAAAGTCGTCGGGGAAGCGCACCGTGGCATCGACCGTCTCGCCGGGACGCAGGCCGAGGATACGCTCCTCCACTTCGGGAATCGCGCGGCCCTCGCCCAGCACGAACTGGTACGGCTGCGCATCCTTGACGGTGTCACCGTCGCGCTGAGCGATCGTCACGTGGACGAGCTCCTTCGGCCTCGGCTGCTCACCCGTAACCGGGCTCCACGTGGCGCGCTGCTCGCGCAGCGTCTGGATCTGCTCCTCGACTTGCGCGTCGGTCACCGGCGGCACGTCGCGCTTGAGCGTGAACCCGCCCAGCCGCGAGAGGGTGATCTCCGGCTTCACCTCGACGTGGAAGGTGAAGGTGACCGGCGCGCCTTCCTCCCATTTCAGGTCGTGGATGTGCGGGTCGGCGATCGGCTTCAGGGGCTCCTGCTCCAGCGCCTGGCGCCAACTCGCCTGGATCAGGTCGCGCAGCACCTGCTCGCGGATGTCGGCCGCGAACTGCTTCTTGATGATGGCTTCCGGGGCTTTGCCCTTGCGGAACCCGGGGAGGCGCGCCCGCGCCTGGTAGGCGCGGGTGGCGAGATACTCCGCTTCGCGCACACGGTCGGCGGGTACCGTGACGGCGAGCGACGCCGCCCCCGGCTCGGACGCGGTCTTGGTGATCTGTATGTCGGGCATCTGGAGGCGAAATCTAACCCGGTTGCAAAGTGGGGCGCCGGGTGTCGGGTGTCAGGGGCCAGGGTTACTTTTTTCCTCCCCAAAACCCGACACCCCAGAGGTCCCCGTGTTCGACCGCCGTCACGCACTGGTCTTCGCCGCCGTGTTGCTCGCCCTGCCGACCGTCGGTCGGGCACAAGCGGCATACGACAGCACCGTGTTCACCGGGTTGAGCTGGCGTGAGATCGGCATCTTTCGCGGCGGGCGGACCGTGGCCGTTGCCGGCTCGGCGGCACGGCCGCGCGAGTACTGGATGGGTACGACGGGAGGCGGCGTCTTCAAGTCCACCGACGGCGGCGAGACGTGGACCCCGGCTGCGGACAAGTACTTCGGAGGCACGATCGGCGCGTTCGGGGTGAGCGCCTCGAACCCCGACATCGTCTACGTCGGCACGGGGGAATTCCCGATCCGCGGCAACGTCTCGCGCGGCGACGGCGTCTTCAAGACCTCCGACGGCGGCAAGACGTGGACGGCGCTGGGTCTCGCGGGGACCCGGCAGATCGCCCGCGTGCGCGTGCATCCGACGAATCCCGACATCGTCTACGTCGCGGCGCAGGGCGATCCGTTCGGGCCCTCGGCGGATCGCGGCGTCTACAGGTCGACCGACGGCGGCAAGACTTGGTCGAAGATCCTGTTCCGCAACGATTCGACCGGGGCGTCCGACCTCATCATGGATCCTTCCAACCCCGACATCCTGTACGCGACGCTGTGGCAGGCGCAGCGCAAACCGTGGACGCTCGTTTCGGGTGGAGCGGGGAGCGGGATCTTCAAGACGACCGACGCGGGGGCGCACTGGACCGAGCTGACGCACAACCCCGGCCTGCCCACGGGGCTGCTCGGCAACATGGGGATCACCGTGTCGCAGGCGAAGCCCGGGCGCGTGTGGGCGCTGATCGAAGCCGATTCGGGCGGCATCTACCGCTCGGACGACGGCGGCGCGACCTGGTCGTGGATCAACCAGGACCACAAGCTGCGCGTGCGCGCGTGGTACTACATGAAGATCTACGCCGATCCCAGGGACTCGAACGAGATCTACGCCACCAACGTGATTTTCTACCGGTCGAAGGACGGCGGCCGCACGTTCCAGCACATCGACGTGCTGCACGGCGACACGCACGATCTGTGGATCGCGCCCAACGATCCGGACCGGATGATCATGGGCGACGACGGCGGCGCGACGGTGTCGATCAACGGCGGCAAGACTTGGAGCGACCAGGATTTCGCCACCGCGCAGTTCTACCACGTGACGACGACCAATCACTTCCCCTACAAGGTGTGCGGCGCGCAGCAGGACAACTCCGGCGTCTGCGGGCCGAGCCGCTGGCCCGGCGGCATCGACCGGGCGCAGTGGTACGACGTGGCGGGAGAGTCGGGATACATTCAGGCGCGCCCCGATACGCCCGACGTCACCTTCGGCGGCGACAATTCGGGCTTCCTGATCCGGATCGATCATAGGACCGGCCTCGGGCAGGTCGTCAATCCGTGGCCCGATGCACCCGACGGCCACCCCGCGTCCGAGGGGCGCTACCGCTTCCAGTGGACGGCCCCGCTGCTGATCTCGCCGCACGACCCCAACGTGCTGTACATCGGCGGCAACGTGCTCTTCAAGTCGACGAACGAGGGGCGGAGCTGGACGGCCATCTCACCCGATCTGACGCGGCACGACCCGGCGACGCTCGGCACCTCGGGCGGCCCGATCACGCTCGACCAGACGACCGCCGAGTACTACGCGACGATCTTCGCGCTGGCCGAGTCGCCGGTCGTCAAAGGACTCATCTGGGTGGGCTCGGACGACGGGCTGATCCATGTGACGCGCGACGGCGGTCTCCACTGGACGGACGTGACGCCCGCGGGGTTCGGCAATTTCACGCGCGTGTCGATCATCGAGCCGTCGCACTACGCGCCGGGAACGGCGTACGTGGCGGCGAACCGGTATCAGCAGCAGGACGAGGCTCCCTACATCTACAAGACCACGGACTTCGGCCACACCTGGACCAAGCTCGTGGGCGGCATTCCCGCGACCGAGTTCGTGCGCTCGGTCCGTGAGGACCCGGTGCGCCGGGGCCTCTTGTTCGCCAGTACCGAGCGCGGCGTCTACGTCTCGTTCAACGACGGTGGGTTGTGGCAGTCGCTGCGCCGCAACCTCCCGATCGTCCCGGTGCACGATCTCGCCATCAAGGACGGCGACCTGATCGCGGCCACCCACGGACGGTCGTTCTGGATCCTCGACGACATCTCACCCCTCGAGCAGCTCGCCGACTCGGCGCTGCAGGGCGCGGCGCACCTCTACCGCCCCAGGGCCCCCTATCGCGTCGATTGGGGCGGTGGCTTCGGGTTCGGCGAGAACGCCGCCCATCCGGTGGGCAAGAACCCGCCGCCGGGCGCCATGGTTTACTACTGGCTCAAAACCGCCGGACAGCCGATCACGCTGGACGTGCTCGATTCGGCGGGGACGGTGATCCGCTCCTTCTCGAGCGGCCAGGATTCGTTGGCGCGCGCCGACAGCCTCGCCGCAGAGGCAACCAAGAAGGCTCGGACCGATAGCCTGCACCAGGCCGGGATCACCGACAGCACGAAGGTGGATTCGATTCTCGGCGACAGCCTGAAGGACGACGACAAGCCATGGCCGCGCCGTCCCGCGGCCAACCCGCGGATCCCCAACAAG
>DATJJY010000029.1:0-12756 GCA_035491895.1 Gemmatimonadales bacterium
GCGTCAGTTCCACCCCTAAGGCCGCCTCGACCAGCTCCACCTGCTTGTCGGCATCCCCTGCCTTCTTGGAAGGCTCCAGGGGGACGAACCAGTGCAGGTCGGGATGGCTGATGTTCTCGGCCAGCCGGCACGAATGGCAGGTACCGCACGGCTCCCGGCCCTCTTTCTCGCACAGGATCAGTTGGCCCAGCCAGAGCCCAAGCCGCTGCTTGCCGACGCCCCGGGGGCCGTGGAGCAGCATCGCCTGGGGGAGTCGTCCTGCTCGAACTGCGTGGGAGAGGCGGTCTCGGACCGCATCATGACCGTACAAAGGGCGAAGACTCATGGTCGGGAATGTACCTACACCCCAGTCAATCGCCGGTGCAACTATCAGCAACTCATTGTGAGACAATTATTTACGAGTTCGAGGAGGGGCTTGTGATAGTGTAAGATATTACTCAATAGTTACTTACCGACAAAAGTGAGTGCGCGCTCACGCGTTCTCACGGTGCCGATAGCACCTCCCGGACCTTCCGGATCAACTCCTCCGGAGAAAACGGTTTTTGCAGGAATGCGGTTCCAGCTTCCCGCACTCCTTCGCGCACCGAGGCGTCGTCGGTGTACCCCGAGCAGAACAGCACCCGGAGCGTCGAGCGCTGTTGCGCGAGACGGCGCGCCAGCTCGGGCCCGCCCATGCCCGGCATGACGACGTCAGTGACGAGCACGTGAATCGGTCCCGGATGGCTCGCCGCCGTTGCCATCGCTTCGGCGCCGTCCCCCGCGGCGAGCACGCAGTAGCCGCTGGATTCGAGGGCGCGGCGCGCGAACTGCCGCACCGCGGCCTCGTCCTCGACGAGCAGGACCGTTTCGGATCCCCGGGAGGGTGACGGCGGGACGGGCGTCTGGTCGGGGACGTGGACCGGCTCCGTCGCTTCGGGGAGATACACTCTCACCTTCGTCCCTTCCGACGTGGCCGAGTCGACATAGATGTAGCCACCGTTCTGCTTCACGATGCCGTACACGGTGGCGAGGCCAAGGCCGGTGCCTTTCCCCATCTCCTTCGTCGTGAAGAACGGCTCGAACAGGTGCGCTCGCGCTTCCGGCGAGAGGCCGCTGCCGGTGTCCGACACCTCGAGGTTGACGTAGGGACCCGGTGGCGCCGGGGGATCGTTCTGGGGCTGCAGTGGCGGAGGCCCGAGCACGACGCCGGTCGTTCGGATGACGATGCGGCCGGCGTGGGGCAGGGCGTCGCGCGCGTTGACGACGAGGTTCAGCACGACCTGCTCGAGCTGCCCGGCGTCGCTCTTGACGGCGAGCGGCCTCGGGGCCAAGTCCATCACGAGGTCGATGTCCTCGCGGATCAGGCGGCGCAGCATCGAGTCGAGGGCCCGCAGGGTTTCGTTCACGTCGATGACCTTGGGCGCCACGACCTGCCGGCGGCTGTAGGCGAGCAGCTGGCGGGTCAGGTCGGCCGCTCGGAGCCCGGCGCGACGGATCTCCTCGAGGTCTTCGCGCACGACATGCGACGGCTCGACCTCGCGCAGCGCGAGCTGAGCCGAGCCGAGGATGGCGGTCAGCAGGTTGTTGAAGTCGTGCGCGATCCCGCCCGCGAGGCGGCCGACCGCCTCCATCTTCTGCGCCTGGCGCAGCTGCGCTTCGAGGCGGCGCTGCTCCGTCACATCGCGAGCCAGGGCGAGGTTGGCCTGTCGCCCGCCGAAGTCGATGGTGTGGGAGATCACCTCGGCTTCCAGCAGGGTGCCGTCCTTGCGCTGGTGGATCCAGTTGCTCGGCGTCTCCGACAGGTGCGGGTGCTGGCGCAGATACAACCGCAGCTTTTCCGCTTCCGCCGCCGGCCACAGGTCGAACACGGTCATCCCCAGGAATTCGTCGCGGCTGTAGCCGTAGCGTCCGATGGCGGCCTGATTCACCGCCAGGAAGCGGTGCGTCTCGAGATCGTAGACGTACATCGCCTCGGCGTTGGACTCGAACAGCATGCGGTACTTCTGCTCGTTCTCGAGCAGCTGCCGCTCGAGGTGGCGCCGCTCCGTCACGTCGCGCGACAGGATGAGCCGGGCGCGCCGCCCTGCGAATTCGATGGAGTCGGCCAGGATCTCGACGTCGATGATCGTGCCGTCCTTCTTGCGGTGGTGCAAGCCGGTGCGCGTCGCGGCCAGCTCGCGCGGCTGGCGCAGCAGCTCCGCGAGCGCCGGATGGTCGATGGGGGGATGGAGATCGTACACGCTCATCGACAGGAGCTCGGCTGCGGTATAGCCGTAGCTCGCGATCGCCGCCTGGTTGGCGGCGAGCACACGGAACGTCTCGTGATCGTAGACCCACATCGGCTCGGGGTTCGCCTCGAACAGGAGGCGGTACTTCGCTTCGCTGTCCCCGAGCTGCTGCTCCGCCCGCTTGCGCTCGATCACGAGCGCGATCTGGGTCGAAACGAACTCCAGGATCAGCCGCTCCCGCTCGCCGTAGCGGACCCCCGCCGAGTAGGTCTGCACGGCGATCACGCCGATGCTCCGTCCCCCCGCCTTGAGCGGCACCCCGACCCAGTCGAGCGACGGGGAGCCGATCAGCTCCACCTCCCCTTCGTCGACCAGCCGGTTGTACACGTCCGGAGTCGCCAGCAGCGGCGTGCCCGTGCGCAGCACGTATTCCGTCAATCCCCGCCCCATGCGCTTGGCCGGGAACCCCGGATCGAATTCGTCTTCGAAATACGGGAACGACAGCATCTGCTCCGACTCTTCGTAGAGCGCGATGTAGAGATTGCGCGCCGGCATCAGCTCCCCGACGATCGCATGCACCGCCCGGTACAGCTCGGGCAAGGTGCGGGCGGTATTCGCCGCGTCCGAGATGCGGTAGGTCGCCGATTGGAGGTGCTCGGCGCGGCGCCGGTCGGTGACGTCGCGCTGCGTCCCCCACACGCGCACCAGCGCGCCGTTCTCGACGAACCCGACGGAGTTGCTGACGAAGATTCGCTGATTCCCCGCCCGGTCCACCTCGTGATACTCCTTGTCGTGGTCGCGGTAGCCGGTCAGGATGAACGCCTTCGTCGACTCCACGTTCTTCGCGTCGCTCTGGTCGAAGAATTCGGATACGAACTGCCCCATCAGCTGCTCGGGACGCTCGAAGCCGTACATCTGGGCGAACACCGCGTTGCACTCCGCCAGCACGCCGGCGCGGTACTGGGCGTGGACCTGTTCGTCGAGCGGCAAATCGACCGGCACCGGCGGCTGGTATTCGATGCGGAACACCCCCTCCGACGTATGCGCGATGAACGCGCGATAGCGCTCCTCGCTCTCGCGCAGGGCGCGCTCGGCGCGGGCGCGCGCCGTGACGTCCCGGAAGCTCCACACACGCCCCACCGGCGCTCCGTCGAGCCGCTGCGGCAGGGAAAACCGCTCGAAGATCCGGCCGTCCTTGAACTCCAGGAAATCGAAGCTGGCCGCGTCGGGATTCGCATACAGCTCGCGCACCTTGGTGAGGAACTGCTCCGGCTCGGCGATCTGGTCGATCACGTGATCGAGCGCCTTCTGGTCGTCGCCCGAGTCGAGGATGCCCTGGGGGATGCGCCACAGCTCGACGAACCGCCGGTTGTACGAAACGATGCGGCCCATCGCGTCGACGACCAAGATTCCGTCGGTCGTCGATTCGAGGGTCGACTGCAAGAGCGAGACGGCCCGGCGTCCTTCCACCTCGGCGGCGTGGCGGGTCGTGAGATCGCGGTAGTTGATGACGATCGCACGCACCGCTGGATCGTCCAGCCGGTTGACGCCGATGCCCTCGATCTCGCGCCAGCTGCCGTTCTTGTGCCGGTATCGCACCACCGCCGTCGCCTGCTCGGCGCGGCGCTCGAGCAGGTCGGTGAACAGCGTCCGGCACCGGGCCAGGTCGTCGGGGTGCAGCAGATCGAACGCGTTCCGGCCGGCCAGCTCGTCGGGGGTGTAGCCGAGCAGCCGTGTGACGGGGGGGGAGGTGTACCGAATCGTCCCGCCGGCATCCAGCAGGGCGATGACATCCGAGCTGTGCTCGAGCAGTGCCTGCAACAGCCCGTCGTCGAGCGCTACGACCGGCGTGGAGCCCTGGGTCACGGTCTAAATCTGCGATATGGTCCGAAAAGCGCTACCGGGAGAACGCCTCCAGTTTCCGCTCCAGGTAGCGGGCTTCCGCGGGGTTTCGTGCGAGCGCGAGCGCCCGCTCGAAGCAGGACCTGGCTGCATCGCTGTGCCCGGCCAAGCGATGGAATTCCCCCTGGGCGGCAGGATAGAACGGATAGTCCTGCAGCGTCGGCAGAGCGGGGATCCGCTCCAGCTCGCGCAACCCCGCCGCCGGGCCGCGGGCTTGGCCGACCGCGATCGCCCGGTTCAATGCCACGATCGGTGTGGGCGTCAGGTCGTACAAGCGGTCGTACAGCGCGACGATTGCTTCCCAGTCGGTGCGCGCATAGGTGTCCACGCTACTGTGCAACGCCGCGATGCCCGCCTCGAGGTGATATGCGCTGACCTCGTGCTCGGCCGCGGATCGCTCGAGGAAGCGCAGGCCCTGCCCGATCAGCGCCTGATCCCAGATGGAGCGGTCCTGCTGCTCGAGCGGGAGGAGGAACCCGTCGCTGTCGATGCGCCCCGGCAGCCGGGCGGCGTCGAAGCAGAAGAGGGCCACGAGCGCGAAGGTCTTGGGCCGGGCGCCCTCGGGATGCTCGCTCAGCAACAGGGCCAGGCGCAGCGCCTCGAAACAGAGATCCTCGCGGACGGTCCGCTCCGATTGGCTGGCGTGGTAGCCCTCGTTGAACAGCAGGTAAATCGCCTGATAGACCCCCTCCAACCGCCCCCCAATGTCGGAGGGGTGCGCCAGCTCCTCGAACGTGCCGCTCTCACGCAGGAACTTGCGGGCGCGGCCCAGCCGTTTTTCGATCGAATCGGCGCTGACCAGCAGGGCGCTCGAGATCTCGGCCACGCTGAACCCGCAGAGCGTCTTGAGGATCAGAGTGATCTGGACTTCGGTCGAAAGTCCGGGGTGGCAGCACGCGAACATCATGCGCAGCTGATCGTCCTGGATCTCCCGCTCCGACACCGGCGCTTCGGCCTGGGATCCATCCTGCAGCAGATACGTGAGCTCGGGGGTGAGGACGCGGAAATGGTCGTCCCGCCGGATCAGGTCGATCGCCCGGTTGCGTGCGACGCGCATGAGCCAGGCGGACGGGTTAGCGGGAAGCCCCTGCATCGACCACGTTTCCAACGCCTGATAGAGGGTGTCCTGAACGACATCCTCGGCCAGGTTCAGCCGCCCCAGTCCGAACAATCGGGTGAGATAGGAGACCATCTTCCCCGCCTCGCGGCGGAAGAGATGGTCCACCAACTTTGACACGTCCTGCGTAGCGACCTCCGCCGTCATCGTCCTGGGCTTCGCGAAGGTTCCGTGGTGACGGCGATCGAATGACTCCCGAGGAGGGACTCGAACCCCCGACCCGCCGGTTAACAGCCGGCTGCTCTACCAACTGAGCTACTCGGGAAAACTGACGTCAGACGGCGGACATCAGACTTCAGCCTGTTTGCCCAACCTCTGCAACTTGGAGAATATCACCAGGATAAGCGTCGACTTCAACTTACGTCGTCGGGTGAAACTGACGTCAGACGTCTGACGTCCGACGTCTTCCCAGGCAGCTCCGCCAGCACCATTCCCCCCAGTATCAAGCCTCCGCCGAGCCATTGTCCCGCCGAGAGACGCTCGCCCATCACTATCCAGGAGCAGCCGGCCGCGAACAACGTCTCGAAGCAGAACAGCAGCGCTGCCCGGGCGGAGGACATGTACCGCTGCGAGAGCATCTGCAACAGCAGAGCGACCACCGTGGGGCCGACGGCGGTATAGGCGAGCGACCAGATGAAGGTGCGCGTCCAATGAATCGAGGCGTGCTCGAACAGCGCCGCGCCCAACGCCCCGAGGACCGCGGTCCCGGCGATCTGCAACCAGACGAGACGCAGCGGGTCGTAGCGGCGGGACAGGGCCGTCGTCGCCACGATCTGGATGCCGAAAAGGACCGCCGTCGCGAGCGTCAGGGTGTCGCCGCGGTTCAACCCACCCGACTCCGGGGCGGTAAGCCAGTAAGTGCCCAGCGCGGCGAGCAGCACCGCCGTGACGAGCGGCCAGCCGGGACGCTCGCGCAGCGACACGGCGGCCATCGCCGGGGCGAGGACCGACGAGATGGCGACGATGAACGCCGAGCGGGATGGCGTGGTCCACACCAGTCCCGAGGTCTGGGCGAGAAAGCCGAAGCCGAGCAGCCCGGCGAGAAAGAGGCCGGCCCGGAGCTCCCGCGCGGACAATCGTTCGAGATGCGCGAACGGCGCGAGCAGTGCCGCGCCGATCCCGAACCGCAGCGCCGCGAACGCGAGCGGCGTGGCGTCGTCGAGAGCGCGTTTCACGATGACGAAGCTGATGCCCCACAGGAAGCAGGCGAAGATCAGCGCGGCATCCGCCTTGCGGCGGGTCACAGCACATCCTTCAAGTAGCGGCCCGTCGTACTCTCCGGGACGCTCGCCAGCGTCTCCGGGGTCCCGGCGGCGACGAGGCGCCCACCATCCGCGCCCGCTCCCGGTCCCAGGTCGATGACCCAATCGGCACGCTTGATGACGTCCATGTGATGCTCGATCACGACTACCGTATGGCCCGCGTCGACCAGCCGGTCCAGCACACGGCACAGCGTGCGCACGTCGTCGAGGTGCAGGCCGGTGGTCGGTTCGTCCAGAATGTAGAGGTTGCGTTTGCCGCCCCGTCCCCGCGACGGGCGGGTGCCGGAGAGTGTCAGCTCGCGCGCGATCTTCAGCCGCTGCGCTTCGCCCCCCGACAGCGTCGTGGCCGGCTGCCCCAGACGGAGGTAGCCGAGGCCGACCTGTTGCAGCTGCCACAGCGCCCGCGCGAGGCGCGGCTGCTTGTGAAACCGTTTCAGCGCCTCGTCGACCGTCCACTCCAGCACGTCGTGGATCGAGCGGCCGTCCAGCTTGACCTCGAGGACCTCGCGTTTGAACCGCTTGCCGCCGCAGATGTCGCACGGCACGAAGACGTTCGCGAGGAACACCATCTCGATCTGTACCGCCCCGGCACCCTCGCAGGCGTCGCACCGGCCGCCTTTCACGTTGAAGGAGAACGTGCTCGGCGTGTAGCGCCGCTCGCGCGACCGCGGCTGGGCGGCGAACAACGCGCGCAGCTCGTCGAACGCCTTCACGTACGTGATGGGGTTGGAGCGCGGCGTGCGCCCGATCGGGGACTGATCGATCAGCACGACGTCGCCGATCGCTTCCCATCCCTCGAGCGCGGCGACGTCCCCCACCGGCTCTCCGAGGTGCTCCTTGGCGCTGTGCCCTCCTTTCAGGCGCCGCTCGAGCTGGCGATACAGCACGTCGTGCACCAGCGTCGACTTGCCCGACCCCGACACGCCGGTGACGGCGACCAGGGCATGCAGCGGCAGCCGCACGTCCACGTCCTGCAGGTTGTGCAGCCGGGCGCCCTTCACCCCGATCCAGCGGACGGCGGGGCGGCGGGCCGAAGGCACGGCGATGCGTTTCTCGCCGGAGAGGTATTGCCCGGTCAGCGTTCCCGCCGTCCGGACCGCGGCCGCGGTTCCCTGGTAGACGACGCTGCCCCCCGCCGTGCCGCTGCCCGGGCCGAGCTCCACCATGTAGTCGGCGACCGCCATGGCGGCGGGGTCGTGCTCCACCACGACGACGGTGTTGCCGGCGTCGGAGAGGCGGCGCAGCAGGTCGAGCAGGCGCTGGATGTCGGCGGGGTGCAGGCCGATCGTCGGCTCGTCCAGTACGTAGAGTGTGTCGGTGAGCTTCGAGCCGAGGGCGTTCGAGAGCGCGATGCGCTGTGCCTCTCCGCCCGACAGCGAGCGTGTCTGGCGGTCGAGAGTGAGGTAGCCCAACCCCACATCCACGACGAATGACACGCGTGCCCGCAGCTCGCCCAGGATGTGTTGGGCGATCACCTGTTCGAACGGCGTCCATGTCAGAGCCCCGAGCCACTGGTTCAGCTCGCGCGCCGTGAGCGCCGCGGCTTCCGCGATCGTGCGTCCCCCGACGCGCGGGGCCAGCGCCTCGGGTTTGAGGCGTGCGCCGCCGCACGCCGGGCACGTCCGGGCCAGCTGGTACTGCCGGAGGAAGACGCGGATGTACTGCTTGTAGCGCTTCGTCTCGAGGCGCTCGAGGAACGGAAACACGCCAAGGTAACGGCCCGTGGCGCCGTGCAGCAGGAATTGCTGCTGCTTCGAGTCGAGGTCCCGCCACGGTCGATCGGTGGGAATGCCGCGGGCGCGCGCGGTCTCCCGCAGCAGCCGGCGGCGGCCCTCGTAGCGCGGTTTGGTCCACGGATCGAGGGCGCCCTCGGCGATGGTCCGATCGGGCTCCGGAACGATGAGCGACTCGTCGTATTCGAGCACGGCACCGAAGCCGTTGCAACCGGGGCAGGCGCCTCGCGGATTATTGAAGGAGAACAGGGCGGGGGTGAGTACCGGAGCGCTTTGCCCGCACGCCGAGCAGGTCGGCAGTGCGGAGAAGCGGCGGCGATCACCGTTCGACAGCGCCAGCGCAACGCCCTCGCCCTCGTTGAAAGCCGTGGCGAGGGCATCGGTCAGGCGTCCCCGGTTGGCGGCCGTACCGTTGAGTCGATCCACGATGACGAGCACCTCCCGGCCCTCCCGGACCAGGCGCGAGGCCTCGGAATCGTCGAGCCGGACGAGCGCGCCGTCGACCTGGGCGCGTACGAACCCCGCCGCCATGAGCTGCGCGGCAGCGTCGACCTCGGGGCGGTGCGCGCTGGCGGGCAGGGGAAAGGAGATCAGGACGGGCTGATCCGAGCTCTCCGTTCCACGCTCCCCGATCAGCTCGTCTACCACCTCCTGGACGGTGTCCGTCTTCACGATCGCGCCGCAGTGGCGGCAGTGCGGGGTTGCCACCCGTGCCCAGAGGAGGCGCAGGAAGTCGTAGATCTCCGTCGCCGTGCCGACCGTGGATCGGCTCGAGGTGGTGGGGTTCTTCTGCTCGATGGCGACGGCGGGGGAGAGCCCTTCCACCCCGTCCACCAGCGGCTTGGGCATCCGCTCCAAGAACTGCTTGGCGTAGGTGGACAACGACTCGATGTAGCGCCGCTGGCCCTCTGCGTACAGCGTGTCGAAGGCGAGGGAGCTCTTCCCCGATCCCGAGGGCCCGGTGATCACCGTGAGGGCGCGCCGCGGCAGCTCCACGGTGATGCCCTTGAGGTTGTGCTGCCGCGCGTTGCGAATGATCACGCGGCCGGGAGGTGCGGACATAACCGTCAAACTTAACCAGTCTCCCCCCACCGAGGCGGCGAGCTTACTTTGTCAGGCCCGATGCCAGGCCCCCAAGCTTCCGCGCCGATGACCGCACTGACTCCACGCCTGCTGCGGCGCGGACTCGAGGTCTTCGCCGTCATTTCGATCGCCGGAGGGGTGGGGGTGCTCCTCTACGGCGACAACTTCCATGCCTTCATTACGGCGTTGCTCGGCCTGCGGTGGTGGTGGCTGATCGTCGGGCTCGGTCTCGCCTCGATGGACTGGTTCGGCGGTGGGTCGCGGCTCTGGGTCGTTGCGCGGCACGTGCATCCCGGGGTGCGCTGGCGCGACATGGTGATCTCGGGGGGGATGAGCGCCTGGGCGGCCTACCTCACCCCATTTCAGACCGGCGCCGGCCCGATGATGATGTGGACGATGCGTCGCGCCGGCGTGCGCCTGCCGGAAGCGATGACCTCGACGTTCATGACGTTCATCGCGACCGTGATCTTCTTTGCCATCGCGGGACCCTTAGCCATCATGCTCGGTGCGGGCCGATCACTCGCCCAGCACGGCGTCGTCCTCGGCATCACTCTCTACGATCTCTTCAAGACCAGCTTCGGCATCTTCATTCTCATCGGGATCGTCATGGCGTTTGCCATGTTCTTTCCCCGGCTGCTGCGGGACTTCGTGCATTGGCTCGCAGGTCGCCTGGAGAAGCGCAGCGTCCGGGTGGCGTCCCGCATCGACGGCCTGCGTGACGGAATCGACCGGGCGCATCAATGCCTGGTGGCCTTCGGGAGCCCGCGCGGCCTGCTGGCGCTGTTCTGGGCGATCATCCTGTCCGCGCCCTCCCACGCCAATAAGCTGCTTGCCGGATACATCGCGATGCGGGCGCTCGGACTCCCCGCGCACTTCTTCGACATCCTGCTCGTCCAAACGTTCATCTCGTTCCTGTTGTATTTTGCCCCCACGCCCGGGGCCTCCGGGCTCGCCGAGGTGCTCTCGGTGGCGGTGATGTCGATCTACGTACCGCGTCCCTTGCTGCCCAGTTACACGCTGCTCTGGCGCTTCATCAACAGCTACGCCACTGTGGCGTTCGGCGCGTGGTTGTTCTGGCGTTGGCTGCGAGGTGGGTTGGTCGACCGGGAGCTTTCGGTCGTTTCCGAATCGGGCGCGAGCCCGTAACCTGTGTCTTCTTGCCCGGTTACAGACCCGGGCGTAACTTCCGACCTCGGCAAAAGCGCCCCGGAGATCTCGTTCATGTCCATGCTCGAGCTTGGAGGAAGGCGGTTCACCATCCCGATGGGTGAGGTGGTGTTGGGGAGCGATCCCCAATGCGCCATTTCGCTCACCGGTCCGGGCCTTCTCCCTCGGCATGCGCTGCTCGTCGGACAACCGGATGGTCAGGTCGTGATTCGCAAAGCCGCACCGGAGGCCGACGTGATGATCAACGGCGTCCGGCTCGGCGCCGAGCCGACCCCGCTGCTGCACGGCGACAAGCTCCAGGTCGCTGGCCAGGAATTGACGTTCGTCGACGAGCGCCGCAGCGGGAGCACCCAGTTCGTCCCCGCCATGGGGGTGCCCGGCGTCGATGCGCGCCCGCAAACGGGGCCGAAGAGCGTCGGGACAACCGGGGGGCGCCTCGTGTCGCTCACCGATGGACGCGAATACGTGATCATGGCGTCGTCGCTCGTGATGGGACGCGAGGCAGGGTGCGATGTGGTCGTACCCGGAAAAGACGTCTCGCGCCGTCACGCCGAGATCGTCCCGTCCCCGAAGGGCTATCTGCTGGTCGACTCGAGCACCAACGGCGTGTACGTGAACGATGCGCGCGTGCAGGGGCAGCGCGTGCTCACCCGCGGGGACGTGATCCGGATCGGCGAGGAGAGCTTCCGATTCTACAGCGATCAGGCTGCGGCTACTCCGGCGCCCGCACCACCTCCGCCGCCTCCCCCTCCGCCTCCGGGCGCTGAATCGCGGCTGCAGAACACGTCATTCGGGATGCCGGTCACTCCACGCCCGGCCGTTGCACCAGCGAATCCCGCCCCCGCCTCCCCCGCGGGCGTCACGGGCGGTGCACCGCTGGCGAATTTTCTCGTCCGCGGCGGCGCCCTGAAGGGGACGCGACTCCTGGTGAAGACGCCGATCGTGAACATCGGCCGGGCCGACTACAACGATCTCATTATCCCCGACGAGTCGATCTCTACCTCCCATGCCAAGCTGCAACGCCGCGAGGGGGTGTGGGTGCTGGTGGACCTCGAGTCCACCAACGGCACATTCGTCGACGGGGAACGGATCAAGGTGGATACGCCGATCGCTCCTGGTACCATGGTCCGCTTCGGCGACATCCAGCTGGTGTTCGAGCCCACGGACGACGCTCTGGGGGTCGCCAAGGGCGGCGGGACGAAAGTGATCGAGTCGCTGAAGGTGCCGTCCGCTGCCGCCGCAGACGCCTCGACGCCGACGGCACCGCCGCAGCCGCCGCCCCGGCCTGCCGCCAAGCCATCACCAGCACCCGCCCCGGCGCCCGCTCCTGCCGCCAAGCCCGCGGCCGCTCCCAAGGGGCGGCCCCCCAAGGCCGCCCCGGCCAAGCGCCCGGGGCCACCCGCCGGGCAGGCGCCGCAGAAGAAGGGCAAAGGGTGCGGCTCGAGTGCCGCGGTCCTCGTGTTGGCCACAACGGCCCTCCTGTACTGGATTCTGGCGTAACGATCGAGCGTGCACATCACCTGCGCGGGTAGGACCGACGTCGGCATCATCCGGTCGGGGAATGAGGACAGTTATCTCATGGTCCCCGACCGCGGCATCTTCGTCGTGGCCGACGGGATGGGGGGCCACGCCGCGGGCGAAGTCGCGAGCGACATGGCCGTGCGCCACATCGCGCGCGAGCTGGGCTCCCTCAAGGGGCTGGGCGACAAGGACGTGACGGAGCGGATGCAGTCGGCGATCCGGGCCGCCAACGCCGCCATCTTTCAGCGCACTCTCACCGAGCACGACAAGCGCGGGATGGGAACGACGGTGACGTCGCTCGTGCTGTACGGCACCCGGTTCCTGATCGGGCAGGTGGGGGACAGCCGGGCCTACCTGCTGCGGGAAGGGAAGCTCACACAGGTCACCAAGGACCACTCCTACGTGCAGGAGCAGGTCGACGCCGGGTACCTGACCGCCGAACAGGCGCGCACGCATCCCTACAGCAACGTGATTACGCGCTGCGTCGGCGCCAACAGCGACGTGACCCCCGACGTCTACGTCGGCTCGGTGAAGGCGAAAGACCTGTTTCTCCTCGCCTCCGACGGGCTCACGGGGATGCTCGAGGATCCACAGCTGCACGAGATCCTGGGGCAGGGAGACCGCATGCCGCAGGAGCTGGTCGATCAGCTGATCGACGAAGCCAACCGGCACGGCGGGCTCGACAACATCACGGCGATCCTGGTGCGTATCGACACGGTCGAATTCCCGGAGGATGGGGAGACGACGCAGTCGACCGAGGCCGT
>DATJJY010000030.1:0-5559 GCA_035491895.1 Gemmatimonadales bacterium
CGACCTGCTCCGGGTCGTCCGTCTCGACGGTGCGTACTTCTACGCGGTGGAGGCGGCGGCGCCGTGGAGCGTCGAAACGGCGCCCGCGCGGGAGCTCACGCCCCGCATCATGCCCGCTGCCGAGCACCTGATCTCGTACCACATCGTGACCGACGGCCACTGCTACGGCGGCCTGGCGGGCGAGGACCCCGTCGAGCTCGTACGTGGTGACGCGATCGTCTTTCCCCAGGGCGACGCACACGTCATGTCGAGTGAGCGCGACAAACGTCCCGGAGCGGATGTACACCGCGTCTTCTCCACGGACGCTGCGGAAGGTGCCCACCAGAAGGACCTGGCTACGCAGGACAAGCACGACGCGAAGTATCTGAAGTACTGGGTCAACGAGCAGTCAGGCGATGTCTTTTGCCTCGTCGAGGCTCCCACGAAGGAGGCGGCGATCCGCGTGCACCAGGAGGCGCACGGACTGCTTGCCGATGAGATCGTCGAGGTGGTGGAGGGCTTGTAGCGGCAGCCGTCCGCGAGCGTTATGGTGCCTCCCTGAACTCGGGGAGGTCACCTATGAACGTCTGGGTCGTGCTGGATTGGGTCGGGAGGATCGGCGCCTCGTTGATGTTCATCGACAAGGGGATCGCGCACCTGCGCAAGCGCGTTGTGCTGACCGCCTACGCCCAGGCGAAACACGTTCCCGCGCCCGAGCTCGCGGTGATCGTCACCGGTCTCATGATGCTCGCCGGGTCCGCGCTCATGGTGAGCAACTGGCATCCCCACTGGGGCGCCGCGCTGTGGATCCTGTTTCTCGTGCCGGTGGCGGTGATGATGCACAATTACTGGACTGAAACGGATGCGACGGCCCGGGCAGGTCAACGCGTCCAGTTCTGGAAAAACATGACGCTCGCGATCGTCCTGGGTCTCTACATCATCCAGGGCCATCTCTACACGCGAGCGCATTAGCGCGGCACGAGAATCACCGATTTCACCCGCAGGTCCGGCGGGAACGGCGGCTCGCCGAGCGAGCCGCACTCCCGCCTCGCGCCGGGCGGATACTCCATATGGAAGGCGAGCCCGGGCTGGGGATCGAACCAGATCCGGAATTCGCAGTCGGACTCCGACGACTCGAAGCGTCCATACGCCGCCTCGAGTTGCGCCAGCGTCGACCCCACCCCCAGCCCTTCCGCCGTCCGCGGTCCCGGCTCTGTGACCTCCACTTTGCTCAACGTCGCCGACTCCAGCGAATCACTCGCGAGCGCGGTGACGGTCGCACCCCCGACCCGCGCCGCCAGCGACGGCACGGGATACCCGTCCGAGATCCCGACCCAGCCGTAGAGCAGCTTGGGGCACGCCCGCTTGAGCTGGGCGATCGTCTCGCCCAGGTGAAAGGGGCCGATGGAATCGCCGGTGATGCGCGTGGCCCCGCCGCCGCAGGCGGGGATCGCTGCGCGGTCCCGCGCCAGCTCACGCTTGAAACGCACCGTATCGCGATCCAACGGAAACGCGGCGAGCGGCCCGGGTGGCCGTTCTCCCGGCGGTGCGGGCGGTAGGAGAGCTCCATGCGTCGTATCGGCGGGAGAGGCGTGTAGCGGGGCCGGCGTGGAATCTGGAGGCGGCGTGCGTCCGGCCGCGCGCTCCCGGCACGCCAGGGCCAGGCTCCCCGTGAGCAGCATCGCCACGAATCGCATACCCGAAATATGCCCAATCCCACTCGCCACGGGCGCCCCGGAGACCGGTGCGCCGTTCATTTGGATGGGGCGTGGAGCGTCGCGAACCGGGGATGTGCGCGCAGCGGGTCGAGGTCGGAGTCGTGCGCGATCCAATCCCAGTGGCCGAACCCGTTTTGGACGGCGCGCTCGAGGCAATCGATGGCCGAGTCGTGCAGGCCGAGCAGGGCGTACACGCACGCCACGTTGTACAGCACCGCGGAATCGTCGGGCTCCATCGCCACCGCGCGCTTGGCCCACTCGCGCGCCCGGCTGGAATCGCCGAGGCTCGAGAGACAGCTGGCGCCGAGGTAGAGCGCACGCTCGTCGTCGGGGACAAGCTTCAAGCGCTCGTCCGCCAGCTCGACCGCGCGGCGCTGCGCCTGGAGCGCCTGGTCCGGCTGCTCCAGGCTGACGTAGACGCTGGAGAGGAGGGCGGGTGTGGCGTAATCCTCGGGGCGGAGTCGCGTGGCGGATTCGAACCAGCGCGCCGCTTCCACGAGGCGCCCGACGGTGCGGCAGTGCCGCGCATACTGATAGTGCGCGTCGAAGTCATTCGGCTTCAGCTCGAGCGCGAGACGAAACGCCGCCTCGGCGTCGTCGTGCCGCTTGTTGAGCGACAGCGCGACACCGCGCGCCAGCTGCGACTCGGCGAGGCTGGGGGCGAGCTCGACGGCCCGGGCGCTCGAGCGCTCGGCGGCCGCCAGATTCTCGTCGTTCGAGCTCCAATACGCGAACAACATCGAGTGGGCGTTCGCCTTCCCGGCGTGCGCCAGCGCGAACGCCGGGTCCGCCTGGATGGCGTCGCCATACATCTCGATGGCGTACTCCTGATTGGTGCGGCGGATCTGGCCGGAGAGGTTGCGGGCCCGCAGGTAGGGATCGACGGCTTGGGCCCGGGCCGTCGGGATGTGATCCAGGGCGATGCGCTCGCGCTCGGTCGGCGCGACCTGCAGCGCCGCGAGCACCCGGGCGACGACGCCGTGCAGGCCTTGAAACAGCTCCTCCGGTTTGCGATCGATCAGCTCGGTCCAGTGCGCGCTGCCGTCCGCCGCGCGGACCAGCCGCGCCTGCACCCGGATCTGGCCGCCGAGTGCGGTGACGCTGCCGTCGAGGAGCGCCTGCACGTCGAGCAGGCGGCCCTGATCGGCGAGGCTCTGGTGGGCATACAGCGCAGCCGCCCTGCCGCGCGAGGCGACGCGCAGTGCCGCGACGCCGGTCAGCGCGCCGTGCAGGTATTCGGTGATGCCGTCGGCGAGATAGTCTTTTTCGGAGTCACCGCTCGCGTTGGCGAGCGGCTGCACCGCGATGGAGGCGCCGCTCACTCGGGGCGGCGCCGGCCGGCGGGACCGGAACGGCGCTTGCGTCCACGCCGCCCGTCGTCCAACGCGCGCGCCATCAGATCCTCGATCGCACCGCTGGGATCGAATTCCGTGAACCCGAGATTCACTCTCAGCTGGTATTTGCGGATCGTGCGGTTGTTCCATTCCTGCACGTTGTACTGCAGCCGCGTCGCGATAATCGGCGCCTTGTCGCTCGTCGCGTCGACGGCCATGGCGGCGAACGAGCCGCCCTCGATACGCGCCAGGAGGTCGGAGTCGCGGAAGGAGCGTTTCAGGATCTCCGCCACGGCCCGCAGCACGGCGTCGCCCTCGTCGTAGCCGGCGGCGGTGTTGATGGCCTTGAGCGCGCCCACGTCCGCCGCGACGATGAGGAACTGCCCCTTCTGCCGCTGCGCCCGCTTGATGTAAGGCTCGCCGAGGGTGACGAAGCCGCGACGGTTGTACAGCCCCGTCAGGCCGTCGATGAAGGAGAGACTGCGCAGCGCCGTTTGCAGATTCGAGATGTGCACCGCCGAGCGGATCGCGCGGGCGAGGATCTCGGAGCCGATCTTGCCCTTCTGCAGGAAGTCCTGGGCGCCGGCTTGCAGCGATTGCGTCGCCAGCTCGTCCTCTCCCCGACCCGTGAGGGCGATGATGGGGATGTCCTCGTGGCGCTCGCGAATCCGGACCAGCGCTTCGAGGCCTCTGGCTTCGGGGAGCGACAGGTCGAGCAGCACGACGTCGACCTCGTTGGAATGCAAGTAATCCAGCCCCTCGGCCAGGCCGGTCACGTGGGTGAGGGAGTAGGGCTGCGATCCTGAAATCGCGGGGATGACCTCTCCCATCGTCTCCTGGAGCATCTGGGCGTGACGCGGGTTGTCCTCGATCAACAGGATGCGGATCGACTCGGTGCCGATATCCGCCAACGCCCGTGCCGCCCGGCCGGAAGTACGCGTCAGGATTCCTCCAGGGGATGTGGTCCGGCCTGCAACCTGCGGGTAATTTCCGGGTTATGCCGCATCGGCGCCAGTCGCGAATCACCCGGATTGCGCTCCTCACGAGTACCGCGCTGACCGCCGGATGCACGCACGCTTGGCCGTTCGATGCCGGGAGCCCCGACCGGCTCGGCCCCCGCTGGGAGGCGGTCCCACGGCGCCTCACCTTCAACCCCGGCGACGACCGCGATCCCGCGGTGCGGGGCGGATCCATCACCTACAGCCGTCTCGATCCAGACGAACGCGGGGAGGAGCGCTGCCTCGCCACCATTCCCGTGGACGGCGGCACGATCTCGGCGGAGACCTGTCCTGGACCTCCCGCGACGCCCGGCGACACGTTCGTCGATACCTGGGTGCGGCCATCGGTCTCCCTCGATGGGCGACAGGTCGCGTACATGTGGCAACAGGGGAGCATCATCAGCGTGCTCGGCTTCTGGTCGACCAGCGTCGTGGTGGCGCCGGCGTCCCAACCGGACGCGCGCGCACTACGCTGGCCGATCGTATGGTCGGCGCCGAACGGCCGGATCGCCGACGCCGTCAGCGCCCTCAGCTGGGCGGACGACCACACGCTCCGGTTTCTGATCGGCTACGAGTTCATCTTCAAGGTCAAAGGGGGCGGCCAGGCCCGCTACACCGACACGACGTTCGAGTCGTTCGCCCTGGCCCAGCTCGACGCCGCGACGGGCGCGTTCGCGATCGTCCCCGGCGGACGGGACGTCCTGGCATACGCACCAGCGCCGGACGGCGGGCTCTGGCTCGTGAAACACGGCGCCCCCGCTACGCTGTTGCACCAGGCGCCCGGCGCCGACACGACGACCGTCGTGGGGACGTTCGCCGACTCGGTCCAGGTGCTCGTGAACGTCGCCGACGTGCCCGTGGCGATCACCGCTGCCTCGGACTCGAGCGTCGTCTGGCTCGTCCCCGGCGATTCGGTACCGCACGAGCTCGTGGTGGGATCGGGGGTGGGGCCGGTCACGGATATCGCGCCCGTGCCCGGGACGCGGCGGTTCGTGGCGGTGGTGGAGCGGGGGAGGGACCTCTTCGGGGATCCGGCGAACCTCTGGTTGTACGAGCTGCCCTGACGTTCGTCCTTAAGGACGCGTGGTTTGGCGAGCCGGCCCTTTAGGGCACAGGAACGGGGGGATCCGCGAGCGCATCGCGTCCCATCCGCCCCGTCCTCGCATCGAAGAAATGCTCCGCTGTCGTCACCTGTACGAGCGCCATGATCTCTACTTCGTCGAAATGCCGCCGCGCCTGCACCAGCACGTCCGACGGGAAGCTGCTTTCCGCCTCGGAGAAATTCGTAATGGCCAAAGCGAGGGCGAGCGCCGCGCGCTCGGGCTCGGAATAACCCGGTGCTACGGCGAATCGACTCACTCCGTCCAGGTCGACGGCCGACACCCCTGCCTGTATCGCCAGATGTCGATTGCGATGCGCGCAGTACGCGCAGCCGCTGCGCTCAGCGGCGAGCTGGCCCACGAGGAGACGCAGGCGCGGGGAGAGGTCCTGTGCGGAACGGGTGAGCCGGGCGTAGGCCGCGAGCCCCAA
>DATJJY010000031.1:0-3043 GCA_035491895.1 Gemmatimonadales bacterium
GTACCGGATCGGGGTGAACACGGAGTGGGCGCCCTACGGGCAGGCGGTGTGGCTGCCCAACCAGACGACGACCTACATCAATCCGGGCGAGTGGCACCGGGTGGAGGTCTACTATCGCTGGGAGACGACGCCGGGCAGCTCCGGGGACGGGATCATTCGCTGGTGGGTGGACGGGGTGCTGAACGGCAATTACACGAGCGTGCACTATCCGGCGAGCAGCTTCAACGAATTTCAGTTTGCGCCGACGCTGCAGAATCCGCCGCCGGCCACGCAGTACATGTGGGTCGATCATACCTACGTGAGCACTCCCTAGAACCGTTCTGCCGTCCCCTCGGGGCTGGGCGCCTTCCAGCCCCGGGGGCGGCGCAGTGCGCCCGGTTCCGAATCACGATCGAAGGAGGATGTCATGTCGTTCAAACACAAATTGTCCGCTCGGCTGGCGCTGATGCGGGATGTTCTTCCCGCGCTCACCGCCCTCCTCATCGGCTGTACGCCGCAAGATCTCGCCTTGGATCCTGATCGCCCCTTCGCTGACGTAGCGCAATCGACTGTCGACACCGTCTTCTCGGAAGATTTCGAATCGGGCACGCTGAACGCCTGGCAGGACGGCGTCGATCCCACGCGCCACCGCGTCGCGACCGACTCGAGCTTTGCGCACTCGGGCTCCCGGTATCTCGACGTCACGTATCCGGCCGGCAGCGATGGCGGCTGGCTCACGCGCTTTTTCATGCCCGGTTACGACTCGTTGTACGTGAGCTACTGGGTCCGTTTTCCGGCCAACTGGCTCGGCGGCACGAAGTTGATCGCGTTCTACGGTTCGCGCACCGACAATCAATGGTCCGCGTTCGGCCAGGCGGGGAAATGTCCGAGCGGCACCGATTTCTTCGCTGCCATGGTCGTCAGCACGCCGAGCGGTAGCCAGGCGGCGACGAACTTCTATTCGTATTACCCGGCGATGGCGCGCGAGCCGGACGGCGTGACGTGCTACGGCCGCTTCGGCGACGGCACGGAGACCTACGCGCAGGCGCCGATCTCGCTCGGCGCGTGGCACCACGTGGAGTATTGGGTGAAGCTCAATACACCCGGGCAGTCCGATGCGGCGCAGCAATTCTGGATCGACGGGGTGCAGCGCGGATCGTGGGCGGGCATCAGCTTCCGCTCGAGCTCGATCCTGATGCTGAATTCCGTGCAGTTGACGTTCAGCACCGGCGGCGCGCCGCAGACCCAGCACCTCTACGTCGACGATCTGGTCGTGACGACTCTTCCGGGCAGCGGTCCATCACTTCCTCCGCCACCGCCACCGCCACCTCCACCGCCGCCGCCGCCGTCCGTGACAGCGCCGGGAGCGGTCACGGATCTCGCGATCGCAAGTGCAACCGACTCCTCGGTCACGCTGTCGTTCACTGAGGTGGACGACGGGACCGGCAATCCGGCGAGCTACGACGTCCGCGCCGCTGCCGGAACGATGACGTGGTGGCTCGCGAGCAGCGTCACCAAGGGCAGCTGTGCGACGCCGCTGAGCGGCGCTGCGATCGGAAGTAAACGCACCTGCACGATCGTGGGGCTGAGTCCGTCCACGGCCTATCAAATTCAGCTCGTGGCGTTCCGGGGCACCCTGAACGTGGATGCCGTGTTCGGCAGTCTGTCGAACGTCGCGTCAGGAGCGACCGGGGCCGTGCCCCTTCCCGCGTCGGTTGCGTCGATCGCCGTGACGCCCGCGCCGGGAACCGTAAAAGTCGGACAAAAGCTGCAGCTCAGCGCGGCAACGCTCGATTCCGCGGGCGCGGTGCTCACGGGACGCGCTATCACGTGGACGAGCAGCGCGCCAGCGATCGCGACGGTGAACGGCTCGGGGCTGGTCACAGGTGTCATGACCGGAACCGCGACGATCCGCGCGAGCAGCGAAGGCGTAGGCGGCAGCTCGGCGGTGACCGTGACGGCTGTGAAGCCTTCAACGGTCACAGACTTGGCCGTGGCCGGAGCAACCGACACATCCGTCACGCTGACGTTTACGCAGGTCAACGACGGCTCGGGCCGGCCGGCGAAGTACGATGTGCGGTTTGCGGCGGGCGTCCTGACGTGGGGCTCGGCGACGAGCACGAGTGCGGGGAGCTGCGCGACTCCGGTCTCTGGCACCGCGATCGGCGCGAAGCTCACCTGCACGTTCCTCGGTCTCACCGCGGCGACCGCGTATCAGTTCCAAGTCGTGGCATTCCGCGGGACGCTCAACGTCAACGCGGTATTCGGCGCGCTCTCCAACGTCGCCAGTGCTGCGACGCAGGCTCACGTCGTCGTCGTGACGAATCCGGGCACCGTAAACGACCTGTCCGTGGGGGCCGCGACCGATTCGTCGTTGACCGTGTCGTTTACCGAAGTGAGTGACGGCGCGGGCGCGCCGGCGAGCTATGACGTGCGCGCCGCGGCCGGCGCACTCGCCTGGGGCTCCGCGGCCAGCGTCAGTCGCGGCAGCTGCGCGACTCCGCTCGCGGGGAGCACGATTGGCCAGCGACGCACGTGTACGATCCTCGGTCTGGTTGCGGGCACCGCGTATCAGGTCCAGGTCGTCGCATTCCGCGGCACGCTGAACGTCAACGCGGTGTTCGGCGCGTTGTCGAACGTTGGTGGTGGCGTGACACTCGCGGATCCAGTGGTGGCACCGCCACCTCTTCAACCACCTCCGCTTCCTCCGCCACCTCCACCGCCCTCGCCCTCAGGCGTCTGGCCGAATCAGCCGGCGGGCTTCCGGGTGTTCAACGATCAGCCGTGGGACCTGCTGACCGGGAGTAGCTGGAACTGGCTGCGGCGCGCCTCCTCGCTCAATCCGAGCGTCGCGGTCGATGCCACGGCGCCCTTCTCGCCGCTCAATGAGCTCCAGATGGTCTTCACGCCCGACATGGGCAACGACCAGGAGCCGAGCGTGCACTGGATCAGTTTGCCGGGGATCAAGGAGATCTACACCGGCTTCTGGATCAAGCTGTCGGCCAACTGGACGGCGAGTCCGGCGGGGGCGGGGAAGATCACGTTCCTCTTTACCAATGGGGCG
>DATJJY010000032.1:0-7759 GCA_035491895.1 Gemmatimonadales bacterium
TCCGCCGATGCGGCTGCGCTGCCCCACGTTGGCCGAATATCTCCCTACGAACAGGTTGGCGGCCGGGGTACTGCCGCTCGCGTCCTGGCGCATGAGCATGGCGCCGTAGTTGCTGCCGGATGCGCGGCTCACGAAGCGAGCGCCCCCGACAATCGGGAGGGGGTTGCCTGCCGAATCGAGACCGATTGTGCGGCTGAAGAACGGCTGTATGTGCATCAAGCCGCCCGACCCATCCCCGGCCTGCTGGATCGCCGGGCTGAACAGTGAAGCGTCTTCCAAAAAGAACTGCCGGCGTTCGGGAAAGAAGACGGAGAACTGCGTCACGTTGTTGACCTGCAGGTCGGCATCGGCCTGCGCGAAGTCCGTGTTCGCCGTGAGGTCGAGGACATCGTTCGGGTTGATGGCCCACTTGAGGTCCCCGCCGAGCTTCGCGGTCGACTGCGCCGGAGACGGCGTGGAGCGATCCGTCTCGGTGAGGACATACGGCTGAATGCGAATGTTCGGCTTCGGTGTCGGCGGCTGGAGCCCGGTCAGGCGACCGGCATACTCCATCCGGGAGGCGCCAAACACCCGGGGAAACGGAGAGAACGCCGAGATTTCGTTGGTCAGTCTCCGGTTGCGGTACACATTGAAGCCCCAGCTTTGCACTGAATCCGCCGTCTTGCGGTATCGCAGGGTCTGCCACGGGATCGCCATCTCGGCATACCAGCCGGAATCCGTGCGCGTGGTACGAACGCGCCACAGCCCATCCCAGTCCACATCGAAGTAGAGATCGTCGAAGGCCAGGTAATCGCGCTGCACACCATAGGCGTTGGTGGCGAAGCACATGGCGTTGCGCTGATCGTTGAAGCCGTCGAAGGTGAGCGTAACGAGGTCGTGCGCCAGGTAATCGAAGTCCCGCTTGAAGTCGGTCGCGCGAATCGCCTTCCTCCCTGCCGGATCCTGCGCATAGATCCCGATGTACAGGAACTGCTGGTTGTAGAGAACCCGGATCGTGGTTTCGAAGCTGGAAGGCGCGCCCTGGTGTGGTTCGACCTGTGTGAAGCGCGGCGAGGATCTTGCCAGGTTCCATTCCGGTTCATTCAGCACGCCGTCGATGCGCAGCTGGGTTTCGATCCGGACCGCCGTAATCGTCCTTTTGACCGAGTCCGGAGCGAAGACGTCGGCACTCTGTGATGCCACGATCGCTGGAATGGCGACCAGCAGGCAGAGCCAAGAGCGGAGCATAGGCCCAAGATAGGACCCGGGCCCCGTGCCCGGAAATGCAATCAGACTCTTTAGAGTCGCCCCCGCAGACTCACTGAGGTAAACGGCCCCGCCACTGCGATGAGGTTCCGCGCCTCATCCACCTTCCCCCACACATTCCAGAGCAGCACCCCGCGCACGCGTCCGGCCTTCATATAGTAGACGACGCCCTCCTTGAACGGCTCCTTCCAGTCGGCGAAGGTTTCGAGCCGGGAATCGAGCTCCCCCACTGCCTCGTAGCCGCGCTCGAACAGATCCGAATAGAAGAAGGGGAGATGCGTATAGGGTGTGCCCTGGCCCGCCATCGAAGTGCCGGCGGCCGCGCCCATCGCGTTGGCGTTGTCCTCGTGCTCCACCCGGACGCGCGTGCCGAGGGCAGGGTTGAAGAAGTTGGCCACGTCGCCGGCCGCGTAGATGTCCTTCACGTCGGTGCGCAGCAGCTCATCGACGACGATGCCGTTGTCGACGTGGACCCCCGCCTGCTCGGCGACATCGACGTTGGGTTGGATCCCGAGACCAGCCACGACGACATCCACCGGCAGCTCCGTCCCACCAGTCGTCTTCACGACCACCTTCCCCGCGCGCGGCGTGATGCCGGCCAGCCCCTCCCCGGTGCGCAGATCGACACCCCGCTCCCTGTAGTAGTCGACCAGCGAGCGCGACAATTCCGCCGGATAGACGCGCGCGCCGACGCCGTCTTCGGGAACGAGCATCACGACCTCTCGTCCCGCCATGCGCAGCGCCGCGGCGACCTCCGAGCCGATGAAGCCGCCGCCCAGCACGACGAAGCGCAGCTGCTCGTTCGCCAGGGCGCGCAGCCGCCGGTAATCGTCGTACGTCCGGTAATAGATGATCTGCGGGGAATCGAGCTTGAGTCGTCGCGGCGTTCCGCCGGTCGCCAGCAACAGCTTGTCATAGCGATACGAATCGCCGTGGGCGTCGGTGGCCGTCTTGCGGTGCGGGTCGATGGCCATCACGCGGCGGTCCAGATGCAGGACGGCGCCGGTCGAGTCCGTGTTGCGCCAGATCTTTTCTTCCGGCTCTCCCTTCCATAGCGCCTTGGAGAGCGGCGGCCGGTCGTAGGGCGGGTGCGACTCGGCGCTCACGAGGCCGATCGAGCCCTCGGGATCGGCCGCGCGGATCGCTTTGGCGGCGGCGTCCGCTGTCATGCCACCGCCGATGATGAGATACCGGTACTCGGGCATTGTGCCGCCCTTCAATGCTGAGGAGTCACCCTGACCGATCCGTGCATATCGCGCGGATGGAACGAGCAATCGTAGTGGTGCACCCCAGCGGTCGCAAATGACACGGTGACGCTGTCACCCGGCCGGAGGACGTGCACGGCCCCACCGCCGTCGATCAAGTGCACCGAATGCGTGAAGTGATCGTGGTTGGAGCGAGGCCGCGATCAACAGGCCTCGCCCAACGCGTGTGAATGGATTGGGTGAAGTGGCTCAATGGAATCGAGTAGGGAATTGTGCGACGATCCCGCCACTCAGGGCATCCGCCAGCCCCAGGATGTGTTCGTGTACCTGGTCGTAGGCAGCGACATCCGCCACCCAATCGCCATGCAGCCGTGCAGTGGCCTCTTTTAGAGTCAGGTCGAGATGGGTGTGCATCTCCCCCTTCAGGGTGGCGAGGGGCCAGTGCTTCGGATTGGCGGTGCTCAGGAACGTCGCGATGCTGTCGGCATTGGCATACCAGGCGGCCGAAGCGGCGCCCGTCGCAGCGGTGTCGCTGCTTTTCGCCGCGGTGATCAGTTTCGCCGCCGTGAGGATATGACTCCGTAACAGGCCCGTGAGCCGCTCCCCGGCCGCATCCCCGTAGAAGGGCTTGATGGCGTCACCGATGTCGGTCTGGTTCTTCAGCAGACGTTGCGCGGCCTGGTCCGCGTCGGGCAACCCGGCGACCGCACTGATGATGTAGACCCGCGTCCACGTGATGTGCTCTTCCCACAGCTTGCGCATCGCATCATGAAAGGCCGCGCGGGGGACCGGCGGCGCGACGTGGGGCGGTTTGACGTGTGCCGGCGCTCCGGGGGCGATCCCAACGAGCGCGGCGACGATGATGGACATCATGGCAAGACTCCTTCTGGATGAGATATCCGGGAAGGAGTACCCCACCCCTCCCCGCCTTCTAAACACGTAGACGTTTGTTTTGTGTCCCTTGGATCTCTGAACGACCCGCCTTCGCCCGGCTCCGTCGCGTAGCGCGTGAGCTCGGATGCGGATGTGCTGCGCCATGCTCGAACCGATCAGCCGGCACAAGGCGTCCGCGGCTAGACCTGTCCGGTTCCGGGACGACAAATCCCAGCTTCGCGCATTCTGGACTCGGAACGCCCAAAGCAACCAGTTGTAACCTCCCGTCTATCAAAAACTTCCGAGCAGCGGGTGTGGCATGCCCCCTGCTTTGCTACTGCTTCGAGAGTCTCGGCCCTTCCTCTATAGGCGACCGAGAACCGACCACAGAGGACTGTCGTGGACATCCAACGCGCCCCCGTAAAAAACCGCCGTCGACTCTGGCAGGTCGGCATCGCCGTAGGGGTGATCCTCCTCGTCACGCTCGTGCTGTCGAGCCTCAAGCCCGCGGCCCCGACGATCGAGGGCGGGACTCCCTGGATCGACTCGGTGCGGCGCGGCGAGATGTTGCGCGAGGTGCGCGGGCCGGGAACGCTCGTCCCCGAGCACATCCGCTACATCTCGACACTCGCCTCGGCGCGGGTCGAGCGGCTCGTCGTCGTGCCCGGCCAGACGGTCCAAGAGAACACGCTGATACTCGAGCTCTCCAACCCCGACGTGCAGATCCAGGCGCTGCAGGCCGAGCAGCAGTACACCGCCGCGCAGGCGCAGCTCGTCAGTCTCCGCACCTCGCTGCAGAGCCAGAAGCTCACGCAGGAAGGCGTGGTCGCCACGACGCACACCGACTACGAGGCGGCGAAGCGCGCCGCGCTCGGGGCCGATACGCTGGTGCAGCACGGCCTCATCGCCCCGAACGACGCCGCACAGGCGAAAGACCGCGCCCAGGAGTTCGAAACCCGCTACCGCGTCGAGCAGGAGCGGCTCGAGCTCATGGCCTCGACGATCGACTCCCAGCTCGCCGTTCAGGCCTCTCAGGTGCAGCGGCTGCGGGCCATCGCCCAGTTCCAGGAAACCCGCGTGCGCTCGCTCCAGGTGCGCGCCGGTGTCGCGGGCACGGTGACCGACCTGACACTGCAGGCCGGCCAGTGGGTAACGGAAGGGACGATCCTCGCGAAGGTGGTCCAGCCGGGCAAGCTCAAGGCGGTGCTGCAGATCCCCGAAACCATGGCGAAGGACGTCGCGATCGGTCAGCCTGCGTCGATCGATACTCGGAACGGCATCATCAAGGGACACGTAAGCCGCTCCGACGCGAACGCGACGAACGGCACCGTGACGGTAGACGTGTCGCTCGATGGCGCCCTGCCGGCGGGGGCGCGGCCCGATCTGTCCGTAGACGGCACGATCGAAGTCGATCGGCTCGAGAACGTGCTGTATACCGGCCGCCCCGCCTACGGCCAGCCGAACAGCACGATCGGCATGTTCAAGCTGGTGGAAGGCGGCCACTACGCGATGCGCGTGCAGGTGCGTGTCGGCCGCACGTCGGTGAATTCGATCGAGATCATCCAGGGGCTGGAGCGCGGCGATCGCGTGATTCTCTCGGATATGTCGCAGTACGACAACGTGGATCGGGTGAAACTGAAATGAGACGTCAGAACTCAGTCATCGGACATCAGTTTACTGAGGTCTGACGTCTGACGTCTGATATCTGAATTCTGACGTCCAACACAAGGAGACCCAATGTCGGGTAATGGTACTTCCCTCATTTCGCTGCAGGGCATCAAGAAGGTCTTCTACACCGACGAGGTGGAGACCCACGCCCTGGCCGACGTCCATCTCGACATCAAGCAGGGTGAGTACCTCGCGATCGCGGGGCCGTCGGGGTGCGGCAAGACGACGCTGCTCTCGATCCTCGGCCTGCTCGACACGCCGACCGACGGCAGCTACCTGCTCGACGCCCAGCCGGTAGCCAATCTTTCGGCGGCGGACCGCGCCCGCGTCCGCAACCGGCAGATCGGTTTCATCTTCCAGGCCTTCAACCTGATCGGCGATCTCACCGTGTACGAGAACGTCGAGCTGCCGCTCACCTACCGCGGCCTCTCCTCGGCGGAGCGGAAGAAGCGCGTCACCGAGGCGCTCGAGCGGGTGGGGATGTCGCACCGCATCAAGCACTATCCCGCGCAGCTCTCGGGGGGCCAGCAGCAGCGCGTCGCGGTGGCGCGGGCGGTGGCGGGCGATCCCGCGATCCTCCTCGCGGACGAGCCGACGGGGAACCTCGACTCGTCGAACGGCGAAGCGGTGATGGAGCTGTTGCGTGAGCTGCACCGCGGCGGCGCCACCATCTGCATGGTGACGCACGACCCGCGCTACGCCGCCCACGCCGATCGGACGATCGAGCTGTTCGACGGCCGCGTGGTCGAGGAGCATGGGGCGGGACAGGGCGCGGCGGCGCACCACTAGCCGATGGGCACTTTCCTCCAGGATCTGCGCTTCGCCGCGCGCTCCCTCACCCGGAGCCCCGGCCTCACGATCGCCGCGGTGCTGACGCTGGGCCTCGGGATCGGTGCCAACAGCGCGATGTTCGGCGTCGTGGACCGCCTCTTCTTCCGCCCGCCGGTGCACGTCGTGGATCCAGACCGCGTGGTACGCGTCAACGTCACGAAGACGGCGCCGCCGTTCGGCACCTTCACGAACAGCCTCGCCGACTTTCCCCGCTACGCCGAGCTGAAGGAACACGCCCGCACACTGTCGGCGGTGGCCGGCTACGCCGGGACGTCGTACAGCATGGGACGCGGGCAGGAGGCGCGGCGGGTATCGGGCGAGGAGGTGAGCGCTTCGTTTTTCACTCTCCTGGGCGTGCACCCCGAGCGCGGTCGCTTCTTCACTGACGATGAGGATCGCAAGGGTGGCCCCCACGTGGCGGTGCTGAGCCACGAGTACTGGCACACGCAATACGCCGACGACCCCGGCGTTCTCGGAAAGACGCTCCAGCTCGGCGCCAACCTGTACACCGTGATCGGCGTAGCACCCAAGGGCTTCAGCGGGGTGGACCTGGAACAGCCCGATCTGTGGGTGCCGTTGAGTGTGGCGGGCCCCGAATCACGCTGGGCGATGGTGCTGGAGTGCGACGGCTGCTACTGGATGAAGACCGTCGCCCGGCTCGCGCCCGGGGCGAGCACAACTCAGGCGGCGAGCGAAGCCACGGCCTTGTATCGCAGCCACGTGGAGCGCTCTGGGAACCCCAAGGCAGACTCCACCGCGACGGTGTCGATGGGCTCGGTGCACCAGGCCCTCGGTCCTAACGCCGACAACGCCGCGAAGCTGTCGCTCTGGCTCATCGGCGTTTGCGGCGCGGTGCTGCTGATCGCCTGCGCCAATGTGGCGAACCTGCTGCTCGCCCGCGCGCTGCAGCGCCGGCGGGAGATCGCCCTGCGCGTGGCGCTGGGCGCGGGGCGCTTCCGCCTGATCCGGCAGCTCTACGCCGAGAGCGCGCTGCTCGCGGCCCTCGGGCTCGGGGCGGCGCTGCTCGTGACGTTGTGGGCAGGGCCGCTGCTCCGCGCCGCCTTGATCCCCGACGCCGCGCCCGGCGATCTCCTCGAGCCGCGCGTGTTCCTGTTCAGCGCTGCGCTCGCGCTCGCGACCTCGCTGCTTGCGGGCCTCGCCCCGGCGCTGCACGCCGGCGTCCCCGACCTCTCCGGCGCGCTCAAGTCGGGAGTCCGCGAAGGAAGCGTCGCCCGCTCGGCCACACGGACCGGGCTCCTCGTGGGACAGATCGCCCTGACGTTCATCCTGCTGACGGGTGCGGGACTCTTCATTACGAGTCTGCATCGAGTGATGGGTCTGCGGCTCGGATTCGACCCCGACCGCCTGATCGTCGCTACGGTGAATCTCGACGCGCTGGGCTACAAGCGGGCCGAGATCAACGCCACCTATGAACACCTGCGGGAGCGGGTGCAGCGGCTCCCCGGTGTCGCCGGAGCGAGCCTGTCGATCGGGACGCCCTTCCAGACGAGCTGGGCGGTATCCGTTTCGGTTCCGGGCCGCGACTCGATACCCAGCGTGAAGACCGGCGGGCCGTATATCGCGGCCGTGACACCCGATTACTTCCGGACCATGGGCAGCGTGATCCGGCGCGGCCGGGCGTTCACGGACGCCGACAACGCTGGCGCCCAGCGCGTCGCCATCGTCAACGAGTCGATGGCGCGTGTCGTCTGGCCGGGCGAGGGCGCCGTCGGGAAAACGATGCGAGTCGGAAGCGACCCCGTCCCATTCGAAGTAGTCGGCGTGGTGGAGGACGCACGCCGCGAGTCGGTGACCGACGAGCTCGTCGTGCAGTATTTCGTGCCGCTCGCGCAGTCGGATTCCGTGTTTCGTGATGGCGTCAGCTCGCTCATGATCCGCACCGCTGGCCCCGCCGCGCCGCTCGTGGGCGCCGTCCG
>DATJJY010000033.1:0-18042 GCA_035491895.1 Gemmatimonadales bacterium
CGATCCACCATCCACCGCCCGCGTCTGCACGGTGCCTCCGGGGCCGAAGAGCCGGACCGTGGATCCGTGCGCGGTCTCGTGACCCTCGCGGTCCAGCACGCGCACACGCAGATAGGAATGGAATTGTCCCGCGACCCGGTCGAGTCGGTTGACCAGCATCCGCCACGTTCCGTCCCACAGCATCGCATCCAGGTCCCCGTCGTGATCCGCATCGGCCCATGCGTGGAGCGAGCCGGTCTCATGGAAAGGTCGACCTTTGTCGTGGCGGCGAGGGGAGGGGATACCCCCATGGCCCCCCATCGTAAGGGCGCGCCGCCCTGGATCGAAGCGATCCGTGCGGCTGAGACAGGGTCGTGGCTGGCGCGGGTCGGTCGGGCAGGCGTAGGTTTCAGCCCGCGAGCATGAGCCCCCGCCGATATCAAGGATCGTATCGAGCCCCGGCATTGCCCGGCGCGCCCGCCATCCGGCGGGTCTCCCGCACGCTCGTGTTCCTGGCGCTGGTTGCGTTGCCGTCGTGGTGGCTGCCGCCCGAGGCACACGCCGCAACTTCACCCGAGCTCCGCTGGGGCGGTGACGCCGAGGGCGGCGCGCCGTACGTCGAGGCCGACCCGGCCGATCCCTCGCGCATCGTCGGCTTCGACGTGGAGATCGCGCAGTTGCTCGCCGCCGGCCTCGGCCGCACGCCGCGCTTCATCCAGGCCGGGTTCACGAGTATCGACGCGTCGGTCGCGCGCGGGGATTTCGACGTCGCCCTGAGCGGGATCGAGGACAGCCCGGCCCGGCGCGCGCGCCTCGCGGTCACGATTCCCTACTACGAGTTCCGCGAGGTGCTGACCGTGCGCGCGGCCGACACGGGCCGCTTCCGCTCGCTGTCCGATCTGCGAGGCAAGCGCGTCGCCACGCTCGGCGCGACGCTGGCGTACGACCTGCTCGTCGAGGCGCAGGCCCGCGACGGGATAATCCCCGTCACCTACGAAGACGACGTGCATCCCTACAGCGACCTGGTGCTCGGGCGCGTGGACGCGGTGGTGCTCGACCAGATCCTGGCGCAGCGCGGAACCCGGCGGAACGCCGGCCTGGTGAACCAGGACGCGCCGCTGGCCGTGGGCCACTACGTCGGGATCCTCGCCCCGGGGAGCACCGCGCTGCGCGACCGGATGAATGCGATCCTGCGCGACGCCATGCGCGATGGGCGGCTCGAGGCGATCCTCAGGAAGTGGGCGGTGTGGAATGAAGACCAGCCGCGTCTCTATGCGCACCTGCTGCAGGACCCATCACCGGATCCGGTGGCGCCATCGAGCCTCGCACCCGTGGGCAGCACGCCCCGGGCGGGAGCCATGCAGGCGGCGCGCCGCTACCTTCCCGCACTGCTGAGCGCCACGCTCGTGACGGTGGTGCTGTCCTGCCTGTCCATGGCGCTCGCGGTCCTGCTCGGCGTGTTGATCGCGAGCGGACGTATCTATGGAGCGCGTCCGCTTCGCGTCCTGCTCACGGCGTGGGTGGAGCTGATCCGCGGCACGCCGCTCCTGCTCCAGCTCTTCGTCCTCTACTTCGGCCTCGCGGCGTTCGTCCAGCTCCCGGCGTTCGTGGCCGCGCTGCTCGGCCTCGGTCTCAACTACTCCGCCTACGAGAGCGAGATCTACCGCGGCGCGCTCGAAGCCGTTCCCCCCGGCCAGCTCGATGCGGGGCGCACGCTGGGCCTGAGCGAGCGCCAGATCCTGGTGCTGGTGCGCGCCCCGCAGGCGTTCCGGCTCGCGCTCGCGCCGATGACCAACGACTTCGTCGCTCTGCTCAAGGACAGCTCGCTGGTCTCGGTGATCACCGTGGTCGAGCTGACCAAGCAGACCTCCATCTTCGCCGCGAACATCGGCAGCTGGGTGGTTCCGGGCGCGATGTGCGCGCTCCTCTACCTGGCGCTTTCGCTGCCGCTCGCGCGCGCCGCGCGCCGCATCGAGCGCCGCTGGCACCGCCCCGCGTGACCGTTCTCAAGGTCGAAGCGCTCGAGGTGCGGCGCGGCGCGCGCGCGATCATCTCGGGCATCTCGTTCCACGCCGAGCGCGGCGAGATCGTGGCCATCATGGGGCCCTCCGGCGCGGGCAAGACCACGATCCTGAGGGCGCTCGCCGGGCTCGATCGCATCGCTGGCGGCAGCGTCGAGGTGCCGCGACCGGTGGGGATGGTGTTCCAGTTCCATCACCTGTTCGCGAACATGACCGCGCACAAGAACGTGTGGCTGGCACCCGTGCACGTGCTCAAACGCCCGCTCGCGGAGGCCGAGCAGCGGGCGACCGAGCTGCTCGCGGCACTCGGCGTCGGGGAGCGGTCCGCGGCCATGCCGCACGAGCTGTCCGGCGGCGAAGCGCAGCGCGTCGCCATCGCGCGCGCGCTCGCGCTCGAGCCCCAGGTCCTGCTGATGGACGAGCCGACCGCGTCACTGGATCCCGAGCGGCGCGGCGACCTGGCCGCGACGCTCCGCCGGCTCGCCGACGAGGGGCGGACGATCGTGGTCGCGACCCACGACGCCGACTTCGCGCGCGCCTGCGCACACCGCGTGCTGAACATCGGGGACGGGCGGATCCGCGACGCTCTGGGGCGCGCCGCGCGTGCGGCGGCCCCGGATCCTCACTCGAGCCCGTGACGGCGCAGGCGCACGTAGAGCTGCGTGCGGGTGAGACCCAGCGCCCGCGCCGCCTTCGACTTGTTGTATTTCGCGTCCTTGAGCGCCTTCTCGACGATCGACTTCTCCGCCCGCATCAGATCCGTGTCGGGCAGCGCACCGACTGCCGGCACCTCCGGCCCAACCACCGGACGCGGCGTGAGCGTGAGGTGCTCCGCCCCGATCAAGCCGCCGTCGCACAGGATCGCCGCGCGCTCGAGGACGTTACGCAGCTCGCGGACGTTACCGGGCCAGCTGTACTCGATGAGGCTCTCGCGTGCCTCGCGCGAGACGCCGGCGGGCGGCCGGGCGACGCGCTGGGCGAGATCGGCGAGGAAGAGGTCGCTGAGCGGGAGGATGTCCTCGGCGCGCTCGCGCAGCGGCGGAAGGCGGATCTCGAACACCTGGAGCCGGTAGTAGAGATCCTCGCGGAAGGTGCCGCGCTCGATGGCGGTACGCAGGTTGCGGTTGGTGGCGGCGATGAAGCGCACGTCGGCGGTCAGCCCCTTGGTGCCACCCACACGCTGGAACTCCCTCTCCTGGAGCACGCGCAGGAACTTGGCCTGCGAGGACAGGCTCATCTCCGCCACCTCGTCGAGGAACAACGTGCCTCCTGCGGCGAGCTCCATCTGGCCGGGCTTGGCCTGGGTCGCGCCGGTGAACGCGCCGCGCTCGTGCCCGAACAGCTCGGACTCGAGCAGGTTCTCGGGCAGGGCGGCACAGTTCAGCGCCACGAACGGCCCTTCCGCGCGACGCGATGCGCGGTGGATGGTGCGGGCGATCACCTCCTTGCCGGTTCCTGATTCGCCCAGCAACAGCACGGTCGAATCCGTCGGCGCCACCTGGGCTGCCATCTTGAGCACGCGTTTCCACGACGGGGACTCGCCGCCGACCCGGCCGTAGCCGGTGATCGCGTCGATCTCCCGCGTCAGCGACTGCACGCGGGTCTCGAGCGTGGCGGCGTGCGCGCGCGCCTCGGCAGCGAGTCGCTGCTGCTCGGCCATGCGCTGGTAGGCGAGCGCCAGGGTGACGTGATCGGCCACCCGGCGAGCCAGGTCGGCGTCGTGCGCGTCGTAGGCGTGCGGTCGCTTCGACCCGAACATCATGACCCCGCTGATCTCCCCCTGCGAGCGGAGCGCCACGGAGACCGTCGAGCGGAGTCGCTTCTCGGCGACGAGATAGAACCGCGCCGGGTCCAGCTCGGTCTCGTGCGTCGGCACCTCGCCGTGATCCGCCGTGAGGAAGGACTGCCGGACGCGGCGCGTGGCGTGGTCGACGATCACAGCGTCCCGGACGATGAAGAAGCCCCGGCTGATCGCGGCCATGCGCTCGGGCACCGTCGTGGGGGCGGGTAGGTGGTCCATGCGTCCCTCGGACAGCGCGTAGACCGGCATGATCGTGCCGTCCGGGCTCAGGAAGACGACGCCCACGAAGTCATGGGGGATGACGTCCTGCGAGACCTCCGAGATCTGCTGGAAGATCTCGCGAATGTCCATCGACTTCGCCAGCGTGGGGAGCAGGCAGTCCAGTGCGTCGCCCCGCCGGCGACGGCGGTGCTCCTCGTTCCACATCCGCTCGTGCTCGAGCGCCGCCGAGACCAGGTCGGCGAGCGCCAGCACCACCACTTCGTGCTCCGCGGTGAATGCGTCCGGCTGTCGCGACGCGAAGCCGAGCACGCCGAGCCTGCGCTCACCGCTGCGCAGCATGGCGCGAACGATCGAGCGATGGCCCGACTCGATGGTCTCCCGGTCCCATGCGAACGCCGGATCGAGCTCGCGACGGACGTCGACGCGCTCGACCACGAAGTCGTGCCAGAACTGGTGCGAGATATCGGCCCGTGGGACGAGGTGTCCGTCCTCCCATCCCGGCGCCCCGTTCTGCTCGCTCGCGTAGACCCGCAGCCCTTCGCCCTCCTCGAGCAGCACGCGCATCCGCTCGAAGGGCACGGCGGTCCGCGCGGCCTCTGCGACGCGGGTGAACACCTGTCGCAGGTCGATGGATTCGCCAAGGGTTCGCGCCACCGCGGCCAGGGCCTCGAAGGGGCCCGGTCGGTCGGGCGCGGGTGGGGACGCGGCCATGGCGCGGAGTCTAGGCCTGCCACCGACCGGCGGCGAGCCTGATCGTCGGGGCTCCCAGGGCAGGGTGATGGCGACCGACGCGGCCTCATTGATCACGAACGTCCCTCCTGAGGGCGATCTTCTGGAGCCGTGGGTGAACCCACATGGCGACGAAGCTCCACAGCGCCAGCGGCGTTCTGTGCAAGGCCTCGATCTCCCCGATCGTGAGGTCGAGGCCGGCGCCCTGTAGATGCATCAGCGTCGACTTGGGATCGTCCGAGAATCGGGCGCGCAGCGCCTCGTCGGTCGCGAGCCGCCCGATCACGATCTCTACGCTCTTCTGGCTCATGCCAACTCCCTTACGCAAGCGGAGGGCCACGGGGCGCGAGCGTCGAAATCCCCGATCTGCCGCGTGTCGCGCGGCGTTCGCCCGGTGCGGCCGTGCGCAGTCTGCGTACTTCTGAGCGGAGTGCCGCTCCCTGCGCAGCTGCCGGGTGCTGGGTCCCGGTCTCGAGCTGCGGCTCTCGTGCGCTCGCACGCAGGTGAAGGAGCGGCGCCTTCCCCTCGTCGCCGCGCGGCGGATCGCTCTGGCATCGCGCTTGCCATGAGCCACCCACGCAACGCCAACCGTTCGCCACTCACAAGGAGACCACCATGAACCTCAAGCTCGTGATCGCGCGGCTGCCGGTCGTCGTGCTGTTGATGCTGCTCATCCTCGCATCGTCATGCTCGTCGGGCGGCGGCAACAGCGGCATTCCCACCAATCCCGGCACCACTTCCGGCGCCGAGCTGAACTCCGGCGATTTCGGATCCGGTGGCGTGTTCCAGCACCGGTTCTTCACCGCCGGCACGTTCCGCTACCACTGCATCCACCACGCGCCCATGACCGGCAGCGTCACCGTCGACGCGAGCGCCGCCGATACGGTCGCCAACGTGAGCATCGTCAGCGACACCTCGCCGTTCCCGGCCGCGTCGGTGAAGCCCGGCGGACGCGTGGTCTGGACCAACAACTCGTCGATGGTCCACACCGTCACCAGCAACTGAAAGGGGGAGAGCCATGCGCGCTTACGTTCTGCTGTTGGCTCTGGGCCTCGTCGCCGGCGTGACCGCGCCGGCCTCGGCCCAGTGGAGCCGCGTCACGGCTTTGCCCGCGCGCGACGTGTTCTGCGTGCGCACCCGGGCCGACACCATTGCCGCGGGGGTGGACACGGCGCTGTTCGTGAGCACCGACGCCGGCGCCACCTGGCACAAGTCCGCGAAGCCCGTGGCGGGCGTCTCGGTCGTCAGCGCGGTGTGGATCCTGAACCACCGCCTCTACATCGGCACCTTCGGTCAGGGCGTCTTCGTGAGCGACAACCTCGGGGCCACGTGGCAGGCGTTCAACCAGGGCCTGGTGGGAGGAGCGTTCGACTCCCAGCTCGACATCGCCGACTTCGAGCAGCGCGGCGACAGCCTCTTCGTGGCGACGGAGGGCTCGAGCGTCTTCGTGCGGCGCCTGAGCGGCGTCGACACCTGGCACCTCTTCGGCAACGCGTTCGAGGCGAACGAGGACCCGAACGTGACCGACCTCGCCCTCGGCGGTGCGGGCAACACGCGGCTGTTCGCGTGTGCCGGGGTCAACGGCGACGCATTCGATCGTGACCCCGGAACCGCGGACTGGACGGTGAGCACCTTCCGTAATGGTCCGCTCGTCCCCGGGCTCTTCCCGCAGTCTGCCGTGTGGAGCGGGAGCCGCTGGGTGGTCGGAACCAACGCGGGAGTCTTCCGCAGTCCCACCGGTCAGGACTCGTGGACGCCGGCGGCCACCGCCTTCCCGGCGATGAAACAGTCCACGCTGGCGCTCCGCGACCATGTCCTGTTCATCGGCTTCGATTTCAACAACGACTTCTCGCTCTCACAGAGCCTCGATGATGGCAACACCTGGTTGCCGATCGAGACGGTGCGGAACTCGTTCGTGTACCAGCTCGCCACGGAGGGCGGCGATCTCTACGCGGGCCGCTCCGACGGACTGTGGTTCCGCTCGGTGGCGTTCGTCTCGGTCGGCGGTGACGGAGCGCACGAGCTTCGTTTCGCGCCCATCGGCCGGCAGCCGGTCCACGATTCCGCGGTGTTCCACTTCGAGCTTCCCGAGAAGGGTGCCGTGGCGATCGACGTCTTCGACGTGGCGGGCCGCCGCACTCCCGGCCGGATCGAGGGCGTGTTGGCCGCCGGCAGCCACGACGTGACCTGGAACACGAGTGACCTGGCGCCCGGGGTCTACATGGCCCGCCTCAGCACCATGAACGGGAGCCGCACGGCGCGGTTCGCCTGCGCTCACTGACCTTCAGCCCCATTCCCAAGGAGACAGCTCATCATGAACAGGATGACGGTAGTCCTCGCGGTCGCGGCGCTGCTCGCGCCGCTGTCGAGTGCCCACAGCCAGAGCCCGCAGCGCTCCTTCAACTTCAACTCCGCGAATGTCGGCGGCATCGGGAGCGGCGAAGTGTTCGTCACCGGAGGGGGCACGTTCGATCCGGTGGCGGGAGTGGTGAAGGCGGGCGGAGCGTTCCATTGCCTCCAGGACATCAGCGTCGGACCGCTCGCCGGACTGAAGGCGGGAGAGAGCGTGCGCTGGGACACGGAAGACATCGTTCAATCGTTCGACATCCGGTGCACGGGGAGTGAGGCCTTGAGAACGGTGACCACGAACGACCACACCGTCGTCATGAAGGCCGACTTCTATCGTCGGGGTGACGGTAACCAGGCCTCGCTGCACGCGGTCATGTTCGTCTCCGCCGCGGATGAGGACGATGGCCTCACGGGAGCGCAGACCGTGTGGATCCAGGGCGTCGGCTGCGGCGACGCGCTGGTCCACTTCAACAACTAGCCGTCGGTGGAGTCACGGCCGGTCTGGCGGGCGGCGGTTCCGCCCCCGCTGGGCCGGCTGGACCATCGGGGCACATGGCGGCAGGGGCGCGCCGGACGTGGCGGTCGCCCGCCGGGCGTAGAATGCGGACCGATGAGCGCGAAGCGCGTGATCATGATCGGGATGATCATCGGCTCGACCGTCGGGAGCTGGATACCGACGCTGTGGGGCGCCGGCTGGTTCTCCTTCAGCTCAGTGCTCGGCAGCATGGTCGGCGGGCTGGCCGGGATCTGGTTGGGCTACAGGCTTTCCCGCTAGGCGGTAAGGTGCGCGGGCTCACCGAAAGACCATGAGACGTTTCGATGCTGTGTATGTGCCCTGCTCGAGCCTCACGGTGTAGAGGCCTGGACGCAGACCCTGCAGGTCGAGCGTGGGCGACGCGCTCGGGCCCTCCACGGTCCACTCCCGGACCTGGCGGCCGTTCAGGTCGAACAACCTGATGGTCGCGGGCCCTGGGACGGGCAGCGCAAAGTCGACCACGGCAGCGGCGCCAGCAGGATTCGGTCGAGGCGCGCTCAGGAAGAGCGTGCCCGGTTGCGGAACCGGTGAATCCGCGGTGCGCTCCACGTGCACGGCACCACCGTAGGCCACGCCCAGTGGACCGTCCCACCGGATGCGGTAATCCAGTGCGGTCGTGTCCGCGGCGACCAATTCGTTCAGCACGATGCGCTGCGCCGAATCTGGCCAGGCATTGAGCACGGGGGTCCAGCCGCCCGGATCCTTCCTCTCGACGAAGAACGGTGTCAGGAGTGAGAGGCTGTCATCGAGCGCGCGCCAGACCACGTGAACGGCCCCTGCCTGCGTCACCGTCGCCGTGTCGACGCTGAACTGCATGTCCACCGGCCCGGGCGGCGCCTGCAATGACGTTTCTCCGCCGGTCACTCGAAAGCCGCCTTCCGTCCACGCCATCCGGCTCGCGTAGGCCTCCCCCGCGGGGCGCGACGGATAGAGGCCGGTCATCACCCCTCCTTCTGAAGTATCCGGCGCGGGCTGGGTCGGCGAAAAGTCGGACCAAGTTCCGCCCACACGCACCTGCACTTCCACGGAACTGTAGCCGGGATGCTGCGGACGCAGGCGCCACCATTGCCTCTCGAACCCGTGCCAGTAGCGGACGGAATCGAGTACGGGATCGAGCGCTTTGATCGCGGGGGGTTGGGCCAACGTCAGCAGCCAGTGCTCCGCTTCGCCCGGGATGCTCGTCGCCTCTGCATAGGGCAGCCAGATGACGTCGTGCACGGGGTCGTATCCGAATCCTCCGGGACGGAGGGACTGTGGTCCACCGGGGGCATCGAGCGGCGTCCAGGTGGGCGAGCTCGAAAGGTCGAATGTCGTGACGGTCGCGGGAAGGCCAAATGCCACCACCAGGTCACGGGTGACATCGAGGGCGGCGTGGATCACTTCAGTGGGAGCGGTTCCCGCTACCGGAACAGCCGACCACGCCAGCGGTCCGACGAGGTTGAGCGACCAGACATCGGTCACGCTTCCCGATGCGTCGGCACCTCCCACGAACAGCAGTCGCTGACGGGCCTGATCCCATAGCGCGCTCGCGGACCAGCGCGCAGACGGGCCAACGCCCGCTGGATGGATCTCGGACCATACATAGGGCCCCGCGAGCGGGATCGACCACAGGTCGCCGTACGCGGTGCCGGTCGAGTCGTGTCCACCGAACAACAACAATCGGTGCCCGATCGGGTCGACGACCAGGGCGGCGTCGTAGCGCGCCGCCGGGCGCAAGCCGGTGACCGCAACCTCGTGCCAGGTTTGCGCCGCAAGATCGAGTCGCCACAGATCGTCCAGCGATGGCCGATTCGGGCAGCCGTACTCGGTGCACAGCGAATCGACCGCGAATCGTCCCCCGAATAACCACACCTGGTCGGCCAGGGAATCGTACGCCGCACAGGCGTTCTCGCGCGCGCTCGGCGAACCCGGGAGAGTGGACGGCCGAGGCACCACCGGATCCGGATCGAATCGTGCGAATGCCGTGAGGTCGAAGTTCGTGTAGGGCGTGCAGTTGAGTTGGAAGCAAACGGGGTAGTTCCACATCCCGAACATCACCGCTTCGCCGCGCCGGGTGTCGATCGCGGTCGCGGTGCCGAACCCGGACAGGCCGCCGTTGTCCGACTGGAAGTGGAGCCACGAGCCCGTCGCCGCCAGCCCCGACCGGGGGAGCGAGCACAGCAGCACCCACAACAACGGCCCCAGGAGCCGTGGTGCCATGGAGGCTCGGAGCGGTGGCATCGCCCACCTTGCGTCCGGCTCGAACAGTTGGCGCATGGGCGGGAATTCTAGCAGACGCTCCCCAAGAGACCTGCGCGGCGGTAGACTTCCGTACCACGCTGACGGGCTTCGTCCCGGCCATAAGCTGGTGGCGCTGTCGTTCCAGCGATCGTGGGGGCTTGACGGGTGATCCAGCGATCACGCTGCGCGCCATGGACGCGCGCTTCTGGGATCTGCGTTCGAGTGGGAGCTGCAGCTTCGCCCGCCCGTCCGCCGCCACCGCGTACCCAGTGGACCCTCCGCGCTTCGAGCGCTGACTTGCGTTCCCGGGGCCCGACGTGAAGCCGCGCGCCGCCGTGAGTTCCCCGCCCAGAGCCCCGGTGTGTGGACGTCATCAGCATGGTCCTGGGAATACGCAGAGGTGGTGACGTCCGAATGAACTTCCACTCATGCGAGGTTCAAGATGATGCGCATGCTCCGCTTCCTCCTCGTGGTGGCTCCCGCCGTCGGGCTGCTCCAGCTCTGCCTCATGCCCGGATCGGGAAATGCGCTGCCGCTGTTCGCCCGCAAGTACAGCTTCCAGTGCACGCAGTGCCACATGGCGTTTCCGCGTTTGAACGCCTTCGGCATGAAGTTCCGTCAGAACGGCTATCGGCTGGACGGCGAGAAGGGCAAGGCGCCGTGGGATGAGAAGGAGTTTCCGCTGTCGCTCGTCGGAAACGTCGGCATCCAGTACCTCAATGCCGAGGAGAACGACACGACCGGCGCCGGCGGCCGCGTGCATGCCAGCACGACGAGCTTCGTTCAGAACGCGGTGGAGTTCCATATGGCCGGCACGCTGGCCGATAACATCACGTTCCACTTCGACAACGGCTTCGCGAACGGTGCCGGTGGAACGCTCGAGAGCGGCATGGCGTTCGTCCAGTTCGATGACGTGGCGAAGAACGGCGCCATGAACATCAAAGCGGGCATCTACGACGCCGAGATCCCCTACCTGGCGGATTCGCGGAAGACGACGCTCAACGGCTACATCAATCCGGTGACGCTCGACGGGCAGGGGGTGGAGCTGAATGGCATGAAGTCCACCTGGACGTATGCGGTGGGCCTGAACAACAGCGAGCGCACGACCGGCAAGGCCGGCGCCACGAGCCTCAACAATCTCGAGAACTGGTACGGCTGGCTGATGAAGGATGTGAAGGGCGGCCAGCTCGTGAGCGGACGCGTGTGGATGGACCGCCAGGACCCGCGCGTCGCCGACAAGACGGCGTCGAACCATCTCATGGCGCAGGTGAGCGCCTATCTCAACAAGGCCCGCTGGGCGGTGATCCCGGGCTACACGTACGAGAGCTTCGAGGACGTACCGAAGACCAGCGGCACCGGCACGGGGACGATGACGCTGAACGGCGGTCTGCTGGAGGCGCTCATGTTCGTGGACCCCTCGAGCCACTGGTTGATCACGGGGCGGTACGAGATCCGGCACGTGGGCACGAGCGACGTCGTGGCGCAGAAAGGTGACGACACCCAGACCGAGCTGAACCTGTCCTGCTTCCTCAACCCGAACGCCAAGATCGCGCTCGACTGGACGCATGCGACGTTCAAGCTGCACAACGCAATTGAGGACAATCTCACCGAGCCCGTTGCGGACGAGGTGCAAATCTACGCACACCTCGGGTATTGAGGACACACGATGCGAACGGCCGCCCCACGACACTGGATCGCAAACGAGGAGTGTTGATGAAACGGATCCCGGGAAGTGTTGCGGCCGGCTCGCTCCTTCTGGCATGCCTGTGCGCGCTGCTCATCCGGCCGGCGGCGGCTGGCAAGCCCAAGGACGCGCACGAGGTGCAGGAGGCGCTTCAGCACGCCCCGACCGATTCGGCCTCGATCGCGGCGGGCGGGAAGTCGTTCGCGAAGTATTGCGTGCCCTGCCACGGCGCGGGCGGTCATGGCGATGGTCCGGCGGGCGCGGCGCTCAAGCCGCGCCCCCGCGACTTCACCTCGACGAAGAATCTCAGGTCCGAGAACGACGGGGAGCTGTTCGAGGTGATCAAGGATGGAGGAGCATCCGAGAAGCTGTCCGCGATGATGCCGGCATGGGGAGGCTCGCTCAACAAGACGCAGATATGGCAGTTGGTCGCCTACGTCCGCGGTTTTCCCGCGCGCGACAGCCTGGCGAAGGCACACGCCACGAAGTGAGGTTCGCTCGAGGCTGATCCGGCTTCGCTGGCGGGCGTGGGATGGCAAGATGGAGGATCACATGCTGCGCGATGTGGTCGAGGCGGACCTGCCGATCTTCTACCAGCAGCAGCTCGACCCCGAGTCGACGCGCATGGCGGCATTTCACGCGCGCGAGGATTGGACCATCTTCCTCGCGCACTGGAGAACGAAGGTCCTGGGCGTCCCCACGTGCTGCAAGCAGACGATCGTGTGGAATGACCGGGTCGCGGGCTACGTCTCGAGCTGGTTGCAGGACGAGCGACGCCTGGTCGCCTATTGGATCGGCCGCGAGTACTGGGGGCGCGGAATCGCGAGCGCGGCCCTCGCGGAGTTCCTCGACCACGATCTCGCGCGTCCGCTCCACGCGTTCGTCGCGGCGCGCAACATCGGATCGTGCCGCGTGCTCGAGAAGAATGGCTTCGTGCGGATGGGGGACGCCACGACCTCGCCCGACGCCGTCGAGGAATACCTGTACCGCCTGAGCTAGGCTTCCGCCAACGATCAGGGCTCTATTAGGTCATTGATTCGTGCACACTCAACAAATACAATTCGTATTCATCATGTCTGTACGCAGGTGCACCCGATGCCTGCTGTGTCGGGTTGGCCGTAGAAACCTGGAGAGCAATCATGGCGGGCAGAGACAAAGCGCTGTTGTGGCTTGGTGTGATGACGATGATCGCGACCGGCGTGATCCACCTGGTGGATGCCCCGGACAGCTACACCGAGGCCACCTATAAGGGCGTGCTGTTCCACGCGAACGCGCTGGGGTGCCTGGTCGTCGTGATCGGGCTGTTCCGGAACTACCGCTGGAGCTGGAACCTGGGTCTCGTGATCGCGCTCGGTTCCATCGTCGCGTACGTGGCGAGCCGCAGCGTCGGCTTGCCGGGCATCGCGGCCGAGCCGGATGCGTGGCTCGAGCCGCTGGGCGTCGCCGCCGTCACGGCCGAGGCGCTGTTCACGGCAGCCTACGTCCTGCGGAAGCGACCCTAGGAGACGCGCCGACCGCTCCACCGCGGGCGTGGTGCCCCTCATTTCGACGGAACTCGGCGACCCCGCCGGGTTATCATGATTCAGCAGGTCAGGGTTCCTCTCGAATCGGAGGGTCCATGATCCCGGCGAACTGGAGCCACCCCCGGCCGCATGCGGTCCGCACGCTCGCGGCGCTGCTGGCCGTGTCGGTCGTGCTGATGTCCTCCTGCGGACGCGCCCCGCACGGTGTGACCGCACCGTCCCCGCCTTCGGGCGGGGCCGAGTCCGGCGTGATGAGCGAGCCCGTCGACGTGCTCGAGTTCTCCCGGTTCGTCACCGAAGTCATCGCCTCCGATTGGGCCCACGATGGCCGGCTGACGCCGCCCTGGAGCTATGACGCCACCCGCGGAGCGTGGCGATTCGTGTCCGACGGCTGGCAGACGACTTATGTAGGCAATGGTGCCTCGAGCACCGAGATCCGAAACCAGACCACCGTGACCATCGAGGCCGTGTTCCTTCGCGCCGGCGTGGTGCAGCCCGATCTGATGACGGCGGACCGGGCGCGCATGGAGGTGAGTATCCGGCGTCATCACTACGCGACCGACCCGGGCTATGCGCTCGAGAATGGCTTCGACGTGCAACTCTCGCACCACGCCGAATTCGCGCTGTCCGCGGGAAGCCCCGGCACCCTGGAGGCGACGGGGACGCTGACCGGATGGGCGGATCGGATCTCGAGCGGCCGCCCGAGGCGCACGGGCTACGATGGAACGATGACGTTGCGCCTGGACTACCCGGATGGCTACGTATCGTGTCCAGGGCAGGAGCTCGCGGCCGACATTCGCGTGCTGGACGGGGATGTCGAGATCGACCGCTATCGCGGGGCGTTCGCCGCCGCTCGCGACGATTCGCGCTATGTGGGTGCGCTGGTGAGCGAGCGCGGCGCGGGCCGCTTCGAAGTGAACGCCGATCGCGGCTGCCCGCCCCCGCCGGTCACGCTTCGATCCCTGCTCGCGCACTGACGAGCGGCGGCGCCCGCACAGCCGGTCAATTCACCCGATCAGAACCCCCCTGCCGCCGAGTTGGCGGCGAACTCCGACTTCGCTAGATTTCGGGGGAGTCTCGGTGAGCGCCGGTGACGCCATCCTCGTGGTTCCCAGGACTCGGCGGTCCAAGGGCGCCGCACTGTTGAACGATCGCGCGCAAGGAGTGGTTGCCTGGTCAAGTCCCGAAGACGGTTCTCCATCGCCCGGTTCGCGTTTGTCGTCGCGATCCAGCTCGCCATTGTCGCTTTCGCCCTGAAAGCGCTGTTTCCGAAGCTATGGGCGATGACCGTGGGCGCGGGATTCTGGGCTTTCGGTCTGGCCTTTCTCGGAATGCACCTCTTCATCGCATTCTTCGAATGGTTCTTCCATCGCTACGTTCTCCATGGCGTGACCGTGTGGTGGCTGCAACGATTCGCGAGGGGGCATCGGCATCATCACAGCCTGACCCCCATTCGTCTCCGGCCGGTGGAGCCCGGCTCGGACCGGGTGGTCCTGAACGAGTATCCGATCACCCGCGAAGAGCAGTATCCCGATTCGGACTTTCCGGTCTATGCCCTGCTCGCGTTCTGGGTGCTGTTCACGCCGCTCCTGGCCGGCCTTCAGCTCCTCCTGCCCAGGCTGCCGATCCTGCTTCCAGGCTATGCGGCCATCGCCTGGTCGCTGATCCTGTACGAGGTTCTTCACGCGATCGATCATTGGCCGTACGAGTGGTGGAAGAACGCCACCGAGCATCCGAGGTTCGGAGCCTTCTGGCGTCGCCTCTACGGCTTCCACCTCATGCACCATGCCAACATCGGCTGCAACGAGGCGATCTCGGGGTTCTTCGGCTTGCCGGTCCCCGATTGGTGCTTCGGCACGTATCACCAGCCGAAATCGCTCCTGCTCGATGGCCGATTGGCGACGGCGAAAGACTTCGCGATTCGGACGCCGCGCGGGTTTGTCGGCTGGCTCGACCGCTGGGCCAGACGGCGCGAGGCCGGGATCATACGGCCCCCGGAGTGAGCGGCGGCATGACCTTCGCCGAAATCGGCGTGCATCCCGAGCTCGTCGCCGCCCTGTCCAAGCAACGCATCACCGAGCCCATGGCGATCCAAGTCGCGGCCCTGCCGGCGTTGCTGGGGGGCCGCGATGCCTATCTGAACTCCGAGACCGGCACGGGCAAGACGCTGGCCTACCTGTTGCCGATCTTCAGCCGCCTCGATGTGCAGCGCGAGGCGACGCAGGCGGTGGTGATTGCGCCGACCCACGAGCTCGCGATCCAGATCCAGCGCCAGTGCACCGACCTCGCGCAGCATGCCGGTTGGCCGGTCCGCACGCTGCTGCTCATCGGCGGCACGTCGACGGAGCGCCAGATCGACAAGCTGAAGCAGAAGCCGCACATCGTCGTCGGCTCGCCGGGGCGCATTCGTGACCTGATCGCGATGCGCAAGCTGAAGACGCCCGCGATCCGCGTCGTCGTCATCGACGAGGCGGACCGCTTGCTGCTCGACGAGAGCCTCCCCGACGTGCGCGCGATCATCCAGGCCACGCCGGCGGGGCGGCAGCTGGTGTTCGCATCGGCGACTGAGCAACCGCAGAGCGCGGAAGCGATCGCGACGCTCGCGCCCGACGTCATCATGCTGCGGACCGGGGCGGGCACGGTGAACGAGAACATCGAACACGGCTACCTGGTGTGTGAGGAGCGCGACAAGCCGGATATCCTGCGCAAACTACTGCACGCGCTGCCCCCGGGGCGCGTGATGATCTTCGTGCACCGCAACGAAACGGCGGAGACGGTGGCGGCGAAACTTGCCCATCATCAGATCTCGGTGGCGAATCTTCATGCCGCCGCCGACAAGCGGGATCGCCAGCAGGCCATGGACGCGATTCGCAGTGGCCGGGTGCGCGCACTGATCACGTCCGATGTGGCCGCGCGCGGGCTCGACATCGCGGGCGTCGCGAACATCGTCAACTTCGACGTGCCGACGCAGAGCAAGTCGTATCTGCATCGCGTGGGCCGCACCGGGCGCGCGGGGGCCAAGGGGTGGGCAACGACGCTGATGACCGCGGACGAGGTGCGGCTGGTGTCCCGCTTCGAGAGCGAGCTCGGCATCGTCATGCATCGCGTTCGCCTGCGCGAAGGCCGTGTGTGCCTCATCGACGGATTCCCGCGGTCAGCTCAATGACCCTTTCGCCAGAGCGCTACCGGCTCGCGAGCTTGTGTGCCACGCCCAGGCGACGGCCGAATTCGTAGTAGACGAAGCGGGTGATGCGGCCGCGTCGATTGCGCTGAAACCGCGCCTCGCCGTCGTATTCGGTCGGCGTGAGCGTGTCCCGTCGGTGCGAGGCGAGAACGTTCCGCTGCCCGCCGGCGTAACTCACCAGCACCTGACCCTCACGTCGGACGATCACCAGCTGGTCGGGGCGGTTCGGGAATCGATACTCGCCAATGAACTCGTCCAGCCTCCCGGCCCGGACACGGTGCGTAAAGGCCGCTGAAGGTGCCCCGGCGAGGAACGTCTCACTGACGCTTCGCGGCAGCGCGCGTCGGAGTCGGAGGCGCGCCGTGTAGATGAGCTTGCCCGCGAGGCCAGCGCTCACGCCCAGGGCGTGAGCGATCGCTCGCAGCGGCTCGCCGAGGAAATAGAACAGGACGACGGCGTCACGTTCCCCTGCCGGAAGAGCGGCTACGGTGCGACGAATGAGTTCGCGCACCTCGCGTCGGAAGAGCAGCTCGGCCATGTCGTCTGCTCGATCCGCGACTTCCAGGACATCCCTGCTGATCTCGGCCGATACGTCGCCGCGGCGCCGGACTCGGGAGCACTGGGTGCGGACCAGGCGCTTGAGCCAGCCCCCGAAGGCCGCCGGCTCGCGCAGGGCGGGAAGTCGATGCCACGCGACGAGGAAGGCTTCCTGACAAGCGTCCCTCGCCGACTCCCGCTCCTTGCACGAGTGGAGGGCGATCGCGAGTGCCATGTCCTCGAACTGCTCGACCAACGCTGCGAAGGCCGAATGCCGAGCATGGATCGCAGCGTGCGGGTCACGAGCGCGGCGCACCAGCTCGGCCACACGGGCTCCGGGCTCCAGCTTCATGCGGGGTCGCCTCCTCTCCGGCGCGAGATCAGCCGGGCAAAATGCGACCACCTGCCGCGCAGCACGATGAGGGAGAGGGCAAGAGGTAGCACCTCACTCGTGATCTGTTCCGGGTGGCCCCGGTAGATGTGCGTTCCCATCCCGCCCAGCATCACGAGCGTGATCAAGCCCGCACCGATCGGCGCGGTCCGTCGCGTCAAGAGCAGGACCGCCGCGGAAGTCTCCAGGACCCCGATCAGGATACGGAACCAGATTGGGAAGTGCCACGCGGCGAATGCCCTGGCCCATCCGCTCGAGTCGGAGAACTTGGATGGGCCCTGGTGGGCGAAGACGTAGACCAGAAACAGCGTCGGCAGCCAGAGCGCGAGGTCTCCCCAGGGGATCTTTCTCAAGGCTCCTCCAGGACAGGATCTGCCCTAAGGAGCCGACTCGGACGCGAAAGTTTCCAGCCCGGGCATCGCCTCGACGCGGGACACTTCGCGGTGGAGGACTCGTTGGAGACAGCCTGGTCGCCGATCCGCCGTCGGTCGCGCTGCTCAAGAAGGGCGCGTTTTGTGGTCGACACGGCTTGGCCGCATGCTGGCCATCGACGGTAGCATCGGGTCGCGGGTCCGCTACCGCGCCGGCGCGGCGCAATCGTCAGAGTTGAACGGGTTCACTGAACGTGGGACACCACATGAGGGACCATCGCCCATGGCCACCGGCCGACTCCTCACCGTGACGTCGCTGCTTTCGCTGGTCTTGCTGATGCTTCACGTCTCGGACGACAACGCACGCGGGATCTCGCCCCTCAACTTCGCGTCCATGATCGCGGTGCTGGTGGTCGCGATGCTGCTGTACGCCACGCTGACAGGCGAGGGCAGGCGCGCGGGCGCGGTGAGCGGATTCCTGATCGGCCTGTTCGCG
>DATJJY010000034.1:0-3891 GCA_035491895.1 Gemmatimonadales bacterium
TGGTCCGTTTCGCCGGGGGGCAGCGCGTGCAGCTCCGCCTCGACGCGGCGACCGGTGTCGTCGCTCCAGATCACCAGCCGGGGAGCGGTGCCGGGCTGGCCGTCCGTCTTCACCACCCCGCGCTGGTGATGTCCCTCGTAGCACAGCACGACGTGGGTGGCACCCGCGGCGTCCCGCAGCACGACGGCGGCGCGGTCCCAGAAATCCGCGACGGATTTCGATTCACGGGCGGCCGCCACCAGCGCGCGGGGTAGGTCGGGCATGAAGACAAGAATACCGTCTTCTGCTCGACGTAATTAGGGGTTAGTGGGCCGGAGGTCGAGTTCGCTCAGCATCGCGTGATCGGGGAGTGTGAGGGCTGACACGACGGCCTGCGCTACGTCATCGGCCTGCAGGACCCGCTCCCGGTTTGGGTGCATGCGCGACTGTTTGTCCATGAACGGCGTCGCCACGGTGCCGGGACAGACGGCGATCACCCGCACCCCCTGCTTGCGCGTTTCGAGCATCAGCGCCTTGGAGAAGCCCAGCACCGCGTGCTTCGAGGCGCAGTAGGCCGTGCCGCCCTCGAACCCGTTCTTCCCCGCGAGCGAAGCGATGTTCACGATCGCGCCGCGCGAGCGCTGCACGGCGGGAAGGAACGCGCGCGTCACGAGGTAGAGCGAGCGCAGGTTCGTGGCCATCGTGAGATCCCAATCCGCCAGGCTCAGCTCGGCGAGCGGGGCGAAACGGCCGATCCCGGCGTTGTTGACGAGGACATGCGCATCGCCGCTTTCGCGGTCGACGAACGCGGCGAATCGGGTGACGGCCTGGTCGTCTCCGACGTCGCACGCCTGCCCGATCGCGTCGTATCCGGCGGCGCGCAGCTCGGCGACCGTGGCGTCGACGTTGGCGGCTGTGCGGGCGCAGAGAGCGACGCGCGACCCGGCGCGGCCGAGGGAGACGGCGATGGAGCGGCCGATGCCTTCGGTCGCGCCCGTCACGATACACAGCTTTTGATTGAGATCCATGGAGACAATGATACTTATCTTCTCGCTACCCACGCCTTCCACGTCTCGGAGGCCTCACCGATCGTCACGTCGTTCTGGTGACGCACCAGCGGCTGGCGCAGCAGCAGCGGCTCTAGCCCGAGCTTCTCGAGCCAGCGCGTATCGGTGAGCTGTGCGGTGGCGAGGCCGAGCGCCGCGAACCGCTTGGAGCCGCGATCGATGAGCGCCTGCACGCCGAACTTGCGCGCGAACCGCTCCAGCTCCCGCGGGCTCGCGGCCTTCTCGTTCAGGTCCACGAAGTGCGTGCGGATGCGGCGCTCCGCAAAGAAGCGCAGGGCGGCGCGCGTGTCGGCGCTCTTGTGCGTGCCGAAGATCTGCACGTCCATCTAGGCGCCGGCGTAGACGTAGGCGCAGCCACGCTCCTGAGCGAGCCCGAGCGCCACCACCATCGCGGGCACGACGGTCACGTCGGGCAACAGGCCCGCGATCAGCTCGGTGCGCGTGGCTTCGTACGTTGCGCGCGTCTCCCCTGCCAGGGTCCGGGTGACGAACCGCAGCACGTTGTTGCAGAGTATGAACGTGGCGCCGCGCGGCTGGAGCGCGTTGACCGAGTACTCGTACATCTCCTCGCCGGCGCGCGGCTGCCACAGGACGTTGCGCAGCGCCGGCTTCCCGGTGCGGGGATCCTTGGCCTTTATGCGGCGTCCGAAGTCGTACTTGGCCCAGATCGCATCGGTGAAGACGATCGGATAAGCGTCGCCGTGGATTCCCAGGACGGCCTGCACATCCGGAAACGTCATCCCGAACGCATCGCGATAGGCGTTGAAGTAATTCTTGGCGTAGAAGAGTCCGCCGCCGTCCGCGTACGCGGAGATATCGAAGACCTGTTTGTGCTTCGCCGTGAGCCGGTCGAGCCAGCTCGAGTCCCAGGGACCTTCTTTCGCGGCAGGAGGAGCCGCTGGTAGCGGAGCTTGCTGCGCGGACGAAGCAGTCGCGCAGGCACCGACCGCCAACGCGACGCCACCAAGGGCCAGCGTCTCGAAGAACTCACGTCGATCACTCATCAGGACTCCCAGCGGGAAAGTCAGGGGTGGAACAACAGCTGATCGGCGATGCGCTCGGCGATCGTCGCCGGATCGCCGTCGTTGCGGTTGGTCAGAATGATCACGGTGAAGCGGCGGTCCGGAAATCGCTGGATCGCATTGCGGAAGCCGCTCGTCTCGCCGGTGTGTCGCCAGCGCCGGACGCCACGATAGGCATCGATGAACCACCCGAAACCGTACTGCGTCGAGTCGTTCGGCAGGTCGGGAGGGGTCGTGGCTTGAACGAGCGTGGCCGAGTCGAGGAGTCCCCCGGGATACAGCGCCTGATCCCAACGCACCAGGTCCAGGGCGGAGGTATAGACGCCGCCATCGCCCAACGTCGCACTGGTCACGCTCTGGTCCGTCGGGAAGAAGCGGCCGGAATCGGGGGTGAAGCCGTACGCGCGGTTCGGGACGGTATCGACGCCGTCCTGATGCGCCACGCTCGACGTCATACCGAGCGGCGCGAAAATCCGCTCGTGCAGGAAGCGGGGGAACGGCATCCCCGAGACCCGCTCCACGACGAGCGCCAGGAGGCAATACCCGGAGTTGCTGTACCGGTAGTGAGTTCCGGGAGCAAAGTTCATCGAGTCGCGGGCAGAGAGAAGCCGCAGCACGTCCGCGTCGTGGACCTGGACCGTCTCGGTGTCGGGAATCAGGTCCTCATAGTCGAGGACGCCGGAGGTGTGATTCAGGAGATTGCGGATCGTGACCTGCTGCGATGCCCGCGGCATCTCGGGGAGGATGTCGCGCACCGGAAGATCGTAACCGAGCTTTCCGTCTCGCACGAGCAGCATGATCGCCATGGCGGTGAACTGCTTCGTAACGGAGGCGAGGCGGTAGTCGGTGCGGGTCGTCGCGGCGACGCCGTGCACGGGATCCGCCATCCCATAGGCCCGGGCGAGCACTACTCTTCCGTCCTGCACCACGATCACGCTCGCGCCGGGCACCGCGGAGCCGGTGTAGTCGGCAAACAGAGCGTCGATCGGATCGGGAGCGCCGGTCACGGGCGTATGGCCGCTCGCGCAGCCTGCGACGAACGAAACGAGCAGGGTGATGGCAAGAGCGCGGCTCATCAGCTGCCGGTGGAGAAGCGCACGGCGCCGATCTCCACCAGCCCCTCCAGCGTGGCCTCGAGCTCGCCCGGCCGCAAACCGGCTTCCCGCGCCAGATCGTCGAACGACTTGCGGCCGTCCGCCAACTCGAGCACCGTGGCGATCGTCGTCGTAGTGCGGGCCACCGACACCCGGCCGTGCGCCGAGCGTGCGATGAGGAGCGTGGTCGCCTGGAGCGGGGCATTCGGCACATCGGCCCAGTCGCGCAGCAGCAGCGGCAGCACGGCGGGCAGATCGTGCGTCAGCTCGAGCAACATCGTTCCCTCCACTTTGACCGGGCGCGACGCTCTGGGGCCGGGCTCGTCCACGGTCTGTCCATCGCGCCACACGCGCGCGCCCGATTCGACGACCATCATCGCCTGCTGGTAGCGCAGCAGGTCGTCGTGGTAGCCGATCGCGGCGACGCGGCCGCCCGCGAGGTGCGTCGTGGTCAGCGCGGCGACCGCCACCGCGGAAGCACGGCTGCCGAGCACGATGGTCGGCAGCAGCCGGTCGAATGCCGCCCCGCCGAGCACCGTCTCTGGGTCGCGGCCGGTGACGCGCGCCAACGCCTTCGAGTATCGATAGAAGTGGACGAGGCGCTCGTAGTAATAGTGCCGCGCCAGGAATTTGGCGAAGCGGTCGAGGCGGCCCTCGTTGGCCAGCTCCCGCTGGCGCCACTCCGGAGAGGCGCGAAACGGTGCGTCGGCGAGGGCCCGGATCAGCGCG
>DATJJY010000035.1:0-52171 GCA_035491895.1 Gemmatimonadales bacterium
GTCGATTCCGAGCTGCACCACGCGCTTCGGCTCGACCCCCGATTCGCAGCGGCGTACATGGCGCTCGCAGGTCTGCCGTATGCCGAGCGTGACCAGTTGATCTCCGAGGAGTGGGAAAACACGGTCCCCCAGGATTGGGCGCCGCGGGTAGAAGAGGCGAATCGGATGTACCGACGCGCCATGATTCTCGATCCGCTCGTGGAGGTGCGCATCGGCTACGTGCTGCTCCCCGACCCGGGGAAATTCCCTACTTCGCTCCGCCTGATGTACGGCGAGTGGTTGGATGACTACTTCGAAGGTGAAGATCTGTACTTCGAGGGGAAATACGAGGACGCGTTCGAGCGGTTCCAACGCGTCTACAACACCGTGAACGGCGCCACGCACGTCGACCGGCTGCTCAACGTGTTCCTGTTCTGGCACGGCCTGTCCGCCGCCCAGACCAAGCACTACGACGTCGCCGTCCAGGACTTCGCAACGCTGCTCGAGCGTTACCAGGACAAGGAGAAGGCGGCGAAGGATTCGACACTTCGCATCCCGCTGCGCACCAACGAATACCGTTATCTGCTCGGTATCATGAAGCAGCGAGCCGGTGCCTACAACGAGGCCATTGCCCTCTACCGGGAGTCGGTCGAGAACGACGTGGGCCTCTACATGGCTCACGTCCGTTTGGCGGACGTGTACGAGGATCATCAAATGATCGGCGACGCCGTGAGCGAGCGACGTGCCGCAGTGAACGCCAACCCTGATGACCCCACCCTCCTCCTCGACCTCGGCAAGTCCCTGGCGCGCGCCGGTCAGTTCCCCGAGGCCGAGCAGGCGTTCAAGGACGCCATCACGGCGAACGTCCGAGACCCCCGTCCACACTACTACCTCGGCGTCGTCGCACAGCGCGAGAGCAAGGTGGATCTGGCCCGTACGGCGTTCACGGATTTCATCTCTCTCGCCCCCAGCCGGTACACTCAACAGGTGGCCGATGCCAAACAGCGCCTGGCAACGCTGCACTGAGTGGCGGCGCGGCACAGTCCGCGTCACGCTGCTCCTCGCGATCGCCGCAGGCCGCCTGCCGGCGCAGCAGCGCTCCGCCTACGAGGAGCTGCAGACGTTCTCGGGGGTGCTCAATCACGTCCGGCTGAACTACGTCGATTCGGTGGGATACAGCCAGCTCGTCCACGCCGCGATCGATGGCATGCTGCGGGCCCTCGATCCGCACAGTCGCTTCCTGTCGCGCCTCGACGCCGAGCGCCTCGACCTCATCGAGCGCGGCACGCTTGCCGTCACGGGCATCACGCTGGAACAGGTCGACAGCGCCGTCACGGTCCTGGCGATCGCGTCTAGGAGCCCCGCGGCAAGGTCCGGGGTGCAACCCGGAGACCGCCTCGTCAGCGTGAATGACACCTCGGTCGCCGGGCTGTCCGTGTCGACGATCGAGCTGCGGCTCGCCGGTGAAAAGGGATCGAAGGTGCATCTGCGATTCGAGCGTGGCTCGAGGCTCGAGCCCGATACCCTCGACATCTCCGTCAAACGCGACTTCCTCGTCGCCCACTCGGTATCTGTCGTGCGCATGCTCGACTCGATCACGGGATTCGTCCGGCTCGAAGAGTTCGGTCCCGAAGCGGGCAAGGAGGTGCACGACGCGTTGAACCACCTCCAGGGCCAGCACATGCGGCGGGCCATCCTCGACTTGCGGGGCAATCCAGGGGGGATCGTGACCGCGGCGGTGGAGGTCGCCTCGGAATTCTTCCCCAAGGGGACGGTGGTCTTTCGGACCGAAGGACGCAAACGCGAAGTCGACACTACCTACATCACCAGGCGCGACGGATCCTTTTCCTCGCTGCCGCTCATTGTGCTGATCGACGAGCATAGTGCCAGTGCCGCTGAGGCGCTGGCCGGATCGCTCCAGGACCATGACCGGGCGCTGCTCCTGGGACGGCGCAGCTTCGGCAAGGCCCTGATGCAGACGGCGTTCTTCGTTCCACCGAGCGGCGAAATCCTGATGCTGACGATCGGCCACGTCCTGAGCCCGAGTGGCCGCTTCATCCAACGGCGCTACGCCGGCCTCGCAACGGAGCAGTACTACGCGTTCGCCGGCAAGGGTGGTGCGGCGGAGGACACGTTGAAGCAGTACCGCACCGACGCCGGCCGCGTCGTGCGCGGCGGAGGCGGCATCGCCCCAGATGCCCCGCTCCCGCGGCCCGCCCCGGTTCCAGTGTGGTGGAGCGTGGCGGCCGACTCCGGGTTCGACAATGCCGTGGCCGACAGTGTCGCCTTGTCGCTACCGGCGACACCGGTTGCGCGTGCCGCATGGTTCAGCGCGCCCGATCGCTGGCGCACCACCCTGTTGCCGCTGTTTCTGTCCCGTGTGCGGACACGGCTGCGCGTCCCGGCCCAGACCGATTCTGCGCTGGACGACCGCATCTCCCGCGTTCTCGCGGCCCGCGTCGCCGAGGTGCGGTGGGGTCCCGACGCCTATGACGAATTCCTGTCGCGCACCAGCTCGGACGTCCAGGCCGCGCTCGGCTACTTCCCCCGGCTGCAAGAGCTTTTGGCAGCGCCGCATCACTGAGCTATTTTGCCATCATGACGACACCCAAGACGCGTGCCCGCTCCGAGACGCGTTCCGCCCGGCAGCCGCTCTCCAAGCCGGAGCTGCTCGACATGTACCGCCTCATGTACCTGTCGCGCCGGCTGGACGACAAGGAGCTCCAGCTGAAGCGTCAGGGCAAGATCTTCTTCCAGATCTCGGGCGCCGGTCATGAGGCCGTGTTGGTCGCCGCCGGCAAGGTGCTGCGGCCTGGCTCCGATTGGTTCTATCCCTACTATCGCGATCGCGGACTCTGCCTTGCCCTCGGCATGACGCCGATCGAGATGCTGCTGTCGGCCGTCGCCGCCGCCGAGGACCCCAATTCCGGCGGACGCCAGATGCCGTCCCACTGGGGACACAAGGCACTGAACATCGTGAGCCAGTCGAGCCCGACTGGGACACAATTCCTCCAGGCCGTCGGGTGCGCCGAGGCGTGGCTGCGCTACAGCCAGCTGGACGAGATCGCCGACAAGCCGATTCAGGACGACGAAATCGTCTACTGCTCGGCCGGTGAGGGAACGACGAGCGAAGGAGAGTTCTGGGAGGCGCTGAACACGGCGAGCAACCTGAAGCTGCCCGTGCTCTTCCTCATCGAGGACAATGGCTATGCGATTTCGGTCCCGGTCGAGGTGCAGACGGCCGGCGGCTCAGTCTCCAATCTCGTCGCCAACTTCCCGGACCTGCTGATCGAGCGCGTCGACGGCTGCGACCCCGTCGCCTCCTACGAAGCGATCACGCGGGCGGCCGCGCACTGTCGCGCCCGGCGCGGGCCCGCGCTCGTTCACGCGAAAGTCATACGACCGTATTCGCACTCCCAGTCCGATGACGAAGTGTCCTATCGCTCCCCCACCGAGCGCGAAGGCGACGCCAAGCGCGATTGTCTCGTGACGTTCCCCGCCCGGCTGGTTGCCGAAGGAGTGGCGAGCCAGGCCGAAATCGACACCATCCGGCAGCAGGTGGACGAGGAGGTCCAGGTCGCGACCGACGTGGCGCTCGAGGCGCCGCAACCCGCGCCCGAGACGATCCTGCGCTACGTCTACTCGCCCGAGGTCGATCCGACGTCCGAGCAGTTCGACACCGAGGACGATCCGCACTTCACCGGTGAGCCGACTACTGTCGTCGACCTCCTGAATGCCTGCATGAAGGACGAGATGGCGCGTGATCCGCGCATCCTCGTCTTCGGTGAGGACGTCGCCGACGCGAGCCGAGAAGAGAGCCTCCCCAAAGTGAAGGGCAAGGGTGGCGTGTTCACCGTCACTCGCGGTCTGCAACGCCTGTTCGGCGGGAACCGCGTCTACAACTCCCCACTGGCCGAAGCGAACATCGTCGGCCGCGCGATCGGCCTCGCCACCCGCGGAATGAAGCCGGTCGTCGAGATCCAGTTCTTCGACTACATCTGGCCCGCCTATCACCAGCTGCGCAACGAGCTGGCGACGATGCGCTGGCGCTCCAACAACGCGTTCAGCAGTCCCGTCGTGGTGCGCGTGACGTACGGCGGTTACCTCAAGGGCGGTGCGGTTTACCATTCGCAGACCGGTGCCGTGGTCTTCACGTCGGTCCCCGGCCTGCGCGTCGTCTGTCCCGCGACGGCGCTCGACGCCAACGGCCTGCTCCGCACTGCCATTCGCTGCGACGACCCCGTGCTGTTTCTCGAGCATAAGCATCTCTATCGGCAGACCTACAACAAAGCGCCGAACCCCGGGCCCAATTTCATGATCCCGCTGGGCAAGGCGAAAGTCGTGAGGCCGGGCACACACCTCACCGTCGTCACCTATGGCGCCGTGGTGCAGCGCACCCTCGTCGCCGCGAAGGAAGTGGAAGAGCAGAACGGCATCAGCGTGGAGGTGATCGATCTGCGCAGTCTGTCCCCGATCGACTGGCCCACCATCGCTGCGTCGGTCCAAAAGACGAACAAGGTCATCGTCGCCTACGAGGACGCGCTCTCCTGGGGCTATGGGGCGGAGCTCGCCGCCCGCATCGCCGACGAGTGCTTCCCCTGGCTCGACGCGCCGGTGAAACGCGTCGCATCGACCGATACGTTCGTCGCCTATTCCCCCGTACTCGAGGACCACATTCTGCCGCAGGCCGAGGATCTCGCGCACGCCATGCGCGAGCTGCATGCGTTCTAAGCCGGTCCTCGGCTACACCCTGCTGTTCTTCCTGTCCGGTGCCACGGGACTCGTGTACGAGCTCCTGTGGGTTCGCCTGCTGTACCAGTCGTTCGGTTCCACCATCCAATCCGTCACCACGGTCGTGGCCGCCTACATGGGCGGCCTCGGACTCGGGGCGTATCTCCTCGGCGCGCGGGGCGACCGGCATTCCCGTCCGGCGGCGCTGTACGGGCGACTCGAGATCCTGATCGGCCTGTTCGGCGTCCTCTCCCCGTTCGTGCTGGGACTGGCGCAGCAGGCGTACATCGCGTTGGCGCGTGGACTCACCGAGGGCTCCGGGGCGAGCGTCGCACTGCGTTTCGGACTCGCCGGGCTCGTCCTGCTGATCCCGACGACCCTCATGGGAGGAACGCTCCCCGTACTGACCCGAGCTTTCAGCGCGTCGGACCGCGGTCGACTGCGTCCTTCATTGGGGCGACTGTACGGCATCAACACGCTGGGGGCGGTGATCGGGACGGCGCTCGCCGGGTTCGTGCTGATCGAGCATGTGGGGATCCGGCTCAGTCTCGTCGGCACGGCCATCATCAACATCGCGATCGGCTTGATCGCGCTGCGACTCCCCGACCCCGGTGGCTCGGCTGACCCCGGGCGCGAGCCCGGGGTGAGCGTAGACGTACCAGTCCTGCTGCGTCGCCTCGCCCTCGTGCTCCTCGGCGCGACGGCCTTCGTCTCGCTGCTCGACGAAATCGCGTGGACTCGAGTGCTCGTCATGGTCGTCGGCGGGTCGACCTACGCCTTCACGCTGGTGCTGCTGTGCTTTCTGCTCGGAATCGCTCTGGGGAGCGCGCTGGTCGCGCGCCGCTCCGCTTCGCCGGCCGACACCGCGGCGTCGGCGGCGTTCGCACAGGGCATCACGGCTGCCGGCGCGGCCTTGATGATCGCGTTCTTCTCTACGCTTCCCGCCTACGTCCTGCTCGTCTTCCAGATCCAGGGCCTCGACGCGGGTCCGCGGCTCGGATTACTCGGAGGCGCCGTCGCTGCGGTCGTCCTGATTCCCGCGATCGGCATGGGGATGACCTTCCCCTTGCTCACCGACCTGATCGCCGCCAGCGGGGAGGCGCGCGGCGCCGACGTCGGACGCGCCTACATCCTCAACACGGCAGGCTCCATTCTGGGCGCGGTGCTCACCGGGTTCATTCTCGTTACCCTGCTCGGGAGCGACACGACGCTGCGGCTCGGCGTCGCCGTCAACGTGCTCGCCGCCATGGCTCTCGCCGTGGCGGTCTCGCGCGGCGTGGCGGAAGGCTCGGCACAGCAGCGACGACTGCAAGCACGCGTGCTCGGGGGGGCGATCCTCGCGGTTGCCGGACTGGTGGCCGTCGTCGCGGCGCCCGGCCGAGGGCTCCGCTCGATCGATCTCGGTCCCACGATTTACGGGCGCGGCCGGATGACGGCCGCCGAGCGCCGCAGCTTCCTGGATCACCCGGGAGCGCGGCCGCTGGCGTTCATCGAAGGCCGCAATTCGACCGTGTCCGTCTGGGAATCCCCCGTCGGCCGCGCCCTGAAGGTGAACGGGAAGGTCGATGCTTCGGACTACGGCGACATGGACACGCAGCTCATGCTCGGGCTCGCCCCCGTCGCCGCCCACCCCCACCCGCGCGCGGCGCTGGCGATCGGGTTCGGCAGCGGTGTCACGACCGCAGTACTGGCGGCCGTCCCGGGAATGGAGCGGGTGCGCGTCGTGGAGCTCGAGCCCGCCGTGCTCGGCCTGGCGCCGTATTTCCGGAGTGTGAATCAAGACGTCCTCGCACGCCCCAACGTTCGTGCAATCGCGGATGATGCCCGCAGTGCGCTGCAGCTGACCGACGACCGCTTCGACGTGATCGTCTCCGAGCCCTCGAATCCCTGGGTAGCGGGCGTGGCGACGCTGTACACCCCCGACTTCTACCGGATCGTCCGCGGCCGGCTGACGGACGGCGGTGTGTTCTGTCAATGGGTGCAGCTCTATCAGCTGCCGCTCGCGGTCGTGGCCGGCATCGTGAAGAACGTTCAGGCCGTGTTTCCCCACGTCACCGTGTGGTCGGCGGGGAATTACGACCTCATGGTGCTCGGCTCGGCCCACCCGCTCGCGGCCGATACCGCATGGGTGGATGCGCTGCTCGGGAAGGGCGGCGCTCTCGCGGTGGCGGGACGCGAATACCTGATGCTCGACGCACCTGCTCAATACTTCGATCGCCAGGTGTTGGGTGAAGCGGGCGTCGCGCGCCTCGTGCAACGTTCCACGCTCGCGCACACCGACGACCGTCCGCAGCTCGAATACGTCGCAGCGCGGCGCTTCCTCGACAGCCGCGAGATGGGTGACATCCTCGACTCGCTCGCGGCGATCGAGCGTCCGGTCGAGGCCGTGGACCACCTGTCACCCGACCGGCTGGCCCGCGCGCTGTCCGCGCGGCTCGGCGATCCCGCCGCCACGGGTTTCGTCGAGGCGGCGCACCACGCCGCTCCAGCGGACACGCGCTGGATCGTTCCGCTTGCCGGCCTGGCGCTCGCGTCGGGCGACACCGCGAAGGCCGATTCTCTGCTCGGAACCCTGAGCGGCGCCGATCCCCGCGGCCTGCTGCTTTCCGGGCTGATCGCAACGGCCCGACAGGAGCCCGCTCGCGCCCGGTCACTGCTCCTCCACGCACTCGCGGCGGGCGCCGACACGGCGCGCGCCCGCGCCGGTTTGGCGCAGCTCGACGCCCGCGACTCGCTCTGGCCCGCGGCGGTTCGGGATGTGTGGGGTGTGCTGGCGGCCACGCGAAACACGTTCCGGGCGGCGCTGCCGCGCGACCTGCTCGCCCCCGCGCTGGAGCAGATCGCGCTGCAGGCGCCGGCGGCAGCGGCCGACAGCGTCTTGGCCGCGACCATACTGGTGCGACCGGGGTGGCCCAAGCCGTACGAGCTGCGCGCCGTGGCGCTGCTACGCCAGGGAAAGTGCGATGAAGCCACGCGCCAGTTCTTGACGCTCGAGGACTTCGGATTGGAGCGGGAAGACGGCCCGGAGCTGGTGGCGCGCTGCCGGCGCGGCGGGGCTTAGCTCGGAAACGGCGGTGGACTGCCGCCCAGCGCCTGCCGGATCTCGCTCGCCGCCTCGATCGCGTGATCCACGTCGCGTGATAGGGCGCGCGCCTGCTGCGTCGCCATCGTGAGATCGCCGAGCACCGCGTCCACGCCTGCGGACTTCAGCCGCAGCAAATCAAACCTCATGGTCTGCATCGCCAGGATGCACGACTCCAGCTGATCTTCGATCACCTGGCGGCGCTGCAGCAGATCGCTGAGGGCCTGGCGTTGCCGCTGCATCAACCCGAGCTGGCGCTCCCGTTCGGGCGATTCCGGCAGCTCACGGAGCGTCGCGAGTCGCGCATCGAGGCGATCGACCGCACCGTCCTCCACGCCGGCGCTCAGCGAGTGCAGCGTCCGGGCCAGCTCCTGGGCGCGCTTCAAAAGGGCGTTCGCGGTCGCCGAGATGTCGGGAAGCAGCTTCTGTTCCGACTTGGGCAGCCGCTCGACCACGCGCATGATCGCCTGATAGTCGCCGGCGACCTGCTGCACCTTGTCGGCCTGGCGGCCGAACTCACCCGTCGTCGGGGGCGCGAGCTGTCCTTGCCTGCCGGGATTGGCGATGCCGAGCCGGACTTCCGCGGCATCGGATGCAATCGGTCGATGCAGCACGTCGCGCCAGGAGTACCCCGCCTGCCAGAGCCGCATGTACCGCGGCAGCAGATAGATCGCCCCCCAAATGACGGAAACCATCGGTCCCCAGCCGAAGCCGCCGCCCGTTACGGCATCGATGAGAACGAATCCGCCACTCACACCGACCCAGTTGACGAACCGGTTACGCATGTCCGTGACGATCTTGGGCTCGCCCGCAACTACGGCCGCGACCTTGTTGCCAGGCTTCAGCGGGCGGCTGCGCCGCGGGATCGTCGGGCTGCGTGGCACCGAGCCGGGCAGCGGTGGTAGAGGCGGGGGAGCCAGGCCGCGACGGGACGTCGGAGTCGAGCGGCGCGGCCGGTACGCCGGCGCCGTACGCGATTCGAGCGCGCGCCGCAGCGCGTCCGCGGTCGGCCACCGGTTCTCGGGTTCCTTCTCGAGGCAGCGCATCACCGACCCGGCGAGATCGTCGGGCACACCGTCGACCCGGTCACCGATGTATTTCGCTGTCTCCGTGATCTGCTTGATCAGGATGGCGGGAACCGTCGAGGCCTGGAAGGGCAGCTCGCCGGCGAGCATCTGATAGCCCACGACGCCCAGGCTATAGAGATCGGACCGCCCGTCGATCTCGCGGTCCCCGGCCGCTTGTTCCGGGCTCATGTAATGAGGGGTGCCGATCGCGACACCCGTTCCCGTGAGCCCACCGGAAGAGGAGGAGGAGAGCGCCTTCGCGATCCCGAAGTCCGTGACCATCACGCGACCCCGGCTCCCTTCGAGCATGATGTTGTCGGGTTTGACGTCGCGATGGATGATGCCCAACGAGTGGGCTGCGCCGAGCGCGTCGGCTGTTTCCATCATGATGCGGCGCGTCTCTTCCGAGGGGAGCCGGACCCGGCGCTTCAATCGCGCCGACAAGGGTTCCCCGTCGATGAACGCCATCACGAAATACACGAGCCCTTCGGGGCCTTCCCCGACGCTGTGGATGGGAACGATGTGGGGGTGCGTAAGGCGGGCCGCGGTTTCGGCTTCCCGCAGGAAGCGGAGCCGGACCTCCTCACGAAACGCCAGATCGGGCGGCAGGACCTTGATGGCCACCTGCCGCTTCAGCCGTTCATCCTTCGCTTGAAAGACGACGCCCATCCCACCGCGCCCGATCTCACCTTCGAGCGTGTAGGAGCTCCCCAAGGCTTCGCCCAACCGGCCAGCGAGTGATCGATCGGGTCCGGTCATTTCAGATCGAATCGCATGTCGGCCCTAGATTAGCCGCCTTGGGAAACCCATGCAACCAGTCCAAAACCAGAGACTTAGCGATCGCGTGCCAACCTGACGGAACTGACGCCGCCGCGCCAGCAGTTTTGTCAGTCCATGCCCAATTGGCGGCCCTGCTGCGGAACGATCCCTCACGACATCGTGTTTGAAGGGTGGCATGGCCGATGCGTTGCGACGCTCGGGCGTTGTCCACTTTCTCCGTTTGGAGTGATGAGAACATGTCAGAGCGTTTGACGCTGCCGGTGCTGCCGTTGCGGGAAGTCGTCCTGTTTCCGGGTGTCACTACGGTCATCGGTGCTGGTCGACCGGCTACGCTGCGGGCCATCGAGGCTGCGACGAAGTCCGAGAGCCGGTTGATCTTCGCAGTCTCACAACGAGACAATGTCGACCAGGTCACCCCGGCGCTGCTGTATACCATGGGGACCGTGGCGCGCGTCGGTCAGGTGCAGCGCGGCCTGAACGGCGTCCAGATTCTGCTGCACGGCGAGCGGCGCAGCACCGCGGTTCACTACACTGAATCGGACGGCTACCTCAACGCCGTCGTCCGTGACGCGCCGGACCTGCCCCCCCTGAACGAGCACGACGCGGCGTTCGTCGCCTTGTACCGCGAGGTGCGGGAGCGGGCTGCCGAGCTCGGCCAGAAGACGGGGTTGCCCGATGAGGTCGTCAAGCAGGTACTCGAGGGTGTGACCGACGCCGGGCGGCTCGCCGACCTGGTGGCCGGCCACGTCGAGATGAAGCCGGCGGAGCGGCAATCGCTGCTCGAGACGCTGGCGGTCGAGGAGCGGCTGCGCCGCGTGCTGGTCGCGACGCAGCGCCAGATCGGCGTGCTCGACGCGCAGGAAGACATCAAGTCGCAGGTGCAGGAAGAGCTGGGCGAGCGCCAGCGCGAGATGTTTCTGCGCGAGCAGATGAAGGCGATCCGCAAGGAGCTGGGCGAGGAGGGCGAGGCGAACGAGACCGATGACCTGCGCAAGCGCATCGAAGCTCTGGAGCTGCCCGAGGCCGCCCGCAAGGAAGTCGACCGCGAGCTGGCGCGCCTCGAGCGCACCAGCCGGGATTCGATGGAAGCGCAGGTGATCCGGACCTACCTCGAGACGGTCGCCGAGCTGCCGTGGAGCAAGCGGGCCGAGGAGTCCCTCGACCTGAAGCGCGCCGCCGCGATCCTCGAGGAGGACCACTACGGCCTCCCCGACGTGAAGGACCAGGTGCTCGAGTTTCTCTCCGTGCGTCAGCTGCGCCAGCGCCAGGCGCCGGCGGCCGACGCCAAGCCGGTCGATCCAGAGTCGAAGGGATCGGTATTGTTGTTCGTCGGCCCGCCGGGAGTCGGCAAGACGTCGATCGCCAAGTCGATCGCCCGCGCCATGGGACGGCCGTACGTGCGCATTTCGCTCGGCGGTGCCCGGGACGAGGCCGATATCCGCGGCCATCGCCGCACCTATGTCGGCGCGATGCCCGGCCGGATCATCCAGGGGATGAAGCAGGCGGGTGCGAAGAACCCCGTCTTCCTGCTCGACGAAGTCGACAAGCTGGGCGTCTCGTTCCAGGGCGATCCGGCGGCGGCGTTGCTCGAGGTGCTCGATCCGGCGCAGAACGACTCGTTCACGGACCATTACCTGGGTGTGCCGTTCGACCTGTCGGAGGTGTTGTTCATCGCGACCGCCAACTTCCTGCAGAGCATCCCGACGCCGCTGCTCGATCGGTTGGAGACCGTGAATTTTGCGGGATACACCGAGCGCGAAAAGCTCGAGATCGCCAAGCGCTACCTGGTGCCGCGTCAGCTGGTGGAGAACGGCTTGACGCCGCAGCAGCTCGATATCCGGGACGCCGGCCTCGAGGAGATCATCTCGAGCTACACCCGCGAAGCCGGGGTGCGGCAGCTGGAGCGCGAAATCGGCAAGCTGGGCCGCAAGGTCGCGCGCCGCGTCGCCGGCGGCGAGTCGCAAACCATCGTCATCGACCGGCCGGAGATCGACGACCTGCTGGGACGCCCCAAAGTCCACCCCGAGCACAAGGCACGGGAGGATCAGGTCGGTGTGGCCACGGGGATGTATTACACACCCGTGGGCGGCGACATCATGTTCGTCGAAGCCAGTCTCATGAAGGGCAAGGGCGAGCTTGTGCTCACCGGCCAGCTGGGTGACGTGATGAAGGAATCGGCACGCGCCGCGCTGACCTACGCCAAGTCGCACGCCGACCGGCTCGGGATTCCGAGTGAGGCGGTGGCGCAGACCGACATCCACGTGCACGTCCCTGCGGGCGCCATCCCCAAGGATGGACCGTCGGCTGGGGTGACGATGGCGACCGCCCTGGTGTCTGCGCTCTCCGGCCGTCCGGCGCGGCACGACCTCGCGATGACCGGCGAAATCACGCTGCGGGGGCGGGTCCTTCCGATCGGTGGTGTGAAGGAGAAGGTGCTCGGCGCGGTGCGCGCGGGAATCCGCACTATCGTGCTTCCCCAGGAGAACGAGGGCGATCTCGACGATCTGCCGGAGGACGTTCGCAAATCGCTCGACGTACACCTCGTCGAGGATCTTGGGGAAGTTCTCTCGCTCGCACTCAGGGGCGCGAAGTTCGAGGCCGGCCACCTCGTATTCGATGGACCGGCGCCGGTCGAGCCGAAGATGGTCTTGAAGAACTAGAGGACCCCGCACCACGAACCGCCAGCCATCCGTGCACGATGGCTGGCGGTTTTTCGCGAATTGGCCCACCTTGGCTTCGTGTTCGGAACTGCGCTACTCCTCTTCCTGGCCGGACGCGCCGCTGTTCCGCCGGCTGTGCCGGGACGGCTCGAAGTGAGCGGGCTGCGTGTGGAGTACCTGACTGATCCGTTGGGAATCGACGTTCCACGACCGCGGCTCAGCTGGCGCATCGCGAGCGACGCGCGCAACACGATGCAGACGGCCTATCAATTACAGGTCGGACTTGCGCCTGCGTCCGTCGAGCGCGGGAGCGGGCTGCTCTGGGATTCGGGGCGGATCATGTCCGACGCCTCGGTGTTCGTCGACTACGCCGGTCCACCGCTCGAGTCTCGAACCCGGTACTACTGGCGTGTCCGAGTGTGGGACTCGAACGGGCGCGTGTCCCGCTGGAGTCCCATGGCCTCCTGGGAAACCGGATTCTTCCGAGCCGCGGATTGGGTAGCACGGTGGATCGGCCCTGCGCCGAGTGGGGGCGATAGTCTCCCATCCCCATCGCCCGTGCTGCGCCGCGCTTTTCGGGTGAACGGCCCGATCCGTTCGGCGCGCGCTTACGTGACGAGCCTCGGTCTGTATGAGCTGTATCTCAACGGCCAACGAGTCGGCGATCAACTCTTCACGCCGGGTTGGACGTCCTACCGGCACCGATTGCAGTATCAGACGTTCGACGTCACGGAACTGCTCCGAGCCGGCGCCAACGCGGTCGGCGCGACGCTGGGAGACGGCTGGTACCGCGGCTACCTGGGGTTCTTCGGTCAGCGTAATCTGTATGGCCGGCGACTCGCGCTGTTGCTGCAGCTCGAAATCCGCTATCAGGACGGGCGAACGGAGCGAGTCGTCTCCGACGGGGACTGGAAGACGACGACCGGGCCGATTCTCACGTCGGACATCTATCGAGGCGAGATCTACGACGCCCGCCAGGACCACCCGGGGTGGGCCGCCCCGGCATATGACGACCACGCGTGGGCGCCGGTAGCCGTCCTCGAGCCGCCGTCAGCAACCCTCGTTGCCTCCGAGTCACCGCCGGTACGCCGCGTGCGCGAGCTGCATCCGGTGTCGATCCGCCAGCTGCCGTCCGGTGAGACGCTGTTCGACCTGGGCCAGAACTTCACCGGCTGGACACGCCTCGTCGTGCGCGGCGCGTCCGGCATGACCGTCACCTTGCGCTATGCGGAGGTGCTCGACAAGAGCGGCAATCTCTACACCGCCAACCTGCGTGGGGCCAGCCAGACGGACCGCTACACCCTCAAGGGGAACGGAGCGGAGCAGTACGAGCCGCACTTCACCTTCCACGGGTTCCGCTACGTGGCGGTGGCAGGGCTGCCGCAGCCGGCGGATACGAGCACCATCACCGGCATCGCGGTGTCCTCCGACCTCCCGCAGACGGGGCTGTTCGAGACGTCTGACTCGCTGCTGAACCGGCTCCAGCGGAACATCGTCTGGGGCGAACGCAGCAATTTCCTCGATGTTCCGACCGACTGCCCCCAGCGCGACGAGCGGCTGGGATGGACCGGCGATGCCCAGGTGTTTTCACGCACCGCGGCGTTCAACATGGATGTGGCGGGATTCTTCGCAAAATGGCTCGCGGATCTCGCCGCCGATCAGGATACCAGCGGCAGCGTCCCGTGGGTGATTCCCAATCTGTTCAGCGATTCGGTGCACTTCGGCGGAACCGCAGGCTGGTCGGACGCCAGCGTCATCATTCCGTGGACGATGTACCAGGTGTATGGCGACCGGGGGCTCCTCGAGCGCCAGTACCCCAGCATGCGTGCGTGGGTCGACTATGCGCGACGGCGGGCCGGTTCGGAGCTGATCTGGCGACCCGGCTGGCAGTTCGGCGATTGGCTCGCCTTGCACAGCGACGATCCGTCCTATCCCGGCGCGACGACCGGGACAGATCTGATCGCGACGGCGTTCCTGGCTCATTCAACCGACCTCGTGGCGCGGGCCGCTGTCGTCCTGGGGAAGGCCGACGAGGCGTCCCGGTATGCTGTGCTGTTCCACGCAGTGCGCGACGCGTTCAATCGGGAGTTCGTTTCGGGAGCCGGGCGCGTGGGGGAGAACACGCAAACCGCCTATGCGTTGGCGATCGCCTTCGACCTGCTCCCTGACTCGATCGTCCCGGCAGCGGCCGATCGCCTCGCACAGGACGTGCGCGCCCGGGGTGCGCACCTCACGACAGGATTTCTCGGCACTCCGGTTCTCCTGCACACGCTCAGCGGAACCGGTCACGTCCCCGTGGCCTTCGATCTGCTCACCCAGCGATCCTATCCGTCCTGGTTGTACCCGATCACCAGAGGTGCAACGACGATGTGGGAGCGATGGGACGGCATTCGGCCCGACAGCTCGTTCGAGGACCCGGGCATGAATTCGTTCAACCACTACGCGTTCGGCGCGGTCGGTGACTGGATGTACCGGAATATCGGCGGTATCGATCTGGATCCGGCGGCACCCGGGTACAAAAAGTCGCGGATCGCGCCGCGCGCTGGGGCGGGTCTGACGAGCGCCCGGGCGTCTCTCGAGACCCCCTACGGGACGTTGGCGACTGCCTGGAAAATTGAGAATGGGCGGTTTGTGCTCGACGCGACGATCCCCGTGAACACGACGGCCGCACTCACCTTGTGGGACAGCCGAGTCGACCGCGTCCAGGAAGGTGGACGGTCCTTGAGCGGCGGTGGCGGGATTCGAGATGTGCAGCAGCGCGGGAAGGACGTGGTCGTGGTGGTCGGTTCGGGCCAGTACCACTTCTCCGCCCCCACACCGCCTTAACCGGCGCGAACTCCATTCACCACGAGGTCGACCGCCGCTCGGCGCCACCGATCCCGCAAGGCGGGCTCGTCGGCGGCGAGCGGCGGCGCGCTCGCGGCGATGATCGGCTCGAGCCGCAGATACCCGAGCATCAGGATGAGCGCCTGCGCTGCGGCGACGTGCGGATCGACGTCGTCGCGTACCAGGCCGAGCCCCTGCCCCTCGGCGAGCAGGACGACGATGCGCCGGACCGGTGGTGCGAACGGCGCCCCGTCGGGCCGCTCGGCATGAGCGAGGAGCGCCACGAGATCGGGGTGTTGCTCGAGGAATTCGTAGAGCGAGGTGAGAAGCTGGCGTAGCCGATCGAGTGGCCGGCCGGCGAGATGCGCGGTGGCGGCGAGGGCCGCCTCGAGCTCGGTCATGCCGCGGCGCACCGCTGCCTGGAAGAGTCCGCGCTTCGACTGGTAGTAATAGAACAACAGCTGTTTATTGACCCCAGCGAGTCGCGCGATCCGTTCGACGCGCGCTCCAGCGAAACCGCGTCTGGCGAACTCTTGCCTCGCCGCCGCCGCAATACGTAATGCTCTATCATTATTGAGCTTACGAGCCAATAGACAATTCCATCAACCGGACGGTTGATAAGATACTATCGCGCTCGATCGAACGCCAGATTCGCAGGCGCGGTCGGGAGACCCGACTTCAGGAAGCCGATTAGGACCCGGTTGAACGCCTCGTGGCTCTCCTCGGGGAGGGCGTGGCCGGCGGTCTGGAAGCGCGCCAGGGCGGCATGGGGAAGTTGCTCGGCCATCTCCTCCCCGATCTCCTGTGGGATCAACCAATCCCGTGTTCCCCACATGACTAGGGTCGGAGTCTGCATGGCGCTCAGTCGGCCCTTGAGGTCTTCGAAGCTGAATTCTCGCAGGGCACTGCGGAGGCTCCGGCCGAAATCGGGCAGGGCGATAGGGGCGTAATACTGATCGATATCCTGCTCAGTTACACGAGAACGGTCGCCGTACATGGTGCGCAGAATCCTGGCGGCCGCCCAGCGACCCCTCCAATGGTCGAACAACGGTCCGACGATGGGCCACTTGGCCACGCGCAACATGAACGGCCAGCGAATTCCGAACCCCGCCGCATCCACCAACACCAGTCCCCGGACGCGATTGGGCCGGGCCAGTGCCGCGTCGGCGGCGATCGCCCCCCCCATGGAATGACCCACCAGCACGGCATCCGCGACGCCCAGAGAATCGAGCACGCCGAACAGCAAGTGGACGTAGTCGGCGTTCGAGTACGCGTGGGCGGGCATGTCGGAAAACCCGAACCCCCGGTTGTCATAGGCGATCACCCGATAGCCGGCCTGCTCGAGGGGGACGATCGTGTACCGCCACGAATACATCGAGGCGGCCAGGCCGTGGACCAGCACGACCGCGGGGCCCCGGCCCACGTCGAGAACCCGGAGACGACTTCCGTCCACCGACAGATTCTTCGGGACGAGCGGCGTCCCGGCCGGGAACCGCTGCCCTTCCGGGATCGCGGCGGCGCGACACCCCGCCAGCAACCCAAAACCCAGGAACACCAGTGATCGCCCAGTCAGATGGGTTCCATGAGATTCGTCCGAGCCAGCAGCGCCACCAGCGGATGCCCGCTCCAGATGCCGGTCATGGAAGGTCCACTTCCCGTAGCCATCAGGGTGAACTGATCGTCGACGATGAGCATTGTGGGGCCTCCCACCGCTACCTGGCCCGCCGCCAAACCTTCGGGATCCGCGGCCTCGCCGCTGATACGCACCTGGAGCTTGGCATGACGGGAGGCGTGGCGCCACGCCGGCAACGTCGGTTGCCACAGCTCGGCGGCCACCACCCCCTCCACGCGTTGGGCGGCACGTGCAACGATCTGTTGGATGACATTGCCGACTGCCCGGGAGCCCTCCACAGAGCGGGTCACTGGCTCGGCCGGTCTGTGAAGACCGGCCACCGACTGTGCGAGGCGCTCGAGGCGCTCCCCGTGTTCGCTCGACAGTTGTACGAGGAGGGTCTGTGGGTCGGTCGCCCGATACCGGGCTGGGCGCCCGCCACCGCTCTGCGCGGCGCCCCGCCGCAGCAGTCCATCGAGTGCGGAGTAAGTGTTGGCCCGGGCGTATCCGGCGGCTCGCGCTACGGCATATCCCGTGGAAGGGCCGAGCTCGAGCAACGTGCGGTACACGCTCGACTCGGTCGCAGTGAATCCGAAAGGGGTGAGGTCGATCTCAGTAGTAGTGATAGCTACTACTAATATACGCTAACTGACTTCGACCGGTATCCCCATCAGCCGTGCGATCAACCCCAGGCGGAATGTGATATCGGTTTGCCGCTGCGCCGGGCTTTTCCCCGGTCCTTCGAGCGGAAACCAATGGACCAACACAGGGTTGTCGCTCTTGGGCAGCCCCCGCAGGTTCTTTGGAGTCCAGATACCGTGATCGTCGCACTCGCTGTACAGCCGCGCCAATACTTTAGAGGCGCTGGGGATCTGGCGCACGACGCCCAGTCGTGCCAGGAGCTCGAGCCAGTAGACGGCGAACGGAACGTCGGAGACGTGCCCCTGGGCGTCCGCACGCAGCGGGTCGCCGAGCAGCTCGAACACCGGCTTGAAGAACTTTCTTCCGGCGAGCACAAAGAAGGCGCGTTTCGGGGCGGGCGTCGAGAAGTAGGTCGCCAACCGTTCCACGAACCCCGATCGCTCGCGCTGCACCGCCGGCATGAACGCCAGGGTTTCAACGCCGAAAATCGTGGGTGGTGTCGCTGAGGGGTCGAGAATCGTCTTCCCCGACTGTTTGCGAAACGGCTTCTGGATCAGCTCGCTGCGCAGATAGGTCGAGATGTCGCTCGCGATCTTGTGAGCCGCGCCCCGCAGCCGCGGATCGTCGACCCGGCCGGCGCGGGCCAGCGCTGAGGCCGCCGCCTCGCGATACATGTTGCGAGCCCAGACTCCCAATCCGTGATCGCCCTTGGCGGGACGCTGGAATTCCACGAGCAGCGCTGGGTCTTCGTCGCGCGACAGGAGACGAAACAGGAATCGGTCCGCCAGCTTGAACGGGTGGCTCTCGGGGTCCCAGCCGAGCTCGATCAGCCGCCGGTACTGGAAGATCGTGCCGGTTTCCTTCCAGCCGAACACCTTGCTCGATCCGTAGCCCAGCAGGTTCCCTCCCCACAACCCCGTGTCTTTTTGTTTCCGCGCGATCGCGGTCGCGCTCTTGTCGGTCAGCACCGCCGCCTTCAACGCCGCAACGCGCTCCGGATCGCGCAGCGACGCTGGAGCGACTTCCGTAAGCGCTCGGTACTGGATGGGAGCACTGGCCGCCTCGTACAACCAGGCGAGAGGGAAACGATGCGCGCCGGGGAGTTCCAGTATGCGCTCCGGTCGAAAACGAGAGACGGCAAGACGGATTACGGCGAGTGAAAAGCGGCGCAAACTTATCGGGGGACTGCCGAACGGGCCAGTCCCCCGATTTTCAACGGTTCAATCCACTGTGGTACAAGAGCTTACAGTTATCGCGCCGGTGTGCGTTTGAACTCGGCGGTAGGCAGCCAAGTTGGCAGTGTTGGCGCGTCCGCTACTGCGATCGCTACCCGCATCATGACCCGCGCCTCCTGCGCCATGCCATCATAGGTGAAGTCCGGCGAGTACTCGTCGGACGGCTGGTGATAGCGTGTGCTGTTGTAGCGCTCGTTCTGTTCACGTCCCCACCCCGCCGGCCGGCCCACGAAATCCACTCCCGCAGCGAACGACAGACCGGGGACCCCGGCGCGGGCGAGCGGGAAGTGGTCGGACCGAAAGAACGATCCTTTGCTGGCGTCGGGATCGCCGGTGGCGGTGAGCCCTTCGGCCGCCGCCGCGCGGCGAAACGCCGCCCCCAGCGACGAGCGCTCCAGCCCCAGCGCCGCGATGTCCCGCGTCCGCCCGCGCACATTGGCGCCGTCGATGTTGAGAATCGCCGCCGTCTGCGCGAGCGGTACGAGCGGATGCTCGGCGTAGGTCTCGCTCCCGAGGAGACCGCTCTCCTCGGCGGTTGTCGCGATGAACAAGAGCGTCCGCTTCGGGCGCGGCCGCACCCGGGTCAGCGCCTCCGCCGTGGCGAGCATCGCCGCAACGCCCGACGCGTTGTCCTCCGCGCCGTTGTAAATCGAGTCGCCATTGACGACGGGGCCGATGCCTTTGTGATCCCAGTGGGCACTGAACAACACGACCTGTTGCGACAGCGCTGGATCCGAGCCCGGCAGCCGGGCGACGACGTTGGCACTCTCGATGTGTCGCAGGGCGCTCTTCACCGACAGGTCGGCCTTGAGGCCGGTATCCACCGGCCGGAAGTCCCGCCGTGCCGCGGCGTGAATCAGCGAGTCGAGGTCGAAGCCGGCGGCGGCGAGCGCGCCCCGGGCGGCACCCTCCGTTACCCACCCCGCCAGCGTCAGGGAGGGGCTCTGCGGCTGGTCGATCTTGAACTGCTCCACCGACCATGAGCCTTTCACCACCGACCACGGGTACGTGGCGCTGGGCGCCGTGTGAATCAGGATCACCGCCGCCGCCCCCATTCTGGCGCCTTGCTCGAGCTTGTACGTCCAGCGGCCGTAGTACGTCAGCGCCCGGCCGTTGAAAATCGTCGAGTCCTGCAGGCCGGGATCGTTCACCAGCATCAAGAGCACCTTGCCGCGGGTATCGATTCCCTTGTAATCGTCCCATTGCCATTCCGGCGATTGGATGCCGTAGCCGACGAACAGCACCGCGGCGCCGGCGACGGCAACGGCGGAGTCCGGTCGTTCGGCCCAGGCGACGAAGTCGTCGCCGTACGTCAGCGCATGAGCGGCCCCCGCGCCCCACGAGAAGGAAGGCTGCGGCTTCATCCCGACGAGAGCGACGGGCTGGAAGAAGCTCTTCTCGGGGCCCGCCGGCTCCAGCCCCATCGCTTCGAATTGTGCCGCGATGTATTTCGCCGCCAGCATGCCGCCGCGCGTGCCGGGCCCGCGGCCTTCCAGCAGGTCGTCGGCGAGATAGCGGAGATGCGCATCCATCGCCCGGGCGTTGGGGGCTGGGATGCCCGAGGCGGGTTGCTGCGCCGCAAGAGACGTGGCGAGGGCGGCGAGCAGAACTGTGACGGACCGGCGGATCATCGGAGTGTCGCTCCTCTTGGATCAGTGCGCGCAGCGCACGGTGTGGATGGTGCCGCGGCCGAAAAAGTCGGCCTCACTGGTGAGTACGAAGGTCGAGTCGTCGAGGAAATCGATCGCCTCGCCTTGGCGCTCGAGTCCGGTGATGGGGCAGACGGGACCGATCGGGCTCAACCGTCCGCCAGGCCGCGGAATGAAGAAATAGATCTCCGTGTAGGTGCGCACCGCCACCAGCGCCCCGTCCCGCCGGATCGTTGCGTCGGTGACGAGGCGCCCCGACGACCTATCGGGGATGATCGACAGCCGCTGCAACAGTTCGGCTCGCACAGTCTTGACAGCGCTCCACGCCGAGCGCGGCAGCCGGTACAGTCGCACGGGACTATTGCGACCCTTGGAGATCAGATAAATGGCGCTATCGCGCGGCGAGACGAACATCGCTTCGACATCGCGCGGGCCGTCCGGATAGCGGAACCGCAGGGCGCGGGCCGGTGGCGTCGCACGCAGCGTATCCGCCGGGCCCGTCGGGGGCTGGGGCTCCGGCACGGCATAGATCGTGACGCTGCGATGGTCCTGGAGGTTGTCTCCCGTGTCGCCGATGTAAATGCATTCCCCGGGCGCGTCGGGGCACGGCCCGCGGGACAGATCCTCCCAGTCGACGTTCTTCGCGCCCGTCACCCGCACCGCGCCGCGATCCGTCCCGTGCAGGTCGGTCGCGTACAGGTAGGGACCGTCCCCCGAATCGTTGTGGGTCCACAGTATGCCGACATGGGCGCGGCTGACAACGACCCCCGAGCTCTCGGTGAGCCGGCGGCTGCGAAACGTCCCCGTGAGGGTCATCTCCGGGCGTGGGATCGCTGCTTGGAGCAGGAACAGCGAGGCCAGCATGGCTGGAAGGAAATGCGCTTGATCGCCCTCGTGCAAGGGGCGAAATTGCGTACATGATCGAGGCGTTGAAGTCGCGCACGGTGCATCGCCTCCCCGATCGAGTCCGGCTGCAGGGACGGATCCTGTTTCTGACCGAGGAGGCCTCCCTGGTGCGCCGCCAGCTGGGAGGGGAGGACCTCGCCTGGACCAGGGCGATGACGCTGCGCGACAACATATCCACCGATGAAATCACCCCCGCCTACATCTGCTACTACTACGACGACACCCTGGGTGACTTCCCCTACCTCGGGCTGAAGTGCGGCGACGAGTTCCCGGTCACTCGCGGCTCGGTGCGTCAGGGAGGATTTGTCGCCTCGGTGAGCGGCAAACGTCGCGGCAAGGGATCATCCCGCGAGCAGTCGCCCTATGCCGAGATGTGCGCCGGGATCAAGCTGGTGATCGCCGAGAACATCGAGCGCATCTACCACGAAAACTGCCAGAACCTCGGGCTTCTCACCTCCACCGACTTCTCCCTGATCGACCGGGTGCGCCGCGGCGAAGAGATCCCCCTCAGCGTCTTCACGGCGGGCGAAGGCGAGATCACCCGCGGCATCATCGAGTACGGCGGCCTGTTCAACTACAACGTCGCCCGGCTGCAGGGAAAGGTGCGCGTGACGCCTCCCGCCACACCCCCGCGCCCCATGACGAGCGGCGAGAAGATCCTGGCGCGGCACTGGGTGGTGGACCTCGCGTCCGGCGAAGTGGGTGTGCCCGCCGTGAAACCCGGCGACGAAGGCTTCGTGACCACCGACATCCGGTTCAGCCACGAGTACGTGACGCCGATGGCGGCGATCTTCTTCGAGCAGCTGGTGGGCGCCGAGGAGCCCGTCAACGATCCCGGCTCAGTGTTGTTCTTCCGCGACCATCTCACGTTCCTCTCGGAAGCGATGACACCCGAACGGGTGAAAGAGGGTCTGCTCGACGTCGCGATGGAGCTCGAAAAGAAACAGCGCGCCTTCGCCGAGAAGCAGGGCATCAAGCTCTACGGCGAGCTGACGCGCCTCGGGCTGCACGGCTCGGAGGCGATCTGCCATTCCAAGATGCTCGAGTCGCACGCGCTGCCCGGCCACGTCATCATCGGGTCGGATTCGCATACGCCGCACGCCGGCGCCGTCGGGTGCGTCGCGTTCGGAGTCGGGACGACGGCGATCTTCAATTCGTGGATCACCAAGGACGTTCGCGTCACGGTGCCGGAAACCGTGAAGGTCGTCGTGCAGGGGACCAAACCGGAGAACGTGACCGCGAAGGATTTCATGCTCGAGATCCTGCGCCACCCGTACGTGAAGGGCGGGCAGGCGATCGGCAAGCTCGTGGAGTACTGCGGGTCCGCCGTCGAGGCGCTATCGGTCGACGAGCGGGCCACGATGACCAACATGACGGCGGAGGTCGGCGGCTTCACCGGTTACGTCGCACCCGACGACAAGACCATCGACTACCTGATGGCGTACCGCGGCATGTCGCGGGCGGATGCGCTCCGCTCGTGCCGCGACCTGGCAAGCGATCCCGCGGCCAACTATTGCGAGGTGATCGAGATCGACGCGGCGCGGATCCGCCCCATGGTGGCGCTCCCCGGCGATCCGGGCAACGGGCGCTCCATCGCGGAGCTGCCCGGGCGCGTGAAAGTGGAGATCGCGTACGCCGGCTCGTGCACCGCGGGAAAGAAGGACGACATGGACATGTACGCCCGCGTGTTGCGCGAAGCGGCGGACCGCGGCGAGCGGGTTGCACCGGGCGTCCGATTTTTCATTCAATGCGGGTCGCAGGACGTAAAGCGCTACTGTGAGGAGCGGGGTTATCTCGACGTATTCCAGCGGGTCGGGGCCCAGTTCCTGGAGCCGTCGTGCGGCGCGTGCATCAACGCCGGTCCGGGCGTCTCACGCACCAAGGACGAAGTGACGATCAGCGCGATCAATCGCAACTTCCCGGGCCGCTCCGGTCCGGGCCAGCTGTACCTCGCCAATCCCTACACCGTCGCGGCGTCCGCCATCGCCGGGTACATCACCGAATGGGAGCCCGGCCTCGCCCTCGCGGAGACTCCCTCCTAGAACGTCCCGTTGATCTGCAGTTTCACCGCGTGGATGCCGGAGGTGTAAGTCTCGGCGCTCGTCGCGGTCGTGCTCGAGTCGGGAACGAGCTTCGCCGTGAGATGGTACTGCCCGCTCATGGTCCCGCGGAACACCGTCAACGTCAACGTTCCCGCCGTCGTCGCGGAGCCGCCGCCGTAACTCTGACTCGCGAGCTGCAGCGCACCCGTCCGGGCCGTCCACTTCGTGATGACCGAATCCGCTCCCTGATGGAAGACGAAGCCGGTTCCCGCCCCAGCGCTGTCGGGTGAGAACACTTCGCGCAGCGAATCGTTGATTGGGGCGGTGAGCCCCGTACCGATGACGAAGAACACCGAATCGACGGTCTTCGTGGCGGGGCGGAACCCGCGCCAGGCGAGGATCGCCGTGAGCTGCGATGTCACGTGCGTCGTGTCCTGAGTCGCGTTCACGTCGAGCTGGATGCCGACCAGCTTCGTCGTGTCGCTCGCCGATGCCTGGGGGGTCGCCTGCTCGATAAACGGAAAAACGAGGGCCGACAGAATCGGGTAGAGGGTATCGCCCGCGAGGCCTTTGGTGAGAACCGCCTGAACTGCCGCTTTTTCGTCGACGCTGATGGTGTCGGTGTTGGGGGCGCTGCCGCTATCCGAGCAGGCGATCGCCGCCAGGGCGACGAGCGCCACGGCCAGATGCTTCATGATCCCGTCCTCCGTTGGTCATTCTTGTCCCGTGCCGGGCTCTCGGGCCCTGCCCGTAGAAGGATACGGAGGAAGGGCTGCTCTTTGGTAGACGCTGCGGGGATTCCACAGGACCCACGACTCGATGCCGACGTCCTTCGCGGCCCGGATCTGGTCCCGGATCTCCACCGGCGTGTAGCGCGGTAGCCGCCGGCCGAGAGTGAAGGCCTGCAGGTAGGGCCGGATTTCGGCCGTATTCGGTGCACGCGAGCGGGAGAGGGCGTCGCTCAGGGCATACCGCACCACCCCGTAGGGGTTGGCATTGGGTCTACGAAAGCCGAATGACCCACCCTTGTAATGACTCGGATACACCATCGGGAGCAGCACGTCGGCGACGCCGGAGAAGTCTTCCCAGACCTGGCCTATCCCTAAGTCCCCGGTGGTCACGGACGCGGTGAGCCCGAAGACGTCGAACGTCACGGGAACGCCCATCGGCCGGACGAAGTCGGCGAGCAACTTGATGTGACGGCGTACCGCCGCGCGTTGCGTCTCGCCGGCGACTCGGGCGGAGAAGATGGCGGTTTCCATCCGTGATTTGGGCTCGTCGGGGAAGCGGACGTAATCGAACTGTACCTCGCCGAAGCCGAGCGACACCGCTTCGCGGGCCAGCTGGCCGGCATAGACCCACACGGAATCGTTGTAGGCGTCGACCCAGGCCATCCCGATGCGGTCGCGCCACAACCCGCCTTCGGTCGACTTGACCGACCACGCCGCCTTGTGCTCGGCGAGGAGCCGGTCCTTGGCGACGACGATGCGGGCGATGGCGTAGATGCCGTGCGCGTGTAGGGTGTCGAGCCGGGCGCCCACGTCCGCGATGCGGGCGCATGCGCTGGCGCCGATCTGCCGCGCCGTCTCCACCTGCGAGTGATACAGCAGGCAGCCTGTGTCGTCCTTGACGTCGATCACGAGCGAGTTGATGTCGGTGCCGTCGACGAGTTTCACGATCTGCCAGAGGCGGCTCCCGGCGAACGCCCACGCGTTCACGTACAGCGCCTTGACCGTCGTCGGGCGGCCGAACTGATTCACCCACTGGCCCTGCCACACGGCCCCCAGGGGCGTGAGCGAGACGTGGCTCGCATCCGGAGCGGCGCCGAACCGCACCGGCGGCTCGGCCACCAGGCTCGTTCCGCCAGGGAAGCGCTGCGCCTCGAGTGAGGGGATCAAAGCGATGAGCGAGCCGCAGAGAACAGCGACCTTCGAGCAACGGACCTTCATGATGCGACAATAGGAAAAACTCATAGAAACAACAAGAGTCCTACATCACACTCTACTTGGGCGGTTGCAAGCTGTTGAATAGTAACGGGTAAGTGGCCAAACTCTGGCCGCGATATTGCGGTCTGAAGCCGAAAAGGACCACTCTTCCCTTCCCAACCCGAACTTCTACCAAAGCCGCCCGGCCGGCCACACGCTCCGGATGCCGCACCCACCCCGAGAGGAGCACGTCCTTCGGGTCGTCGGGATAACGCGCCACCACCTTCACCTCGCTCGAATCGAGGACGTCGAATGCCGGTCCGCTCTCGAACCAGACGGCGGTCTCCGACGGCAGAGCCTGGGCCAGCGGCTGGGCCTGGTCGATTTCGACTCGGAAGATCGAGCCCGGCGCATAGAAGTCCTCGTCCGGAAGACCCTCCAGCACGTTGCGCACCGGCAGGAGCAGCGCCTGAATCGCGAACCGGCTGGCGTCGTTCAGCGCCACCAGCGTCCCACCGTCTTGCACGAACTGGCGCAACGACTGGATCCCTTCGGGACCGAGCCCGCCCGGGTACGGCGCGGGGTAGCGAACCTGCGGGAGACCTTCGGCGATGTCGTGCGGCGATTCATCGGGCAGCACGATCACGTCGAAGCGGTCACGCAGTTTCCCCACTCGGGCGATGGAGTCGACCAGCGACGTGTAGGGGACCTTCCAGTTGTCGAAGACCCAGCGCGTCCACCCCTCGTCCATCGTGGCGGCATACGAGCGATACAGGCCGATCCGGGTCGAATCGCTCCCGGAGTACGCGAGCGTCGCGCGCGGCGGCGCCACGGGCGCCGACAAGGCGACGCGGATCGAGTCGTTCACCGCGACGGCATTCAATCCCATCAGCAGGGGGAGCGTATGCGCGGTGACGTCGTAAGGTCGCTCCGGCGGTCCGCCCGGGTACAACCGGCGATCGGGGTAGTGTTGCCGCTCGAGCAGCGTCTTCGCGAAGGCCGCGTACGGTTGGCGCAACACGACGACATAGCTGCCGGCCGGGAACCGTTGACCGCCCGACGCGAACGCCTGCTGCGAGACCCGGATCTCCACCTGGCCGCGGGCGAGAATCCCCAACAGCGTCGCCAGCGCCGTGGAATCCTGCTGCCGTGGGATGACGTACGCGTACGGCCAGCCGCGCCAGCCACGCACGGCATGCCACCCGACGGAGAGATAATTGTCGAGCCAGTGATCGCGAAATCGTGCCGCATGCTCGAGCAGTGCGAAGGCGGCGTCGGTCTGATATCCGACGATGTCCCGCATCCCCCACCGGCCGCCGGGCCAGGGGGCCGTGAAATTCCAGGAGCGCTCGCGCGGATTGAAACCGCGGGCATTCGCCTCGAGCCGGTCGGCGGGGACCTGGACCGGGCTCGCGAGCTCGCCGCTCGCCGCCTCCGAGAGAATCCGCACGGCGGCGTGGTAGTGGGCGTAGGCCCGTGACGGGGTCCAGGCATCGTAGATCGCGCTGACCGAGATCCCCGTTCTGCCCTCCCCCGCGAGCTCCCAGGCGACCGCTGTGCCGAGCATGTTCGCGCCGTCGATGATCAGCGGATCGACGTTGGGCTCGATCGGATCGAGGTAGGGCGGCAAGAACATGCGCGAGCCGTTCGAGCCCTGCTGGTGGAGGTCCAGCACGATCTGGGGGTGCCACACGTTGTAGATCGAGTCGACGACGAGCTGCGTCTCGACCTGCGTGAACGCATACCAGTCCCGGTTGTCGTCATGGCCCACATAGTGGTGCCACAGCTCGGGCGGATCGGTTCCCTCCGCGGCCGTCCCCAGCGTCCGGGCGTACCACTTGGCGACAATCGTCACGCCATCAGGATTGAGCGACGGCACCAGCCAGAGGATCACGTTGTCGAGAATCGTGCGCGTCGCCTGGCTGGTATCCGTCGCGAGCCGGTACGCGATGACCGCGGGGGAGAGGTTGCCGCCGACCTCGTCGGAGTGGATGCCACCGGTGATCAGCACCGTCGCGCGTGCGTCCTGGACCGCTGCCTGAGCGTCGCGCGACGAACGCATGGTCCGGGGATCGGCGAGGCGGTCCGTGAGCCGGCGGTAGGTGTCGAGCTGTTTCAGGTTCTGGGGCGAGGAGATCACGAGGGCGACGAGCTGCGCGCCCAGGGTCGTCTTGCCGAGCTCGCGGTAGTCGACCCGGTCGCTCGCGCGCGCCAGCGCCTGATAATAGCGCAGCAACGTCGCCCAGTCGGCGAGCTTGCGGTCGTCTCCCGGATCGAACCCGAGGACCGAGCGCGGGGTCGGGATGCCGATCTTCGGCGCGGGCCGCGCCGCGGGTCTCGCCCCCGGCTTCGCCTGGCCAGCGAGCTGGGTGGCGAGGACGAAGAGGAGCAACAGCGGGCGTCCGGGCATGGTGAAAAGCTCCAGGCGACCTACGGGTTCAGCTTGTGCAGCTCGACCCGCCGGTTCTGCGCCCGGCCCGCACTCGTGGCGTTGGTCGCTACCGGACTCGCAGGTCCGTACCCCCGCGCCGTCATCCGCGATGGGGCCACACCCTTGCGGGCGAGATAGGCGCGGACGGCGATCGCCCGCGCGCGCGACAACCGCGTGTTGACGACGGCGGATCCGGTGTTGTCGGTGTAGCCCGCGACCTCGATCTGAATCTCCGGGTTGGCGACGAGCGAGCCCGCCACCTGGTCGAGCACGGCGAACGACTGGGGCGTCAGCGCCGAGCGTCCGGTTTCGAAGGTCACCCCCCGGAGGATGACGGTGGGTCGCGCACCCGGTGTCCGCTGCTCCTGGAACAGGACGACGCACCCGACTTGGTCGACCTTGGATCCGGGCGGTGTGCCGGGGCAGCGGTCGAGGTTGTCGGGGACGCCGTCGCCGTCGGAGTCCCGCGTCAGCGGGCAACCCGCCGGGTCGACCCTCACCCCGACGGGCGTGTTGGGGCACTTGTCGAGTCCGTCGGGTACGCCGTCGTTGTCCGCGTCCTTCGGACAGCCGTTCACATCGACCGTCGCGCCGGCGGGGGTGTCGGGGCACTTGTCGATGCCGTCCACGACGCCGTCGCCGTCGGTGTCCTTCGGGCAACCGGTCGCATCCACGCCGGCGCCGACCGGCGAGTTGGGGCACTTGTCGAGACCGTCATAGACGCCGTCGCGGTCCGAGTCGCTCGGGCAGCCGACGTTGTTCACCGTCGCACCGGCCGGTGTGTCGGGACACTGGTCCAGTCCGTCCGCGACGCCGTCACGATCGGCATCGAGCGGACACCCGGTGGTGTCGATCTTCGCGCCGGCCGGCGTCCCCGGGCACTTGTCGATTCCGTCGTAGACGCCGTCCTGATCGGAGTCGCTCGGGCAGCCGCGCACGTCGACCGTCGCGCCGAGCGCCGTGTTGGGGCAGGCATCGCGCTTGTCGGGAACGCCGTCGCCGTCCGAGTCGCGCGGCCCGCGGGCGACGGACCCAGGGTGGGAGGCGCCGGTTTCCAGGAACGACAGTCCGCCCAGTATGAGGAAATGCGTCGCGTGCGTCTGGCCAAACGATCCGTTCGTGGTCGGGGTGTAGACGGCCCGCCCTTCGAGCAGCACTCCCACCCGCCCGCCGACCGGGAAGCGCACGCCGAGGCCGCCATTGATGCCGCCGTCGGTGAAGGAGAAGGGTGCGCTCTTGCCGAAGTCGATGCGCGAGTAGCCGCCCACGGCGTACAGCAGCGCGGGAAGCCGGACGATGAGGACGGCGCTCCCGACCAGCGGATCCATCGTGGCGCCGGGCGATCCGGGGACTTTCTCTTCGCGATCGAAAATCACGTCGGCGCCGATACCCACGGCGCCGGTGAGGTAGTAGGCGAGCCGGGCCCCGCCGCCGATCCCGGCGTCGAGCTTGAATGCCTTGTCGTACTTCGTGTACGCCCCGAACAGGCTGAGGTCGAAATCGCCTGCCCGCTGCGCAGCGAGCGCGGTGACGCACCCCAGTGTGAGCACCCCAACGGCCCAGATCGCGCGCACGTTCCCCTCCCGGGACTAGGGCAACAAGATAGGAAAGGCGCGACCGTCACGCATCAGGCGCGATCACGGAATCACCGGTCAAAAGCCCCAGACGGCGGCCCGGCGCTCGCGGGAAACGAGATCGATGCCGCCGACGACGAGACCGTGACCGGAGCCGTCGGCGTCGAGCCAGGCGGTGCCGCCCGGTCCGACGAGGGCTCCGCCTCCCAGCGCGAGAATCGTGTTCGTCCCGACCGGGCCGGTGAAGCCGCCAAGCGAGTCGCCGCCGGTCAGCGAAGCCGCGAGTGTCTCGGCGCTGCCGGCTTGCGCCCCGGCGTACACACCGCCGACCACGAGGAGCACGTCGCTGAAGCGAAGCGTCGCGAACTGCGAGCGGCCTTGAACGAGGGGGGCGGCCGCCGGAGCCCAACCTCCCGTGAAAAATCCCGAGAGGAGGCTCGCAGGTGCCGTATCGGCGGTCGCGAGACGTGGTGCGATCGTGTCGAGGCCGCCGCCGGGTGGTGTACTGTCGGCGACGCCGCCGAAGACGGTGACCCGGTCGTCCAGTACCACGCCACCGCCGTACGCCCGCGGCGTTGGCAGGGACGGCTCCACGAACCAGCCATCGATGTGCCCATCGAGTCCGATCCTGCCGACGAACACGTTCGTCTGCGGCCGTCCCAGCGAGTCCACGCCGCCCATCACGTAGATGCGGCCACGGCGTACCACCGCCATCGCGCCGGCGACCGGCGCCGGGAGCGCTTCGATCGTCGTGAAGGCGAGGAGCGCGGTGTCGGCGGTGCCGAACGCCTGGAACACGGTCGCACGCGCGCGCCCCGCCGAGTCGAGTCCGCCGATGACATAGAGCACATGTCCGTCGACGCGTGAGTTGAAGCGATTGGCGGCGGCGGCGGCGGCGTAGGCGCGCGGTGCCGGCAGCGCCGCTTGCCGGGTCCATCCACCGATGGCGCCACCGGGGGCGGCGTGTGCCGTGAACACGGAAGAATCGGGGACGATGGCGGAATCACCACCAACGGGCTCACCGCCGCCGGCGGCATACACGGCGACCTTGACCCCCGCCCCCTGCGGCTCAGCGGCGACCGTGAGCGCCACGCCGGCCGGCGCCCCCGGAAATTCGGGTCGCGTCTGCCAGGTGAGAGTCGCGGGGTCGAACGGAACGTGGGGGAGGACGTGGACGGTCGCGGTGAGGTGGCGCCCGTCCGCGGTCGTCACGGTGATGACGCCGCTCGTGGCGCTTTCGGGTACCGAGGAGCGCAGCAGCCGGTCGCTCCATCCGCCGGCCGGCACGGGCGCGAGCACGGCGCCACCGCCCGCTTTGGGGAAGTCGATCGCGCCGCCGGCCTGCGAATCGCCGAAGCCGAACCCCTCGATGACGATCGCCTGCCCCCGGACGAGCAGCGGCTCGATCGCGCCGTCGACGAAATCGACGCGCGGCGTCGACGGGGCCGGCCCGGTAACGGAGCCGCCGCACGCGAGCACCGCGCCCAACGCCGCCGGGAGGAGGCTAGCTCGAACCCTCAGTGCCACGAACGAACCCGACTGCCTGGACGAGTCGCTCGGACACCGTCGTCAGCTCGGTCGCTCCTTGCGACAAATCTTCGATGGCACGCAGCTGTTCGGCCGCGGCCGCTGCAACCGACTCCGCCTCGTTGGCAGACGCCGATCCCCCGGCCGCTGCCTCGGTCAGCGTCTGCACCATGCGCGCAGCGCGCTCCACCGTCGCGCGCGCCACATCGGCAACGCGCTTCCCAGCGCGCGCCGTACTCGCGGACACTTCGGCGATGCGCTCGAGATCGGGAAGCAGCGTCGTGGAGGATTCGACCACCGTACCCAGCTCGGTGCGAATCCGCTCGAGCAACTGCGCGGCACGGTCGAGCGCGCGCAGCGTCTCCTGCACCGACTTCCCGACGTTGCGTGCCTCGCGCCCCGCCTCCTCGGCGAGCTTGTGCACCTCTTCGGCGACGACCGCGAAGCCATGACCGTGCGCGCCGGCCCGCGCCGCCTCGATCGTCGCGTTGAGCGCCAGCAGGTTGGTTTGATTCGCCACGAATCCGATGGCCTCCGAGAACTTCTCCACCTGGCCGGCGACTTCGCGCAGCCGTCCCATTTCCACTGCGCCGTGCTCCGTGGAACGTCCCAAGTCGGTCAAGCGGCGCACGGCTTCCTGCGTCGCCGCTCGCACACGGCCCGCGGTCCGTTCCACCTGTTCGCCCGCTTCGCGGGTCTGATCTCCCGCCGCGGCCACGTCGACGGCCCCGCGTTGCAGCTCCCCCGCCTCGGTCGCGGCGTTGGTCACGAGCGCCGCCCCGTGCCGGGCGCCATGGCTGGCCCGCTGCGCCGAGGCGGCCACCTCCTGGCTCGACGCGTGAATCTCCTCGGTCGTCGCCGTGATCGTCTCGACGTATTGCGTCATCTGATCGGACGCACCCACCACCGGTCGCACGGCCCGCTCGAGCGCGAGGATCAGCGCGATCTGCGGAGCGGCGAGGTTGAGAATCGTGGCGTCGGAGTCACGGTACATCCAGGGATCCGAATGGCGGATACTCCACAGGCCGATCAACTGATCCCCGTGAAACAGCGGAACCAGGATCTCCGAGCCGGTCTTGTCGCTTCCCGGCGCGATGGTGTCGCCGCGCCCCAGATTGCGCGCCACGACCGGGCGCCGGGACCGCACCGCCTCGCCCGTCAGACCGGTATCCGCCTCGAAACGGAATTCGCCGCCGCCCCCCACGGCTCCCCCGCCCCCGTCGCCCATCGCGGTGTCCGCTACGAGCACCATCTCCCGTCGCGCCGGGTCGTAGCGCGCGAACCCGATGTGCTCCCAGGGAACCAGACGCCGGGTCGTTTCCTGAATGTGGGCGAAGGTGCGGGCTAGGTTGATGTCGGTGGCGATCGCGCGGGCGAGGCGCTGCACCAGGCGCAGCTCGTCGGCGTGCACGCCGAGCCGGATCACGTATGCCGATACGTACGTCGCGCCGGCGAGCGTCACGGCAATGAGGGCCCAGGTGGCGGTCGGCAGCCCGGAGTGGAACAGCTTGAACCAGGCGAGGGACAGTCCGATGGACGCGCCGTAGACGATCACTTCCCACCGCGCGGTGAGCCGCGCGTCCACCCACGCGATGGTGCGGCTCAAGGCGAGCATCAGGTAGAACGAGCCGTTGATCAGCACCATCGTCATCACGACCAGCACCGCGATCGGTCCGATATTGTCGGTCTCGAGGGCGAGGGTCCCGGTGGCGCCCCCCAGGAGCTCGTAGATGAGCCCGGCGAGCGCGGAGCCCAGAGTCAGATGGGCGGCGTTGGCGGCCGCGAGACGGAGCGGAAGCCGGCGCAGCACCACGTCGCCCAGCACCGTCAGGAGTGGAGCAACGATCGTGGCGAATTCCCACCCCCGCTCCATGACGGCGAACACCGTCACGCCGAGGACGTACGACGAGAATCCGTTGCCCGGCAGCGCGATGCCGTAGCGGCGGGTGAACGCGCCCACGACGACGAGCCCGGCGAGTGCGAGAGGGAAGGTGCCGCTGGTGGCGAGACGGCCGCTGGCGTACCCGGCAAACGCGACGCCGACCGCGATCACCGCGCCCAGCGAAACGATGATCGAGACGACGGTTGCCGGCGCCGCCCGGCGGCGGGATTGCGGAGTCATGCGGGGCTCGGCGCAAGGTCGGGCGTGTGGCGCGGCGTGTCAAGCGTCGATATCGTTCCCGCATGCGCGTCACCATTGAATTCTGCGTCGTCTGAAACTATGAGCCCCGGGCTGCCGGTCTGGCGGCCGAGATCCGCAGGGCCTTCCCGCAGGCGGAGGTCAAGCTGATCGAATCGTCGGGCGGCGTATTCGAAGTGGAGATGGACGGCCGCAGGGTATTTTCGAAGAAGGCGCTGAAGCGGCATGCCGACCAGGGGGAAGTGGTCCGGCTGCTGCGGGAGGCTGGCGCTGGCTCATGAGAAGAGTCGGTTCTCGACAATGGCCCCCGCGATCTCGCAGACCTCTCATCACGCCCTCATGTCGGAGCACACTCGTCCCAGAACAGTTCCCGGTTGATCCTGCCGTTGACCTCTCCTTAGGACACTTATCAGCTTCGTTTCTTGCTGCTCGTAACCTGTAACTGACATATCTGCAATTGGTTGGATGTCAAAACCGGTGTGGCACGGCACTTCCATTACATCGGCCCGGCAACCAGGAGGAACTATGAAAAAGATCGCATTGTTGTTCGGGCTCATGCTGATGACTGCGGCCGGTACCGCCTCCGCTCAGACGAGCGTGCAGTTGCAGTTCGGGTTTGGGGCGCCGCGCCCGTACATCGCGGGCGATGTATTCATCGGCCCGTCGTTCGTTCGACCGGTGTACCGGCCGTATTACTACTACTACCCGGACCGGTATCCGTACTACTTCTATGACCCGCTGCCGCTGTGGTACGGCGAGCCGCGCCGGGTGATCGTCTACGAGCGTGGGAACCGTTTCTTCCGTCGCGATTTTGGCCGAGAGCGTGACTGGCGGCGCGTCTGGTCCCGCAACCACGAGGGTCGCGACTGGGACCGGAGTTATGACCGGAGCTGGGACCGGAACAGTGATCGGAGCTGGGACCGGAATAGTGACCGGAGCTGGGACCGGAATCGTAACCGAAGCTGGGACCGGAATCGTGACCGGAACCGTGGCCGCAATCGTAACTCCGACCGCGACTCGCGTCACCGCGACCACGATAACGAGCGCTGAACGCTGAAAGCAGCACGTTTGCAGACGGCCGGGGGCCCCAGCGGCTCCCGGCCGTTTTAGCTTTCCCGCGTGCCTTCCGCCCCCCGCGACCACTTCCTCCCACCTGACCCGCAAGCGTTCGTCGCCGCCCGCCCGACAACGGGGCGGGTCATCGTCATCGCCCCGACCCGGGCCGCGTGCGAAACGATCGAGCTCGCGATGAGCCTCGAGCTCGACACGCTGCTCGAGCGCCAGCATGGAGCGGACATCCGCCGGCTCGCGGGCTCGGGGAACGGGTTTGGCATCGTCGCCGGGACTGGTACCGGCAAGACGCTCGCGATCCGGCCGATCGCCGAGCGGATCCTGGGGGCGCCGCTCAAGGTCGGGGTGGTCAACCGCGAGCGAGAGGCGACGCCGGAGACCCCCACCTGGAATCTCGTGATCATCACGACCGGGATCGCCCGGCGCTGGTTCGAGGACGGGCTGATCACGGCGCGTGATACCTTGATCGTCGACGAGATCCACCAGACATCGGCTGAGCTGGAGCTGTGCCTGGCGCTCGGCCTGCGCGCCCGCTGCCGTTTCATTTGGCTATCCGCCACTGTCGATCCGACTTTCTACGCCCGCTACCTCGGGTCCTCGGATGTCCTCGAGACCACGGCCTTCGATCCCGCGCGCGCCGCCCGGGTCCGTGTGATTCCCTTGCGCCCGCTCGATTTCCTCGACGACCGCTTCGTGCGCCGCGTCCTGAAGGAGCGGCGCGGCGTCGCGGTGTTCGTTCCCACCCGCGCCGAGGTCGAGGAGCTGGCCGGCCGCCTCGGTGCGCAGTGGCCCGGCCTGACCGCCGCGTTTTACCACGGCGGAGAGCCGATCCGCGTGATTCGTCCGTTCCTGGACGGCGAAGTGGAACGGCCGTTCTTCCTCGCCATGACCGCCGCCGGCCAATCGGCCTTGAACATCCGCGGGCTCGATACCGTGGTGATTTACGACGCGCGCTACACCAATGTCGTGGACCGCGGCCGCAACGTCCTGACACGACTCTATCTCGGCGCGAATGAAATCCTCCAGATGGCCGGACGGGTGCATGGCCGCGTGGCGCAGGGCGAAGTCTTCATACTGAGCGACCGCAATCTCGAATTCTCCGCGTTGCGCCCGACGCCACCGGAATTCCAGCTCGCAGGAGACGCCGAGCAGGTGGCGATCACATGCGCGGCCCTCGGGGTCGATGCCGGTGAGCTCGATCTTCCCGTCCCCCTCGATCGCCGCGCCTATCGGGATGCCGTCGAGCTGTTGACCGGCCGAGGCCTGGTGGACCAGGGTCGCTTGACCACCTACGGCCGAGCCGTCGAGGCGATGCCCGTGGACCGGCCCTGGGGCGAGCTTCTGGTGCACGCCAGCGACGAGCTGCTGGCACGGGTGGCGGTCGCGGCTAACATCGACTCGCTGCACCGCATGACGCGGGAAACGCGCAACCTGAAGGGCGTGATCCTCCCTGGCAGCGACCACCTCACTGCTTACAACCTCTTCGCCGAAGCCGTGAACAAGCACGGGTACCTTGGCGAAGTGTACGGGCTCCCGCGGCATCTGTTCCGGGAAACCATCGAGCGTTGGGCGGAGTGGCGTGGTGTGCTGATCAAGGCGCTGGAGGACGTCGCGCTCGGCACGGCGTCCGTGTACCGGCAGCTCGAGCGCCCCTTGCCGGAGCGCCTACCCCTGGCCGACGAGCGGACGCTGGCGGCGTTCCAGGACCTCGTGGCGCGATTCCAGCCGTTCGACCTCGTGATCGACGAGGCGACCGCCGACGGTCGCGAGGCACGCGTCTCACGCGGCTCGGTATGTGGCAGCTGGGGAGCGATCGTCGGGTCGCTGCGCTACTTCGCCGATCGCTTCGGCAACCCTCGCGCCGGCATCGAAGGGACCCAGATCCCGGAACGGCTGGTTCGCCGCTACGCCCGTCGCAGCCCGGCGGTCGTGGAATACGTGGAAGGTCGCAGCCGCGGACGGCTGGTCGCGGTGCGCACACTCGAGTACTTCGGTTTCCAGCTGGAACGCGAGTCCGAGGCGCTCCCCAGCCCGTTCCCGGACGATCTGGCCGCCCCCGCGCGAACGGCTCTGGTGGAAGCCTTCATGAAGGGCCGCACCCCCCATCCCGACCAGCGACAGCTGCGCCGGGCGCTACAGCGCTGCGACGAATACTGGCGGCGTTCGGGGGGTACACTCATTGATGTCTCCCCCGAGCGGCTCGCCGGGAGTATCGCAGAGCAGCTTGAGGGGGTCGATAGCTGGGGTGCGTTCCTGGGTCGCACCCTGGCCCTGGATCCCGCGGCGGTCATTCCAGCGGAAGAGCGCGGACGGCTCGACGCGCTTCCGGGATCGGTTCACCTCTACGGGGACCGCGTGCCGCTCGAGTATGAAGTCGAGCGTGGATCAGGCGTCGTGCGTATGGTGCTCAAGGAAGGACAGGCGAGGCGGCTGCGCCCGTCTGATCTTCCTGCGGTGGATCGTCCCTTACGGTTTGCTGTCCTCCGGGGGAGACGCCCGGAGATCGTGGGCAGCTCGCTCGATGAAATCCGTCGGCACTTGAGCGATATGCCGCGGACGGAGCGAGCCCGGTTGGTGCGCCGAGGGCGGCGCCCCCGCCGGCACTGAAACATTTGGGGTATACCGGTGGTAAGGGGTGCCGATGGACGCGCTCATTCGCGCGGCGCTGGAGTCGCTGGGACAGGGTGTTGCCGTATTCGATGCGGATGGTCGGCTCGTCTACGCGAACCCGCCCGCTCGCCGCGTACTCGCAGACTCGAACGGCAACGGACCCGACGTCCGACGGGCCCTGCTCAACAAGCAGGGTCACGCGGTCGCCTTGCGTGACGGCCCGACGCCGATCGGAGAGGCTGTCTTCATTGCCGACAACGGTCTCGCCGGCACGCTCGCCGAGCAGGAGCGCGAAGCGATCCTCGAGGCGCTATCGGTGACCGGCGGCCGCCTCGCTGAAGCGGCCCGCAAGCTCGGGATCAGCCGCACGACGTTGTGGCGACGCCTGCGCACGTACGGCGAGGCCGGCCGTCCTAGCGCCGTCTCCTAGCCACCTCTAGTTTCCCGGGGCGATGCCTGCCGGTTCGCCCCCTTCGCCTTACATCATCGAAGAATACGTCCGCTGGTCCGACGTGGACTTCGCGGGCATCATTTTTTACGGCGCGTACGTGCGGTTCTTCGAAATCGCCGAAACCGAGCTGTTTCGCGCCTGTGGGCTCGCGTACAAGGATGTGTTCGCGCGCTACGACATCTTCCTCCCCCGCAAGGCCGTCCATAACGAGTTCTTCCATCCCCCGCGGCTCGACGATCGCTTGCGCGTCGCGACATATGTCGGGAAGGTCGGCAACACCTCGATGACGCTGAATTTCGACGTCCAGTGTGCCGGGACGCCCCAGCTCGCCGCGGCCGGATGGATGGTCCTGGTGTGCGTCGATCGCGCGAGGTTGAAGCCCAAGCCGCTGCCGGCCGGGCTCGTGTCGTCCCTCGCTCCCCACACCCTGAGCGTGGCGGCGGCGCGGGCCCAGCTCGGCGTGCCCGCGACATGATCCGCGTGCCCGCGCGGGTGATCGCCCTCGGCGGGGCCGTCGCGATCTGCGGTTGCACGCAGGCCTCGGGAATCCAGTCCGGCGGGGGCGTCGGTCACGTGCACATCTCGATCACCGCTGGCGGTGACACGGTCGGATTTCAGGTGCCGGTACGCGCGCGGCGCTGCGCCGACGACCGCGGTGTGGTACTCGACGGGGGGCTGCACGGCAACGGGTTTCTCGTGTGGTTGCGTGACGGCAGCGGCCCGCCGGGCGGTGGCAACTACCCGCTCTTGTCTCGCGGCGATTCGGCCGCGCCGCGCGGGGCGATCGCGACGGTCCGCTACATCGTCGGCACCGTAGCACACGGGTTGATCGTCGACTCCGGGACGGCCGCGCTCAGGGTGGAGCACCCGCCGTTTTCCATGCGCGTCAACGGCAGCGGTGTCGAAGCGCCGATTTCGGGGCGTCACGCCGTGCAGTTGACCGCCGACCGCGTGGCACTCGAGCGCGACACGGTGAATTGCAAGGTCCAGCTGTGACGCTGCGCATCGGCATCATCGGCACCGGGTTCGCGAAGCGGGTCCAGCTGCCCGGCTTGCGGCTCGTGCCCGACGTCGAGGTCAGCGCGATCTCGAGCCGACGCCGGGCCAACGCTGACGCGGTGGCCCGGGAGTTCGGGATTCCCCACGTCTTCGACGACGGCATCGAGCTCGCGCGCTCTGGCGTCGCCGACCTCGTCATCGTTGCGTCGACTCCGGCGAGCCACGCGCGCTACTCCATCGCCGCGCTGGAATCGGGGCGCCACCTGTTGTGCGAGAAGCCGCTGGCGCTCGACGCGGCCCAGGCGTGGCAGATCGTCGAGGCCGCGGAGCGGCGTCCCGGCACGGTCGCCTGGGTCGACCACGAGCTGCGCTACGAGCCGAACCGGCGGCGCATTCGCGAGCTGGTGCGCGAGGGCGCGATCGGCGAAGTGCGTCACATCGAAATCGTGTTGAAGCCGTACATCCGCGGCGACGGCCGGCCGCAGGCGCCGAATGCCGCATGGACCTGGTGGTTCGACGCCGCGCAGGGAGGCGGGATTCTCGGTGCGGTCGGGTCGCACCTCATCGACCTCTGCCGCTTCTGGACCGGGAGCGAGGTGGTGCAGGTGGACGGGCGCGCGCAGACGTTCGTGCGCGAGCGCGCGGATGCCGCGGGGACGGTCCACCCCGCGACCGCGGACGAGTTTGCGAGCGCCGTCCTCACGCTCGCTGGCGGCGTCATCGTCACGCTCACGCTGTCGGTCGTCGCGCAGCACGGCCCGGGCCACTTTGCCCAGATCTCGGGGGAGGGCGGCACGCTCGTCCTCACGGGCGAGGGCCGGCTCGAAATCGGCAAGCCGGGTGGGCCGCTGGAAGACGTGAGCGTCCCCGACGATCTGTCGGGGAAGACGCCGGTCGACAACATGTGGGCCCGGTCGTTCGTGCGGTTGATGCGCGATCTGGTCGCCACGATCGGCGGGAAGCCCTCCGGTGGTGAGCCCGCGGGGCTGCGCGACGGCTGGCAGATTCAGCGCGTGCTCGATGCCGTGCGCGCCGGGGGCTGCACGCCGTTAGATTGACGGTGTGTCGCAGACGTATTTCCGCAAAGGGTTCGGGCTCAAGGACGAGATCGAGGGTGCGCTCACCGCCGACTATCACAGCCGCGTGGTGGAAGCGATCCGCGAGCACGGATATGCGCTGACGGTCGGCGACCTGACGTTCCGGCTGGCGCGCGAGTTCGGCTTCTGCTACGGCGTCGACCGCGCGGTCGAATACGCCTACGAGGCCCGCACCAAGTTCCCCGATCGCCGGACGCTGCTCGTCGGCGAGATCATCCACAATCCCCACGTGAACTCCAAGCTGCGCGCCATGGGCGTGGAGTTCCTGTTCCGGGGGTCGGACGGCGCGTTCGACTTCAGCGGCGTCACGGCTGAGGACGTCGTCATCCTGCCGGCATTCGGCGTGACGGTGCACGATTTCGAGCGGCTGCGCGAGGTCGGGTGCGTGCTGGTCGATACGACCTGTGGGTCGGTCCTCAACGTCTGGAAGCGCGTCGAGTCGTACTCGCGCGACGGGTATACGGCGGTGATTCACGGGAAGTACTTCCACGAAGAGACCAAGGCGACGGCGAGCCAGGTCACGAAGTACCCGCAGGGGAAATACATCATCGTCCGCCACATGGACGAAGCGAAGCTGCTGTGCGCCTTCATCGAGGGCCACGGCAACCGGGATGCGCTGCTCCAGGGCTTCGCCCACTCCATCTCGCCGGGGTTCGATCCCGATACCGACCTCGAGAAGGTGGGCGTGGCGAATCAGACGACGATGCTCTCGAACGAGTCGCTCGCCATTGCCCAGGAGTTGGGCGCGAGCATGACTCGGCGCTGGGGCGAGGCCGCGCTGGCCGAGCACTTCCGTACCTTCGATACGATCTGCTCGGCGACGCAGGACCGGCAGGACGCGGTGCTCAAGCTCATCGCGGAGCCGCTCGACGTGATGGTCGTGATCGGCGGCTACAACTCGAGCAACACGACTCATCTCGCGGCGATCTGCGCAACAGCCGTCCCGACCTACCACGTCGAGGACGCGCAGTGCATCGACCCCGAGACCGGTAGCATCCGTTACCTCCCCGTCGGCCAGCGTGACCCGGAGCAGCGCGACCAGTGGCTGCCCGCGGGCCGCATCACTATCGGCATCACTGCGGGGGCTTCGACACCGAACAACAAGATCGGCGAGACGGTGGAGCGTATCGTCGCGACACGCGGCGAGTCCCTGGACACGGTGCTGACGGCCTCGTGAACGGCGCGCGCTTTCACCCGGTCGTGGACCGCTGGTTCACCGATCGCTTCGCCGAGCCCACGGAGCCGCAGCGGCGCGCCTGGCCGCTGATCCAGGCGGGCAAGGACGTGCTGATCGCGGCGCCGACGGGGTCGGGGAAGACGTTCGCCGCCTTCCTCGCCGCCATCGACGACCTCGTTCGCCAGGGCCTCGACGGCACGCTGTCGGACGGGATCCAGGTCGTCTACGTCTCGCCGCTCAAGGCTCTCTCCAACGACGTTCAGAAGAACCTGTCGGAGCCGCTCGGCGAGATCCGCAGCGCCTTGGCCGGCGGCAACCTTGCGGACGTCGACGTCCGCGTGCTGCTGCGCACCGGCGACACGGCGCCTGCCGACCGGCAGGCGATGGTGAAGCTCCCGCCGCACGTGCTCGTGACGACGCCGGAATCGCTCTACCTCGTGCTCACGTCCGAGCGGGCGCGCGAGATGCTGCGGTCGGTGCGCACCGTGATCGTGGACGAGATCCACGCGGTGGCGCGCGACAAGCGGGGCAGCCACCTCGCCCTGTCGCTCGAGCGGCTGGCGGCGCTGTCACGGCATCCGCTGCAACGCATCGGCCTGTCGGCCACACAGAAGCCGATCGAGGAGATCGCCCGCTTCCTCGTCGGCTCCGAACGGCCGCTTCCCGAAATCGTCGACGTGGGCCACGCCCGGGCCATCGATCTGGCGCTCGAGATCCCGTCCTCGCCGCTCGAGGCCGTGATGTCCGCCGAAGTGTGGGAAGAGGTCGATGACCGGATCGCCGCGCTCATCAGCGGGCACAAGACGACGCTCGTCTTCGTGAACACGCGGCGGCTGTGCGAGCGGCTCACGATGCAGCTCTCGGAGCGCCTCGGCGCCGACCAGATCACTTCGCATCACGGCAGCCTGTCGCGGGAGAAGCGCCTCGCAGCGGAGACGCGCCTCAAGAACGGCCAGCTCAAGGCCCTGGTGGCGACGGCGTCGCTCGAGCTGGGCATCGACATCGGCTCGGTCGACCTCGTCATTCAGATCGGAACCCCGCGCTCGATTGCGACACTGCTGCAACGCGTTGGCCGTTCAGGGCACCGTCTCGCCGCGGTCCCCAAGGGAAGGGTCTTCCCGCTGTCGCGCGACGAGCTGGTCGAGTGCACCGCCCTGCTGCGTGCCGCGCGCGAGCGCAAGCTCGACCGGCTGATCATCCCCGAGCAGCCGCTCGACATCCTGGCCCAGCAGATCGTCGCCGCGGTTGCCTGCGAGGAGTGGGATGAGGACGCCCTGTTCGCGTTCGCCCGGAAGGCGTACCCGTATCGCACGCTCTCGCGCAAGGATTTCGACGACGTCGTGCGCATGCTGTCGGACGGGTTCACCACGAAGCGGGGACGGCGGGCCGCGTACCTGCACTACGACGGCGTCAACCACCGGCTGCGGGCGCGGCGCGGCGCCCGGCTGTCGGCCCTCACCTCGGGCGGCGCCATCCCGGACCTGGGCGACTACCGCGTGGTGCTCGAGCCGACCGAGACGTTCGTCGGCACCCTGAACGAAGATTTCGCGATCGAGAGCGCTCCCGGGGACATCTTCCAGCTCGGCAATGCCTCGTACCTCATCCTGCGAGTGGAATCGGGACAGGTGCGGGTGGCCGATGCCAACGGCCAGCCGCCGTCGCTTCCGTTCTGGCTGGGTGAAGCGCCGTCCCGCACCGACGAGCTGTCGGCGGAAGTGTCGCGCCTGCGCCAGGAGATCGAGCGGCGGCTCGCAGATCCCGCCTCCGCGCGTGCGTGGCTCGTGACGGAAACGGGGGTCGACGAGGCGGCGGCGACCCAAATGGTCGACTATCTCGCCGCCACGCGGAGCGTGCTGGGCGTCGTGCCGAGCCAGGAGACGCTCGTGCTGGAGCGTTTCTTCGATGAAGCGGGCGGGATGCAGCTGGTGCTGCACGCGCCCTTCGGCGCGCGCATCAACAAGGCCTGGGGGCTGAGCCTGCGCAAGCGTTTCTGCCGCTCGTTCAACTTCGAGCTGCAGGCCGCCGCGAACGACGAGGCAATCGTCATTTCGCTCGGGCCGCATCACAGCTTCCCGCTCGAGGGGGTGTTCCAGTACCTCAACGCCGCCACGGTGCGAGACCTGCTGATCCAGGCGATGCTCGATGCCCCGATGTTCCAGAGTCGCTGGCGCTGGAACGCCACGCGGGCGCTTGCCGTGCTGCGCTTCCGCGGCGGCCGGAAGGTGCCGACGCCCCTGCAGCGCATGGAGGCCGAAGACCTCTCGGCGGCGGTATTCCCGGACCAGCTCGCGTGTCCCGAGAATCTCGCGGGCGATCGCGAGATCCCCGACCACCCGCTGATTCACCAGACGATCGAGGACTGCCTGACCGAGGCGATGGACCTCGCCGGACTCGCACGCGTGCTGGAGGGCATTGCGGCCGGCCGGTTCACCCTCGTCGCCCGCGACACCACCGAGCCGTCTCCGATCGCCCACGAGATCCTCAACGCCAAGCCGTATGCGTTTCTCGACGACGCGCCGCTCGAGGAGCGCCGCACGCAGGCGGTGGCGACGCGCCGCTCCCTCGACCAGAAGACCGCGGAGGAGTTCGGCAAGCTCGATACCGCGGCGATCGAGCGCGTGCGGGAGGAGGCGTGGCCCGAGGCGACGAGCGCCGACGAGCTGCACGACGCGCTGCTCGTGGTCGGAGCGATTCCCGTGGCGGAGTGCGGACCGCGGAATGCGGAATGGAACGGGCTCTTCGAGCAGCTGGTGCAGGCGCGGCGGGCGACCGCCCTCAAGGAGGCTGCGGGATTCTGGGTCGCCGTGGAGCGCCTGCCGCTGCTCGCCGCCGCGTTTCCTGGCGCCGTTTGCGATCCGGCGCTCGAAGCTCCGGAGCGCGAGCGGGCGAAGGCGTGGACTCGCGAGGACGCGATCCGCGAGCTGGTGCGTGGCCGTCTGGAGGTGGTCGGGCCGACGACCGCCGCCGCGATCGCCGCGGCGCTGGCCGTTCCGTCGGGCGACGTAGACTTCGCCCTGAGCGCGCTGGAACACGAGGGGTTCGTGCTGCGGGGCCGGTTCACGCCCGGCGTCTCCGAGCTCGAATGGTGCGAGCGCCGGCTGCTGGCGCGCATTCACCGCTACACACTCGACCGGCTGCGCCGCGAGATCGAGCCCGTCACCGCAGCCGACTTCATGCGCTTCTTGTTCCGGTGGCATCGGCTCACCAGCGACACACGCGCCGAGGGACACGAGGGGCTGGCGGCGGTGCTCGACATCCTCGACGGGTTCGAGCTGGCGGCGGGGGCATGGGAGAGCGAGGTGCTACCGGCTCGTGTCGTGGATTACGACCCGCTCTGGCTCGACGCCCTGTGCCTGTCAGGTGAGATCGCCTGGGGCCGCCTGAGCTCCCCGCCGGCCGCGACGGCCGGGAGCGGCCACAAGTCGGGACCGATCCGGACCACGCCGCTGGCATTGTTCCGCCGCGAGCGCGGCGAGGTGTGGCGCGCGATCCAACCGGAGCCGTCCGCCGAACGGCTCGTCCTGTCGCACGCCGCGAGCACAGTCCTCGCGACATTGGACGAGCGTGGCGCTTCGTTCTTCGGCGACCTCGTTAACGCCACGGGCCTGCTACGCACTGAGGTGGAAAAGGGCCTCGGCGAGCTGGTGTCGTGGGGGCTCGTCGTGTCGGACAGCTTCGCCGGACTCCGCGCGCTGCTCGTGCCGTCAGATCGCCGCCGGCCGATCGGTCGGCTGCGCCGGCGCGGTCGGACGGCGCCCTTCGGCGTCGAGACGGCGGGGCGCTGGTCGCGCACCGGCCGACGCGCGCTTCTTCCAGAGGAGCAGCAGGCGGAGGCGGTCGCCTGGATGCTGCTGCGCCGCTACGGTGTCGTCTTCCGCCGCCTGGTAGAGCGCGAGACGACCCTCGTCCCGTGGCGCGACGTGCTGCGAGTGTACCGACGGCTCGAAGCGCGGGGTGAGGTGCGTGGCGGCCGCTTCGTGGGAGGCTTTTCGGGAGAACAATACGCGCTCCCCGAGGCCGTCGGGACGTTGCGCGCCGTGCGGCGAGTCGCGGCGGCCGGGGAGCTCGTCGCGGTGAGCGGTGCCGACCCGCTGAACCTCGTGGGCAGCATCGTGCCCGGTCCGGCCGTGCCGTCGCTCGGGGGAAACCGGGTGCTGTACCGCGACGGGGTGGCGGTGGCGGTGCGCGAAGCGGATACGACACGGCTGCTCGTCGAGGCGACGGTGGAGGAGAAGAACACCCTCGAAGCCGCCCTGGTCCGCCGGCGAGCGGCGCCGCTGGTGCGCGCGTACCTCGGAAAGCGCTAGTCTCGCTCAGTACGGCGCGAACGTGATCGGCTGTCGGATGGTGACGGCCACCGGGTGTCCACCGCGGCGCGCGGGCCGGTACACCGCGGCGGCCACCACTCGCAGCGCCTCCCGCTCCAACCCCGGATTCGGGCTCTGCAGCACCCGCACCGATCCCGGCGTGACGTGACCGGCGGTATCGACGCGCGCTTCTACGATTACCGTCCCGCCCACGCGCAGCGCCTGCATCTCCGGTGGATACACGATTGCGGGATGAGAGACGGCAATGGGCAGAACGTCCACCGCCCCGACCGCCGCCGGTGTGCCGAGCAGGCCCGGTTTGCGGCCGGAGCGGGCCAGCCGCACCGAGTCGGCCAGTCGCTTGAGGAACGGGGCCAGCTCGACGCCGCGATCGGTGAGGCGCTTGTATCCGGCGAGCGCGCTGTCGAGCACCGGACGGGCCAGCGTGTCGCGGCCGGCGGCCGTCCAGGCGATCCCTTGCACCAGCCGCGCGTACACGATTTCCCCTTCCGTGGGGTGCGTCGCGGGATCGAGCGCTTGCGTGAGCAAGGCGAGTGCGCTGTCGGTTTGGTGCGTGGCGATCCTGGCGCGTGCGGAGGTGATGAGGGATGTCGCACTCTGCGGCGTACCCGGTGTCAGGTCGATCGCCAGCTCGGCCATCGTGCGCACGGATCTCCCCCGCACCCGTCCCGGGGAGAACGTCGAGCCAAGGATCATTGTTCGGAGCGGGTTGATGAGCCCGGAGTCCGGGACGGCGACGATCTCGATCGAGCTCTCGTCGACGTGCCCACTCGCGTCCACGATCAGACGCACCAGCGCCCGACCCCGCACTTGGCGGCGCACCAGGTCGGGGGGATAGACGACCGCGGGTCCCGACGTGCGCCGCGGGAGCTCGTCGAGGGCAGCCGGGGGATAGATGGGGTCGTCCTGGCTGACGCGGTGGTACTCTTCGTCGAACATCTCCGCCAGGCGTGGTGAGGCCTGGGTCAGCCCGTTCACCTGCAAGCCGTGATCGAGCTGATAGGCCTGATGGATCGCGACTCGAGTGGCTGAGTCATCCCCTCGCATGAACTCGAGGATCGCGCGCCACGTGTACGCGGTGACGCTCTCGGCGTGTTGGGTCGCGCTCGACATCGCGGCGGTGAGGAGCGCGTCGGCGCTGTCCAGGTCGTTCGCTGACATGCGCGCCCGCGCCTGCTGGGTGAGGTCGATGGCGTGGCTTTGGGCGGTGAGAGCTGCGGGTGCGGTCGAGGGCAGTGCGATCGCGAGCGTGAGAAGGAGACGGCGCATGGGCATACGCTACTGGTCGTAGCTGGGCTTGGATATCAGGTGAAATAGTCCAAATATCAGTGTCACATCATCTTCGATACATTAAGCTGCAATAATGGTCACAATATAGCTTCTTGACTTTCGGGATTATTTCGGGCACGTTCTCTTTCCCAGAGCCCGGTTTCGTGCCGATGGACCGCGTCATCCTCTACGTCAATCCGCTCACATTTCCGATCGCGGTCGAACGGGTGGCACAACGCAGCGCGCGGTTTCAGGGCCGGCCGCTGGCGATCGCGCCCGGCGGCACCGACCGCGCGATCATCTGGTCGGCGTCGCCCGAGGCGGCGCTCGCCGGTATCGCCGTGGGCATGCCGATCTACCAGGCGCTGCGCCGCTGCCCCGATCTCGTCCTCCTGCCGCCGCGCTACGGGCTGTACCGCCGCGCTGCCCGCGCGCTCGAACGTCTGCTCCTGCCGCACGTCCCGGTGATCGAGCCGCACACCCTGGGACACGCCTTCGGCGATCTCTCGGGAACGCGCAAATTGTTCGGCCCCTCTCTGGATGTCGCGGCGCGCATCCGGCGCGAGATCTGGGGGCGCCTCGGCCTGCCCGTGACGGTAGGGCTCGCTGCCAACAAGGTGGTAAGCGAAGTGGCGGCGCACGTCCTGAAGCCCGAGCACGTGGTCGACGTGCGTCCCGGTGAGGAGCCCGCCTTTCTCGCACCCCATCCGCTCGCGGCGCTCCCCGGGGCGCACCCCTCGATTCGCGACCAGCTGGCGCGCTACAACGTGGAGCGCATCGGAACGCTCGCGCTGCTCACGCGCGCGCAGGTGGAAGGCGTGCTCGGACGTCGTGGCGCCCTGCTGCACGCGCGCGCCAACGGCGTGGATCCCCGGCCTGTCGTGCCGCCCGCCCGGCGCGAGACGCTTGTTGCCCGTGCGACGCTCGGCACCGAAACGAACGACCGCGACCAGCTGCACACCGAGCTGCGCCGTCAGGCGGAGCAGCTCGGCCGCAGCCTGCGGCTGCGCCGCGCCACCGCCGATCGCCTGGAGCTCGTCGCCCGCTACGCCGATCATCGGGACGTCCAGGCTGCCGCGTCGCTCGAGCCCGCCACCGACCTCGACGTCGAGCTGACCGCCGCCGCCCGCACCCTCGCCGACCGCCTTCTCACCCGCCGCATCGCCCTGACCGCGCTCGGACTCACTGTGACGCTCGGGACTGGGAGCGACTTTCAGCTGTCCCTCTTCGACCAACCGCCCCCGATGGTGCGCCGCCAGGCGCTCAACCGAGCGTTGGACGGCGTCCGGCGCCGCTACGGGACGGCGAGCATCCGCTATGCGCGCTAGAGAACATCTCAACAAGTTCGAGCGACGCCGGGGGAGAGGGCAGGACGCGAGGACGCGGGGGCCGCACGGCCTGGACATCGTCGCTCGTGGCCGGCAATGAGATCCGAAAGCGTGGTCCGGGTCGAGCGCCCCCGCGTCCAACGCGTCCGGAGCCCCCTCCCCCGGCGTCGCTGCGCTTATGGCGAGTGACTTCGTTCATCTGCACGTCCACTCCGCCTTCTCGATCATCGGCGGCGGAGTCGGCGCGTCGTCGCTCGAGGCGCTCGCCCAAGCGGCGGTCGAGCGGGGCTGCACGACGCTCGCGCTCACCGACACGAACGGCGTGTACGGCGCGATGGATTTTCGCCGCGTCACGCGCGCCTACGGGCTCCGCGCGGTGTACGGCGTCTCGCTCGAAACGGCGGACGAGCGGGCGGTGCTGTTGCCGCTCGATGCGAACGGTTGGGCGACGATGTGTCGGGCGATCACGGCGAGACATTGCGAAGACAACTTCGCGCTCAGCCGTCAGCTGTCAGCTGATCGTGCCGGTGTCGCGGTCCTGTCGGGCGATACGCCGCTCCTGGATTGCTTGGCCCGGCAAACCGGCAGCGAGAACCTCTTCGTCGAGCTCGTGCCCGGGCGCGGGCGGGAGCGGGCACTGGCGTTCGCGCGCGCGCACGATCTGCCGCCGGTGGCGACCAACGCGGTGCGCTTCGCGCATCCACAGGATCACGCGCGTCATCGACTGCTGGCCGCCATCACTCGCAATGCCACGCTCTCGACGCTCCCCACCGATGTGATGGCGCCGCGCGATGCCTGGCTCAAGCCGGTGTCCGAGCTGGCGCGGTTGTTTCCCGATGCCCCCGATGCGCTCGACAACGCGGCCGCGGTGGCCGATCGCTGTGGCGGCGGGCCTCCCGAAGGACGCGTCATCCTTCCCACGAGCTCGGGTCCCGAGGCGCTCGCTCGACTCCGGGAGCTCACCGAGGTGGGCGCGCGCCGTCGCTATGGTGGCGCGATACTGTCCCCTGTTGTGCAAGCCCGGATCGACCACGAGCTCTCGGTCATCGCCCTCAAGGGTTTCGCCGACTACTTCCTCGTCGTGAAGGACATCGTGGACCACGCACCGACGCACTGCGGGCGCGGCAGCGTGGCGAATTCGATCGTCAGCTATTGTCTCGAGCTGACGCACGTCGATCCGCTGGCGCAGGGCCTCGTGTTCGAGCGGTTTCTGAATCCCGGTCGCAAAGACCCCCCCGACGCCGATCTCGATTTTCCCTGGGACGAGCGCGACGCCGCGCTGGAAAACGTCTTCCGCACCTACGACCGTGGCCGATCGGCGATGGTGGCGAACCACGTCACGTTCCAGCGGCGCGCGGCCCTGCGCGAGGTGGCGAAGGTCTACGGGCGCCCCGCCACCGAAATCGGAGCCGTCACGAAGCGGCTGCCGTGGTCCGACGGTGGGCCGCTGCCCGAGCTGCTCGCCACCCACCCGAATTTCCAGACACTCGCGCTGGGCGGGGCGTGGCCTGAAATCGCACGCGCGGCCGAGGGGTTGGTCGGGCTGCCGCGCACGCTGTCGCTGCACCCCGGTGGAGTGGTGATCGTGCCGGACGCACTGACCAACTACGTCCCCGTCGAATACGCCGCCAAGGAGATCGATACCGGGAAGGGCGTGCTGCCCGTTCCCACGATCCAGTTCGAGAAGGACGGCACCGAGGACGCGGGGCTCGTGAAGATCGACCTGCTCGGCAATCGCTCGCTCGCCGTGATTCGCGACGCGATCGCGGCGGTGGGTGCCCACGAAGGGGTGGCGATCGACTACACCTCGAGCGATCCGGTGACCGACGAGGCGACCCGGGAGGTGTTCCGCACCGGCAACACGATGGGCGTTTTCTATACCGAGTCGCCCGCCTCGCGGCTGCTGTGCCAGAAGAGCAAGTCCGACACCTTCGACCTGCTCGTCCTCAACACCAGCATCATTCGTCCCGCGTCGAACCGCTTCATCAACACCTACCTCGAGCGGCTGCATGGCGCCCCGTACGAGCCGCCGCACCCGGTGCTGCGGGACGTGCTCGCCGAGACGTTCGGCGTCATGGTGTACCAGGAGGACGTCGTGAACGTGTGCGTCGCGCTGGCGGGGATGGACGTGTCGGAGGCGGACGGCGTGCGCAAGGCGCTCACCAAGAAGCGGCCGATGAAGGAGCTGCGCGCCTACGAGGAGCAGTTCCGCTCGGGAGCCGCGGCACGTGGCGTGGCGGCGGCGATCGTCGACGAGGTGTGGGCGATGATTCTGTCGTTCTCCGGCTATTCGTTCTGCAAGGGCCACTCGGCGTCGTACATCCAGGTGGCGTTGCAATCGGGCTACCTGCGGGCCCACCACCCCGCCGAGTTCATCGCCGGAGTGCTGTCGAACGAGGGCGGCTACTACGCGCCGTTCGCCTACATCGCCGCAGCGCGGCGCATGGGACTCGAGATCCTTCCTCCCGACGTGAACGCGAGCGACGTGGCCTACGTGGGGCGGGGGAGGACGCTGCGGATCGGATTGATGGCGCTGAAGGGACTGACGGCGGCGGGTCTCGCCGCGCTCACGACCGAGAAGGAGCAGGGTGGTCCGTATGCGTCGCTCGACGACCTCCGGCGGCGCGCCCGCCTCACTCCTGGCGACCTGCGCGTGCTGGTGGGGGCCGGCGCCTGCGACGGGATCGCCCAGGGGCGCACGCGACCCCAGCTCATGTGGCAGGTGGACGCGCAGCAGAACCCCCCAATCCAAGAAGCCTTCCCGCTGGAAGAAAACCCCCTGACGGCACTCCCCCCTCTCGTCGAGTACGACGCCGACCGCCAGCTGCGCGACGAGTTCGCCGTGCTCGGCTACCTCGCGTCGTGTCATCCCATGGCGCTCGTCGCCGAGACGACGCGCGCCATCCACCCCGTTCCGGCCGCGGCGCTCACCGACCACGTGGGGAAGCAGGTGACGTGCGTGGGGATGCTGACGACGGGGAAGCCGGTGCACACGATCAAGGACGAGCCGATGGAGTTCGTCACCTTCGACGACGGGACGGGACTGATCGAAACGGTGATCTTTCCCGACGTCTACCGGAAGGTTGTTCCCCTGCTCTTCGGAACGGGACCCTACGTGATGCGCGGCAAGGTAGAAGCGTCGTTCGGAGCGGTCACGTTGACCGTCACGGCGCTCGATCGGCTGGATCGCTACGCGCAGCGCCGGGGGCTCCCGACCCCAATTAGTACAGGAACGTGAGGTGTGAGCTCCCAATCAACAGGTGCGCATGTCCCGCTACATCCAACCCGATGGACAGGATTGCCGGGTCACTGGTGGCCGCGAAGTGCGTAAACCACGCACTGGCGCTGGCGCAGGACGCCAGGCACGATGCGTACTTCACGCCGGCCGCTGCGAAGCTGTGATATCCGATGTGCACTCGCCCATTCGGAGCAACGACGAGCGCCGGGAAATCACCCGTCGATCCGATGGTATCAACCCTGACGAAGGACCAGTTTGGAGTCGACGTACAGCTGCTGGCGCAGGTACCGTATCGCAGGTCGTCATGTGCGAGATCATAGTAGGCAACATGGAGGCTGCCAAAAGCTCCCAGCGCGATCGCGGAGTAGTATCCTGTTCCACCGCCGGAGGACGAGTCGACTGTTGTCGTTTGCCAGTTCCCGGGTGCTAAACAGCCAGTGGCACAGGTCGCATATTTCAGGGCCGCATCGAGACCGCCGTTATTTGTATTGCGGTAAGTGACGTGCAACCGTCCACCTCCGTCCACCGCCGCAGAGGCTTCAACGCCGACCACACTCGTCGCGATGACGGTGTCGCGCCAGCTGGAGATCGTGGCGCATCCGGTGTCGCAGGTGGCGTACTTGAGGAGACTGGACCCGAAATGCTCGTACACAATGTGCAATCGGTTGTCCGGGCCTGCAGCCAGCGTGCCGACACCGACGTGACCTACGGAATCGACGGTTACCCGCTGCCAGTCCTGCATCGACGAACAGGGGCCGGTGCACGTCGCGAACTTCAAATCGCTGTTTGTATTGTCGAGGTAGGAGATGTTCAATCGACCGCCGTGGTCGATCGCCAAAACCGGAGAAAACCCAACATCGCCGACGGTGTCCACGCTCGCCACCAACCAGGTCGATGTCCCCGTACACGGCGCGGAGCAGCGGGCGTATTTCAAGTCCTGGTTCGTCGCGTCCCAGAATGCCACGTCCGCTGATCCGTCAGTCCGAATTACGAGCGAGGTATTGGAGATCACCGAGCTGTTCGTCTGGATTGCTTGTGGAGACCATGACCGAGTAGTGACAGGAACAGTAGCCGCTTGTTTCAGCGAGTCGCCGGATGAATCACGTAATCCACTGGTCACAGTGACCGTAAACGTGGCCGAAGGCGTCAGCGGGGCTGTGATCGAAACGGCGTGAGTAATGGGGTCATACATGAGCCCATGCGGCACCGCCGCCCCGGCTGCATGCAGTTGCAATGTTGAGGTATCGATGGTCCCAATCGACAGCGCATGGTTGAAATACACTACGATCGTACCGGTTTCGGATATGCCTGTTGAGCCGCTGCTTGGGCGTGTGGAATCGATCTTGAAGAACGAACCGCCTCCGCCCCCTCCACCTGTGCCGGTAGTGTCGCCACAAGCCCACGAGAACACAACGCATAGGGTCAACAAGCCCATGGGGGAGCATCGAGCGGCGCGATCCATCACAGAGGTCCCTCTCAAAGTTCGAAGAATCAACGTACCTCCGACCATAACATGTTGCGATGCCAGCATGAACGACTCCAACCACTGAGCATTGTGACTCAGCCTGACCTCTTCGAGAGCGATGCGCTCCCCGACCCTCCCGCCGAGGCCTTGGCGTTGGCCCGGCGGCTGCCGCCCAACATCCGATTCGGCACCTCGACGTGGACCTATGACGGCTGGTCGGGGGAGGTCTATCACAAGAGCTACCGCGGCGCCCAGCCCGCAAAGCGCCTCGAGGAGTATGCGCGCTACCCGTTGTTCCAGACCGTGGGGATCGACAGCGCGTTTTACGAT
>DATJJY010000036.1:0-5947 GCA_035491895.1 Gemmatimonadales bacterium
CTTCGGCGAGAAGGCGAAGGACGTGAAAGACTCCTCGCTCAAGGTGCCGCCGGGGATGGAGGGCGTGGTCATCGACGTGAAGATCTTCTCGCGCATCGAGGACCAGGTGGTGGAGAAGGACCGCGGCGAGCGGATCGGCGAAGTGCGCCGCCTCGAGGGCGAAGAGAAGGCGCGCATTTCCGAGGCGACTTCCGCCGAGCTGCGCGACCTCCTGGCGAACCAGGAGGTGGGGTTGATGCTCAAGGCCGGCACGGTGGAGGAGTTTCTCCCCGCCGGCACGAAGCTGTCGCGCGCGCAGCTGCAGGAAATCGATTTCACCGACGTGGATCTCAAGACGCTGCGCGTCGCCAACAAGCCGGTGAACGAGCGGCTGCGCGGCGTGCTCGACGCGGCGTCGGGGGAGCGGGCCAAGATCGAGGAGAAGTCCGAGGATCAGATCGACAAGATCCTCCAGCCCGACGAGCTGCCGCCCGGCGTAATTCAGCTGGTGAAGGTCTACATCGCCGAGAAGCGCAAGATATCGGTGGGTGACAAGATGGCGGGCCGGCACGGCAACAAGGGCATCATCGCCCGGATCGTGCCCGAAGAGGATATGCCGTTCCTCCCCGACGGCTCGCCGGTGGACATCGTGCTGAACCCGCTCGGGGTGCCGTCCCGCATGAACGTGGGACAGATCCTCGAGACCCATCTCGGCTGGGCGGCCCGGATCCTCGGGTTCGACGCCAAGACGCCCGTATTCCAGGGCGCCGACGAGACGGAGATCGGCGTGCTGCAGCGGCTGTCCGGGCTCACCTGGGCGGCGCAGGCGCTGCGGCTCGAGGTACGCCCGCCGGTCATCGATGCCGACACGGTGCGCGACCTCGTCGCCGACCTGCGGCACCTGCCGCATGCGAACGGCGGGCGGCCCGACGTCTCGACGTCGGGCGTCGCACTGCTGGGCTCGCGATCGCTGTCGGCCACGACGCGCGACGTCCACCACAAGCTGGTCGACTTCCTGAAGTTTTCGGCGAAGGACCTGGCGGAGCGTGAGCTGGGCCAGCGGCGCGCCGAGCGGGAGCAGCACGAGGCGCGGCTCGCCGCGGAGGACGTCGGCAAGAACGAAAAGGAAGCTCTGAAGAAGGCGCTCAAGGAAATTGAAAAGCGGCTCGAGCACGACAAGCCTGCCGAGGTGCTCACCGAGGCGGGGTGGCCGAAGCTCGGGGCGATGCTCGGCCCCGCGTCCGAGGCGGACGTCGACGGCGCGGTGGACGAGATTCTGAAGGCGGCCGGGCTGTCGCCGACCGGCAAGGTGCGGCTGCGCGACGGGCGGTCGGGTGAGTTCTTCACCTCCGACGTAACCGTCGGGGCGATCTACATGATGAAGCTGTCGCACCTGGTGGACGACAAGATTCACGCCCGGTCCATCGGGCCGTACTCGCTGGTGACGCAGCAACCGCTCGCCGGCAAGGCGCAGTTCGGCGGCCAGCGGTTCGGAGAAATGGAAGTGTGGGCACTGGAGGCGTATGGGGCGGCGCACACGCTGCAGGAGATCCTGACGGTCAAGTCGGACGACGTGAACGGCCGCAGCCGCGTGTACGAAGCCATCGTCAAGGGGCAGAACCTGCCGAAACCCGGCATCCCCGAATCCTTCAACGTGCTGGTGAAGGAACTGCAGGCCCTCGGGTTGCGGGTGACCCTGGGCACCACCGAAGACGTGGAAGAGTAAGGGGAAGGGAGCACACGAAATGATCGACTTCCGGAGCGGTCGCGAGCCGAAAAACGCGAGCTTCGACTACATCCAGATCCGCATCGCCTCGCCCGAGGAGATTCGCGGTCCCAAGGACTCCAAGGAGCGCGAGCGCCTGGAGCTGCAGGGGCAGCGCACCTGGTGGTCGTGGGGCGAGGTCACCAAGCCCGAGACGATCAACTACCGCTCCTTCAAGCCGGAGCGGGACGGGCTGTTCTGCGAGCGCATTTTCGGCCCGGTGAAGGACTGGGAATGCCACTGCGGCAAGTACAAGCGCATCCGCTATCGCGGCGTCATCTGCGACCGCTGCGGCGTGGAGGTGACGCTTTCCAAGGTGCGGCGCGAGCGCATGGGGCACATCGAGCTCGCGGTGCCGGTGGCGCACATCTGGTTCTTCAAGACGCTGCCGTCGCCGATGGGCAACCTGCTCGACATGACGCTGCGCGACCTCGAGCGCGTGATCTACTACACGAACTACGTGGTGATCGAGCCGGGCGAGCAGGAAGTCGAGGAGCGGGAGCTGCTGGACGAAGACCGCTACCTCGAGCTGCGCGCCAAGGCGAAGACCGAGGGCGATGCGGCGTTCAAGGCCGATATCGGCGCGCCGGCGGTGCGCTCGCTGCTCGAACGCATCAACGTCGACAAGCTGTCCGACGAGCTGCGCGAGCTGGTGGCCACCGAAACGAGTCAGCATCGCAAGAAGCAGATGCTGAAGCGGCTCAAGATCGTGGACGCCTTCCGCAATTCGGGGCAGGCGGGCGAGGCGCGCAACAACCCGCAGTGGATGATCCTCGACGTGGTGCCGGTGATCCCGCCCGACCTGCGGCCGCTCGTGCCGCTGGATGGCGGACGCTTCGCGACGTCGGATCTGAACGACCTGTACCGGCGGGTGATCAACCGGAACAACCGGCTGCAGAAGCTGATCCTGCACCGGGCGCCGGAGGTCATTCTCCGCAACGAAAAGCGGATGCTGCAGGAGGCCGTGGACGCGCTGTTCGACAACGGCCGCCGCTCCAAGGCGATCCGCGGGCGCGGCAAGCGGCCGCTCAAGTCGCTCTCCGACATGTTGAAGGGCAAGCAGGGCCGGTTCCGCCAGAACCTGCTCGGCAAGCGTGTGGACTATTCGGGGCGCTCCGTGATCGTCGTGGGTCCGGAGCTGCGGCTGCACCAGTGCGGTCTGCCCAAGGCGATGGCGGTGGAGCTCTTCAAGCCGTTCATCATCCATAAGCTGGTGGAGAAGGGCATCGCCGAAACGGTGAAGCGCGCCAAGAAGATCGTCGAGAAGGAGAGCACGGAAGTCTTCGAGATCCTGGAAGAGATCATCGAAGATCATCCGGTGTTGCTGAACCGCGCGCCGACACTGCACCGCCTGGGCATTCAGGCGTTCGAGCCGGTGCTGGTGGAGGGGAAGGCGATCCGCATCCACCCGCTGGTGTGCGCGGCGTTCAACGCGGACTTCGACGGCGACCAGATGGCCGTGCACGTGCCGCTCTCCTTCGAGAGCCAGCTCGAGGCGCGGTTGCTGATGATCTCGTCGAACAACGTGCTCAAGCCCTCGGACGGCCGTCCCGTGGCCGAGCCGAGCCAGGACATGGTGCTGGGGTGCTACTTCCTCACCAAGGAGCCGGCCGAGTTCGCGACCCGGCTCGCCGCGGCGCCGCGTCTCGGGTCGATGGCCGAGCTCGAGATGGGGCTCGCGCTGAAGCGGCTCGAGTTTCACAGCCCGGTGCAGTACTGGTACGAGGAGCCGGCGGGCGGGAACGGCCAGTGGGTGGCGACGACCGCGGGGCGGGTGATCTTCAACAGCATTCTCCCCGGCACGCTGCGCCAGGACCTCGGGTTCCAGAACAAAGCGATGCGCAAGCGGGATCTGTCGGAGCTCGTGTTCGAGAGTTATCGCCGCGCCGGTCTCACGCCCACGGTGCAGTTCCTGGACGCCCTCAAGGAGTTCGGGTTCCGCTACGCCACGATGGGTGGCGTGTCGATCGGGGTCGAGGATCTCGAGATTCCGAGCGAGAAGTCGTCGCTGTTGCACGACGCCGAAGCGCGGGTGGAGCGGTTCCAACGCGCCTACGCGACCGGCCAGATCACCTTTGGGGAGCGCTACAACAAGGTGATCGACGCCTGGACCCACGCGAATAACGACATCGCCGAGGCGATGGTCGCGACGATGCGCCGGTCCAAGGGCGGCTTCAACCCCGTGTTCATGATGTTCGACTCGGGGAGCCGCGGCAGCCGCGATCAGATCCGCCAGCTGGCGGGGATGCGCGGCCTGATGGCGAAGCCGCAGAAGAAGCTCACCGGCGGCATCGGTGAGATCATCGAGAGCCCGATCAAGTCGAACTTCCGGGAGGGGCTCAGCGTGCTCGAGTACTTCATCTCGACGCACGGTGCCCGCAAGGGACTGGCCGACACGGCGCTGAAGACCGCGGACGCCGGGTATCTGACGCGTCGTCTGGTGGACGTGGCGCAGGACGTCACCGTCACCGAGGAGGACTGTGGCACGATCCTCGGCCTCGAGATGTCGGCGCTGAAGGAAGGCGAGGACATCATCGAGCCACTGCGCGAGCGGCTGGTCGGCAACGTGGCGCTCGAGGAGGTCACCGATCCGCACGAGCTGGACGAGCACGGGCAGCCCAAGGTGCTGGTCGAGGCGGGCCGGCTGATCGATGAGGAAACGTCGCAGGCGATCGAGGACGCCGGCATCGAGACGGTGAAGATCCGTTCGGTACTGACGTGCGAGGCGCGGCGCGGCATCTGCCGTATGTGCTACGGCCGCAACCTGGCCACGATGGACATGGTGGACCTGGGCGAAGCGGTCGGCATTCTCGCCGCGCAGTCGATCGGCGAGCCGGGGACGCAGCTCACGCTGCGCACCTTCCACATCGGTGGCACGGCGGCGCGCATCGCGGAGCAGACGGTGCGCAAGACGAAGGTCGAAGGGGTGATCGATTACGGTGAGCGCCTCGTCTTCGTCGAAACGCCGGAGAAGCAGAAAGTGGTGACGAGCTACGAAGGGGAGCTCGTCCTGAAGGCCGCGGCGCACGGGCCGAAGGACGGGGGCGCGGCCGCCGGCAAGCTCGCCGTGCACTCGCGCTTCCACGTGCCGCTCGGGGCCACGCTCATGGTGGAGGACGGGGCGAAGGTGGCGCGCGACGGCGTGCTGTTCACCTGGGATCCGTACACGAACCCGATCCTCACCGACGTCCCGGGGATCGTGCGGTTCGTCGACATCATGGAGGACGAGACGGTCCGCGAGGAGCTGGACGAAATCACCGGCCGGCGCCAGCGCGTGATCATCGAGGACCGCGACAAGAAGCTCCACCCGCATATCGAGGTGGTGCAGAAAAAGGGCGACAAGGAGAAGCGGCTGCGCGACTTCGTGATTCCGGAAGGCGCCCAGCTGACGGTCGAGGACGGCCAGGAGGTCTACGCCGGCCAGACGCTCGCCAAGGTGAGCCGTGAGGCGTACAAGACGCGCGACATCACGGGCGGTCTGCCGCGGGTCGCCGAATTGTTCGAGGCGCGGCGCCCCAAGGATCCGGCGACGATTTCCGAGGTCGACGGCACGGTGCGGTTCGGCGACATCAAGCGCGGCAAGCGCGAGATCTTCGTCCACCCCGAAGACGGGGAGCCGCAGCTCTACGAAGTGCCGGCCGGGAAGCACCTGCGCGTGCACGAGGGCGACCGCGTGCGCGCCGGCGACCGCCTCACCGAGGGTCCCGTGAACCCGCATGACATCCTGCGGATCAAGGGCCCGCGTGCGGTGCAGGAATACCTCCTGAACGAAGTGCAGGAGGTGTACCGGCTGCAGGGCGTGAAGATCAACGACAAGCACATCGGCGTGATCGTGCGCCAGATGCTGCAGAAGGTGAAAACGATGGAGCCGGGGGACACCGAGTTCCTCGAGGGCGAAAACGTGGACAAGCTCATCTTCCGCGAAGCCAACCATCGCGTGAAGACGAAGAGCGGCAAGCCCGCCACGAGCGAGCCCCTGCTGCTCGGTATCACGAAAGCGAGCCTCACGACGCAGTCGTTCATTTCGGCGGCGTCGTTCCAGGAGACGACCCGCGTCCTCACCGACGCCGCGATTCGCGGCGCCAAGGACGACCTCCTGGGGTTGAAGGAGAACATCATCATCGGGCACCTCATCCCGGCGGGGAGCGGCATCTACCGCTACCAGGAGATCGAGATCGAGCCGCCCGAGGGGTTCGTGCCGCC
>DATJJY010000037.1:0-65721 GCA_035491895.1 Gemmatimonadales bacterium
GTCAACTCGGTCTGCGGCTGCGCGGCGCGGAACGCACGCCCCGCGGCATCGCTCGCCATTCAGCATCCCAAACGGCCGGCGAAGCTGATGACCGTGTTTGCGGGACAGGACGCCGAGGCGACGGCGCGGGCCCGCAGCTACTTCACCGGGTACGCCCCGTCGTCGCCGCAGATCGCCCTGCTGAAAGACGGCAAGCCGGTCTTCATGCTCGAGCGACGCAACATCGAGGGCCGTTCGGCCACGGACATCGCTGCCGATCTGGTGGGTGCGTTTGAGCGATTCTGCTGACGCCCCGCCTCCGGCGCCGGACGAGGCGCCCAAGCGCCTGATCGTCGTCGGGGACCGGGTGCTGATCGTCCCCGAAGCCGGCGAGGAGCGGACCAACGTCGGCCTCTACCTCCCCGCGACTGCGGTGGAGGCGCGCCAGGTGCAGGGGGGGCGCATCGTCGCGACCGGTCCCGGGACGCCGATGACCGAGCCCACAAGCATGGACGACGAGCCGTGGAAGATCCGCGGCCCCGACGTGAAGTACCTGCCGATGCAGGCTGACGTAGGGGACTACGCGCTCTTCTTCAGGAAGGCGGCGGTCGAGCTGACGTTCGAGGGCAAGACGTATCTGGTCGTCCCCCAGGCGGCGATTCTGGTCCTGGTCCGGCGAGAGGCCGTCGAACCGGAATAAAGCGATGCGGCTCGGGTGAAAGCGACCCCGGTTTTTCGGCCGGGGTCGCTTTCTTTGGCGGCTGTGATCGGGACCACTTCGCTCTACCAGGCCCGCACCGTGCTCGCCGAGCGCTTCGGATACACGAGCTTTCGGGCGGCGCAGCTCCGGGTCCTGCATCCGTTGCTCGAGGGCCGCCACGTCCTCGCGGTGTTGCCGACGGGGGCGGGGAAGTCGCTCTGTTACCAGGTCCCGGCGCTCCTGGCGGGCGGGCTGACGCTCGTCGTCTCGCCGCTCATTTCCCTGATGCAGGACCAGGTGGCGAGCCTGCGGCGCCGCAACATCCCGGCGGCGTACCTGAACAGCACCCTGTCGAAGGAAGACCAGCGGGCCATCCTCGACCTCGCCCTGGGCGGCATCGCGCGGCTGCTCTACTGCGCGCCCGAGCGGCTGGCGTCGCTCTGCCGCCTGATCCGCGATTCTCAAGTCCTCGTCCCCCTCTTCGCGATCGACGAAGCGCACTGCATCGTCGAATGGGGCAACGCATTTCGCCCCGTGTACCGTCAGCTCGGGGAGTTCCGCTACTACCTGCGCGAGCCCCAGACGCTGGCGCTCACCGGTAGCGCCACCCCCTCGGCCCAGACCGAGATCCTCGACGTCCTGCGCATCCCGCGGGCGAGTGTCGTGACCGCGTCGTTCGATCGCCGCAACCTCCGGTTTGCGGTCGATCGGGTGAAGGACGACCGCGTGCGCTTCGCGCGGCTGCTGCGTGAGATCGAGCAGGCACGCGGTCAGGTCATCGTCTATGCGCCGACGCGCCGCATCACAGAGCTCATCGCCCGGGCGTTGCGATTTCGCGGTGTTCGTGCCGCACCCTACCACGCGGGGCTCGACGCCGACGTACGCCGGCCGGTGCTGGGTGCCTTCCTGCACGACCGGGCGCCGGTCATCGTCGCGACCAGCGCCTTCGGCATGGGAATCGACAAGGCCGACGTCCGCCTGGTGCTGCACTGGGGACCGCCGCGGACGCTGGAGGCGTACTACCAGGAGGCGGGTCGAGCCGGGCGCGACGGCCGCAAGTCTCTGTGTCTGGTGTTGTGGCGGCGCGAGGACTTGCGGTGGGGGGAGCTGATGCCGGAGATGCGGCGCTACGTGGAGCAGCGCCGCTGTCGGCGGCGGCAGCTGCTGGAGCACTTCGGGGAGCGTCTCGGCACGTGCGCGGGATGCGATGTGTGCGGCTGAGCTGCTCACGCAACCACTTGTTCAAGACCCCGAGGCATGACACCCCGGGGTCTTGAAGAATGCGGCAGGTCGCTACATCAGAGGCCGAAACCTACCAGCAGCAGGAACGAACGGGTCTTGTAGCTCGACGAACTGGTGACCGTGTTGAGCTTGAGATCGGTGAGGCCGTAGACGTAGCGGCCTTCGAACGTGAACCGCTCACCCACGCGGACACCACCGCCGATAACGGCCGCGGTGGAAGTCTTGGATCGACCCGTAGTGGGACAGGGATTGCTGCCGTCACTGCAACGCAGCTCGAATGATACCTGCGGGCCGGCATAGGCGTACGGCGCGATACCGGGCGTCGGCACCATCAGACGCAGATACAATGGCACGTCGATGTAGTCCAGATTCCGCGAGTCGCCGGCTGTCGCGCTCTGGACGCCGCGCTGCGCATAGAGTGCTTCGAGGCCGAACCCGATCACGCCGCTCGAGCTCCCCAATGCCAAACCAGCGGCGAAGCCCGTGCGAGTGCTGAGATTGCCCGGCAGAACGCCGCGGTTCGAGACGTTGCCGAATGAGCCACCACCCTTGATGGCAAACCCGAGTTGGGCGTGAGCCATCGCGGGCGATAAGACCAACCCGACGATAGCCATATATGCGATGGAGCGTTTCATGGTCAGACTCTTTCTATGGTGATGGGGAGACGGCTCGAGTAGAGCGTTCCCGGTTAGATCTCGGTCTTCCGAGTTGCGATCAGGCGCAGCAATGCCTTGATCCCTACATGGAGCACGACGTAGGCGAGGATCGCGATCACGATCGGCAGGGCGAGCGTGGAGCCCTCCGCTGTCGGACTGGACACGATGCCCCGAAACATCGCGTAGAACGGTGCCGTGACGATTCGGATGAACTGTACGAACCCGGCGCCGGAGTTGGCTCCGATCAAGGCGAGAACGAGCCGAATCCCCAACAGCGTGTAGATGGCGTAAAAGGCGTAGTCGACGACCTGTGAGAATCGTGCCAGGCCGCGTGCACGTCCAACTTCGCGATCGGTGCCCACGACCTCATCGATGGCCTTGCCGCGAAAGTCTTCCGCGACCTTGTCCATCCGTTGACCCTCGGTCCGCGTGGCATGCTCCGCACGTTCGGCGATGTCGGCATTGACATCACGGTCGACCTGAGACTTCACCGCATCGTGCAGCACCGTGCGGCGGTTCTCGCCGACAGCCACTCTATTGTCTTCCATACGACGCTCCAATGTGAAATACGGTGAGGTGAATGTGATCGACGGGCGGACCTCACCACTTTCGAGGATAGTCCAGGCCACGACCTTCAGGTATGGCTCGAAGGGATGGAAGCGACCTAGTCCCGAGGATGACAGCATACAGTGCTCGGACACGTACATGACGTGATCCCTGCTGCAGAGCCAGCAGCCGCCGCCATTATATTTTCATCCATGCACGACGCCTTCTACTTTTCCGACCACCACCTCCAAGTCCGCGACATGGTGCATGACTTCGCCCGCACCGTCGTCAAGCCGAGCGCCCGCCAGCACGATCTCGACTCGTCGTTCCCCTGGGACAACGTCAAGCAGATGTCGGAGCTCGGGCTGTTCGGTATCCCGTGGCCCGAAGAGCTGGGCGGTGCCGGGATGGACTACCTGTCGTACATGATCGTGATTCACGAGCTCGCCAAGATCGACGCCAGTCACGCCATCACCGTCAGCGCCCACACCACACTCGGGACGTCGCCGATCATGGACTTCGGCACTACCGAGCAGCAGCGGCGCTTCGTCCCGCTGCTCGCCCAGGGGAAGGTGCTCGGCGGCTTCGGGCTCACCGAGCCGGGCGCCGGGTCGGATGCTGGCGGCACGAAGACGGTGGCGGAGGAGCGCGGCGACCACTTCGTCCTGAACGGCTCGAAGATCTTCATCACCCACGCCGGCGTCGGCGAGATCTTCGTCGTCACCGCACGGACCGATCAGGGCGCCGGCAAGACGCGTGGCATCTCCTCGTTCATCGTCACGAAGGACACCTCGGATCTGGAAGAGGCCAAACGGGTCGGCGTCGGCCACGTGGCCGAGCTGCCCAAAACACCGGGCGTGAAGGCGGCGAAGAAGGAGGACAAGCTGGGGTGGCGGGCGTCGGACACGCGCGAGCTGGTGTTCGAGGACGCGATGGTGCCGAAGGAGAATATGCTCGGTCCCCGGGGCAACGGGTTCCGCCAGATGCTGCACACGTTGGACGGTGGCCGCATCGGGATCGCGGCGCTGTCGTTGGGGATCGCGGAAGGGGCGCTCGAGGAGTGTCTCACCTATACCTCGCAGCGCAAGCAGTTCGGTCGGTCGATCGCGAGCTTCCAGGGAGTACACTTCGCCCTCGCGGACATGGCGACCGAAGTCGAAGCGGCCAAACATCTCGTGTTCCATGCGGCCTGGTTGAAGCAGCGCGGCGAGCCCCACAAGAGAGAAGCCGCGATGGCCAAGCTGTACGCCTCGGAGCTCGCCATGCGGGCGACCACGAAGGCGGTACAGCTGCACGGCGGCTACGGCTACACCACCGAGTACCCGGTGGAGCGGATGATGCGCGACGCGAAGATCTGCGAGATCGGCGAAGGCACGAGTGAGATTCAGCGAATCGTGATCGCGCGGCAGCTGCTCGGAGACCTGATCGACTAGCCGCTAGATCTCAGGGGGTCGGTACGGCCCCGGCTCCGACGTGTGGTCCTCGGGGTGCGCGATCTCCTTGTGGAGGTACTCGAGCAGCTCGATCTGGCGCTGCTGCAGATGCCAGAGCTCGTGCCACTGGCGATTGCGCAGTCCATCCAGTTTGTCGTGCAGGTCTCTGATTTCCATCTCCGCCATCAGGTTGATCTGATAGTCCTGCGTCGCCTGCATCCGGTCCTTTTCCGCTTGGCGGTTCTGGCTCATCATGATCACCGGGGCCTGGAGCGCCGCGATGGTCGAGAGGACGAGATTGAGGAGAATGAACGGGTACGGGTCGAACGGGTGGCGCACCAGGAGCCAGCTGTTGATGCCCATCCAGATGAAGAGGATGGCGCCGAAGATCATGATGAACGTCCAGCTGCCGCCGAACTGGGCCACCTTGTCTGCGACGTGTTCCCCGAAAGTCATCTGTGATTCGTACTGCTTGTCCACGAGGCGGCTGATGCGCCCGCGCCGTGCGATCTTCGTCACCACGGCTTTTTCCATCTCCGAGATCTTGTCGTACTCCGCTTCGAGATACCCCAACAGCTTCTTCGCCCGGTATTGGTCGTGGCAATTGGTGCAGATGCCCCGTGTCCCGGTCCAATCGGGACGGTCTCGTTTGATGAGGTCGAACAGCGGCAGCTCGAGCTTCTGTCCCGAGAACAGCGTGCGGGCTTCGACCGGGGTTTGACAGAGGGAGCATTGCACCTTGGCCATGAAGGTCTCCGGCGGCTGGGCTAGGGAAATGCGGGATGGATGTCGAGCACGCGGACCAGAAAGGCCCACCGGTCCGCCGCTTCGTCGATGAGCTTCAGCGTCGGCTTGCCGGCGCCGTGACCCGCCTTGGTCTCGACGCGGATCAAGACCGGCCGATCACCGGTCTGGGCCGCTTGCAGGGCGGCGATGAACTTGAACGAATGCCCGGGGACGACGCGGTCGTCGTGATCCGCGGTGGTCACGAGCGTCGCCGGATACGCGGTCCCGCGCTGCAGCCGATGCAGCGGCGAATAGGCATAGAGATAGCGGAATTGTTCGGCGCTGTCGGCGGAGCCGTACTCGGTGACCCAGGCCCAGCCGATCGTGAACTGGTGGAACCGCAGCATGTCCATCACCCCGACCGCGGGCAGCGCGGCCCCGAACAGCTCGGGCCGTTGCGTCATCACCGCTCCGACGAGCAGCCCGCCATTCGATCCGCCGCCGATCGCGAGCTTGGGCGACGACGTGTAGCGCTCCCGGATCAGGAACTCCGCGGCCGCGATGAAGTCGTCGAACACATTCTGCTTCTTCTCGTGCATCCCGGCCTCGTGCCACGCCTCTCCGTACTCCCCACCACCCCGCAGGCTGGGGACCGCGAACACGCCCCCCATCTCGAGCCAGACGAGCACCCCGGGGGAGAACGCTGGTGTCAGGCTGATGTCGAACCCGCCGTAACCGTAGAGATAGGTGGGGTTCGAGCCGTCCCGCACGAGATCTCGAGCGTGCGTGAGGAACATCGGGATGCGGGTGCCGTCCTTGCTCGTGTAGAACACCTGCTCGGTCACGAAGCGGGCGGCGTCGAAATCGAGGTGCGGGGCCTGAAATACGTCGGTACCGCCGCTCTCGAAGTCATGCCGGAAAATCGTCGTGGGTGCGAGATACGACGTGAAGGAGAAGAACAGCTCGCTGTCCGCCGCCGATTCGGCCGACAGCTCGGCGGCGGTGCCGAGGGAGGGAAGGGGAATCTCCCCGGCGGCGTGACCGTCCATCCGGAACAAGGCGACCCGCGAGTGGGCGTCGTGCAGGTATGTGGCGACGAACGTGCGATGCACCAGGACGACGTTCTCCAGGACATCGGGGGACTGCGCGATGACTTGGCGCCAGGCCGTCCGTTCGGGGTGCCCCAGATCGATGGCGATCACGCGGCCGCGCTGGGCGTCCAGGTCGGTGCGGAAATAGAACAGCGGGCCATCGTTCGCGACGAAGCTGTAGTGAGCGTCGCAATCGTCGAGCAGCCGGAGCGGAGTCGCCATGAGGTCCGGGTGCAGGGGATCCTGCAAATCGACGATGTAGACCCGGTTCCTGCGGTCGGTCCCGAGCCACAAGCTCAGCACGAGATAGCGCCCGTCTTCAGTCACGCGGCCGCTGACGCCCCAGTCGGGGTGCTCGAGTCGCTGGTAGACGAGCTGGTCGCCCGATTGCTCGGTGCCCAGGCGGTGGTAGTAGAGCCGGTGGAAGCGATTCACCGCCAGCAGCGGATTGTCATTCTCCGGCGCTGGATAGCGGCTGTAGAAGAACCCCGCGTTGTCGTGCGACCAGGAGATGTCCGAGAACTTCACCCAGCGGATGTGGTCGGCCAAATCCCGTCCGCTGGCGATATCGCGCACCCGAATCTCGTTCCAGTCCGACCCGCTGACCGACGTCGCGTACGCCAGGTGGCGCCCGTCTTCCGAGACCGACACGCCCGAAACGGCGATCGTCCCGTCCGGTGACAGCATATTGGGATCGAGCAGCACCTGTGGGGGCGCGCCGCGGCTCGCCTGGTGATACAACACCGATTGGTTTTGCAGGCCGTCATTCTTGTAGAAGAAGTATGCGCCGCGCTTCTTGAAGGGCGTGCCGTAGCGGGGGTAGTCCCACACCGCCGTGAGCCGCCGGCGGATCGCGTCGCGCTCGGGGACGGTCGCGAGATATGCGAACGTCACGGCATTCTCGGCATCGATCCACGCCCGCGTGTCGGGCGCATCGACGTCTTCCAGCCACCGGTAGGGATCGGCGACGGCCGTGCCGTGGTAATCGTCGACCTGGGCGACCCGTTTCGTCTCCGGGTAGCCGGGCCGTTGGGCAGCCGGCGCAGGGACCTGCACGATTGCGGGCATGAACAGCATGCAGAGTTTCGCCGGGGCGCGGGGTCGCATGAAATGGGGGGCCCGACGGGGTCTGGCCGTCCGGACCACGAGAATCCGCACCTAAACTATGGCGCATTGACGTAAGTCACAAGCCGACTTACATTTACCACATGTACCGGATGCTAACACCGTTGTCGCCGCTCGCCGCGATCGTCGCGGAGGCGCGTAGCATCGGGTCCGGTCGGCCGGCCCGTCGTACCCAGACTTCCATTGGCACAAGCGATTGCTGGCACACTATAGGAATCCCGCGGGGCTGTTGGCCCTCCGGGATCGAGGGTTCTTGCTTTGAAGCGCGAAATATTGATCAGCGGCAGTCCACGCGAGACGCGCGTGGCTATCCTGGAGGACGACCGTCTCGTTGAGCTCCTCGTCGATCGACCGGATGCCCGGCGCTCAGTCGGCGACATCTACCTCGGTCGCGTGGAAGCCGTCTTACCCGGCATACAGGCCGCCTTCGTCGACATAGGGTCCGAGAAGAGCGCGTTCCTGCATGCGTCGGATCTGGTGGAAGACGAGGACGAGGACGATCCGTCCGAGCCGGGGGAAGAGGACGACGAGAACGGAGAGGGCAATGGAAACGGCGGCGGAGCGCGCGGACGCTCCCGGCGCCGCGTTCCGAATGTCGCCGACGAGCTGAAGCGCGGCGAATCGAAGCTCGTTCAGGTCATCAAAGAACCGATCAGCACGAAGGGATCCCGGGTCACCGCGCAGGTGTCGCTCGCGGGCCGGTTCCTCGTCTACATGCCGTTTGCCTCGCGGGTCGGCGTCTCGCGCAAGATCGAAGGACGCGATCAGCGGGCGCGGCTGCGCGAGCTGGTGAACCGCCTCGTCCCGAAGGACGAGGGGGGCTGGATCATCCGCACCGTCGCCGACGATCTCACCGAAGAGCGCTGCAAGCGGGAGATCGACCACCTGCTGGGCCTGTGGAAGAAGATCAAGCGTAAAGCGGGCTCGGTTCGCCCCCCGGCGCTGCTGCAGCGGGAGACCAGTCTCACGCGTGGCATCGTGCGCGATCTGTTCAGCGACAAGGTCGATTCGCTGCTCGTCGATTCCCGCCAGCTGCACAACGAAATCGCGCAGTACCTCTCCCAGATTGATCCCGAGCTGCAGCAGCGCGTGCACCTCTACCGCGACGAGACGTCGCTGTTCGACAAGTTCGACATCGAGGCCGAGATCCGCGGGCTGTTTCAGCAGCGGGTCGAGCTTCCTACCGGTGGCTACCTGATCATCCAGCCGACCGAGGCATTGACCTCGATCGACGTCAACACCGGCCGCTATACGGGGAAGAAGGATCCCGAAAGCACGATTTTCCGCACCAACCTCGAGGCGGCGCGCGAGGTCGCGCGCCAGCTGCGGCTCCGGGATATCGGCGGCATCATCGTCGTGGACTTCATCGACATGGAGACACGGGGCAATCGCGACAAGGTGCTCCAGGAGCTGCGCAGCCACCTCGGCCGGGATCGCGCGCGCACCAAGGCGTTCGCCGTGAGCGAGCTGGGGCTGATCGAGATGACACGCCAACGGGTACGCCCCTCGCTCTTGCAGTCGATGACCGAGGCCTGCCCATCCTGCTCCGGCACGGGGCGGGTATTCCGCCCTGAAGTGGTGGTGCGGCGTATGGAGCGGTCCTTGAAGCGGGCCGGCGCCGACCACAAGGAGCGACAGTTGGCCGTGCGGCTGCACCCCGACGTCGCCCTCTATCTCCTCGAGCAGGAGCCCAACTTCCTGCGGCAGTTGGAGAAGGCGACGGGACTCGAGCTCGAGGTGCGGGACGACCCGATGATGCGGCTCGATGAGTTCCGCATGATGGCGAAGCCCGCCGGGCGGGACGTCACCGAGTTGTACGCGGTGGCTTGACTAACATCTTGCCCCTATTTACGTTCCGGCCCCTATGACGTATGCCATTTTCGTCTCCGGCGGGAAGCAGTTCCGGGCTGAGCCGGGGAAGACGATCCAGGTGCCCAAGCTCGATGCCGAGCCCGGGGCGAAGGTGACCTTTGACCGGGTGCTCCTGACCAGCGACGGCAAGAAGGTCCATGCCGGGGCGTCGGCCGTGAAGGGCGCCAAGGTGACTGGGGAAGTGGTACGGCACGGCAAGGGCGACAAGATCCGCATCTTCCGCTTCGCGCGGCGCGCGGGCTATCGCCGTCACGCGGGGCACCGCCAGCAGTTCACCGAAGTGAAAATCGGCGACGTGACGGTCGGCTGAGGACACCATGGCACATAAGAAGGGCGTAGGCTCCTCCCGCAACGGCCGCGACTCTCAGCCGAAGTACCTGGGCGTGAAGCGGTTTGGCGGCGAGTTCGTGACCGCGGGCAGCATCATCGTGATGCAGCGCGGCACCAAGTTTCACCCCGGGACGAACGTGCGGCGCGCGTCCAACGACTCGCTCTTCAGCGTGGTCAATGGCCACGTGAAGTTCGAGCACAAAGACAAGAAGCGGATGCAGGTGAGCGTCTACCCCAAGAGCTGACGGTAGAGGATGGTAGGAGACGGTAAGAGGCGGTAGGGGTAACCCCCACCGCCTCTTTTCTGTTGTCACCTTACCGTCTTCTACCGTCCTCTACCGACTCCTACCGTTCCTAGTAGGCTGGCGGCAGCTTCCGATATCGCTCCAGCAGCTCCGTTTGCCGGCTCTTCAGCGGAATCTCCTTTCCCCGGATGATCACGTGCTCCACCGCCGTCGAGAACTCGAACGGATCTCCCGACCACACCACCACGTTCGCCACCTTCCCGGCATCGAGCGACCCGTATCGGTCCGCCACACCGAAGACTTCGGCGGGGGCAAGCGTGATTGCGCGCAGCGCCTGGTCCCACGGTAGGCCATAAGACACGGCATTCCCCGCCTGCTGCTTCAGGTTGCGGGAGTTGTGTGTGTCGGTCTCCATCAGCACGATCTTGACGCCGGCCTTGGCGAGCAGCGCCGCGTTCTCGTAGCGCACACCCAGCGCGTCGTAGGACGGAATGTTGTCGAGCGGCTCGACCAGCACCGAGACTCGAGCGGCGGCGATCTCCCCGGCGATCTCCCACGCCTCCTGGGCGCCCGCGAGGATGAGGTGCAGCTTGAACTCGCGCGCGAGCCGCAGCGCGGTCTCGATATCGCTGCGCCGGTTCGCGATTGCGATGAGCGGCAGCTGTCCGTGCAGCACCGGCAATAGCGCCTCGAGATCGGCGGCGCGCGCACCGAGCGGCTGCATCTGCGCGCGGTTGAAGTCCGTCTTGCGCCGCTCGTACTCCAGCGCGTCGCGGAACACGCCGCGCAACCGCTCGGCGATTCCGGCGCGCGTGCCGCCGGCGTCGTCCTTCGCGTTCTCGGACAGATCAGCAACGATCGCCACCGGCGACTTGACCGTCATCTCTTCGATGGTGGCACCGGTGAGGTCGAGCAACACCGCCTGGCCGCTCACGAGATTCCCGGCGGGGGTCGCGAGCGTCGTGGTGATGCCCTCGATGCGCGTGACGGGAATGACCTGCGACGCGGGATTCACTCCCTCGGCGACGTTGAACGCCGCGGCGATTGTGTCGCCCGCGAGCGACCCTTCACGCGTCGTTGGGACGGCGCTGATCTCCACGAGGCCCATCTGGCCGCCGCCGTCGATCAACCCGGGCGTGACCCATTTTCCCGTGGCGTCGATCCGCGTCGCGTCGGCGGGGATGGTGACGTTCGTCCCCACCGCCGTGATCTTGCCGCCCTGAATCAACACCGTCGCATGTTCGAGCTTCGGCCCCGAGACGGGGTAGACCGACCCACCGGTGATGGCGATCGTCTGGGCGAGAATGAACGCGATCATCGATCCTCTCCCGTCGTGAGGACCTGGCCCAGCTCGAAGTCCGTGCGCGGCTGGTGCGCCGGATCGTTGCGATCGAACACCAGCCACCCGTCGTTGTAGACCTGCAGCGCTTTTGCATAGACCGAGAAGGGATCGGCCGACCACACGACGACGTCGGCCATCTTCCCGGGCTCGAGCGTGCCCACGATCGAATCGATACCCAGGGCCCAGGCGGGGTTCGCCGTGATCCAGCGCAGTGCCTGGTCCTCGGTGATCGCGATTCCCGCCCGTTGGCCGGCGGACATCGCCTTTCCGGCTTCCTGGTTAAGCCGCTGGATGCCGCTCGGGCTGTCGGAGTGAATGATCACGCGCACGCCGGCTTGCTGATTGAGGGCGGCGTTTTCGTGGATGCCGTCCATCGCTTCTTCCTTGAAGCCCCACCAGTCGGCCCACACCGACACCGCTGTGCCCTCGCGGGCCAGGAGGTCCGCGATCTTGTACGACTCCACGGCGTGGTGGAACGAGCGGATCTTGAAGCCGAACTCATGTCCCAAGTCGAGCATCAGGGCCATTTCGTCGGCGCGGTAGCAGTGATTGTGCACCAGGATGTGTCCGCGCAGCACTTCGGCGAGCGATTCGAGCTTCAGGTCGCGCGCCGGTGGGTCACCCTGATGTGTCTTGTTCCACTTGTCCCACTTCTCCCGGTAGCCTTCCGCCTGAATGAACGCGGCGCGGTAACCCGCCATGTTGCCCATTCGGGTCGACGGGCCGCGGCTGTGATAGACGCGCTTGGGATTTTCTCCGCAGGCCATTTTCAGACCGTACGGCGCACCCGGGAACTTCATCTCCTGGACCGTGCGCGCCGGGATCAGCTTCAACGTGGCGCTGCGCCCGCCGATCAGGTTCGCCGACCCGGGGAGTGCCTGGATCGTGGTGATGCCGCCCGCGATCGCCAATGGAATCTGCGGATCCTGGGGCCAGAACGAGTGTTCGGCCCAGACCTCGGCCGTGACCGGATTCGTCGCCTCGTTGCCGTCCGATTCGGCGTCGGTCCCCGGGGCGGCGTACACGCCGAGGTGAGAGTGGTCGTCGATGATCCCGGGGGTGACGAACTTGCCGGTACCGTCCACAACGACAGCGTCCGCGGGCGCGGTAACTGTCGCGCCCACCGCCACGATGCGACCGTCGCGCAGGACAATGGAGCCGTTGGCGATCTGCTGCCCGGCGGCGGTCATGATCGTGGCGTTCTTGATCAACACCGGCGGGTTGGCGTGTCGACGATAGGTCGACGCGTACTGCGCCCGGTTGACGCTCGTCGTATCGGCGGCGGCAGGTGCCGGTACGGCGGCCTGCGCCGCGGGGCGCGCCCGCCCGCTGGCGCAGGCGACGACGAGGGGAAGGGCAGCGGTCACAATCCACCACGTGCGCATCAGCGTGCTCTCCTTGGTACGCGAGGCTACTTGACCAGCTGAAACACGAATGGTGCACCCACCAGCTCGATCTTCACGATGCGTCGCGGCGTGGCTTTGCTGACGTAGAACGTCGTCGGCACCTGCCCGCCGGTCACGTCGAGCTTGAACGAGTCGAAGCTCCCCGCCGGCACGATCACCGTGCCGCCATCCGAAACTTTCACCTGAATCACCTTGACCTGTCCCTTGCCCGACTCGAAGACGTTGAGGTTGAACGTCTGACCGGCCGCGAGCGGGAGAGCGGGGAAGATCACCGCCAGCGCGTTATCGTCGTACGTCCCGGCTGCGATCGTGGTATCGATCTGGATCGTCTGCGGCGAGCCGTTCTGCTGCGGCGTCGTCGCCCTTCCCTTGACGTGGCCTGCGGCGTAGGTGATGTGGATGTCCGAGGCCTGCCCCTGGACGCTCCCAGTCTGATCGACGGCAGTCACCGACAGGTCGCCAGGGTTGAACCGCACCGTCGTGTTCTGCTGAACGGTGCCGCCGGCGATGGTGGTGCGCTCGGTGTAGGTCACCGAGTCCGTACCGGCCTGCAGCGCACCCGTCATCGCGCCCATGACGTTGCCTTGCACCAGCACCTCGAAGCTGTCGGCGTGGCTGACGATCTGTGCCCGATCGAGACTCGGCGCTCCCGCCTTGGGGTGGAGGTCGGCGAGGGTCAGCGCCTTCCCGTCCACGTCCACCATCCGCACCGGAGCGATCGCCTTGAGACGATCGTACAACTGCTCGCCGTCGCCCACGACGATGATGCTCAGCGCGTTGCGCCGATAGGTGCGGATGGCTGCGGCGCGGGCCTGGATCGCCGTCACTGCGGCGAGACGCTCGCGGTACAGTCGGACATAATCGCTTCCTAATCCGAGCAGCCGGGCGTTGGCGACCGAGGAGGCGACCTGATCGGGGGTTTCGATCGAGAGCGGGAACGACCCGATCAGCCGGCCCTTCGTATTGTTGAATTCGCTGTCGGGGATCACCTCGGTGCGGATGCGATCGATCTGGTGCAACATCTCCCGCAGCGCGCTGTCGGCGACTTCGGTGCGGCCCTCGAAGGTCGCGCTCCAGTTACCCATCCCGCGGTGCCGATCGAGGCCCGCGTACGAGCCGTATGTCCAGCTCTTCTGCTCCCGCAGAATCAGGAACAGGCGGGCGTCCGCACCGCCCCCGAGTGCCTGGGTGACGACGCGCGCGGCGTAATAGGACGGATCGGTCGGGCCGAACGTCGTGTTGCCGAGTACGATGTTCGCCTGGACCGATGCGGGGCGGTGCACGAGCAGGATTTCGGTCGCCCCCCTCGCCATGGGAGGGGCGGGTGGCACGACGGTTGCCGGTGTGCCGGTCCAACCACCGAACGCTTTCGTCGCAAGCGCCCGGGCCTGTGCGAGGGTGAGGTCGCCTGCGATCACGAGCAGCGCCCCACCCGGCCGCAGCCGGCGCGCGGCGAAGCCCTTCACGTCGACCTGGGTGATCGCCTTGTAGGACGCTTCCGTCGGACTCCGGCCGTAGGGGTGCCGGCCGTAGATGTCACGGCGGAAGAACCGATCGGCGACGGTGCCGGGCTGTGACAGCGCGAGGGCGAGCGACGAGAGGGCCTGGGTCCGCGCCAGCTCCAGCTCGTCCGTCGGGAACGTGGCGCGACGCACCACGTCTCCCAGCAGGTCGAACGTCAGATCGGCGTGATCGCTCAGCACACCCGCCGATACGGTGAGGAAGTCGTCGCCGGACGATGCGCCCAGACTGCCGCCCACACCCTCGATCGTCGCCGCGAGCTGATCCGCGGACCGGGTAGGCGTTCCCTTCGTCAGCAGTGTCGCGACCAGCTCGGCGGTGCCCTCCTTCCCGGCGGGATCGTACAACGAGCCGGCTGGAAAACTCAGGTTCACCGAGACGACCGGCTGCTCGTGGTTTTCCACGACGAGCAGCGTCATTCCGTTCGGCAGCGTCACCTGTTGGAATGGCGGGAACCGCACCGGCGCCAGCGGGGCAGGAGCCGGAGGCTTGGGAGGGAAGGAGTCCTGAGCGGACAGCGGCACCGCCGACGTGCCGGCCAACAGCAGCAGCGCGAGCGCCTTCATTGACCACCCCCCGCCGGCTTGATGAGCAGAATGACGGCGTTCGAGGAGTCGAGGTACTTCCCCGCGACCCGCCGGATATCGTCGTTGGTCACGGCCATGAAATGATCCAGGTCGGTGTTGATCTCGGCCAGGTCGTCGTGGAACATCGCGTAGTGTTGCAACTCTTCCGCTTTGCTCAAGGCGGTCTCGCGGTTCTGGATGAATCCGGCCCGCAGCGTGTTCTTGGCCTTCGTCAGCTCGTCGGGCGTGACGCCGTTCTGACGCAGGGTGTCCAGTTGCGCGACGAGCAGGCTGTCCACGCGATCGATCGCGATGCCCTGGTTGGCGATCCCGAAGGCGAACATCGTACCGGGTCCCCGGTGCGAGGCAGTGCCGCCGGCTCCCGCCGCGAGAGCGGCCTTGGCACGCCGCACGATGGCCACATTGAGCCGCGAGCTTTCGCCCTGACCGAGGATGATGTTCATCAGCTCGATGGCCGGGGTGTCGTGGTCGTCATGGGGAGGAATTCGATAGAGCCGTACGACCGCCGGCAGGTTGGCATGCGAGTCGGCGAACTCCCGCCGGATCAATCCGGGGTTGAGCTTGTAGTCGCACGACACGGCAGGCGGCGGGTCGTGCCGCGGGATATCCGCGTAATACTGGCGAATGAGGCGCCGCAGCTCCGTGGGGTTGAAATCGCCCACGACCACGAGTCTGGCGTTGTTCGGGGCGTAGTAGGTGTCGAAGAACGCCTGCACGTCGGGCAGCTTGGCGGCATTCAGGTCCGCCATGTCGCCGATCGTCGAATGGGCGTAAGCGAAACAGGCGGTGCTGTCGTAGGGGAGGGTGAGCCCATCCACGAACGCCCGGCTGTAGGGCTGGTTGTCCACCCGCAGCCGGCGCTCTTCTTTCACCGTCTCGCGCTGGTTCTCGAAGTTCTCCTGCGTGATGGCGAGCGAGCGCATCCGGTCCGCCTCGAGCCACAGCACGAGGTTGAGGCGGTTGGAAGGCACCACGTCGTAGTAGTTGGTGCGATCCTCCTGCGTGCTGCCGTTCTCCTCGCCGCCCGCCCGCTCCACCAGCTGAAAGTGCTCAGTCTTCTTCACGTGCGCGGAGCCCTGGAACATCATGTGCTCGAACAGGTGGGCGAAACCAGACCGGCCAATGCGCTCATTGCGCGAACCGGTGTTGTACCAGACGTCGACCGCCACGACAGGGGTCGAATGGTCTTCCGACGTGATGACCTGCAGGCCGTTGGCGAGCGAAAAGGTGTCGTAGCTGATGCGGCCGGCTTGGCCGGCGAGGGGCGGCACCAGCGCCGACACCCCGCCCACTGCGAGGGCGGCGACGAGGAACAGGCGCATGCGGGTGACTCCGGACGTGAGAGGCGTCTCCGCTAGGGATGCGAGGGCCCCGGGAACAGCGCCAGGGCGTTGGATTCGAGAATGGCGCGGCGTTGGGCGTCGCTCAAGGGCAGCGTCAGGAACTGGTCGATGTTGCCCCGGAGGTCCTTCACCCCGGGACTGGGCCAATCGGTTCCCCAGAGCACGCGGTTGCCGATCTCCATCAAGCGGGGAAAGTAGTCCAGCAATTTGAGGGGCGGAATGCCGGAGACGTCGAGCCTGACATGTCGATGACGTCGCAGGATGAAGAACGCCTCTTCCATATATAGCGGCCGTCCGCCGTGTGCCATGACGAGCGGCAGATCGGGGAAGTCGATCGCGATGTCGTCGATCTCCAGGGGGTTCCCCCACTTGGAGCGGGCGCCGGGGAAGATCGAGGTCCCCGTATGGACCAGCACCGGGAGTCCACGCTCTTCGCAGCGCCGATAGATCGCCGCGAGGGCGTCGAGTCCCTGGGTGTAGGCGTTGGCCGGGAACCCCTGGTGGTTGGGATGAATCTTGAGCATGCGAATCCCGAGATCTACCAGCCGGTCCACATCGCCCGCGGGGTTGGCGCTGAAGCGGGGATGCACGCCACCGTACGGCAACAGCCGCTCCGGGTTGGCCCGGGCATACCGCGCCGCGAAGTCGTTGGTCGAATCGGTGAACCCCATGATGTCGGGGCTCGGGTAATTGACGAGTCCGACCCGCCACACCCCGGCCTTGTCCATGACCTGGAGCAACGCTTGCGGATCGTCCATCAAGGAGAGCAGGAAGTCCCAGTGGTCTTCCTTGCCGGCACGCATCACCGCCTGCACTTCCGGCTTCAAGTCCCGCCAGGGCTGGATATGGATGTGGACATCGGTGATGCGATACGGCAGAGGCGCTGCCGTCACGCGTCGCCCCAGGTGTAAAAACCCTTGCCGGTCTTCTTGCCGAGCTCGCCCCGCAGCACCTTGTCCTTGAGGATCTGGGGCGGGGCGTAATGCGGCATGCGCAGCTGCTGGTACAGGTACTCGGCGATCGCGAGCCGCACGTCGAGTCCGACGAGGTCCGAGAGCTTCAGCGGTCCCATCGGGTGGTTGTAGCCCAGCTCCATCGCCTTGTCGATGTCTTCCGCGGACGCGACGCCCTGCTCGAGCATCCGCATCGCCTCGAGGCCAAGGACGACTCCCAGGCGGCTCGAGGCGAAGCCGGGGGAGTCCTGGACCACGATCGGCTCTTTGCCGAGGCGCCGGGCGATGGTGCAGGCGTGTTCGACCACGTCGGGAGGCGTCCGCCCGTGCCGCACGACTTCGACGAGCCGCATGACGTGAACCGGGTTGAAGAAATGCATCCCGATGAGCCGTGTGGGCTCGCGCACCGCGGCGGCGATCTGCCCGACGGAAAGGGACGACGTATTGGTCGCGAGCAGCGCCTCGCGCGGCGCCTGCCGTTCTACGGCCGCGAACAACATCTGCTTGGTATTGATGCGCTCGACGACGGCCTCGATGACGAGATCGACGTCCATGACCGCGTCGTCCAGCTCGACCGAATAACGCAGGCGCTGATGCACGCCGGCGCGGTCCGCCTCGGTGATCTTGCCGCGCTGCAGCCCCGCCGCGGCCAGTGATTCGATGCGGCGCCGCGCTTCGGCGAGCGCGTCCCGCTGGCTGTCGTGCAGCGCGACCCGACACCCAGCCAGCGCGGCCACGTAGGCGATACCGTGGCCCATCGTCCCGGCCCCGATAACGGCGATCCGCGGGGGAGTGGAAGCGGCGGGCGTGCTCATGGGCGGAGTGCATCCATTGTGCGGCGCGCCAGGTCGGGGCGATTGGTGCAGAGTCCGTCGACGCCGAGGCCGGCGAGCCGCACCATCTCCACGGCGTCGTCGACGGTCCAGACGATCAGCTGGGCGCCAGCGATGTGGAGCAGCGCGGCGAGGTCGCCGTCCACGAGCGACCGATCCATCCAGAACCCGACGGCCCCCGCGTCCATCAGGGGAACGAGCGGGCGGATCGGATACGAGGCGCTCAACACGCCGCGCGGCAGCGTGGGGCGGAGCGCGCCGAGCCGCGCCAGGATCCGGTGATCGAATCCATGGACGGCGTAACCAGTCGGGTGCGGTCCCGAGTCCAGCACGTCGAGGAGGTGCGCGTCGCACGCCTGCGGCAGCGTCTTGACCTCGACATAGACACGGAGCCGCGGGCCGATAGCCCGGAGCGCCTCCGCGAGCAGCGGCGGCGCCTCGCCATTGGGAAGCCGCTGCGACCGCACCGCTGCAGCGGTCGAAGTCGGGATATGAACTCCGGCGATCGTGTCATCGTGGTGTACGATCAGCGCGCCGTCGCGCGTCGCGTGAATATCGAGCTCGACTCCGTCCGCACCGAGTTGCCCCGCCAGCCGGAAGGCGGCCAGGGAGTTCTCATGCTCCTGCGCCGAGGCCCCGCGATGCGCGATGACGAGCGGGCGGCTCACTGCAGCAGACTATCCGCCTTCTTCGGCTCGATCCAGCCCGGCTCCTTCTCGATATCGTGCACCAGGGCGATGTCTTCCGGTCGCGGCAGCACGGATTCACGATACGCCGGGTACTTGTCGGCGTCGATCGGCGTTCCATCTACGCTGAAGCACTGGTGGCCGTACACGCCGATGCGCCGGTTGAACTGCAGGGCGGGCACCTTGAGCCAGCGCTCCCGCTCCGGGATGAACATGTTGAGCCGCTCGATCAGCTTGACGATCTCCTGGCGGTACAATCCCCGGGACAGCTCGTTGAGCTTCGTCTTGTCCGCCTCGATCTGGTTGTCCCGCTCGTCGTATCGTCCCTTCAGGCCCCAGACATAGGCCCAGTGGGCGGACGAGGAATTATCGGTGCCGAACAGATCGAAGGCGGTCGGGATCCACTTGTAGAAGAAGCGCTGGATCACCTCCGGAGGCATCTTCCCGGCTTTCACTATCCGCAGCAGTCCGTTGTTCCCCGTGCCGAGGTGGAAGGATTCTTCCTTCAACATCGGTCCCATCGACCGCGACAGCGGGTCGAAGCTCGACACGGAGAGCATCTTCAGCTGAAACTTGCCGTCCCGGTCGATGAATTGCGTGTAGGTGAAGAAGTCGAGCCAGTTATCCACGATCTCGTTGAAGCTGCCGAGCAGCCGCTCGCCCTCGTCGGCGCGCCGCTCGAGCAGTTTCGCCGCTTCACGCTTGCCTTCATCGCCGAAATGGGTGCAGAGGAGGTAGGACATCTGCCACCCGTGACGCATTTCCTCGGTCATCACGCGCTGCAACGATAGGAGGTCGTAGTCGGACGGAGCGTTGTGCAGCAGGTTGCGCTGCTGCTCCACCGAGGCGAATTCGGTGTCGCCCTGATACACGATCAGATTGAGCAACGCATCGCGGATCCGCTGGTCGGGGATATGCATCACCGTGGGCCACTTACGTTGGCCCTTGTAGTGCCCGAACTCGATATGCGGGACTTCCTGATCGCCGAACTTCGCTTCGAAGTTGAACTGGATCAGTGCGCTCTGCGGCACACCGATGGAATCCTGCCAATAGCGGAAGTAGTCGATCCAGTCATCGAAATTGCCGAGCTTGCGTACCATGGTTCAACGGCTCCGTGTGGCGAAGGACTCGAGGCGCGCGCGCGCCTCGTCGGTGGCGAACAGCTCGCGTTGCATCGCCACCTCGAGATCCAGCATCTCGGGTAGCGTCGCTTCGAGACTCCGGTAGATCGCTTCTTTGGCGCGGCGCAGGGCCAGGGATGGGAATGAGGCCCAGGCCAAGGCGAGCGCGCGAACCTCGGTTTCGAGTCGGTCGGCCGGGACGAGACGATCGAACAGTCCCAGATCGTGGGCTTCCGCGGCAGGCACCATCCGGGCGCTCCACAAGAGCTCGAGCGCCCGCGATGTCCCGACGAGCCTGGGCAAGAAATAGCTGCCACCCCAGTCGGGTCCCAATCCGAGTCTTGCGAACACCTGGCCGATCGCGGCCGTCTCGGCGGCGACGCGGTAGTCGCAGGCAAGGGCGAGATTGGCGCCGCCACCCGCCGCGGCGCCGTTGACCGCCGCCAGCACCGGCTGGGGCGCGGTCCTCACCAGCAGGGCGATCTGCCGGCCGGCGGTCACGAGCGCGTTGCCCTCGCTCCCGAGGACCGTCAGATCCGCCCCGGCGCAGAACGCTCGGCCCGCGCCGGTGATGACGATGGCGCGGATACCGGCGTCCTGCGAAGCCGTCCGCAGGGCGGCGATCAACTCGTCGCACAAGGGGAGCGTGAGCGCGTTCAACTTCTCCGGTCGGTTCAGCGTCAGCGTGGCGACACCGTCGGAGACTGCGGTGAGGACGAGAGTCATACCCGCTCCACGATCATCGCGATGCCCTGGCCGACGCCGATGCACATCGTCACTAAACCGTAGTGAGAATTCGTACGGCGAAGAGCGTAAAGCAGAGTCGTAAGAATCTTTGCGCCAGTGCATCCGAGTGGGTGACCGAGGGCGATGCCGCCGCCGTAGATGTTCACCTTGGCGGGGTCGAGATTCAGCTCGCGGATGCAGGCGATCGCTTGTGCCGCGAACGCTTCGTTGAGCTCGATGAGATCGATCTGATCGATCTTCAGACCCGCTCGATCGAGCGCCTTGCGCGTTGCGGGGATGGGGCCAAGCCCCATACAGCTGGGATCGACTCCGGCGACTGCGGTCGTCACAATCCGGCCAAGCGGTTGTGGACCGCCCGACCGCCCGTCCGCCCAACCGACTGCGACCGCCGCTGCTCCGTCATTAATCCCACTCGAGCTCGCCGCCGTCACCGTGCCGTCCTGCCTGAACGCCGGTTTGAGCTTTGCGACCGCTTCGAGCGTCGTTCCCGCGCGTGGATACTCATCCCTCGAAAAGACCGACCCATCGGGGAGGGGGACCGGAACGAGCTCGTCCGTGAAGACGCACGCCTCGAGCGCGCGCCCGGCGCGCCTCTGGCTCTCGACCGCGAACGCATCCTGCTCGGCGCGCGTGATGCCGTATTGCCGGGCGACGACCTCGGCCGTCTCGCCGAGGGAAATCGTCCAGTCTTTCTCGAGTCTAGGGTTGGTGAAGCGCCACCCGACCGTCGAATCGGCGATCTCCGGCGCGCGGCGATTCCACGGCTCCCCGGACTTGAGCATCACATAGGGGGCGCGGGTCATGCTCTCGACGCCGCCCGCGATGAACACCTCTCCTTCACCCGCTTTGATCGCCTGGGCGGCGCTCGCCACCGCCTGGAGCCCGGACCCACACAGCCGATTGACTGTCTGGCCCGGGACCTCGACCGGCAACCCGGCGAGCAACAGCGCCATCCGCGCCACGTTGCGGTTGTCCTCGCCCGCCTGGTTGGCGCAGCCGAGAATCACATCGTCGATCGAGTGCGGGTCGAGCTGCGCGCGCTCGACGACGGCCCTGATGGGGACGGCCGCGAGATCGTCGGGACGCACGCCCGCCAACGACCCTCCGTGTTTCCCAACGGGGGTCCTCGCCGCCGCGTAGATGTACGCCTCTCGCCCCACGCCGCTCCCTGCCGTCACAACGCCACCCAAACAGTCTTCGTCTCGAGATAACTGTCCAGGGCATCGCGCCCGAGATCGCGCCCGAACCCCGATGCCTTGAAGCCCCCAAACGGCGCGGCAGAATCATAGAAGTTGTAGCTGTTGACCCAGACCGTCCCCGCGCGAATCGCGCGCGCCGCCCGTGTCGCCTTCTGGATATCCTTCGTCCAGATCCCCGCCGCGAGGCCGTACATCGACCGGTTCGCGAGCTGCACTCCCGCATCGAAGCCCTCGAAGGCGAGCACCGCGAGGACGGGCCCGAAGATCTCCTCGCGGGCGATCGTCATGTCGGGCGTTACGCCGTCGAACACCGTCGCTTCGACGTAGTAGCCCTTGCCGTTGGGCTGCACCGCATTGCCACCGGCGACGAGGGCGGCGCCTTCGTCTTTCCCCTTCTTGATGTAGGAGAGCACGGTCTCCTGCTGTTTTTTCGAGACGAGTGCGCCCAGCCGCGTGTTCTTGTCGAGCGGATCGCCGGGCGTGAGCTTCTTCGCGCCGGCGGCGAGCTGTTCCACCACCTGATCGTGTACGCTTGCTTCCACCAGCAGGCGCGACCCGGCGGCGCACACCTCACCCTTGCCGTAGAAAATCCCGGTCTGCGCACCCTTCACGGCGGCGGGAATGTCGGCGTCGGCGAAAATGATATTCGGGCTCTTCCCGCCCAGCTCCAGTGTGACGCGCTTGTTGGTGTCGGCCGCCATTTTCATGATCTGGCGCCCGACCTCGGTCGAGCCGGTAAATGAGATCTTGTCAACGTCGGGGTGACGCACCAACGCCGCGCCGGCGGTCGAGCCGCCCCCGGACACCACGTTGAATGCTCCGGGAGGGAACCCCGCTTCCTGCATCACCTCCGCCATGGCGAGGGCGGTGAGTGGCGTCTCGGACGCGGGCTTGAGGATGATCGTGCACCCCGCGGCGAGCGCCGGGGCGAACTTCCAACTCGCGATGTTGAGCGGGAAATTCCACGGGACGATCGCGCCGACGACACCGACCGGCTCGCGCAGCGTGTAACAGAAGAACGGCCCGTCCACCGGCAAGGTGTCACCCGTGATCTTGTCGGCCCACCCACCGTAGTAACGCAAGGTATTGACCGTCATCGTCAATTCGATCTTCGACTCGAACAGCGTCTTGCCGTTGTGCGCCGTTTCCAGCCGGGAAAATTCGTCGAGCCGCGATTCCAGGAGATCGCCTGCCTTGGTGAGCAGGCGGCCGCGCTTGCGCGCCGAGAGGCCGCGCCAGCCGTCCGAGTCGAAGCACGTCCGGGCGGCGACGACAGCGTCGTCGACGTCGGCAGCGTCACCGGCGGCGACGTCGGCGATCGTCTCTTCGGTTGCGGGATTTTCGACGGCGAACCGCTTGCCGGAGGCGGCCGGCCGCCATTCGTTGTTGATGAAGAGGTCGGTTCTCACCGGCCCTTGAACTCCGCCACGCGCTTCTCCTGGTTCGCCGCAATGCCTTCCTTCGCGTCCTCGCTTTGGAACAGCTGTTGCTGCAGCTCGCGCTCGATCGCCAGTCCGGACTCGAACGGCACCTCCGCACCCGACTGCACCGAGCGCTTGATCAGCCCCACCGCCTTGGACGCCTTGTTGGGCGGGCAGAATTGCTTGGCATACAGGAGCACTTGCTCCCAGAACTCCTTGGCGGGAAACACTTCGTTGACGAGGCCGAGCTCCTTCCCCCGGTCGAAGGAGAACAGCTCTCCTTTGACCATCAGCTCGATCGCCAGCGCCTTCCCCACGAGACGCGCCAGGCGTTGCGTACCGCCGGTGCCGGGGAGCACGCCGAGATTCACCTCCGGCAGACCGATCTTCCCGGCATTCTCCCGCGCCAGGCGAATGTCGCAGGCCATGGCGATCTCGAGCCCGCCGCCCACGGTGTGGCCGTTCAACGCGGCGATCGTGAGCTTCGGCGTGTGCTCGAGGCGGTTCAATGTCTCGTTGGCGTGGAGGCAAAAGAAATACTTGAACCGGGGCGTCACGCTGTTCAACATGCCGATATTGGCGCCGGCCGAAAAGAACTTGTCCCCGTGGCCGCGCAGGATGATCACGTGGACGCTGTCGTCGAAGCGGGCCTGCAGGATCGCATCGTCGAGCTGCCGCATCATCTCGTGCGTGTACGTATTGGCGGGCGGATCGTCCAGCTCGATGATCGCCAGCCCGTCTTCGACGTGGTAGCGGATGAGGGTTTTTACCTGGGGTTCCGTCGCGGTCGTCATGGTGCTCACGAGCCTCCATTTACCGGAGAACGGGCTTCGGCGAAGCCGCCGAGGAAGATGCGGGTCAAGAGATCCGCGAGAGTGCCTGCATCGAGTGCGCCCGCGGGGTCGTACCAATTGTAGATCCAGTTCATCATGCCGAACAACGCGTACGCCGCCGCGGAGCGCTCCAGCGCGGGGCGGTCGGGGACCACGTCGTGCAGCAGGCGCTCCAGCAGATTCACATAGCGGCGTTTGATCTGGTTGACCTTGCGGAGCCGGTCGCCGGAGAGCGCCTGGGCTTCGTGGGACAGCACCTTCATCTCGGGCATGTGCGCCGCGAAGAAGGTGACGTGGTGCCGGATGAACGCCGCCAGCCGCTCTTCGGGGTCGACGGCGGTCTGGAGCGCCGCTTCGGCGCCGTCCAGCACCTGGGTGAAAGAGCGCTCCTGGATGTGGTAGAGCAGGTCTTCCTTGCCGCGGACGTAATAGTAGATCCCGGCGAGCGACATCCCGCTCGCTGCGGCGAGGTCGCGCATCGAGGTGCGGTCGTACCCGCGACCGGCGAAGACGCGGGCGGCGTGGCCGAGCAGGGCGCTGAAGCGCTGGTCGTAGGGGCGCATGGTTTTCGAACGAGCGTTCGAATTAAGAACGTAGTAGGAGACGGTAGGGGACGGTAGGGGACGGTACGGCACAAACCCCTACCGACTCCTACCGTCTCCTACCGTCCCCTACCGTCTTAATTTCCCAGCGACTTCCACGTCAACCTGAGAACCATGCCACCAGCGGAACCGGCCGTCCGGCCGGCGGATGATGCCCAGCTGATCGTCGCCTGGCAGTCGGGCGACGAACGGGCGGCGACGGAGCTGGTGCGGCGCCACGCCCGGGCCGTGGCCCGGTTTCTGGCGGGGGCGGGGGCCCCCGAGGCCGATCTCGACGACCTGGTGCAGGAGACGTTCATCCGGGCGTTTCGGGCCGTGGCGAGTTTCCGCAGTCAGTGCCAGTTCCGCACCTGGCTGCTCACGATCGGCGGCAACGCGCTCAAGGATCTGGGGCGGCGGCTGGCGCGGCGCCGAGTGGTTCCGCTCGATGACCGCCTCGCATCGAAGGACGGCGATCCGCACGAGCGGACGGTTGCTGGGGAAACCGAAGAACGGCTGCAGCGGGGGCTTACCCGCCTGCCGCGCATGCAACGGGAAGTCTTCCTGCTGCGGGCACAGCAGGGGTTGGAATACGGAGAGATCGCGGCGGCACTCGATACCACGCCCGGCGCCGCGCGGGTGCACTATCACCATGCCGTGAAGCGGCTGAAGGAGTGGCTGAAATGATGCACGACTCGGGACCTGTACACGATCAGGAACTGCGACAGCTGGCCCAGCGGCTCGGCGCCGCTGCCGCCGATCGTCTCGACGTCGAACGCACCGCCCAGGCGGTGCTCGCCCGGCTGCGCGCCGGCGATGCGGCCACGCGGTCACCGATCCAGTGGATGCAGCCTGCCTGGATGCGGGCGGCCGCGGTCGTCGTCGTGATGCTCGGCGCTGGGCTGCTGCTCCACTACCACATTCACCACCCGACGACAGCAGCGGCGGGAATCGATTCGACGGTCACTGGAACGACGGCCGGTGAGCTCGCGGACTTCAGCCCCGGTCAGCTGCAGGACGTGCTGGCGGCATTGAATGAACCGGTGGAGACGACGCCGCTGGTGCATGCCGGCGATGCGGGGGTGGAGGATCTCTCGGAATCGCAGCTGCAGTCGTTGCTGCGGTCGATGGAGGACTACTGATGCGCGCGCTCTGGCTCGCCCTTTCGGTCGCCGCGGCAACGACGCTCGCGGCGCAGAATCCCGGAGATTCCGGCGTCGCCGCCGATTCCACGCAACTCGAGACCCTGCGGCAAGAGGTACTCGACCGCTACCGCACCCGGGCCCACGAAGTGCTGGGGCTGAACCCCGACCAGGCGGCGCGGTTCGATTCGGCCCAGGTGCACGCCTGGGGTCAACGTCGCCCGCTGATGATCGAGCGGCGACGGATCAACCAGGCGCTGCAGGGCCAGATGCAACCCGGCGTGGCGGCGAACCCCGACAGCGTGAGCAGGCTGCTCGACGCGCGGCGGCGGGTCACGCAATCGCTCTTCCAGGTGGACGATCAGGAGGATCACGAGCTGGCCGGGTTTCTGAATCCGGTGCAGCGCGCTCGCTACCAGGAGTTTCGCCAGCGCTTCCGCGAGCGCATCGCTGAGGCGGTGCGGAACAACCGGCCGGGGATGCGGCGTCCCGGCCTGCGCCCCGGTTTGCGCCCCGGCGGAGGACGCCGCCCCCGGCCGTAGCGCTATATTTCCCCTCCGCTCGATCGACGGAGGCGGGCATGTTTTTCGGGATCCCGGAGTGGGCGCTGGGCGTCGGGGTCATCATCATTGCCATCTCGATTGCGAAGTCGCTGTCGTTCGCCATCGCCCCCGGGCGGCCGGAGGACCGGCTGCGCGGCCGTAAGGCCTCGCTCCGCGATCTGACGCAGGCCGTCGACGAGATGCGCGGCAAAGTCGGCGACACGGAGGAGCTGCAGCATCGTATGACCGAGCTGGAAGACGTGCAGCGCCGGTTGTCGGAGGTGGAAGAGCGACTCGATTTCGCCGAGCGGCTGCTCACGAAGCAGCGCGACGCGGAGCGGTTGCCGTCGGAGCGGAAGTAGCCGGCCCGGGTGGCGGAATGGCAGACGCAGGGGACTCAAAATCCCCCGGGGGCAACCCCGTGAGGGTTCGACTCCCTCCTCGGGCACTCGCTGATACCACAACGTAGGGCCGCCAGCTTCGGCGGCCCTTTGTGTTGCACAACTGCCGTGTCACCGTTCAGAAGGAAGTAAGCTGCAGCACCGCTGCACCACTTCGCAGCACACCCTGTGTGCCACATCACGCCGCGCCGGGTAATCTGTCGCCCGCGGGCAGGTCTTTTTCTTGCACCAGCTCTTTCGCCAAATGCTCGGTTTCATTTCCTTTCCGGGAGCGGTGATCACCGATCGTCCTCCCCGCGGCACGCGCCGTCGTCTCGAAGGCAACCCGCACACACGCCGCGAGTGGGCCCTCTGGCTGCTCGACCGGTGGTCGGATTTCGCGCGGACTCCGGAACCCCTGTTGATGGATGCCGGCGCGGCCGGCGAACACCTCGTGGCGCGCGTGCGCCTCGTGCTCGCCGGTCTCGTCTTCCTCGTCCCCGCGGTGGATCGTCTGTTCCGCCCCGGCGAGCGCGAGGTCACGGTCGGGCTGAGCTTCGCGGCGTTCGGATTCCTGCTCGCGGCACTGGCGTACCGCGTTACGCGACGAAAGCTGTACCGCCCATGGATCGGATTCGCGACCGGGCTGCTCGACGTCACGTTGGTCAGCCTCGCCCTCGTCAGCTTCCTCCTCATCGATCAACCGCACACCACGCTCAACAGCCGGGTCGTCTACCCGATCTACCTCCTCGCCATCGCGGCCTCGGCGCTGCGGTTCGACCCGCGCATCTGCGCCGTGACGGGATTGGGAGCGATGGCCCAGTACCTGACCGTGGTGTTGGTCACAGTCGCCAGCCACCCGGCGCTCGCGAGCGAGCCGGACGCCGCGGCCTACGGACAGTTCGCGTGGAGCGACCAGGTGTCGCGCCTCATGCTGCTCGCCATCGCCACCATCCTGAGCACGAGCATCGTGCTCCGGACCCGACGGCTGCAGTGGCGCTCGGCGCGCGACCGGCTCACCGACGTCATCAACCGCAGCATGTTCGACGATCTGCTCGCCTCCGAAGCGTCACGCGTGCAGCGGACGGGGAATACCCTCGCGGTGGTGCTCGTCGACGTCGACAACTTCCGGTCGTTCAACGAGACCTACGGCCAGGCGGCGGGAGACCGGACGCTGCGGCTCGTGGCCGGCACGATCCGCCAGGTGACGGGACGCCGCGGCCTCGTAGCGCGCTATGGCGGAGACGAGTTCGCGGTGCTGGTGGAGGTGCTGGTGGAGGAGTCGCAGTCCGACGGCGTCGCACACCTGGCCGAGTCGATCCGCAGCGCCACGGCGGCGACGCCGACCCATCCTTCACGGATGAGCGTCCCCCAACCCCTCACCGTGAGTATCGGAATCGCCTCGCTCCCGGTGGACGGAGCGGATGCCAGAGAGATCTGCGCCACGGCCGAACGGCGGCTCGCCGCGGCGAAGCGCGCGGGAGGGAACCGCATCGCCGCCGCGGAGGCTCGGGCCACCGGTTAGAGGTTTCCCTTCTTGAATTCGTCGGCCAGGTGCTCGCAGGACCGCCAGCACAGCGCCATGATTGTCCACGTCGGATTCTGGCACGACGCGCTGACGTGACTCGACCCGTCCACGACGAACAGGTTCTTGACGTCGTGTGACTGCTGGAACTGGTTCAGCACCGAGGTCTTGGGATCATCCCCCATGCGCGCGGTGCCGAGTTCGTGGATCGACCACCCCTCGGTCAGCACCTCGCGATTCACACTGATCACCTCGATCCCCGCCTCCTCGAACATCTCCTTCGCCGTCACGGCCATGTCTTCGGCCATCTTCTTCTCGTTGTCGCTGAATTCATAGTGGAAGCGCAGCGCCGGAATCCCCCAGGCGTCCTTCACTTCGGGATCGAGATCGACGTAGCTCTCGTAGCGGGGGAGCACCTCCCCGAATCCACCCATACTGATGTACGCCCCTGCGTAGTCGCGCACGTGTCTCTTGTACCGGGTCCCGAAGCCGGCCGTGTCGGTTCCTCGGGGGAAGATCTGGTCCCCGCTCCCCCCCTCGAAGCCGTAACCCCGGATGAACCCCGGCTGGCGGTCCGCCAGATTGCGGAACCGCGGCACGTAGAATCCTCCGGGCCGGCCGTCGTCCAACGTGTGCGGCTTCCCGACGAGATCCTTGACGAGACCGGTGATACCAGGCCCCATCACGTGCTCACAGAAGTTGTGGCCCACGTGGCCGCTCGAGTTGCCGATGCCGTTCGGATACTGCGGTGACTTGGACAGCAGCAGGAGGCGCGCCGACTCGAGGGTCGACGCCGCGACGATCACGACCTTTGCCTTCGCCTCGAGCGACCGCTTCGTTGCACTGTCGACGAAGCCGACGCCGCGCGCCTTGCCGGTGTTCTTGTCGACCAGAATCTCGTGCGCTGTCGAGTTGGGACGCACCGTGAGGTTGCCGGTGTCCATCGCGGGATAGATGAGACCTGTGGGCGAGTCGAACGCCGCGTGGATGTCGCAACCACCGCGACGATCGCACGCGCCCCGGCCAAAGCACTTGCTGCGGTACTTGTTCTGGACCCCGTCGGTCGTGACGCCGGCGCGATACGGTGTCAGCACCCGTCCCATCGCCGCGAGCTTCTGGCGCAGTTGGACTTCGGCGAGGTTGAGCTTGACGGGGCGCTGAAACAGGCTGTCCGGCAGGTGCGGCAGGTTTTCCTTGTGGCCCGAGATGCCGAGGTAGGTGTCGACCTTGTCGTAGTAGGGAGCGATGTCGGCGTAGGAGATCGGCCAATCGTCGCCGTAGCCGTCGTGCGTCTTTCCCTTGAAGTCGTAGTCGGACAGTCGCAGCGCCAGGCGTCCCCAGATGTTGGTTTTGCCACCGAGCAGTCGGGCCCGCACCCAGGCGTACCTCGTCCCGGTGTACGGGTGCTCTTTCTCGTCGACCAGGATGTTCTTGACGTAGTCCGCCCCTCTGTGATTTGCTTGCTTCGAGAGGACGTGCCGGAAACCGCTGCCCTGGGCGTAGGGTGGATTGCGGATCTGGTATTCGTTGAAGGAGAGGGCGTGATAGCCGGGTGGGAGGTCGCCGCGACGCGGATGGTCGTACGGCCATTCCATCGACCGCAGCTCGGCGTTGATGTCGATCCTCTTCCCCGCCTCGAGCATCAGCACCTTGAGGCCCAGATCCGTCAGCACGTGTGCCGCCATCCCGCCGGCCGCACCCGACCCGACGATGACGGCATCGTAGATTTTGGTCAGGTCGACTGCTTGGTCAAGCGGCGGGGCCACCTTGATCAGGGTCATCTGGGGCTTACCTCCTTGGCCGTCTCTCGTGTGCTGCGGATCCGGCAGTGCGACGCCCACTGCCCACCGAGCCGTAGCAGAAGTACCAGCGTCGGTGGAATGACACCAGACCGGTTGCGGCGTAGTGTGGGAGCCTCGCCGCTATCCGTTACGCATTCGCGACAAGGCGTGGAGAGCCCGCTACAGGGCAGTGCTCAATTCGTCATGTCCTCGTAACCATTCACGAAAACAATAGGTTGGCACGGAACCTGCGTTTTCGGTTCTCGCCTCCCATAGGACCCAGTCATGGTTGCACGTCGCACCGCCATCCCTCGCCATCTGGTGCGGGACGTTGCCGTTCTCGCGCTCTCGCTGTTCGCCGTCACCTGCAGCGGCGACAAGACGACGCAGCCTCCGCCCGGTCCGACGCAGCTGGTCTTCAAGATCAGTCCGACCAGTAACACCGCCGGTGCGACCTTCTCGCCCAGCGTGGTCGTAGAAGCGCACGACGCGGATGGCAACCTGGTGTCCGACTTCACCGGTCAGGTCGCGCTGACGATCCTGACGAATCCCGGGGGCGGGACGCTGTCGGGGACCACGAGCATCAACGCCATCGGCGGCGTGGCGACGTTCTCTTCGTTGAGCATCAACAAGAGCGGCTCGGGATATCGGCTGCAGGCAGCATCGGGAAGCTTGACCGCCGCCCAGAGCACGCTGTTCGACATCAACGCCGGACCCGCCTTCAAGCTCACCTTCTCCAACGTGCCCGCCTCGTTTTCGGCGGGCGTTTCGTTTGCGGTCACGGTGACCGCGTTGGACCAGCTCGACAACGTCGCCACCGATTTCACGGGGCAGGTGACCCTGGCGTTGACCGCCACAGGTGGGGCGACGCTGTCGGGGACCACGATCGTGACGGCCAGTGGCGGGATCGCGAACTTCGTGAACCTGACGATCGACAAGGTCGGAACCGGATTCAGCTTCACCGCGACAGGCGGAGGGCTGACGGGCGGGACGAGCGGGGCGTTCAACGTGAGCCCCGGGCCAGCCACTGACCTCGTGATAACCGGTCAGCCCTCCAACACGGTCGCCGGGGCGAACATTGCGCCGGCGGTAGCCGTGACGGCGCATGACGGCATGGGGAACGTCGCGACGGCGTTCACCGGCAGCGTCTGCCTCGCGATCACGAGCGGCAGCGGGTCGCCCGGCGCGACGCTCAGCGGTACGACATGCGTTGCGGCCGCCGCCGGCGTCGCCGCCTTCGGGAACCTCACCATCGACAAAGCGGGCACGGGCTACACGCTGTCGGCGACGGCGGCGACTCTGACCAGCGCCACGACCGCACCGTTCGACGTCGCGGCCGGTGCGGCCACCGTGCTGGTGTACCTGGTGGCGCCGAGCTCCTCGTTCGCCGGAGCGGCGATTACGCCGGCGGTGCAGGTTGCCGCAGAAGACGGACACGGCAACGTCGTCACGAGCTTCACCGGGAACGTCGCCATCGCGATCGGCACGAACCCGGCGGGCGGTACCCTCTCTGGAACGACCACCGTCGTCGCCGCAGCCGGCATCGCGACGTTCCTGAACCTGAGTCTCGACAAAGCGGGCACGGGATACACGCTCGCTGCGAGCACGTCGGGACTCACGGCAACTACGAGTGGGGCGTTCAACATTCTGTCGGGCGCAGGGGCGAAGCTCCTGTTCGTCGTGCAACCGCCCCCGTCCGTCGCCGCCGGGGCCGCCATGAGCCCAGCCGTTCAGGTCGCAGTGCACGACACCCTGGGAAACACGGCGACCGACTTCAATGGTCCCATCTCGATCGCAATCGCCAACAACCCGGCGGGCGGTACCCTCTCCGGCACGACGACGGTGTCCGCGGTCGCCGGCGTCGCGACGTTCGCGACGCTCAACATCGACAAGGTGGGCGTGGGGTACACGCTCTCCGCGTCCGCATCGGTGCTGAGCGCGGCGACGAGTACGTCGTTCGACGTCGTCCCCGGGCCGGCCAGCAAGCTCGTGTACACCCAGCAGCCGTCCAACGCGACGGCCGGAGCGGGGATCGCGCCCGCCGTGAGTGTGACGGCGGTCGATGCCGGCGGCAACCTGGTATCGGGCTTCACCGGGCTCGTCACGGTCACGCTCACCACGGGCACCGGGAATCCGGCCGCGACGCTGTCGGGCACCAACAGCGTCAGCGCTATCGCCGGAGTGGCGACGTTCTCGAACTTGAGCATCGACAAGGTCGGGAACGGCTACACGCTCGACGCCGCGTCGTCCGGGCTGACCGGCGTGACGAGCAACGGGTTCAACATCGCAGCCGGCGCGGCGACCCAGCTCGTCTTCAGCGCTGAGCCCAGCACGGCAGCGGGCGGGGCGACGATTGCCCCCGCCGTAACGGTCACGGCGCTCGACGCGCAACAGAACATCGCGACCGGCTTCACCGGCAACATCACGATGTCGATCACCGGCGGCACGGGCACCGGCGGCGCCAATCTCTCCGGGACGCTGAGTGTCGCCGCCGTCTCCGGCGTGGCCAGCTTCTCCACGCTCAGCATCGACAAGGCTGGGGCGGGTTACACCCTCACCGCCGCCTCCGGCGGGCTCACGAGCGCCACGAGCGCCGCCTTCGACGTGGTGATCGGTGCCGCTACGAAACTCGTGTTCACGGCGCAACCCTCGGACCTGATCACCGGTGGGACGATGACTCCCGCCGTCCAGGTCACGGCGCAGGACGCCGGCGGCAACCCCGTGCTGTCGTTTACCGGTGACGTCACCCTGTCGATCGGGACCAACCCGTCCGGCGGGACGCTGTCCGGGACCACGACCGTCGCCGCCGTCGCCGGTGTGGCCGGCTTCTCGACCCTCAGCATCGACAAGAGCGGCACCGGCTACACCCTCGCGTCGGCCGCGTCGGGCCTGACGGCCGCCACGAGCGCGACATTCAATGTCTCTGCCGGCGCGGCGACGCATCTGTTGTTCACGGTGCAGCCCGCGACCGGACCGGCGGGCATCGCGATCACTCCGGCGGTCGAGGTCACGGCGTTCGATTCACTGGACAACGTCGCCACGGGGTTCACGGGGAACGTCGCGATGGCCATCGGCACGAACCCGTCGGCAGGGATCCTCTCAGGGACGACGAGCGTCGCCGCGGTGGCCGGCGTCGCGACCTTCGCGAGTCTGAAGATCGACAAGATGGGCAGCGGCTACACGTTGATCGCCAGCTCGAGCGGGTTAACGAGCATCCAGAGCGCTGCGTTCGACGTGCTCGTCGGAACGGCGACGAAGCTGGCGTTCACGGTCCAGCCGGTGAACACGGCGGCCGGGGCAGCCATAACGCCGGCGATTCAGGTCACGGCGCAAGACGCGGCCGGCAACCCGGTGCCCAGTTTCGCGGGAAGCATCACCCTCGCGATCAAGTCGGGGACCGGAACCAGCGGCGCGACGCTGCGCGGGACGACGACCGTCGGCGCGGTCTCCGGCGTCGCGACATTCTCGACGCTCAGCATCAACAAGTCCGGGAACGGATACGTGTTGAACGCGAGCTCCACCGGTCTGACGGGGGCGTCCAGCAGCAGCTTCAACATCACCCCCGGTCCCGCGGTCAGCCTGGCCTTCATCGTGCAGCCCGCGGTGAGCCAGAAGGCCGGCTCGAGCCTCACGCCGACCATCAGGGTGGCGGCGGTCGATTCGATGCTGAACACCGTGACAACGTTCACTTCGAACATCACGATGGCGATCGGCAACAACGCCGGCACGCCGGTTCCCGGAACGCTCACGGGGACGGTCATCGTGAAGGCCTCGGCGGGCGTCTCGTCCTTCAACTCGCTGAAGATCAACAAGGTCGGCACCGGCTACACCCTGGCCGCGTCTGCGACGGGGCTCCTCTCGGCCACGAGCACGCCGTTCAACGTGACGCCGGGGAATGCAACGTTGTTGACCTTCACCACGCCCCCGGTCTCGACCACCTCACTGACGACCATGGCGCCCGTCGCCGTGACGGCGTTCGACGCCCAGGGGAATGTGGCGACGGGGTTCACGAACAACATCACGATGGCCATCGGGACGAATCCGATCTTCCCGAACACGCCGACGCTGTCGGGTACGTTGACAGTCAAGGCGGTGGCGGGCGTGTCCTCCTTCACGACCTTGAAGATCGACTCGGTCGCGAACGGCTACACGTTGCGGGCCACGTCGAGTGGGTTGACGGCGGCGATCAGCCCGAGCTTTGACATCACGAACGGGTCGACGCTCAATTTCACCGTGCAGCCCTCGGCCGTGAATATGGGGGCGGCGATCACACCGGCCGTCCAGGTGACCGCGAAGGACAACATCGGTAACGTGCTCACCGCGTTCACCGGGAACGTGACCGTCGCCATCGCGGGCGGTACCGGCACCGCGGGAGCCGCACTCGGCGGCACGAAGACGGTGGCGGCCGTCGCGGGAGTGGCCACCTTCTCCACGCTGACGATCGACAAGGCGGGGATCGGCTATAAGCTGACCGCTGCGTCGGCCGGGTTCACCACCGGAACGAGCAACGCCTTCACGGTGAATTCGACCGTTGGGGCGGCGACGAAGCTCGGCTTCACCGTGCAGCCGAGCACGACCCCCGCGGGCTCGACGATCATTCCGGGCGTCGTGGTGGCGGTGCAAGATGCAGCGGGGAATACGGTGACGGGATTGACCGGCACGGTGACGATCGCCTTCGGATCGAATCCGACCGGCGCGCTCCTCGGTGGCACCACGACGGTGAACGTCAACGCCGGCCTCGCGAGCTTCGCGAACCTCACCATCAGCAAAGCTGGGACGTACACCCTCACGGCGACGACGTCGCTCGGTCTGACTCCCGCGACCAGCGTCTCGTTCACCATCACGACGGCCGCCACCACGCACTTCGCCTTCACGGTGCAGCCATCGACGACGACGGCGGGAGCGAACATCACCCCCGCGGTGCAGGTGACGGCGCAGAATTCGTCGAACGTCACCGTCACCAGCTTTACGGGCCCGGTGACGCTCGCGATCGCCGCGGGCACCGGCGCGACCGGCGCTACGCTGGGCGGAACGGTGACGGTCAACGCCGTGAACGGTGTGGCCACGTTCGCGAACCTCGTCCTCACAAAGGCCGGGACCGGGTACAAGCTGACGGCCAGCTCAGCGGGCGTCGCTGGTGCGACCAGCGCGTCCTTCGCCATCAACCCCGACGTGGCCACCACCCTGCACTTCGCCGCGCAGCCGACGACCACGACGGCGAACACGATCATTACACCGGCGGTGACGGTCGACGCGCGCGACCAGTTCAACAACCTGGTGAAGACCTTCGTCGGTAACGTCACGGTGGCGATCACCGCGGGGACCGGCCCTGGCGGAGCGGTACTCTCAGGCACGAAGACGGTCGCCGCGATCGCCGGGGTCGCGACGTTCTCCGACTTGAGCATCAACCTCGTCGGCAGCGGCAACACCGCCTACCGTCTGTCGGCCACAGCTGGAGGGCTGACCGCAGCCACCAGTAACGCGTTCAGTATCAACTAGCGGTGGCGATCGGCGTTCACCGGAGATGGACGATGAACTGTTGAGCGAATGACGCTGCTTGACGAATTGGGGGGGCCTCCGCCAAGCTTGGGGGCGCTTCCGCGTGGGAGAGTCGGACGATGGTACAACAACAGTGGGCGAGACTGCAGAGCGACGTGAACGTCAAGCTGCGTCGCGGCGCCTGGTATCGCATCATCAAGCTCGGGCCGCTCGAGGCGATCCTCGACGTCAATCGCCAGCCGCACACCGTGTCCCGCGGGCTACTCCAGATCGTGCAGGCCGCGCCGAGCCGCTGGACGGTGGTCCCGTCGCCGCGCAATGCGCTGCGATTCCCCGCGGGGTGGGGTGACCGCTACGCCGTCTGTCCCGCCTGCCGGGGACGCGCTCCCCTCGAGGGGAAGCCCGCCAACATGCGCTGCACGCGCTGCAACGGCCTGTTCGAAATCGCCTGGAACGAGCCGTACCTCAAGAGCGCCTGACCTAGAACACGTAGCGCACCGAGCCGAACGCAGCGCGCGGTTGACCAGGCGTGACGAATCCGCCGGCGCGCAGCTCTGGATACACCCGGTCGAGGACGTTCCGCACACCGAGCTCGAGCTGCGCCGCACCAAGTCGCAGCCCCCCTGAGACATGCGCGAGCCCATACGCCGGCAGCTCGACGCCGGGCTCGTCGAACGGACTGTAAGGGCCGAGCACGTTCGACCCGATGCGTAGCCGCCAGATGGCCGCGGGAGGCGCCAGCTCGACCGCCACCGTGCCGACGTACTTCGCTGTGTTGAAGACACGGGCGCCGTTCAACGTGTCGCCGTCCGCGGTGATCAGCTGTCGGTATTTGGCGTCGTTGAACGTCCAATCGGCGGTGATGCGGAGTGCGGGCAGGGGACGAGCGACGAGCTCCAGCTCGACGCCTTGACGACGGCTGCGACCGCCGCTCGACGACGCCGCCGTGATGGGATCGAACGTCTGCTCGTTGGAGACATCCATGCGATACACGGAGACGGTGGCGTTGGCGTAGCGGCCGTCGATCTTCAGACCGGTCTCATACGCCCACGCCGTGATGAAGGGCAGCGCGGGATCCTCGATGATTCCGTTGGTCTGCCGGAAGCCGCGAGAAACGTTGACGTAGAGATCCCCAATTCTCGGCAGGTGGTACAGCGCGCCGACCTTTGGAGCGAAGACGCTGTTGCCGTTACTCGTGGCCGACCCGCCGCCGGGGGTCGCCTGGGTGTTCTGAAAATCGAGGCGGCCCCCGAGGCTCAGCCGGAAGTGGTGGCCCAGGTCCTCGGTGGACTGCAGGAACAGAGCGCCCGACAACTGCCGTGCCGCCACAAGGATCTGGGCGGAATCGCGCACGCGGTTCGTGGTGATCCAGTTCTCGAAGTCCGAGTGGTCCCACCGGCCTTCCGTGCCCACGGTGATCTCGACCCGCGGAAGGTCCCAGGTGAACGCGCTCGTCAGCCCGAATCCGTAGCGGCGGTCCTCCTCCTCGGTCTGACTGCCGGTGCCTTCGCCCGAGCCGGGCTCCGGCGGAATGGTGAGAAACAGCTGCCAGCGGCCCTGTGTGGCATACACGGTAGTGCGCCAGAGAGCTGAGCCGCGGAGGATGCGGAAGCTCACCCGTTCCTGCGCGCGGTTCTTGTAGCCACCATCCGTCGGGTTCGCGACGAGGTTGAACCGATGCGCCTGGAAGACGCTGTCGGGCAGGAAGCCTGGAGAATTCCATTTGGTGGAATACAGCTCGACACCCGCGTCGAGCGTCGCGTTGGGAGACAGGGTGCGGACGAGCCGGGCGTGACCCTGGCCCAGGGTGTAGTCGCTGCGCGGCCTCCAGCCGTCCTCGTGGACGCCTCGCAGGCCGAAGACCCCGCCGCTCTGATCGTGGTCGAATCCCGTCATCAGGCCGCCTTCGACATGACCGAACGACCCCGGATCGAGCCAGGTGGTTGTCCCCTTCATGCGCTCGAGGGTGCGAATGCTCACGATCCCGGAGAGGGCGAAGTTGCCGTACAGCGCGCTGGTGGGACCCTTGAGAACGTCGACGCCGTCGATCGCCTCGGGAAAGAGCAGATTCCAGTCGTTGTAGCCCTCGGCATGGCCGTTCACCGGCTCGTTGTTGGGCACCCCGTCCACCCAGAGGGCGATGTCTGTCGAGTGGTCGCTCGAGAATCCGCGCACCGACGCGTCGGAGGCGAACCCAGGGCCTTGCCCCTGGTCGTGCACTTCGATGCCCGCGGTCTGGCGTAGCAGGTCGTAGGCGTTGAAATACGGCGTCTGTTGGATGAGCGCCGACGCGATGCGGATCGATGCCGAGGGCTCGTCGCGCCGTGACGGCGTGGCGGCAACGGTGATCGCCTGCAGTGTGATCGGCCGGCCGGTGAGTGTGTCCCCGTGCTGGTGCAGGCTGTCGGGGGTCACCGGCTGCTGCGCTGCAAGTGCGGCCGGCACGACGGCGAGTGCCAGCAGGAAGCCACGAATGTCCATCGAGCGCTCCACGAACGTGGTCCACGAAGTGGACGCCCCGGCCGTGCAACGGCCGGTCGCGCGTCCTCCGAGTTGTCGTCAGCCGGGTGTTAGGAGAGGCTGTTCGGAGGAGGCGGAGTGGGAGCGAACGACGGAGAGGCAGGCAGCGCGACGGACTCAGGGTGCTTCACGCTCGTGACGGCTGGTGCGACGGCGACCGTGACCGCGGGTTCGGTCGTAGATGCCGGCAAGGTCGGCAGCTGGACCGTGCCCGCGCCGGCCATATCGGGGCACCAGCACGGCGCCTCGGAACTCTGGCCATGGTGCATCGACGACGGCATCGCCTCGTGTGGACAGGCGGCGACGCTTTGCAGCGTCGCGGCGAGTGGTCCGCCCAGCATCCAGCACGGCAGGGCCACCACGACCAGGCGTCGGAACGATCTCAGACGGAGCCGCATTCGGGCGTAGTGTACTTCGCGGACCCTGCGGTGCGCAACAGTATCCGATGGCCATCCGCTACATTGCTGCGCCGTTACTACATATCTCGAAAACGCCGCCTCGTAATCGCCACAGTTCATTGGGAGCTTACGCAAGACTGTCGGGCATGGAACCTGCCAAAACCGAGCGCACCTCCATGTATTCCAGCCGCGCCCTACGGTGTTGTTTCGTGGTGCTGTTGCCATCCCTCCTGTGGACATGCGGCGGCGCCGGATCGCCGTCCGGTCCGCCCCCGGTGGCCGCACAGCTGTTGTTCAAGGTCGGCGCAGGGAGCACGACGGCGGGCGGCATCATCACTCCGGCGGTCGTCGTGGAGGCGCGGGATGCCTCGGGACAGCTGGTCCCGAGCTTCACGGACAGCGTCACCGTGTCGCTCGTCCGCAACCCCAGCAACGCCACGCTGTCCGGCACCACGACGGTGGCGGCGGTGGGCGGCGTCGCGACCTTCGCCGATCTCCGCATCGATCGTTCCGCATCGGGATACCGGCTTCAGGCAACCTCTGGCGCTCTCGCCTCCAATCCGGGCGCCAAGTTCGAAGTCGTCGCGGGCACGCCGATCAGTCTCGCGTTCGCGGTCGAGCCCGGGACCGATGCGGCGGGAACGCCAATTGGCCCGGCGCTCCAGGTCGCGGCCCACGACTCGTTCGGCAACCTGGCCACGAGTTTCACGGGGCTCGTGACGCTGGCCATCACGAGCGGGACCGGAACGAGCGGTGCAGTGCTGTCGGGTCAGTCGACGCTTGCCGCAACCGCCGGAATCGCCACGTTCTCCAACATCAGCATCGATAAAGTTGGCAGCGGCTACACCCTCGCGGCCACGACGTCCGGCCTGTCCGGTAGCACGTCCGCCGCGTTCGATGTCATCTCCGGGCCCGCGGCGAAACTCTTCTTCACGGCCCAACCGACGGCCACCGTCGCCGGGTTGGCGATTGCTCCGGCCATCGAGGTGACGGCGCGCGACGCGGTCGGAAACATCGCGACCGCCTTCAACAGCACGATCACCGTTTCGATCACCGGCGGGACCGGCGCCTTCGGCGCCACCCTGTCGGGCACCAAGACGGTGCTCGCCACCCAGGGCGTTGCGACGTTACCCGACCTGAGCATCAACAAGAGCGCCGCGGGATACTCGCTTTCGGCGGATGCCGCCGCATTGGTGACCGGCGTCAGCGCGCCCTTCGATGTGCTCACTGGCCCCGTCGCGCAGCTGTCGTTCTCAGTGCAGCCGGTTACGGCCACGGCGGGGAGCGCCCTCGCTCCCGCGGTGCAGGTCTCGGCCCGTGACGCGGCGGGCAATACCGTCTCCAGCTTCACGGATACCGTCACGATCGGACTCGGGGTGAATCCGACGGGCGGCGTCTTGAGCGGTACGCTCAAAATCGCCGCGATCGGGGGCGTGGCGACGTTCAGCGACCTGGCGCTCAACAAGTCCGGCGCCGGCTATCGCCTCCAGGCGGGCTCGGGAAGCTGGATCGCCACCAGCGACGGCTTCAGCGTCGTATCGGGACCGCCCACGCAGTTCCAGTTCGCCGTACAGCCTTCGACGAGCGGGGCCGGCGCCGCGATCACACCGGCGGTGCAGGTCGCGGCGCTCGATGCGTATGGGAATGTGGCCACCGCCTACGCGGGGATCGTCACGGTGAGTATCGGGACGAATCCGGGCGGTGGGACGCTGAGCGGGACCGCGGGCGTAGCGGCAATCGGCGGGATCGCGACCTTCCCCAACCTGAGCATCGACAAGCTGGGCACCGGTTATACCCTCGCCGCCGACGCGGGCGGCGGTGGCCCGACGGGGGCGACGAGCGCGCCGTTCGACGTGGTGCCGGGTGTCGCCACGCAGCTCTCATTCACCGTTCCGCCGTCTACGACAGTGGCCGGAGCCACGATCACTCCCGCCGTCCAGGTGACGGCACTGGACGCGTTCGGCAATACCGCGACCGGGTTCACGGGTACGATCACCCTGGCGATCGGGACGAATCCCGGTGGCGGTGGACTGGCGGGCACGAAAGCGCTGCCGGCGGTCGCGGGAGTGGCGTCGTTTACCGACTTGAGCATTGCACGCAACGGCACCGGCTACACCCTGACCGCCAAGGCGACTGGGCTGACGACCGCCATCAGCCCGAGCTTCGATATCCAGCTCGGACCGTTGGCGCAGCTCGTGTTCGCCGTGCAACCGGTGAGCACCCCGGCGGGCACGACGATCGCTCCCGCGGTGCAGGTCGTGGCGCAGGACGCCGCGGGAAATACCGAAAGCGGATTCACCGACAGCGTGACGTTGACGATCGGGATCAACCCGGGCGCGGGGACGCTGTCGGGAACGACGACCGTCGCAGCGGTTGGCGGTGTGGCGACGTTCGGGACGCTCTCCATCGACAAGACCGGTACCGGGTATCGCTTGGCGGCCGTGTCGGGAAGCCTGAACAACACGAGCAACGCCTTCAGTATCGTGGCGGGCGCGCCGACCACACTCGTATTCAGCGTGCAGCCGGTCGGTACCGGGGCGGGAGCGACCATCACGCCGGCCGTCCAGGTGACGGTGCAGGACGCGCTCGGCAACACGGCGGCGCAGTTCGGCGGCATCGTGATCATCGCCATCGGGAATAATCCCGGGGGCGGAACGCTGTCCGGCACGTCGTCCCTCGCAGCCGCGGCGGGTGTCGCGACGTTCTCCGGCTTGAGTATCGACAAACTGGGGAGCGGCTATACACTGACTGCGGCGTCGACCGGCCTCGCCGGCGCCACGAGTGCGGCGTTCGATATTACGGCCGGCGGGGCGACCCAGCTCGTGTTCACCGTGCAGCCGACGACCACAACCGCGGGCGTGGTCGTCTCGCCGGGAGTGCAGGTAACCGCGAAAGATGGTCTCGGGAATGTCGCGTCCGGCTTCACGGGCAGCGTGACGGTCGCGATCGGGACGAATCCCGCGGGCGGTAATCTCTCAGGCACCAGGACGGTCTCCGCCGTTTCCGGGGTCGCCACCTTCAACGACCTGAGCATCAATCGCAACGGCACGGGCTACACGCTGACGGCGAAGACCAGCGGATTGGCGACCATCACCAGTACGTCGTTCGACATTCTGCTCGGCCCGCCGTCACAGCTCGCCTTCACCGTGCAGCCGATGACCACGAGCGCCGGTACGGTGATCGCGCCGCCGGTGCAGGTCACGGTGCAGGATGTCGCCGGGAACACCGAGACCGGCTACACCGCCAACGTGACGCTGTCGATCACCGTGAATCCCGGATCGGGAACCCTGTCCGGCACCACGACGGTGGCCGCCGTCGGCGGTGTGGCGACCTTCAGCGATTTGACCATCAACAAGACCGGAACCGGTTATCGTCTGCTCGCGAGCTCCGGCGGCCTCAGCAACACGAGCGGCGCGTTCAGCATCACCGGCGGGGTCGCCACTCATCTGGCATTCACCGTGCAACCGGGCGCTACGGCGGCAGGGGTGGCGATCGCCCCTGCGGTGAAGGTGAGCGCGCTCGACTCCCTCGGGAACACGGCAACGACGTTCACGGGCTCGGTGGCGATCGCGATCGGGGCGAACCCAGGCAGCGGCACGTTGTCGGGGACGACGCCCATCTCGGCCGTCGCCGGGATCGCGACCTTCACCGATTTGAGCATCGACCAACTGGGAACGGGCTATACCCTGGTGGCGACATCGTCCGGCCTCACGGGAGCCACGAGCGGCACGTTCAACATCGTGGCCGGCGGAGCCACCCAGCTCACCTTCTCGGTGCAGCCGGTGCAGACGACGGCGGGAGCGTCCATCACGCCCGCCGTCAAGGTGACGGCGCTCGACGTGCTCGGGAATGTCGCGACGTCGTTCACGGGGAACGTGACCATGGCGATCGGCGTGAACCCCGGCGGCGGCACGCTGTCTGGGACGAAGACCGTCCCGGCGGTCGCGGGTGTCGCGACGTTTTCGACGTTGAGCATCGACAAGGCAGGCGTCGGGTACACGCTGGCGGCTTCGGCCAACGGTGTGAGCGGAGCAACCAGCACCGCCTTCACCATCAAGGTCGGCACGCTGACCCAGCTCGGCTTTACGGTTCCCCCGTCGGCCACGACCGCGGGGGCCACGATAACGCCAGCGGTCAAGGTGGCCGGTGAGGATGCCTTCGGCAATGTGGTGACGACGTTCACGGGGAGCGTCACCATCGTGATCGCGCCGGGGACGGGGACCGCCGGAGCCACACTATCCGGTACCACGACGGTCGGCGCGGTCGCGGGAGTCGCTACGTTCTCGACGCTCAGCATCGACAAGAGCGGCGCCGATTACAGGCTGACCGCCTCCTCCGGTGTATTGACGAGCGCGGCGAGCGCGATCTTCGCGATCAACGCCGGAGCCGCGACGCAGGTGACGATCGACCAGCAACCGACCACTACGGTGGCGGGAGCATCCATCACGCCCGCGGTGGCGGTGTCGGCGCGGGACGCCCTCGGAAATCCCGTTAAGACATTCACCGGCAATGTGACCGTGGCGTTCGCCGTGAATCCGGCTGCCGGCACACTGTCGGGCACGAAGACGGTGGCGGCGGTGGCCGGCACGGCGACGTTCGGCACTCTGAGCATCAACAAGGCAGCGACCGGGTATCGTCTGGCAGCGACGTCCGGCAGCCTGACGCCGGACACCAGCACGGCGTTCAGCATCACCGCCGCCGCGGCCACCAAACTGGCGTTCACCGTTCAGCCGGTGAACACTCTCGCCGGAGCCACCATCACGCCCGCGGTGCAGGTGAGCGCCGTCGACAACTTCGGCAATGTCGTGACGACGTTCGCCGGGAGCGTGACAGTGGCGGTAGCTTCGGGGACGGGTACCGCGGGAGCAGTGCTCGCGGGAACGCTGACGCAATCGCTTGCTAGCGGCGTGGCGTCGTTCGGCGACCTGAACATCGATCTTACCGGGACCGGCTACAAACTCGTCGCGACGGGTGGACTGACCTCGGCCACCAGCAGCACATTCGCTATCAACTAGGCAGGTAATAAGGAGTCGGTCTTGATCCGCGCGCACGCCGGAGTGGGGCTAGGACGCGGGGACGCGGGGGCCGCACGGCCTGGACAACATCTCGCGAGGCCGGCAATAGATCCGACAGGTTGGTCCGGGTCGAGCGCCCCCGCGTCCAACGCGTCCGGCGTCCCCACTCCCGGCGTGCGCGCGGACACGGACTTACGAGTCCTCGCTCCCGGCGTGCGCACAACGGACATGTTCTCGTGACGCGGAAGCTGGCCGCTGGCGCGAGCGGGTTCGCCCTAGGTAAACTCCACCGTTTCCGGCGCTTACCTCACTCGAACCGGACCGGTATCCCGCCCCACGATGTCGACCGCCACCGAACACTCCGCTCCCCGCGGTCTCGAGGGAGTCGTCGCCAATGAGTCGGCCATCTGCTATGTGTTCGGCGAAGAAGGCCGTCTCATCTACCGCGGCTACGACATCAACGACCTCGCCGACCACTCCACTTTCGAGGAAACGGCGTACCTGCTGTTGTATGGCGACCTGCCCACCAAGCAGCAACTGAAGGAGTTCACCGCCGGCCTCAAGGCGGCGCAGAAGCTCGATCGCGTGGTGCAGCGCATCATCAAGGACGCGCCCGCCACCGCCAACCCGATGGACGTGCTGCGCACCGCAGTCAGCGCGGCGGTGTTCGTCGACCCCGACCGGGCCGACAACTCCCTGGAGGCGGAGCGCCGCAAGGCCGTTCGCCTGATCGCGCAATTGCCGACGATGGTGGCGATGTTCCATCGGCTGCGGAACGGGCTGAAGCCGCTGGCGCCGCGCCGCGGTCTCTCCGCGGCGGCCAACTTCCTCTATATGATCTCGGGCCAGACGCCCGCGGACGACGCCGAGCACGCCCTCGACGTTGCGCTGATCCTCCACGCCGACCACGAGTTGAACGCCTCCACGTTCGCGGCGCGCGTCATTGCCGCTACCTTGGCGGACATGCACGGCGCGGTGACCGGCGCGCTCGCCGCGCTGTCGGGCCCGCTGCACGGCGGCGCGAATACCGAAGTGATGAAGATGCTGCTCGAAATCCAGACCCCAGAACGCGCCGAGGCCTGGCTGCACCAGGCGCTGGCGGCGAAGCGGAAGATCATGGGATTCGGGCACCGTGTATATCGCACCGAGGATCCGCGCGCCGCCCAACTGCGCCGTATGTCGGAGGTGCTGGGCCAGAAGGCGGGTCAGGCGCACTGGTTCGCGATCCAGCGGGTGATCGAAGAGCTGATGCAGAAGGAGAAGGGGCTCTACTCGAACGTCGACTTCTATTCCGCCTCGATGTACTACGTGATGGGTATTCCACTGGACCTGTACACGCCGATCTTCGCCGTGAGCCGGGTCAGCGGATGGTGTGCCCACGTGCTCGAGCAGCACGCCGACAACCGATTGATTCGACCGCGGGCCGAATACGTCGGACACATGGACCGCCGCTGGGTCCCGTTGCGAAAGCGAGGTTCCTGACCGATGGCTGGGGCGATAACCTACCAGGACGGCCGCTGGGTCGTCCCCGACGAACCGATCATTCCGTTCATCGAAGGCGACGGCACCGGTCCAGACATCTGGCGCGCGTCGCGCCGCGTGTTCGACGCCGCGGTGGCGCGGACCTCGCAGGGCAAACGGAAGGTGGCCTGGCGCGAGGTGCTGGCGGGGGAAAAGGCGTTCAAGGAGACCGGCAGCTGGCTCCCCGACGCGACGCTCGACGTGATCCGCGAGCATCGCGTGGCCATCAAGGGGCCGCTGACGACGCCGGTCGGGGGCGGGATCCGTTCCCTCAACGTCGCCCTGCGCCAGCTGCTCGACTTGTACGCCTGTATCCGGCCGGTCCGCTGGTTCCAGGGCGTGCCCGCGCCGGTAAAGAGCCCTGAGAAGCTCAACGTCGTGATCTTCCGCGAAAACATCGAAGACGTCTATGCCGGGATCGAGTTCCAGGCCGACAGCAAGGAAGCGAACGCGATCATCGACCTGCTCACGAGCCAGCTCGGCAAGAAGGTCCGGGCGTCGAGCGCAATCGGTGTGAAACCGATGTCCCGCTTCGGCTCGCAGCGGCTCGTGGCCAAGGCGCTCCGCTATGCGATCGACAACCGGAAGCCTTCGGTGACGCTGGTGCACAAGGGCAACATCATGAAATTCACGGAAGGGGCGTTCCGCGACTGGGGGTACGAGGTCGCGCGCGAGCGCTTCGGCCAGGAGACGATCACGGAGACCGACGCGTCCAAGGGCGGAGCTGACGGCAAGGTCGTCGTGAAGGACCGCATTGCCGACGCGATGTTCCAGCAGGTGCTGCTACGGCCTGACGAGTACTCCGTGATCGCCACGCCGAATCTGAACGGCGATTACCTCTCGGATGCATGTGCGGCCCAGGTGGGCGGGCTGGGTCTCGCTCCGGGCGGAAACGTGGGCGACGGATTCGCGGTGTTCGAAGCCACTCACGGCACCGCACCGAAGTACGCCGGACTCGACAAGATCAATCCGGGCAGCGTCATCCTGTCGGGAGTCATGATGTTCGCCGAGCTCGGCTGGAAGGACGTGGCACAGGCCATCGAGCGCGGCCTGGAAGGCGCGATCGGCTCCGGCAAGGTGACGTACGATCTGGCCCGCCAGATGCCGGGTGCGACCGAAGTCTCCACTTCCACCTTCGCCGACGGGATCATCGCCCACCTCGCATGAACAGCACCCTCATCACCAAACCACTGATCGAGATCGAGACGCCGCTGCTCGCGATCGCGGTCCCCGCGTCGACCGAGCTGCCCGCCTCGCTCGCCCCCATCGACCAGATCACGGGTGGAGCGGTGAGCCGCGCCCTGGCGAGCGGCGACTTCAAGGGGAAACGCGACGAGACCCTGCTCGCGTACGGCACCGGCAAGGCGCGCCGGGTTCTGCTCGTGGGCGTGGGAAAACCGGCCGAGGTCACCCACAACATTGTACGACGCGCCGCGGCCGTCGCGGCCAAGCGGGCGCGCGCCCTTGGCACGGGTCGTTACGCGTTCGCAATAGCGTCCGAGGCGCGAAACGGACTCGCAGCCGATGCCGTAGCGCAGGCAACGGTCGAGGGCGCGGCGCACGGCGGGTGGGCGTTCATTGCGCTGAAGCGGCCGAGCGACGACCTGCGCGGCGCCATCGCCGAAGTGGATGTCGTCGGCGAGCCGGCCGACGCCAAGCAAGCGGAGGTGGGCCGTGTGCGGGGCGACGCAATCGCCGCGGGCCATTTGTTGGCGCGCGAGCTGCAAATGCAGCCCGGTAACGTCTGCACCCCCACGTACCTCGCCAATCAGGCGCAGGCCTTGGGCAAGACGCATGGCTTTCCGGTGACCGTGCTCGGCCCCGATCAGATCCGGCAGGAAGGGATGGGAGGGCTGCTCGGCGTGTCGCAGGGAAGCGCCGAGGAGCCGCGCTTCATCATTCTCGAGTGGCGTGGAGCGGGAGACGCGGCGCCGGCGGTGATCGTGGGGAAGGGGATCACCTTCGATTCCGGGGGTATTTCGATCAAGCCCGCGGCCAACATGGAAGAAATGAAGTACGACATGTCCGGTGCGGCGGCGGTGCTGGGGACGTTCGAGGTGTTGGGGCGGCTCCGCCCCAAGCTGAACGTGGTCGGGATCGTGGCAGCGAGCGAGAACCTCCCGTCGGGGACGGCCCTCAAGCCGGGCGACGTCATCAAGAGCCACTTCGGGAAAACGATCGAGATCGTGAATACCGATGCCGAGGGGCGCCTGGTCCTGTGTGATGCGCTGTCGTATGTGCGCCGCTACAATCCGGCGGCGGTGCTCGATGCCGCCACTCTGACGGGCGCGATCGTCATCGCGCTCGGGACCCAGGCGAGCGGGATCATGGGCAACGACGACGCCCTCGTCGAAGAGGTGCGCAGCGCGGGCGAGCGCGCGGGCGAGCGCTGCTGGCCGCTGCCCTTGTGGGAGGAGTACCGCGACCTCGTCAAGTCCGACATCGCCGACGTGAAGAATTCCGGAGGGCGCGGCGCCGGCTCGATCACCGGGGGCTGGTTCCTGCGCGAGTTCGTGGAGGGCTTCCCCTGGGTGCACATCGACATCGCCGGAACGGCGTACACCGAGAGCGAAGCAACGTATCAGTCGAAGGGTCCGACGGCGTTCGGCGTGCGGCTGTTCACCGAGTTCCTGCTGCGGCGCAGCGGGGCGTGATGCGGCGGAGCCTCCTCCTCGTGGGGGCTCTCGTGTGCGCGGGCGGGCGGCTGGTGGCGCAGGTCGATACCACCGCGAAGCCGAAGCCCAAAGTGGGAGCCGACACTACTCAGGGTCCTGCCGACACGACGGCGAAGCGGGATACCACACCTCCCGATACGATCGAGCACTTTCTCCCGGGGTTCGCGCCAGCGGTCCCCGCCGGTCCGCTGCCGCGCGGCGAGCGGTGGCGGTTCACGGTCGACTCGCTCGTCATGTCGAACATCACGACGTTGGGGGATCTGTTGGCTCACATCCCCGGCGTCTACGTCGTGCGCGGCGGGTGGTTCGGCGCTCCCGAGATCGCGGTGTATGGCGGCCAGGGGCCCCTCGGTTTGGAAGTCTATTGGGATGGCGTCCCCTACCTGCCGGTCGGCCGGGATTCGGTGTGGCTCGACCCGGCGCGCATCCCCCTCGCACCGCTCGAACGGATCGACGTGCTGGTGCTGCCGGCGACGCTACGGGTGTACCTCGTCTCGCTCCAGGCGCATTCCACCATTCCGCGGACCCAGGTGCGCATCAGTACCGGCCAGGCTTCGATCGCTCAATACCGCGGCGGCTTCGCGAAGCGCTGGGGATCGGGAGTCGGCATGTCGCTCAGCGCCGACTACCGCAACATCAACGGCTTCGAGGGCTCGTCGACCACGGGGTTCAATGACGTCGACCTCTGGCTCAAACTCGAATACGAGCGGTCGCCGCACTTCGGCGTGTCGGTGCAGACGCTCAGCTCGACGTGGAATCGCAGCGGGGCGACCGGGCTCGTGGACTCGTGGAAACAGCGCCGGCTCGATCAGCTGTTCCAGGCGTTCGCTGCGAGTCGAGACGATGGACTGGGCCCGCGGGCCACGCTCACGTTGGCGCGCGCCCAGGTGACGGGAGATACCGTCGTCTCCGATCGTTCACGCTACCAGGGACAGCTCGAGATCTCCGAGACGCGCTCGCGCGCGACGGTGGGCGTCGTCGCTCGTCTCTCCGGCGCCACGGGTCCCTTTCTGGTCGACGCGTACGCGGCTTGGCACCCACTGTCGTTCGTCACCCTCTCGGCGGACGCGCGACGCTCCTATTATGGCGCCAAAGGCCACGGCAATCGTGCGCACGTCGCCGGCTCGCTCGCGTTGCCGCTGGGATTTTCGGTGCGCGGTGAAGCCAGCAGGGTGGAAGACTTCAACGTTCCGATCGACCCGGCCGATTCGTTTCAGATGGCGAACGACTACGCTGCTTATCTGCGGTGGGACACGAAGAAGATCACGCTCGAAGCGGGGCAGGTGCGGCGCGATCCGTATCGCCCGGTGGGATTCGCGGCCGGGATCCGGCCGGTGGCTTTCCTCGGCGCGACGCCGCAGAGCACCTATCTCTCCGTGTTCGTCGGCCTGCGGCCGCTGTCGGGGGTACAGGTCTCCGGGTGGTACTTCGATCCGCGAACCGGTGGAGGCGATTTCGAGCCACCGACGCACGCGCGCATCTCGGCGACGTTCTTCTCGAAGTTCTGGCGGGTCTACCGGAGCGGTGCGTTCTCGCTGCGCGGGGAATACGCGATCGAGAGCTGGAGCCGCGGGCTCGGAGGCCGCGATTCGAGCGGTGCCCAGATTCCGCTGGGACCGGCGACGTTCGCGGAGACGAACATTCAGCTGCGCATCGGCGATTTCACCGGCTATTGGATGACGCGCAACTATAACGGGATGCGTGGCAGCTACGTGACCGGGTTGGGTTATCCCAAGCGGGTGCAGTACTACGGCGTGCAGTGGTTCTTCAATAACTAGAAGCGCTGTCGGCCATAACTGGGAGCGCTATCAGCTATCGGCTATCAGCTGCCAGCTAATGCACATCGCGCCTTTTCCAGCCGCCAACGATTGACCTAAGTTCTTTCCGCGATTAGCGTTAAAGTCTGTGCCGCGCAGCATGACGGGGTTCGGAGCCGCCGAGGGGGAGGTGGCCGGTGGGCGGCTGCGGATCGAAATCCGCACCGTCAATCACCGCTACTTCAATCCACAGCTCAAGCTGCCGTACGATCTCGCGGGGATCGAAGCGGAACTGCGCGAGCGGTTGCGGGCGCTGCTCGAGCGAGGCCACGTCGCCGTGTCGGGGCGCTGGATCGAGCAGCCCGAGGCGCGACCGGCGGTGATGCTCGATCTCGATCGGGCGAAACAGGTCGTCCGGGCGCTGCGAGAGCTGAAGAAGCAGCTGCGCCTGAAGGGTGATCCCGATCTCGCGTTCGTCGCCCGGCATCCAGACGTCCTGAGCTTCTCGGGTAACGGAGCGCTGGTGACGTGGGCTGACGTGCAGCCGGTAGCCGAGCGCGCCGCGTCCGAAGTGCTGGTGATGCGCGAGCGCGAGGGGCGCGCGCTGGCAACCGACCTGCTCGGCCGCATCGACGCGCTCGAAGCCGGCGCGCGGGTGGTCGCGAGCCGGGCCCCGGACCGGGTGGCGCACGAGCTGGCGCGGCTGCAGAAGAATGTCGCGGAGCTGGCCCAGGGGGTGCAGGTCGATCCGCAGCGCCTCGCGGTGGAGGTAGCGCTGCTCGCCGACCGGGTGGACATCAGCGAGGAGCTGGTGCGGTTCCAGACCCACCTGGCGGCGGCGCGGGCGGCCCTTGCCGGGAGCGGGGCGGTGGGCAAGCAGCTCGGCTTTCTCGCCCAGGAGCTGCTGCGCGAAGTCAATACGATGGGCTCCAAGGCGAACGACGCCGCGATCACGCAGGCGGTCATCGGGATGAAGGGAGAGCTGGAGCGCTTCCGGGAGCAGCTGGAGAATCTGGAGTGACGCCGCGGATCGTCATCCTGTCCGCTCCCTCGGGCGGTGGGAAGACGACGATCAGTGAGGCCCTGCGCGCTCGACGGAAGGACATCGGGTACTCGGTGTCGGCGACGACACGCAAGCCGCGTCCCGGCGAGGTGGACGGGAAGGCGTACCACTTCGTCACGCGAGCCGAGTTCGACCGGATGATCGCGGCGGGAGAGTTTCTTGAGTGGGCGGAGTACGCCGGGAACCGCTACGGCACGCTGAAGCGGGAAGTCGACGCAGTGTTACAGGCGGGACGGCATGTGCTCCTCGATATCGAGGTGCAGGGGGCGCGACAGATATGGAAGAATGCTGTTGTTCCGCGCCCAATCAGGATCTTCATCCTCCCACCCAGCGGCAAAGGCTGGATGGAGCGCTTAACGGGACGGGAAACGGAGTCCCCTGAATCTCTCGCCCGGCGCGCACAGCGGGCGATTGGTGAGATTCAAGAAGCGACTGCTTGGGAGAACATCGTCGTCAATGACGATCTTGAACGTGCCGTTTCGGAGGTAAGTCAGATCATCGATGAAGGCGGCGCGAAGGTGCACCGCCCGTCCATACAGGACCTGAATCGCCTCGTGCAAGACATGATGTCCGAGGCCACACGCGTCAGTTAGGAGATCAGGAATGCGTATCGTCACGCCGATCGAAGTGTCGAACCAGACGCAGAACAAGTACCTCGGGGTCCTCGTCGCCGCGCGGTTCGCGCGCTTCGTGAACGAGTTCCCGCGCGACCGCTCGGTCGAGTTCGAGCAGAAGCTCACGACGAGCGCGCTGCACGAGCTGGTGAAGGGAAACCTGAAGTACAAGCTCGTGCGGCGGCGTCGGCAGGAGTCCTGATGAGTCTCGCCGGCCGCCACGTCGTTCTGGGCGTGTCGGGCGGCATCGCCTGCTACAAGAGCTGTCTGCTCGCCCGCCGACTCACCGAGCACGGCCTGACGGTGGACGTAGTGATGACGGCGGCCGCGACGGAATTCATCCGCCCGCTCACGTTCGAAGCGCTCACCGGACGACCGGTCCTCACCTCACTGTGGGAGCGCGGCCGCGCTCTGGCGCATATCGGCCTGGCCAAGCAGCCGGAGCTGGTCGTGGTCGCGCCGGCGACGGCCCACTTCCTCGCCCGCGCGGCAATGGGGATGGCCGACGATCTGCTGACCGCGATCCTCCTGGCCCGTACGGGGCCCGTGCTCGCCGCTCCCGCCATGAACGACGCGATGTATGCCCACCCCGCCACTCGGGCCAACCTGCAAACCCTTGCCGCCCGTGGGTGGGAGCTGATCGGTCCGGAGCGGGGCGCCCTCGCCGAGGGCCCGAGCGAGCGTCCCGGGCGCATGAGCGAGGCGGAGACGATCCTGGCGGCCGTGCTGCGCCGGCTCGGTGTGGAGTCGCGCTGGACCGGACGGAAGGTGGTGGTAAGCGCCGGCCCGACCCGCGAGCATCTCGATCCCGTGCGCGTGATCACGAATCCGTCGAGCGGGCGGATGGGATTCGCCCTCGCCGAGGCGGCGCGCGATCGCGGCGCCCGTGTGGTGCTCGTCCTCGGTCCGACACCGCTCGCTCCCCCGGGCGGCGTGGACATCGTCCGGGTCGAGACGACGGCGGACATGCAACAGGCGGTGCAGACCGCCCTCACCGGCGCCGATGCACTCTTCATGGCGGCGGCTCCGGCAGACTACCGGCCGATCAAGAGCGCCGACCACAAACGCCCGCGAGCGAAGGGCCGGCTCTCGCTGGCGCTCGCTCCCACGGCCGATATCTTGGCGTCCCTCAAGCGACCCGCCAACTGTCTCATGGTCGGGTTCGCGCTGGAAACCGGGAACGGATTGGACCGGGCCCGGGTGAAGTTGCGGCAGAAGCGGCTCGATTACGTGGTTCTGAACGACGCGCAAGAGCCCGGCGCGGGGTTCGACGTGACCACGAACAAAGTCACGCTGCTCTCGCGGTCGGGGGCCGATCTCGCGCTCCCGCTGCTCGACAAACGTGACGTGGCGCAGCGAATCCTCGACGCAGTGGAGCACGACTTGTCGTGAGCGACGGGCGGGCACTGGCGCGCGCCTACTTGGAACAACAACGACTCTTGGGGACGGACGCCGTGGCTCTTCCGGCGGACGCCGAGGTCGTATCTCCTGCAGCCGGGCCGGTTGCAGCAGGGGCCCCGGGCTCACGCCCGGGGTCAGGTGATTCACCACCACCCACATCCGGTGTGGTTCACCTAACCCCCGGCGTCAGCCCGGGGAAGGACGAGAAGCGCGACCCTGTCTCAGGTCTCCCCGCAGCGGGCCTCACCTACGACCCGCCCGCCCAAGACCTCTTCAGCTCCGATCCGGTGCAGCGGGCCACGACCCTCGCCGACATCGCCGAGCTCGTCTCATCGTGCACCAAGTGCCGGCTGTGCGAAGCCCGCAACAACACCGTTCCCGGTGAAGGGGCGGAGCGCGCGCGACTCGTCGTCGTGGGAGAGGGTCCCGGAAAGACCGAAGATGAGACCGGCCGGCCGTTCGTCGGCAAGGCCGGGGAGCTGCTGACCAAGATTCTCTCGGCCATCGGCCTCGCCCGGGAGCAGGTATATATCTGCAATGTGGTGAAGTGCCGGCCACCGGAGAACCGCACACCGCAGTACGACGAGATTGCCGCCTGCGTGCCATACCTGTTTCGACAAATCGAGCTGCTGGCGCCCGGGGTGATCCTCGCCATGGGGAACACCGCGGCACAAACGATCCTGAACACGAAGCAGTCGCTCGGCGCGCTGCGGAGCAAAGTCCACCGCTTCCGGGGTATTCCGGTGATCGTCACCTATCACCCCGCGGCGTTGCTCCGAAACCCGAACTGGAAGAAACCGACCTGGGATGACGTCCGCATCGCCCACCGTCTCCTCGACGGCTGATCTCGACTTACCGGGGCGCCGCGCGCCCTGGAGTAACGACGCCGAGCAGGCCGTGCTCGGCGCGATGCTGCTCGACCAGGACGCCGCCCTCAAGGCGGCCGAGCTCCTGGACGATTCGATGTTCTACAAGGAAGCGCATCGCATCCTGTTTCGGGCGATGGCGGGCCTGACTGAGAAGGGTGACGTCATCGATCCCGTCACCCTGCGTGAGGAGCTGGTACGCCGCGGCGACCTCGATCGGGTCGGCGGGATGGAGTACATCGCCGCCCTGCTCGACGTCGTGCCGACGGCGGCCAACGTCGAGTCGCATACGCGCATCGTGCGCGACCAGGCGGTGCTGCGCCGTCTCGTCGAAGCCGCCACCGAAATCATCCAGGATGTGTACGAGCGGCGCGGCGAGTCGAGCGAAGTGCTCGACAACGCCGAGCACCGGATCTTCCAGGTGGCGCAGTTCAAGCGGTCGGAGGACTTCTCCCGGCTGAAGGAGCTGATCTGGCCAACCATGGAGCGGATCGAGCAGCTCCAGGGAAGCCACGGCGTCGTGACGGGGGTGGCCAGCGGCTTCCTCGACCTCGACCGGCTCACCGCCGGGTTCCAGCGTGGCGACCTGGTGATCATCGCCGCCCGGCCGTCGATGGGAAAGACGTCGTTCGTGCTCAACTGCGTGCAGCACGCCGCGATCGAGCATCAGATCGGCGTCGCGGTATTCTCGCTCGAAATGTCCAAAGAGGCCTTGGTGCAGCGGTTGCTCTGCTCCGAGGGACTGGTCGACGCGCAGCGGCTGCGGCGGGGGGCGCTGCGCGACGACGACTACCCGAAACTCGCCCGGGCCGCCGGGCTCCTGGGCACCGCCCCGATCTGGATCGACGATTCTGCGGCCCTCACGCCGCTGCAGATGCGCTCCAAGGCGCGTCGCCTCAAGGCCGAGCACGACATCGGGATGGTCGTGGTCGACTACCTGCAGCTGATGCAGGGGCCGTCCGATTCGGAAAACCGGCAGCAGGAGATCTCCTACATCTCCCGCTCGCTCAAGGCGCTCGCGAAGGAGCTCGATGTCCCGGTGGTCGCTCTGTCGCAGCTCTCCCGCGCTCCGGAGCAGCGCACCGGCGAAGGCCGCCGGCCGCAGCTCTCCGACCTGCGCGAGTCGGGGGCGATCGAGCAGGATGCGGATCTCGTCTGTTTCATTTACCGCCAGGAGATGTACGAGGGACCGAGCGACAAGGACGGAAACAACATTGAGGGTCTCGCGGAGCTGCTCATCGGCAAGCAGCGCAATGGACCCACGGGCATCGTGGAGCTGTACTTCAAAAAGGAATACACACGCTTCGACAACCGCACGAGCCGTGAGGCGCCGGTCGGAGCGACCGTTGGCTAAGTCCTCCTCGGTGTTCCGCTGCTCCGAATGCGGTGCGGAGCAGCCCAAGTGGGCGGGGCGCTGCGACGCGTGCGGGGCGTGGAATACGCTGGTGGAGGAGGTTGTCACGAAGGGGAGAGGGCGGTCGGGCGGTCAGGCGGTCGGCCGCATCACATCGTCCGCCCGTTCGCCCGTCCGCCTGTCGGCCGTAGGCGGGGAGGTGGTGGAGCGGTGGCGTACCGGCATCGATGAATTCGACTTCGTCCTCGGTGGTGGCGTGGTGCCCGCCTCCGTCGTCCTGGTCGGTGGGGAGCCGGGGATCGGCAAGTCGACGCTGCTGCTCCAGGTCGCGGCTCGACTGGAAGCTGCCGGCGTGCCCTCGCTCTACGTGTCGGGAGAAGAATCGCCGCAGCAGATGCGGCTCAGAGCCGCTCGACTGAACGAGGATGCCGGTGCGGTACAGGTGCTCGGCGAAACCCACCTCGAAAGCGTGCTGCATCACGCCGCGGCCACAGGGGCCCGGGTCGTGTTCCTCGATTCGATCCAGACGACCTACACCGAGGAGCTCGAGGGGGCACCGGGCAACGTGGGACAGGTGCGCGAGTGCGCCGCCCGGCTGATGCGGTTCGCCAAGGAGTCGGGACCGGCCGTGTTCCTGGTGGGGCATGTGACCAAGGGAGGCGGGATCGCGGGTCCCCGGACGCTCGAACACATCGTCGACACGGTGCTCTACTTCGAAGGCGAGCCGACGCTCGACCACCGCATCCTGCGCGCGGTGAAGAACCGCTTCGGCTCGGTGGACGAGATCGGCGTGTTCCGTATGACGGCCGCGGGGCTCGAGCCGGTTCCCGATCCGGCGGCGACGTTCCTCGCCGGGCGCCACACCGGTGTCTCCGGCTCGGCCGTCACGGCGTTGATGGAAGGGACACGGCCGATGCTGGTCGAGGTGCAAGCGCTCGCTTCGAAGGCGGGGTTCGGGACGCCACAGCGGGTGGCGACGGGGCTCGATCAGCGCCGCCTCGCGGTGCTGCTGGCGGTGCTGGAGCGGCGCGGCGGACTCCCGGTCGCCGCGCTCGACGTCTTCGTCAACGTGACCGGTGGCGTGCGACTGCTCGAGCCGTCGAGCGACCTCGCCGTGCTGGCGGCGCTGGTGTCGAGCGTGCACGATCGTCCCGCGCCGGCCGATGCCGTGTTCCTCGGCGAAGTCGGCCTCGGCGGAGAAGTTCGCCCCGTCTCCGGTCTCGAGCGCCGCCTGGCGGAGGCCGAGCGGCAAGGATTCGCGCGCGTCTTTCTGTCGGCCCGTTCCAAAGTCGCCGCGGGGCTCCAGGTCGAGAGGATCGAACATGTCGGTGAGCTCGCCCGCCGGCTCGTCGCCTGACGTCGGAGTCGTCGTTGTGGCCGCGGGAGCCGGCGTGCGCGCCGGGCCCGGGGAGCTGAAGCAGTTCCGCTCGATCGCCGGCGTTCCGATGCTGTTGCGGGCTTTGCGGCACTTTCTCGATCACCGGGACGTTTGTCGAATCGTGGTGACGCTGCCCCCGGGGGCCACCGAGCACCCGCCCGCGTGGCTCGGTTCGCTGCTGGGAAATCGACTGGTGGCCGTCGCCGGAGGCACGATGCGGGCCGATTCGGTGCGCGCCGGATTGCGGCTGCTCGACCCGCCTCCCGCGATCGTGCTGGTGCACGACGCAGCGCGCCCTTTCGTGTCGCCCACGACGATCGCCGCAGTCATCGAGCGGGCGCGTGCGGGAGTGGGGGCCGTCGCGGCGATTCCGGTGGGCGACACGATCAAGGACGTCGACGACGACGGCAGGGTGGCGCACACCGTGCCGCGGGCCCGGCTGTGGCGGGCGCAGACGCCGCAGGGGTTCCCCGGCCCGATGCTGGTCGAGGCGTATCAGCGCTGGCCACGCGACGGCACGACGCCTACGGACGACGCCGAGGTGGTCGAGCACGCCGGCTTCACGGTGGAAGTGGTGCAGGGCGCCCTCCGCAATTTGAAGGTGACGTCCGAGGACGACTGGCGCCTGGCCGAGATCCTCGCACGCGAGGAAGAGTGAAGGCCGTTCCGTTCACGACTCCTGCGGAAGCCGCGGTGGCGATCCCCGACATCGTCCGACACCTCCGCGCCGGCGGGTTGCTCGCATATCCAACCGAAACGGTGTACGGTTTGGGGTCGCGGCCGCTGTCACCCGATGTCCGGGCGTTGGCGGCGCTCAAGGGACGGGCCGCCGGGAAGCCGTTTCTGCTGCTGGTCTCGAGTCGGGAAATGGCCGAGGCGCAGGGGCTCGCGTTCACCGAATCAGCCCGGGCGCTGGCCCGGGCATTCTGGCCGGGACCGCTGACACTCGTGTTGCCGGGTGGCGGCGGACGGCTACCCGATCTCCTGCGGGGACCGGAAGGGGGCATTGCGGTGCGCTGGACGTCGCATCCACTCATCGTGGCGCTGGTGGCGGAACTGGACGAGCCGCTGACGTCGACCTCGGCGAACCTTCCCGGGTCGGCGCCGGCGCCGGGAGCGGAGGCCGTGCTGCGGGACTTTCGGGATGCGGTCGCGGCTGGGCAGCTCATGGTGCTCGACGGTGGCGTGCTCGGCAATCGCCCTCCGTCGACGGTGGTCGACTGCACGGGCTCGGCGCCCCGGGTGATCCGTCAGGGCGCCGTATCGCTCGCCGAGCTCCGAGCAGGCGCGGGAATGCTCGCGCCGTGAAGCGCATCCTCTTCGTCTGCACGGGCAATATCTGCCGTAGCCCCCTCGCCGAGGCGCTGCTCAAACGCGCGCTGCACGAGCGTGGGGTCGAAGCAGTGAGCGTCGAATCGGCCGGAACCGGGGCGTGGGACGGCGCGCCGGCATCCGAGGGGGCGTATCTCGTGGCGCTCGAGCGCGGCCTCGACCTGTCGGGACACCGTGCCCGGCTGCTCACGCGAGAGATCGTCGAAGCGGCCGCGATGATCCTCACGATGGCCCGCCACCACCGCGCGCGGGTGCACGAGCTGGGTGGCGAGGGTCGGGTGCACGTGCTGGGGGAGTACGTCGGGAAGACCGGCGAGGAAGCCGAAGTGGGCGATCCGTTCGGCGGGGACCTCGAAGTGTACCGGGACACCTGCGCCGAGCTCGAGGCGCTGATCGCCACGGTCGCCGACCGGCTGGCGGGCGAGGCGCGGCGTGAGGATCGGCGGTAGCACGCGACTGCTCGCCGTCCTCGGCGATCCCGTCGCGCATTCGCTCTCCCCCGTGATGCACAACGCGGCGATCGACGCCCTGGGCCTCGATGCCGTGTACGTGGCCCTGCGCACACCACCCGCCGCCGTGCCGGACACGCTGACGACATTCACCGGACTCGGGGTGGCCGGCAACGTGACTGTGCCGCTCAAAGGGGCGGCGGAACGCTGCGTCGCGCGTAAAACGGACCTGTGCACCCGCACCGGCTCGTGCAATACGTTCTGGGTGGAACAGGGGACGCTCGTCGGGGACAACACCGACGTACCGGCGATCGCCGCCGAGCTCAAGGCGATGGGCGTCGACGGCGGGCGCTGGCTGGTGCTCGGCACGGGCGGCTCCGCCCGCGCCGTCGCCATCGCGGCGTCGCAGGCCGGAGCCGAGCTCTTCGTGCGGTCGCGGGAGCCGAATCGTGCCAAAGCATTCGCCGACTGGGCCGCGTCCCATGGGGCGCGCGCGCGTCCGGCGCCGTCACCCGCCCCTGCCGACGTCATCGTGAACGCCACCCCGCTGGGACTGCGCGACACCGATCCGTTGCCGGTCGACGAGGCGGGAGGGCGGGACCTCCGGGTCGCGCTCGATCTCGTGTACCGTGCCGGAGCTTCCCGTTGGGTGCGCGAGTTATCCGGTCGCGGCATCACCGCACGGGATGGACGGGGCGTGTTGATCCGGCAAGGTGCCCTCGCCTGGCAGCGGTTCTTCCCCGACCAGTCGCCACCGATCGAGGTCATGCACGCAGCAGTCGAGCGCGCGTTGCGTGTCTAGCTCGCTCGCGGTCGCCTTCGAGCGCCTGTTGCTGCCGGCCGAATGTCTGGTGTGCCACCGGCTGCTCGGCCCCCAGTTCGCGGACGATCTCGTTTGCCCCGTGTGCCGCTTGCGGTGGCGCCCGGTGCGGCGGCCCTGGTGCGAGCGCTGCGGGCAGCCGGAGCCCCACTTCGGTCCGTGCCGCCTCTGCCGCGAATGGCCGGACGAGCTCCGATCGGTCCGGTCGGCCGTTTGGCTGGACGGCGGCGCTCGTACCGCCGTCCATGCGCTGAAATACCAGGGCCTCGCGCGCGTCGGGCGCGACATGGCCGCCGTCGTCGCTCGGCTGGTCGAGCGGCCCCCGGCACAGGCGGTTCTCGTTCCCATTCCGCTCGGGGCGAAACGGCGCGCGCACCGCGGTTACAACCAGAGTGAAGCGCTCGCGGCTCCGCTGGCGCGAGCCTGGAGTCTGACGAATCGTCCGGAACTCCTTGCTAGAACGCGTGATACGCCGACGCAAACGGCGTTGACACCAGCGGCTCGTCTAGCGAACATGGCGGGGGCTTTCGCAGCGCGGAATGCGGAGTGCGGAACTCGGAGTGGATACGGGAACTCCGCGCTCCACAGTCCGAACTCCGCGCTCGTTCTCGTGGACGACGTGTTCACGACCGGCGCGACCCTGGCAGCGGCGGCCCGCGCGTTGGCCGCTGCAGGATTCCAGTCGATCTCGGCCGTTACCTTCGGCCGGGCGAGTATACCGGACTTCAATTAGGAGTGCGCATGGCCGTTCGTGTGGGGATCAACGGGTTCGGACGCATCGGGCGCAACGTCTTGCGGGCTGCCGTCATGGGGAAACAGACGGCCTTGGAGTTCGTGGGCGTGAACGACATCACGGACACGAAGACGCTGGCCCACCTCCTGAAGTACGACTCCGTCCACGGGCGCTTTCCGGGAACCGTCGAAGCCAAGGGCGACAACCTGGTGGTGAACGGCCGCGAGATCCACGTCACGGCGATCAAGGAGCCGGAAAAACTCCCCTGGAAGGATCTCGGCGTCGAGCTGGTGCTCGAGAGCACCGGGCGGTTCACCGACCGTGAGCAGGCGGCGAAGCATCTCACGGCCGGCGCCAAGAAGGTCGTGATCTCGGCGCCCGCCAAAGGCGAAGACATCACGATCGTGATGGGAGTGAATGAGAAAAAGTACGATCCTGCAAAGCACCACGTGCTCTCCAACGCCTCGTGCACGACCAACTGCCTCGTTCCCGTGGTGAAGGTGGTCTTGGAGAACTGGGGGCTCGTGCACGGATTCATGACTACGGTCCACAGCTATACCAACGACCAGCAAATTCTCGACCTGCCGCACAAGGATCTACGCCGGGCTCGGGCAGCCGCCCTCTCGATCATTCCCACGACCACCGGCGCCGCCAAGGCCACGAGTCTCGTGATTCCGGAAGTAAAAGGAAAGCTCGACGGCGTGTCGTTGCGCGTTCCGACGCCGGACGTGTCGCTCGTCGACCTGACGGCGGAGGTGCAGAAGTCCACGACCATCGACGAGGTGAACGCGGCGTTCAAGCGCGCTGCCCAGGGCGAGCTCAAAGGCATCCTGGACGTCTCCGACGAGCCGCTCGTTTCGGTGGACTACATCGGGAGCCTGTTCTCGAGCGTGGTCGACTCGAAATCCACGAACGTGATCGACGGCACCCTGGTCCACGTCTCCTCGTGGTACGACAACGAGATGGGCTACTCGGCCCGCTGCGTGGATCTGCTGGCCTACCTCGGCGAGCACCGATGACCAAGCGATTCCTCGAGAGCCTGCCGGCGGGCGCGCTCGAGGGAAAGCGGGCGTTGGTCCGCGTCGACTTCAACGTCCCCCTGAAGAACGGCGCGGTCACCGACGACTCGCGGATCCGCGCCGCACTCCCGACGATCAAGTATCTGCGTGATCACGGGGCGCGCGTCGTGCTGCTCTCCCACCTGGGTCGACCGAAGGGCGGCCCCGAGCCCAAGTATTCGCTGCGCCAGATCGTGCGCGACGTCGAGCGGCTGATCGGCGTGCCGGTCGAATTCATCGACGATCTCGAGCAGGGAATCGCGGTCACGCGGCGGCTGCCGCGCGGCGGAGTGGCGCTGGTCGAGAACACGCGGTTCTGGCCCGGCGAGGAGCAAAACGATCCCGCCCTGGCCAAGCAGCTCGCGGCCCTCGGGGATTTCTATGTAAACGACGCGTTCGGATCGGCGCACCGCGCCCATGCATCGACCGAGGCGGTCGCCCACCTCCTGAAACCGGCCGTGGCCGGCTATCTGATGGAGCGCGAGCTCCAGTACCTCGGCGCCGCGCTCGATCAGCCGCGCCGGCCGTTCCTCGCTGTGCTTGGCGGAGCGAAGATCAGCGGCAAGATCGACGTCATCCAATCATTGCTCCCCAAATGTGACGCGATCCTGATCGGCGGCGCGATGGCCTGCACCTTCTTCGCCAGCATGGGGCTCGAGATCGGGGGCTCGCTCGTCGAACGCGACCGCATCGATCTGGCGCGCGCCCTGCTGAGGAGCGGCGGCCCGAAGATCGTGTTACCGCGGGGGGCGACCGTCGCTCCGTCGCTCGAGCGCGCCGCCGAACGCAAGCAGGTGACGAACGACAAGATCCCCGCCGACATGTCGGTCTTCGACATCGATCAAACGACGGCGGACGATTTCCGGGCCCGCATCCTCGCCGCCAAGACCGTCGTCTGGAACGGGCCGATGGGGGTATTCGAGACACCGCCCTTCGACGCCGGGACGCGGGCGGTCGCCAACGCCCTCGTCGAGGCGACCAGCAAGGGAGCCACGACGGTGGTGGGTGGGGGGGATTCCGCCGCGGCGGTCGCCGGCCTCGAAGACAAGCTCAGCCATGTGTCGACCGGCGGCGGAGCTTCGCTCGAGTTCCTGGAAGGGAAACCGCTGCCCGGCGTGACGGCGCTGGACGACGCGTGAGACCGCTGCTGTTCGCCGCCAACTGGAAGATGCATCTGGGGCCCGACGCGGCGCGGGCCTACCTCGATCAGTTCCTCGCGGGCTACACGCCGCAGCCGGACCGTAAGATCTGGTTCTTTCCCCCCGCGATTTCGCTGGACACAGTATCGCGGCGGATCGCCGGGCGCCCGGACCTCCTGGCCGGGGCGCAGGACGTCCATTGGGAGCCGAAGGGGGCGTTCACCGGCGCCACCTCCGTGCCGCTCGCGGCCGAAGCCGGGGCTCGGGCGGCTCTCGTCGGGCACTCGGAACGGCGCCACGTCTTCGGGGAAACCGACGCCGACACGGCACGGAAGGTCCGCGCCGTGCTCGCCGGCGGACTCGTCCCGGTGCTGTGCGTCGGCGAAACACTGGCCCAACGGGAAGCGGGGGAGACCCTCGCGGTAGCACGGCGGCAGCTCCTCGCCGCGCTCGACGGTCTCGAGACCGACGCGCTGCGCCGGGTCGTCATCGCGTACGAGCCGGTATGGGCGATCGGCACGGGGCGAAATGCCACTCCCGCCGACGCCGCCCAGGTCCACTCCGAGATCCGCTCATGGCTCACGGGGCGTGGCGCGGCGTCTCCGATGGTTCTGTACGGCGGGAGCGTCAATCTCAAGAACATCGCGGAACTCCTGGCGGAGCGGGAACTGGACGGCGTGCTGGTGGGCGGCGCATCGCTCGATGCTGCGACGTGGGTTCAACTTGTGTCGACGCCGGTCGCCTAGGTATACTCAGCCGCGATGTACACCGTTCTCCTCGTTCTCCTACTGCTCACCTCGCTCGTGATGGCGACAGCCGTGCTGCTCCAGGCGGGGCAGGGCGGCGGCCTGGCCTCATTGGGAGGCGCGGGCGGCACCAGCGACATGGTGATGGGGGGACGTCAGGCGACGACCCTGCTGCACACCATCACCTGGTGGTGCGCCGGGATCTTCCTGTTTCTGGCACTCGTGTTGGCCCTGATGTCGTCGCGCGGCAGCGGGCCACGCTCGGTGCTCGAGAGCGGCCCGGCTCCGGCACCCGCGCCGGTACAGCCCGCGCCGCTCCCGATTCAGTCCGCGCCGGCCGGCGGGAACACGGCCCCGGCGGCTCAGCCGTCCACCTCTACACCACCTCCGAAACCCAATCCCTGACCGACTGCCGGCGTACGTGCTCCTGGAGGATGGCGCCTGCTTCGCCGGAACCGCGCCGCTCCAATTCGAGCCCGCCTGCGCCGAGGTCGTCTTCACCACCAATCTGAGCGGCTATCAGGAGGTCTTCACCGACCCCTCCTACCTGGGCCAGCTGGTGGTGATGACGGCGCCGATGATCGGTAATTACGGCATCAACGCGGAAGATGTGGAGTCCGACCGCCCGCGCGTCGCGGGTGTGGTCGTGCGCGAGCTGTCCGAACATCCCTCCAATTGGCGGTCAACGGGGGGCCTCACCGAGTGGCTCGCGGCCGCGCGCATTCCGGTCGTGGCCGAGGTGGACACGCGCCAGCTCACACGCCACATCCGCTCCAAGGGTGCCATGCGCGGCGTGCTCGCGATCGGGACGGCACCGACGGACGCGGTGCGACGCCAGCTCGACGCGTCGCCGCGCATGGATGGGCTCGACCTCGCGAGCGCCGCCACGGTGTCGCAGGAGTACGTGGAAGGTCCCGCGGATGCACGACACCACGTTGTCGCGTTCGATTTCGGGATGAAGCGCAACATCCTGCGGTTATTCGTGCAGAACGGCTGCCGCGTCACCGTCGTTCCGGCCGCGACGCCGGCCGCCCGAGTGCGCGAGCTCGCCCCCGACGGGCTGTTCCTCTCGAATGGACCAGGGGATCCGGCAGCGGTGGTGTATGCGGTCGACACGATCCGCGAGCTCGCCGATGGGACGCTTCCCATTTTCGGCATCTGCCTCGGCCATCAGCTGCTGGGACTCGCGTTCGGAGGCGACACGGTAAAGCTCCCCTATGGACATCGGGGAGGAAACCACCCGGTTCGTGATCTCGCGACAGGGCAAGTGCTTATCACCTCCCAGAACCACGGATTCGCCGTCCGGGGCGATACCGGCGGTGTCCCAGGTGCGAAGGCACTTGAGGTCACGCACCTTAACCTCAATGACGGCACCGTAGAAGGCGTCCGACACAGAGAAGCCCCTATTTTCGCCGTCCAGTACCATCCCGAGGCGTCTCCCGGCCCCCACGACGCTCAACAGCACTTCCGCGAGTTCCTCCAAGCTCTTGACAGTCAATAGCTAAGCGCCGTATGTTGGGCCCCCGGTTGTGGTATTCCCTGGGCCCTTCGGGGGGTACGGCATGACGAAGGCCGACTTAGTCGAGAAGGTCACCGCACAAATCGCCCGCACGGCCGGTCCCCTGATTTCCAAGAAGGACTGCGCGCGGGTGGTCGACTCATTTTTGGACGCGGTGAAAGCGGCCCTAGCCGAGCAGCATAACATTGAGATACGCGGGTTTGGGACCTTCAAGATCCGCCAACGCAAGACGCGGATGGCCCGCAACCCGCGCACCGGCGACCCCGTCGAAGTGGCCGCGCGGCCCGTGCCGGTGTTCAAGCCCAGCAAGGAGTTGCGCGCGATGGTCGCGGACCATAACGCGAATGTTTCGTCGTAACCCGCCGTTCTAGAGCAACTTGACGCGGCCCCGCCCGAACATCCGGACGGGGCCGCGTCGCGTTTACTGGGTATCATTCTTCCTGCCGCCGTCACCCACTCAACCTGAGGGATTTCATGCGCTTGTCTCGATGGTCCGTCTCGGCCGTCATTCCGCTGTTTCTCCCCCCAGCAGCCGGTGCGCAAGCGGTGCGATACGAGGTCTCGATTGCGTCCGCGACGGGTCATCTGTTCCACGTGAAGACCGACTTCCCGACGACCGGGCTCGACACGCTGCTCGTATCCCTCCCGGCGTGGAGTCCCGGCAACTACGAGATCCAGAACTACGCCCGCTACGTGCGACACTTCGCCGTCCACGATCCGTCCGGGAAGGCGCTCTTCTGGGACCGGCTCGACAAGGACACATGGCGGGTCGGGACGGCGAACAGCGCAGCGCTCACTATCGAGTTCGATTACTACGCGGATTCAATCGATCTGTCGCAGGCTCGGCTGCTCTCCGATTTCGGCCAGTTCCTCGGCACGAATCTGTTTCTCTATCAGGTGGGGCACCTCGAGCATCCCGCGGAGGTCCGCTTCGCGCTGCCGGCGGGTTGGGACGTGATGACGGCGCTGTCGCGTTCCGGGGACGGCTACAAGGCGGCCGACTACCACGAGCTCGCCGACGCGGTGACGTTCGTCGGCCACTTCACCCGCGACTCGATTTCCGTGGACGGGAAGTGGATCCGGATCGGGTTCTGGCCGTCCGCGGACTACACCCCCGCGGCGGCGAAGAATCTGCGCGATGGAATCGGGCGGCAGGCGGCGACGCAGAACAAGCTGATGGGGGGCGCGCCGTACGACGTGTACACCGTCTTCTTCAACATCATCCACGAGCCGATCCAGTACGGCGGCGGCCTGGAGCATGCCGCGTCCCAATACGACATCCTGCCGACCGAGATGTACGCCGACGCCAGCGGGACGCTTGGCTCGTTCATGCGCCCCCTGACGGCGCACGAGTTCTTTCACATGTGGAACGTGAAGCGCATCCGGCCGGCCGAAATGTGGCCCTACGATTACCGTGCGGAACAGTACACGCCGCTGCTGTGGTGGTCGGAGGGTGTGACCGACTACTACGGTGATCTCACCGACCTCCGCTCCGGCCTGTGGAACGACGAGGAGTGGCTCGCCAACACCCAGTCGAACGTGGACCAGGTGGAGCAAATTCCCGAGCCGTGGAGCGAGGAAGACGGCAGTCTGGCGACGTGGATCAACGAGCCATACGACAACAGCTCCCAGATGTACTATCCCAAGGGCTCGCTCACGGGGCTATTGCTCGATATCTCGATCCGCAACGCGACCGACAACAAGCACTCGCTCGACGAAGTCACGCGCAACCTGTATACGCGGTTCTACAAACAGGGGAAAGGGTTCCGTACCGCCGACCTGCTCGCGCTGCTGACCGAAGCCGGGATGCCGGATGTCAACGGATTCTACCAGCACTATATCAACGGCCGGGATCCGCTCCCCTACGAGCAGATCCTGCCCCTCGCGGGGATCGCTGCGCAGCGCACCAGCACAACGGCGCTGTTCCTCGGTGTGTCGTTCAGCGGCGTGGCAAACGTGCTGGGTGGCGTCGTAGA
>DATJJY010000038.1:0-4330 GCA_035491895.1 Gemmatimonadales bacterium
TCCCTCTTCTACGAGTGTCAGGACCGCGACGGTCGCGACCGCTTTCGTCTGGGACGCGATGCGGAACAGCGCGCTCGGCGTCATGCGCCGCCCTGACTCCTTGTCGATCCACCCCACGGCGTGCTCATAGACGACTCGGCCATCTCTCAGTACCAGCCCCACCGCGCCGCCGATTTCGTTGGAGTCGACGAAGGTTTGCATCCAGCGGTCGATACGGCGTAGTCGCGCGGCGTCGAATCCCGCGGGGGCAACCGCAGCGGCGGGGTGGGCCTGAGCGGGGAGTGACGACGGCGCTAATAGCGCCAGAGCGAGTCCAGCAAAAAGATTCCTATTCATTCGTTCTCCTCGCCGTCCTCACCCCCTGGCCCCCTCTCCCTGCGGGAGAGGGGGAACCAATCTCTGAGGCTCGTTCCCCCTCTCCGGAACGGAGAGGGGGACAGGGGGTGAGGACAAATAGAGAGGGGAAACCCTGATCACTCATCCTTCACCCTTAGCATCAACACCGCCGCGAGCACGAACGACGCGCCGCCGATCTGCAGTGCGAAGATGGCGTCCCCGTGGAACACCGGCAGCTTGATGATGGAGCCCAGGACTGCGGCCGCGACGATCTGGGGAATCACGATGAAGAAGTTGAAGACGCCCATATAGTAGCCGAGCTTCGAGGGCGGCAGGGATCCAGTGAGAATCGCGTAAGGCATTGAGAGGATGCTGGCCCAGGCGACCCCGATCCCCACCATCGAGCCGAGCAGGAAGCGTGGTGCACCGATGAACGAAATCGACATCAAGCCGATGGCACCGCAGAGGAGACAGATGATGTGCGCGCGTTTCGGCGAGGACCACCGGGCGAGTGGTGGAATCGCGAACGCGACGACGGCCGCCACGCCATTATACACGGCGAAGCAGACCCCGACCCAATTCGCCCCTTCATTGAAGAGCGCCGACGTCGTATCGGTGGTGCCGTAGATGTGGTTGGTCACCGCGGCGGTGGTGTAGATCCACATCGCGAACAGCGCGAACCACGAGAAGAACTGGGCCCAGGCGAGCTGCCGCATCGTCTTCGGCATGTCGAGAAAGTCGTTCAGGATCGTGATGAAGCCATTGTCGGTCTTGCCGGCCCGCTGCAGCGACCCACCGCTGATCAGCAGCGCGCCGGCCACCGCGATTCCCACCGAGAGAATCATCACGTCGTACACGTTCCACACCGCGAGGATGACCGTGAACACCACGCCGGCCAGCGCCAGGATCAATCCGAGCTGAATCTGCCGTACGCCGTTCTGCGCGAACTCCTCCGGTGTGCGCCGCACCGCGACATGACTCTCACGCGCCCGGTTGTCCTCGAACGACGCCATCTCTTCGGGCGAGTACTCCTTCGAGGTGATCACCGTCACGAGCACCGCAGTGAAAAAGACCACCGCACCGAGATAGAACGACAGCCGCACCGATTCCGGGATCTGGCCGGCCGCCGCCTGGTTCGTCACGCCGAACAGCTTCGTCAGCAGGAACGGCAGCATCGACGCCACGACGGCGCCGGTCCCGATGAAGAAGCTCTGCGTCGCGAACCCGGTGACGCGCTGCTGGGCCGGAAGGTTGTCGCCCACGAACGCGCGGAACGGCTCCATCGAGATGTTGATCGAGGCGTCCATGATCCACAGCATCCCCGCCGCAACCCACAGCGTGGGGGAGTTCGGCATGATCACGAGCGCCAGCGACGCGAGAATCGCCCCGGTGAGGAAATAGGGCCGCCGTCTGCCGAGGCGGTTCCAGGTGCGGTCGGAGAAGTAGCCGATGATCGGCTGCACGATGAGTCCCGTCACCGGCGCCGCGATCCAGAGAATCGGGATGCTCTCGACCTTGGCGCCGAGCGTCTCGAAGATCCGGCTCACGTTGGCGTTCTGCAGCGCGAAGCCGAATTGAATCCCCAGGAACCCGAAGCTCATGTTCCAGATCTGCCAGAACGAGAGCAACGGCTTCGTCCGCACGGCGGTGGGTGTTCCCATGATGACTCCGAGTCGCGGTTAGCCGGGCTTGCGCACCCGGTCGAGCGTGCGGACCAGTGAATCAATCTCGGGGTTCGAGAAGATGTCGTCGAGCACGAGGCGCATCGGACGCTGCCAGTTGGGGCGCACCGAGGACGGCGTCCCCGGCAGGTTCACCGCCCGGTCCTCGAGCCACAAGTCCTCGAGCCACGGAACGACGAGGGGCGAGCCCGAGCGCCCCAGCCACTCGAGCAGCGCGTAGAGCAGCGCCTGCTGATCCCCCACTGGCCGCTCCAGCCGCTTCGCGATCCACTCCGCCTGCTCGGCGCGTTCCTTCCGTACCGTCGGCGCCGCGTCGGCGGCGAGCAGACCGTACTGAAGCCGCTCGTCGATATCCGTCCCCTTGAGCCACCCCGCGAACGTCGGCGTGTCGTGCGTCCCGATCAGCGCCATGTCCCGCTCGGTGGGAGGAGACGGGGCCGGCGTGGGGGGCGGCGCGCCGCCTTCCGGGCCTCTCCAATCCTGGAACTGTGCCAGATACATGCCCCAGATCTTGTGCCGCGGCAGCGCTTCGTCGATCTCGGGTGGGACGGTGCCGAGATTCTCACCCACGATCTCGCAGTGATGGCGGTGCGATTCGAGCGTGAGGATCGCGAACAGCTCCTCGGCGGGATAACTGACGTACGTCCCTTCGGAGAGCTTCAGCCCGTGGGGAATCACGTACAACCGCGTCCACGCCATCACGTGATCGACGCGCAGCACCCCGGCGAGCGACGCCTGGTGGCCGATCGACGCCGCGAGGTAGCGATGTCCTTCGAGCCGCGACGCCGCCGGCAGCACCGGCGCGAAGCCCCAGTCCTGGCCGCTCGGGAATCCCGTATCGGGCGGCGCGCCGACCGACATCCCGTCGCAGAACAGCGTCTGCCGCGACCAGGGATCGTAGCCGTCGGGATGCACTCCCACCGCCAGATCGAGTCCCAGACGCATGCCGCTCTGGTCGAGGCGCCCGCGGAGGTCGTGCAGCTGGCGCCGTACCAGCGTCTGGGCCACGAGATGAAATCGCTCTTCGTCCGCGTCCAGGTGTTCGACGCCGAGCTTCCCCGCGCGGGCTTCGGCGGGCCAGTCGCGCCAGTTTCTGCCGAGCCGCTTTTGCGCACCGCGAAAGTGCGCGTAGCGCACCAGCTCGCCGTCCTGGCGTGCGGCGTCGGGAACCGGAGCGCCGGCGAGGGCGACACGGACCTCGGCGTCGGCCTGCATTACGTCGAGCGTCGTCACGTCGCCCGTGGGCCGGTGCGCGGCGCCGAGGTCGAGCATTTGCTCCGACCAGAACAGGCGGCTCACCGGCGAATAGGGACTCGGCTCAGGGTGATTGGTGTTGAACGTGGGGAGGAGGGGGAGTGCCGTGACGAGATCGCCGCCGCGCTCCGAGATCCAGCGACACAACGACTCGAGATCTTGGAGATCACCCACCGAGCGGCTGCGCCGCGAGCGCAGCGCCGCGAGCTGCGTGCCGACGCCCCAGCTACGCTGCGAGCCGGGGCGGCGCCAGGCCTCGGTCGGGGCCGAGATTACCGTGCAGGTTTGGTTGCCAGCTGATAGCCGGTGGTAGCCCATGGGGAGGGGGCGGCCATCCAGCGGGAGGGTTTCACCGCTCTCGAGTTGTACCTCTCGCCGATTTTTCCGCCGCTCCGCATCTCCCTCCCGGCGTGGGGAAGCGACCCTGCGCTGTGGGGGGGGAACGACGCCGTTCCATGCGACAATGACTGGCGGCAGTCCACTGGTGTGGGCCGTGCGGTATTCGTGCAGTGCTTTGCCGGCGTCGTTGAAGGCTGTGACCGGGGAGCCGAGTGCCGCGCAGACGCGCAGCAGCGTCTCGGGCCCCACCGTCACCTTCTTCCCCAGTCCGTCGGTATAACGGGTGTGGACCCCCAGCTCCGTGGCGAGGGCGCGGAGCGCCTTCAGCTCATCCACGATTACTTCGCCGGGCGGATGCGAATCGCCTGGCCGCCTCCGGGCGCCAGCACGAGGTGGAGCCGCGAGGCGCTGGTCACCGAGCGGTGCGTGATCGTCACCGGGAACGGATTGTCGAGCCAGTTGGCCTTGGGGCCGTCGGCGTAGATGTCCGCCATGTACAGCTTGCGCGGTGTCAGGAACGAGAGCGGCACGTCGAACGTGCGCGGCTGCTCGTCGGTGATGGCACCCAGGAACCAGCTCTGGGCGCCGCGCTGGCGCCGCGCCACGATCACGTAGTCGCCGATCCGGCCGTCGATCACGCGCGTCGTGTCCCAGTCCACGGCCACGTCCTTGATGAACTGGAACTCGGGATGATTGGCGTAGTTCTCGGGGAGATCGGC
>DATJJY010000039.1:0-43488 GCA_035491895.1 Gemmatimonadales bacterium
GCGCTCAGCGTTCCCGACAGCGTGCCGCCGGCGGCGTTGTTCATGATCGCCATCGTGACCAGCCCGCCGAAACCGGTCGCCGTGTTGCCCTGGGCATCGCGGGCTGTGACCTTGACGGCGGGGGCGATCGCCGCCGTTGCCGCGGTCTGGGACGGTTCCACGGTGAACACCAGAGCCGTCGCGGCACCCGGCGTGATGTTGAACGCGAGACTCGTGTCCGGCGTCAGCCCGGCGGAGCTCGCCCGGAGCTTGTAGCCGTTGCCGACCTTGTTGATGCTGAGGTCATCGAAGGTCGCCAGACCAGCCGCGGCGGACCGGCTCAAGGTGCCCGACAAGGTGCCCGCGCCCGGATTGGCGGCGAAGGCCAAGGTCACGCTGTTGCTCGCGGTCGATACGCGATTCCCGAACCCGTCCAGCACTTCGACCTGGACATTCGGGCTGATCACGGCGCCGGCGATAGTGTTGGACGGCCCGAGGAAGAACGAGACACGGGCGGCTGCACCCGGAGTGATGGCGAAGTCATTGGACACCGCTCCAGTCATCCCGGCAGCCGCAGCGCTGAGGGAGTATCCCGTTCCGCTCTTATTGATGCTGAGGTCTGAGAACGTCGCGACACCGGCTACGGCCGAGACCGTGGAGGTTCCCGAGAGAACTCCCCCGTTCGGATTGTCGAGAATCGCTACGGTCACACTGGCCGTCGAGCTCGTGACGCGATTGCCGATCGCGTCCTGGACTTCCACCTTGACCGCGGGTGCGATCGCGCCACCGGCCGCGGCATCCGAGGGCTGGACGAAGAAGGCGAGATGGTCCGCCGCCCCGGAAGCGATGTTGAACGCGCTCGAGACTGCGGCCGTGAGGCCGGTCGCCGTGGCCTGGAGCGTGTATCCCGTCCCCGTCTTGTCGATGCTGAGATTCGAGAATTGTGCGATTCCACCAACGGCCGATACCGGGCTCGTCCCCGAGAGCAAGCCTCCACCGGCGTTCGTTCCGATCGCGATCGCGATGCTGTTCGACGCCGTCGTCACCAGGTTCCCGCCGGCATCCTGAACCGCGACCTGTACGGCAGGAGTGATCGCCGCGCCGGCGGCCGCGTTCGCGGGTTGCACTGCGAACGCGAGCTTCGTAGCAGCCCCGACCGAGATCGAGAATCCCGCGCTCGTCCCCTGCGTGAGCGCACCCGAACTGGCGGTCAGGGTGTAGCCCACCCCGGCCTTGTCGATCTTGAGATTCGAGAATGTCGCCACGCCGCTGTCGGCGGGTGCCGTCAACGTTCCCGACAGGGTTCCGCCTGCGGGGTTCGTCCCGATCCCGATCGTCACGTTGCCGGTGAATCCGACCGCCCGGTTGCCGAACGCATCGGTCGCGGTCACCTGGACGGCCGGGGCGATAAGTGTCGTTGCCACCGTCGTCGTCGGCTGAACGGTGAACCCGAGCGATGCCGTCGGGGCCGGTGTGACGGTGACGGTATCGGTCTGGGTCACGGCCACGACCCCGATCGTCGCCGAGACGACCTTTACCCCCACTGCGGTCGAGCTCAAGTGGCCGGTCGCCACGCCGTTCACGTCCGTCGTGCCGGCCGGCTGTGTCACCGCATTGCCGGATCCCGTCGCGGCGATGACGACGCTGGCCCCGGCGACGGGATTGCCGAGGCCGTCCTTCGCCGTCACCGTGACGGTCGCGGCGCTCGAGCCGCCGCTCGCGGTGATGGTCGCCGGCGCCGCGACGACCGTGGACGTCGAGGACGAGACCCCACCCGCCGTGATGTTGAAGGTGCTCGAGGTATCCCCGGCCAAACCGGACGTTGTCGCGACGAGGGTGTAGCCGACGCCGGACTTGGAGAGACTCAGATTCGTGAATTGGGCGACCCCGCTCACCGCCGCGACTGTGGTCGTTCCCGAGAGCGACGCTCCGCCTGGGTTCGCTGCGATCGCGATCGCCACGCTATTGGTCGCGGTCGGAACGAGATTGCCGCCTGCATCCTGCACCGCCACTTGGATTGCGGGGGTGATCGACGCCCCTGCCTGTGTAGCCGACGGCTGCACGGTAAAGGCGAGCTTGGCGGGTCCACCGACGGTGATTGAAAACGTCTGGCTCAGCCCTTGCGTGAGGGCTCCTGACGTGGCGACGAGGGTGTAGCCCGCACCAGCCTTGTCGATTTTCAAGCCGGGGAAGGTCGCGACGCCCGTGTCCGCGGACACCACAACGTTACCCGAGAGCGTTCCGCCCCCCGGGTTCGTCCCAATGGCAATCGTGACGTTGCCGGCGAATCCGGTCGCCCGGTTGCCGAACGCGTCGCTGGCGGTCACCTGCACTGCCGGGGTGATGGGACTCGTCGCTGCGGTATTCCCCGGCTGCACCGTGAAGCCGAGCGACGCGGCGGCAGCGGGAGCGGCGGTCACCGTTGCCGTCTGCGTCACCGCCACGCCGGCGATCGTCGCCGAAACGATCTTGGACCCTGCCACGGTCGAGCTGAGGCGGCCCGTGGTCGTGCCGCTGCCATCGGTGGGTCCGGAGGGCTGCGTGACCGTATTGCCGGTGCCCGTTGCGGCGAGCAGCACCGTCGCACCCTGAATTGGATTCCCGAAGGAGTCCTTTGCCGTCACCGTGATCGTGGCGGCACTCGAACCATTGCTTGCGGTGATGGTGGTTGGAGCGGCGAGCACCGTCGATTGTGACGCCGACACACTGCCCGCGCCAATCGCGAACTGGGCCGAGGTAACACTGGCCAGCGCGTTGGCGGATGCGATCAGCGTGTATGTGCCGAGTTTCGAAAGGGTCAAGTCCGCGAAGGAGGCGACCCCGCTCACCGCTGTCACCGAGTTCGTCCCGGAGAGTACTCCGCCGCCCGGGTTGGTGCCGATCGAAAGGGTCACGCTCGACACGAACCCGGTCGCGGTGTTGCCGAATGCGTCGAGCGCGCTCACCTGGACCGGAGGCGCAATGGTGGTCCCTGCGGCGGCGTCGGAGGGCTGGGTCTTGAACGCCAGTGTCGTCGCTGCCGCCGGTGATACGGTGAAAGACGTGCTCGTCGCGGTCGCGAGTCCGCTGGAGGCCGCCTGGATAGTGAACGGGGAGCCGCTCTTGTCGACATGCAATCCGGGGAATGTCGCGACGCCCGCGACAGCCGTAGCGGTCGTCGTGCCCGCGAGGACGGCACCCGCGCCATTCGCCGAGAGCGACAGCGTCACGCTGCCCACAAAGCTCGGAGTGAGATTGCCGAGCGAGTCGCGTGCCTGGATCTGCACCGCGGGAGCGATCGCTATCCCGGCAACGACGTCCGTCGGCTGCACGAGAAGCGCGAGCTGCTGCGGCGGAGCGGGGGAAATGGAGAACGCAGTGCTGGTCGCGACCGTCAGCGCCCCAGAACCTACGCGGAACGTGTACCCGGTGCCGGTCCGGTTCAGACGCAGATCTGAGAAGGTGGCAACCCCGGCCACCGCAGCCTTGCTGAGCGTTCCCGACAGCGTCGCGGAACCCGGGTTCGCCGCCAGCGCGATGATGATGGTTCCGGTGAATGACGTGACGACGGCGCCACTTTCGTCCAACGCCGTGATCTGAATGGCGGGCGCGATGACGACCCCGGCCGTCGCCGCAGTCGGCTGCGTGTTGAACGCGAGACGGGACGCTACCGGTCCCGTCCCCATGTGATCCGACGAGCACGCGGCCGTCGCAAGGGCGACCGCGAGCGTCGATCGGCGCATCCGTCTCATGGCCGCTCGCAGGAGATCTTCATGTAAATAGCGTTATCGCAGCAAGTTCCAGACCAGCACGAACCCTCCGCCCAGGAGGGTCCTTCAGCATAGATTGTGACCCGCCGTCGCGAAAGGGCTGCGGTCACAACCCCCACCCCCCTCCCGGAGCACTTGTCTGGTCCGGACCACAAGCGAACCAGGCGGGCCCCCTTGGGTGGCACGGGCGGCTCTCGTCGTCTCCCTGGCCGTCATTCTGGGCGCCACCCTGGCGCCGGTGGGGACGGAATTCCAGCCCGACTTCGTGAGCTGCATCCTCTGCGGCTCGCGCAATTGGGCCGATGCCGTTTCCAACCTCTTGTTGTATGCGCCGCTCGGCGCCGCGCTGGTGTGGAACGGGCGCGTCGGTTGGCGATCGGTGTTCTCCGCCTTTCTGCTGTCCGCGTGCATCGAGCTGTCGCAAACCATCATCCCGGGACGCGATCCGAGCCTCGGCGACGTCACGTTCAACACGCTCGGGGCGGCGGCGGGGCAGCTCGGAGCGGTGCTCGCGCGCCGCTGGCTCGTCCCCGACGTCCCGGCCGCGGCTCGCTGCTCACTCGCCGCCGCCGCGCTCGCCGCGGCGCTGTTCGCCTTTACCGGTTGGCTGCTCGCTCCGGCGTTTTCAACCACGACACTCAGCGTCTGGTACACGCCCGCCTTGCCCGAGATGCCGTGGTATCACGCGCGCGTGCTGTCGGCGCGAATCGGGGCGATCCGGCTGCGCGCCGGGCCATTGGTGAATACGGCAGAGGTGCGGCGCTCCCTCCTGACCGGCGCACCACTCGATATCGAGGCAATCGCGGGTCCGCCCCTCCCCACACTCGGCCCCATCGTCGTGCTCGAGGACGAAGGCGCGAATCAGACCTACCTCGTGGGACCGGATCGCGCGGACCTGGTGCTGCGCTATCAGACCCGCGCCGCGCGCTGGGGCCTCGACCAGCCCGATATCAGGCTGCGCGGCGCCCTCGCGACGGTCAAGAGTGGCGATACGATTCGCATCGACATCCGCCGCCAAGATGTCGGGTACTGCCTGTCACTGGATTCGCTGGAACGCTGCGGATTGGGCTACACGATCGGTTCGGCGTGGGCGATGGTCCTGTACCCGAGGCACTGGCCTCCGTGGGCGCACGCATTGCTCGGCGCCATGTGGGTCGCTGGGTTGGCCTTCCCTGTCGGGCTCTGGTCCCGGCGGCGCGTCGAGACAGTTCTCGCGGTAGCGCTCTTCGGCAGCGCGGCCGCCCTCGTTCCTCCATTGGTCGCCCTGTCGGCGACGCCGGGCCGCGAGTGGTGGGGAGCGGCGCTCGGATGGGGGGCGGGAGTCGGGATTCAGGTCGTCTTGCGGCGCCGCAACTTCGTCAGCGCGACGAGCTCGTGAGCAGGAAGACGTCGAACGCCGGCCCGGTCTTGGGCGGGGTGCGGGTGACCCGCCCGATCGGCGCCGGCGGCGTCACGCCCGTCATGGGGATCCGGATCGTCCCACCCTGATAGACGCCGGTCACGACGGGATCGGCGAACACCGCTTGAACGTTGCGCACCTCGTAACGGTCTCCCGGTTTCAGGACGGTGCCCACGTCCACCGCGACGTCCGCCCCGCCGCCCCAGTTGTAGACGACGATGTGCGCACGACCCGGCTCGTAGCGGTTGGGGCGAACGAACACCTTCGTCTCCTTCGGCGGCTCGGGAATAGTGTGATCACCCGCGCCGAGCCCGCTCGCGCGCTTCCAATCGTCCCAATCGTACGCCTGGTCTTCGTCGCGCCAGGCCTTGGCGCCGGCGTCACGCACCCAGGTGTTGTCGCTCCACTGATAGTGGGCCGGGAGGCTCGCCCCGCCGACCTTCACGACGTCCCGGCTGCCGACGAAGACGTTCCCCGTAACCGTGGCCTTGTTCCACGGCTCGATCATCTCGAGGCCGACTTTCCCGCCGGCCACATAGTTGTCGCGCAATACGATATCGCGGTTGTTCTGCGGCGCGTACTTCCCCACGCGCAGGTTGATCCCGTCGTTTCCCGCGAAGTAGAGCATGTTGCCGATGCCGACCATCCCCTCGGTCGGAACCGGTGCGTTGAAAATGAGATTCTCCCGCGCGCCGACGACGGTCGAAATGGTACCGTTGTCGAAGGAGACGTTGCCTTCGACCCTGATGTTCTTGAGTACGGGGTTCTTGGGACTGGCGTAGATCTGGATGCCCCGGGCCAGGTTATTGAAGAAGACGTTGTCGGTGATGAGCTTGGTGCCGTCTTCGTTGTGGACGTACGTCCCGTGGTCCAAGTTCTCGTGCGTTCCGTTGTTGTAGATGAGGCAGCCGTACAGCTCGGCATCCACCGCGGGCGTCCAGAAGCTCACTCCCTGCGTCCCGGCGTCGTGCACGATCAGGTTGATGAACCGTCCGTGGGCGGTATTGGCCTGAATGCCGTACGTGTCGGGAGCCGACTGCATCACCTCGAAGCCCCAGAACGCCAGATACGAGCCGTCGGCGCGGAGCGTGCCGTCGATCGTGGCGCGTTCGCCGGGATACTGCCGAAACACGATCCACCGCCCCGCCGCTCCGTCGAGCGTGGTACGGAACGCCCCGTGGTACGTCCCGCCCCGCATCCACACGGTATCCCCGGCGTGCACCCGCCCCTGTGCACCGGACAGGGCGTACTGGAGGTCCCAGGGCCGCTGTGCCGATCCGTTGCCGGCGGGCGTTCCCGAGGGTGCGACGAAGAACCCCGTGCGGGGCGGCGTATCGGGCTGCCGCCGGACGACCGGATGCGAGGGACTACAGCCGAAGCCCAAAGCGAGGAGTGCGATGGAAGCGGTCAGGCACATATCAGGGTGTGCTCGTGACGAGAAAGACATCGAAATTAGGTCCCGTTCGGGGGGCCGAGCTGGGGGCCGTCCGGCCGATCGGCTTTGGTGGCGCAATTCCGTTCATCGGGATCGACACCGCCCCGCCGCTGTAGGTACCGGAAGCAACCGCCGCCCCGTAAACGTTCTGGACATTGCGTATTTCGTAGTGCGCACCGGTCGCTACGATGCCCGAGAGATCGACGCCCACGGGATTCAGCGACGCAAAATTGTAGATCACGACGAACCCTCGCCCGGCTTCGTACTTGTTCGGGCGGACGAAAACCCAATTAGCGCCGGGCGTCCCCGTGAGCGCGGTGTCCGATGCACCCAACCCCGTGGCGGTCTTCCAGGCGGCGAAGTCATACCGCGTCGTGTCGTGAAGCCAGGCAGCCGCTGCCGGATCCCGGTAGTACACGTTCCCGGACCACTGGTACAGGTTGGCCGTGGGGCCGCCGGTATGCACGACATCGGTCGCCGAGGTCCCGACAAACGTGTTGTTGCGGATCGTCGCCTGAGCCCACTGGTACTGCATCTCCAGTCCGGTGTTCCCGCCGGCGGCGTAGTTGCCCTCGACGTCGATACTCTTGTTGTACTTGGCGCTGTCGGAGGGGTCGTAGTTGCCCAGGCGCAGCTGCACCCCGTCGGTGCCGGGGGAGAAATAGAGCAGGTTGTTCTTCGCGACCATGCCGCTGGTCACCGCCGGAGCGCTGATCAGGAGGTTGATCTCGCTCGAAGTGCCCCCGGCGATCGTGCCATTGTTGAACGAAACGTTGCCCTCGACGTCGAAATTCTGCATCAGTGAGTCGCTGCCCTCGTAGATCTGGATGCCGCGCGCGTAGTTGTTGAAGAAGACATTGTCGGTGATGTACTTGGTGCCGGCAGTGCTGTTGTGAGCATAGATCCCGTGATCGATGTTGTCCCGGAAGCCGTTGTTGTACACGATGCAGCCGTAGAGCTCGACGCCGCTCCCCGACCCTGCTCCCATGCTGACCCCGGAGAACCCGGCATCGTGCAGCACCAGATTGACGAACCGCCCGTTTACGGTATTGGCCTCGAGCACCCGGTCGACGATGTTGAGCGGCAGCGTCTGCATGATCTCGAATCCCCAGAACGTGAGATCCGATCCTTGCGCCGCGAGTGAACCGTTGATCGTCGCGCGCTCGCCGGGATAGCCGCGAAACACGATCGGTGTGCCCGGTTGGCCGCTCAGGGTGGTCTGGAAGCTGCCGGTGTAGGTCCCGACACGGATCCAAACCGTGTCCCCTGGCTGAATGGTGTTGGTATGGCCGCCGGCGAGCGCCGTGGCCAGATCCCAGGGGGCGGAGTCGGTCCCATTGCCGGTGAACGTGCCGTAGGGCGGCGCCTCGACGTAGTAGCCCACGCGCGTCCCGGGCGGCGGTTTCGGGGCCGGCGGCGGGCCCAAGCCGGAATCCGAACGCGCGCAGCCGGTTGCAGTTACACAGCCGACGGCGAGGAGCATCCAGTGGCCGTGGTGCATGCCCTTCACTCCTTCTTCTTGTTTCCAGAGACAGCAATACGATGGGAGCGGTCACACCAAGCAGGAGGGTACACGACCGGCCCGTGCGAGCGAAGTGTACGCCCGCACGGGCCGGTGCAACAGCGCCCTCCGGCCGGCTATCGGGAACGCTGTGCATCTGTCGTGCCCCAAGGCGTAGCGGGACTCGCCACACTCAGCGAACCGGGTGTGGGATGTGCGCAACACGCCTGATTGTCAGCTACTGCTGTTCATACGCACCCGCATCGGGACCGGAGCCGCGAGGACGACAGACCCACCCCAACGCGAATGGCAGCGCGTATCCCCGATTGGCGAACCCGAGCGCAGGACTCCCGGCCTGCAGGTGATAGTCGTTCGAGTATCCCGCATGGGTGTTCGATGGTACCGAGGTCGCCGGGTTCACGAGCAGCGGGTTCGCCACGATGTTGTTCTGGATGGTGGCGTTCGTGAGCCAGTTGCTCGTCCCCGACGTGCCGTTGTTCCAGAAGATGTTGTTGACCTCGATATTGTTGCTGCCGCCGATCGACCCGCTCGTGTTGATGCCGACGCCGCCGTTCACGTTGCCGTTATTCGACACCACGTTGTTCACGAAGAGCCAGTCGTGCGTGCTGTCGGTAATGTCGAGACCGGAACGGCCGTTGCCGACGACCGTGTTGTTGATGACGAGGATGTGGTTCGCGGTGTAGCGGGCCGAAAGTCCCTTGGCTCGGTTGTGTTCCAGGATGTTGTTGGCGATAACGCCGCGTGACCCGTCGTGGTAGTAGATGCCGTGCGACAAGTTGAGTTGACTGGTGTCGTTGAATCCCCCGTTGTCGTGGATGTAGTTGTTGAGAAGCCAGATATCGTCGCCGCCCGCGGAGACCCCGGCGTGCCACCCGTCGTGATAGACCTCGGAGCTGGACACCTCGATGTGGTGGGTCAGGCCGGGCGTCATCAGGATCATGTTGTCCCCCTGCTGCGTCGTCGCCCCCCAGGTGCCGCAGGTCGGGCCTTCCGCGACGACGTGCGCCAGCCGGAAGTACGACCCATCGAGCCGGATCTGGCCGTGGATCAGGGCACGCTCGTACGGATACCCCGCGACGGTAATCGGGGCAGCCGCGGTCCCGGCGTGCGAGAAAGTGGACGTGGTGCAGAATGCCCCGTAGGTGCCCGCCCGCAGGTAGGCCGTCTGGCCCGGCAGCAGCGAGTTGAACGCCTTCTGCAGGGTTTTCCAGGGGGCCGTAATCGTCCCTGGATTCGCATCGTTACCGCTCGTGGCGGAGACGAAGAACGCTTTGCCGGTCGAGAGCGGCATCCGCGGATACACCGTCGACGGCCAGGGTGTAGAGCACCCGAGGGTGCCGCTCACAGCGATCGACGCGTTGCCACTATTCCCTTCGCACGTTGCGGTGATGATCGCCGAACCGACGCCGAGCCCCGCGACGATTCCTGTGCCGTCGACCGAGGCCACGGGTGCGTTGCTGGTCGACCAAGTGATCGTCCGTCCGGTGAGTACGATGCCGGCGGCATCCTTGACGATCGCCTGGAGGCCGGCGCTCAGGCCGAGCGTGACGATCCCCGTCGCCGGCGTGACGACGACGGAGGCGACCGGATCGACGGAAGAAAGCGAGGTAGTGCTGCTCCGGACTACGGGGGCGGTCTGGTCGGCGATCGAACAGGCGGCTCCCAGGAGCGCCAGGGTAGATACAACGCTGCTGCGCAGGTGACAGGGCATATATCCCCCTCACCGCCTGGTGGCGGCTCAAAACGCACGGTTGCGCGTGAACGGACTGACGACACCGGCCAATGGCGCACCGCAGCGCCTCCGACCGAAGTCGAATCGCTGGCGGCCCGGCAGGCATGGCGGGGTGATCCGCGGTAGCCCCGAAACTCTGCGTCACCGTCTTTCGGCGGCTTTGCTCTGAGCAGCGACAACCCTCACGTCCCGACCCCCGGCTTGTCCCCCCTCCGGGCGGGACAAGCCGGTCAACTGGAGCTACGAACCTCGCGTCAGTGGCACGTTCCGCTGCCACTGTCCGTGAACGTCTGTCCGGCGACGGGAATGAACTGCCAGGTATAGGTTCCCGAACCGAGGGTGAGCTGCAGCACGCCGAACGTCGTGCCGTTGAACACTTCGCTGTTGGGGAGCGGCGTGCCTTCGTCGTTGTAATGGCTCTCGCCGCCGGTACCCGAGATGATTTCGCGGATCCCGTTGGTGGGATCCGCCGCGCCCGTGGGGGTCTGGGGCGCGAAGCGCTCGTAATTGTGCTCGTGGCCGTTGAGGATCAACTCGGCGTGGAAATCGTACAGCGCCTGCCACAGCGGCTGCGCCGAGGAGAGGCTGCCGTGGTTGGTGCCGCTCGAGAAGCGCGGCTTGTGCCAGTAGGCGAGGGTGCACTGCTTCGTGCTGGCGGCGAGGTCCGCCCGCAACCAGGTCTCCTCGGCTCCCCCGGCGGACATCGAGACCTCGCTGTTCAGCGAGATGATGTGCCAGTCGCCGAGATCGAAACTGTAGTAGCCGCGCCCGGACGGGCCGGCGAGGTCGCCGAAGTACCCGTAGTAGCCCGTGGCGCCGCTCGTGTTGTAGTCGTGGTTTCCTGGGGCGGGCTTGGTGCGAGCCTTGTGCCGGCCCCAGGTGGGGTCGTAGCACTGCGTGAACTGCGTGGCCGTGCCGCTGGAGTAGACGTTGTCGCCGAGCGTGAACACGGTGCCCGAGATGCCGTCGAGCAGCTTTGCGGTCGACTCGTCGCCATCATTGCCGCAGTCAGAGATATCGCCGGCGCCGACAAACACGGTCCCGCCAGAGGCCGTCACAATGGACACACTCGCCGTGTCGGCGAACGTGCCGCTCGAATCGGAAGCGATAACCCGGAAGCCACCGGCGGTCTGTCCAGCGGTATAGAGCCCCGCGGCGGAGATCGTTCCTCCCGTCGCGGCGTATGTGACCCCGACGGCGACCGAATCGCCGGTACTCATCCTGCCGAAGGCGGCGAACTGCTGCGTTCCTCCGACCGCGAGCACGGCCGTGGACGGCGAGAGGATGATCTGGGCCAGCACCGGAGGACCGGAGACCGTCACAGTGACCGTCGCGGTGTCGGCGAGCGATCCGCCGTGCTCCGTCGCCACTACGTCATAGCTGCCCGCAACCGGGCCTGCGGTGAACAACCCGGTGGAGGTGATGTCGCCGCCCGCAGCGGTGAAATCCACGGCCACGCCGACGCTGTCGCCGGCGCTGTCGCGCCCGTATGCGGTGAATTGCTGCTTTGCTCCGGCGGCCAGCGTCGCGGTCTTGGGACTCATCACAACCCGGGTCAGGTTCGGAGGATTGTTGGCGTTCGTGCCTTGGTCGGTATTGGAGCAGGCGACGGCGATGATCAGGGAGGCAATGGATGGCAAGATCAGGCGCACTCCTGTGCGCCCGACCACGAGGCGACGTTGCATTGGTACCCCCTCGCACGAGACAACAGAGCGGGCCGCCGACGGTCGACCCGGAGTCGAACCGCTGGCGGCCCGGCCGGCATGGCGGAGGAGATACCGCGACAGCCCCGTAACTCTGCGTCATCGTCTTTCGACGACTTTGCTCTGAGCAGCGATCTATGGATTACACGGCACCCTCCGACCAGCGCGGGGTTGGTCGATCGTCGTCAGCCGCCGCCGGTGCGAAGTGACTCGCTCGAAAAAAAAGCGAAGAGGTCCGTTGTGTCTCGGCGTACCCGACAGCTGTTCTGCAGGTTCCACGAAATCCCCGACGACGTTTCCACGCGGGAATCGCGCGGTCAGCGCGTGACGACGGTCACGGGACGTCAGGTTGCGGGCTGTTGCGGAAGAAAACGCTGATGTTGCGAAAGCAAACGCTAGGGGTGCGGCACGACGCGATACAGCTTACCGGAAAGCGACGTCAGGTACAGCTCACCACGCGCGTCCTCACCGAACGAGCTCAGCCCGCCGCTGACCGCGAGCGACGGCCAATCGCGATTCTCCGTCGCGGCGCCGCCGGCGTAGCGAAACGACCGGACCCAGCCGCTGCAGTAGTCGCCGTAGAGATACACGCCGGCGAGGGCGGTCACGCGGGTGCCGCGATACACGTACCCGCCGGTGACGGCGCATCCGTCGGAGTGACCGTACTCGACAACCGGGAGGACGAGGCCGGTCATGTTGCAGCTCGACGCCTGGAAGCAATGCTTTCCCTCCATGAGGTTCCAGCCGTAGTTCACCCCGGCCGCGCCGCCGGCCGGGAGGACGTCGACCTCCTCCCAGAGATTCTGCCCCACATCCCCGATGTAGAGATCTCCCGTGATCCGGTCGAACGAGAACCGCCACGGATTGCGCAACCCGTACAACCAGATCTCGCCCCGCTCTCCCGCATGCCCGACGAACGGATTGTCGGCAGGGATCGCGTAGGGCGATCCGGCGTCCACGTCGATGCGCAGGATCTTGGCCAGCAGCGTGTCGAGGTTCTGCCCGTTACCGGGTGGATCATTCGCGGCTCCGCCATCCCCCAAACCTGCGTACAGTTTCCCGTCGGGGCCGAAGAGCAACAGGCCGCCGTTGTGGTTGTCGTTGGTCTCGTGAAATGCCTTGAGAATCGTGTCGCCGGTAGTCGAGTCGAGGACGTTGGGATCCGCGGACACGGTGTAGCGCACGACGCGAATATCCCCGGCGGGATTCGTGAAGTAGACGAAGCAATGGCCGTTCACCGCGTAGCTCGGATGAAACGCCAGGCTTAACAATCCGCGCTCACCGCCGAAGCCGATGTGCCCCGCGAGATTCAGAAATGCCGTGGGGAGCAGCGAGTCGTGGCGGACGACGCGGATACGTCCGGTCTGCTCCACGACGAACAGCCGAGCGGTGTCCCCTGGCGGCGCGGTGACGAAGACCGGGTCCGACAGACCCGAGGTGACGAGCTGCAGGGCGGCGCTGTCCCCCGGCCCCGGCCCGGGACCAGGACCGGGACCGATCGCCGTCCCTTGGCATCCAGCCGGCAAGCCGAAGGCCGCTGTCACGCACACCGCTGCACCCGAGACGCCCAGCCTCACCCGTTGCCCTCGCTCTCACTGCGCGCCTCTCCCAGCTCCACATCCACCCCTTCGCGGCGCAGTCTACCTAGCATCCGCGCCTCGACCCGGGCGGTGACCTCCACCACACCATCCACATGGACCTCCCCGAGGACATGGCTTTCCCGATGCAGCTCCGCCAGGAGGCGCCCATCGCCGATGGGTACCCGCACGCGGGCCACGGGCCGCAATGCCTCGGCGGACGTCCGGAGCGCGGCCCGCAGTGCCTGCACTTCCGCCGGGCGCGCCTGCGTCCCGGCGCTCGTCAACACGGCATGCGGAAACCGCTCCCGCACCTGGGCCAGCAGGACGGCCGGGTCACTCACCAGATCCGCCTTGTTGAACACATGAATGACGCGCTTGCGGTCGGGCGACTGTCCGCCATTCGCGGAGGCATAGAGCCCCATTTCCTCGAGCACCGACTCCACCACCTCGACCTGCTCCTCCCAGGACGGATGCGCCGCGTCGATCACATGGAGCAACAGGTCCGCCGCGCGGGCCTCTTCGAGCGTGGCCCGGAACGACGCCACAAGGTGATGCGGCAGCTTGCGGATGAACCCGACGGTGTCCGTCACTCGGAAGCGGTATCCGTCGCCCACATCGACTTCGCGGGTGAGCGTGTCGAGGGTGGCGAACAGCCGGTCCTCCACGAAGACATCGGTGCCGGAAAGGGCACGCAGCAGGCTCGATTTACCGGCGTTCGTGTAGCCGACGAGCGCGGCGGTCGGCTGCTCGCGACGTCCCTGTCGTTGATTGGCACGGTGCTCCGCGACGTCTTCGAGTCGGCGCCGGAGGACCGAGATCTTGCGTCGAATCGCCCGGCGGTCGGTCTCGAGCTGGGTTTCGCCCGGTCCTCTCAGGCCGATGCCGCCGCGAATGCGCGAGAGGTGGGACCACATCCGCGTGAGGCGCGGCAGCAGATACTCGAGTTGCGCCAGCTCCACCTGCATCTTCGCTTCGGCGCTGCGTGCCCGGGTCGCGAAGATGTCGAGAATCACCTCCGAGCGGTCCATCACCCGGACCCCCGTGGCCTTCTCGAGGTTGACGCCCTGCACCGGAGAGAGCGGCTCGTCGAACAGGATCAACGACGCTCCCGACTGGCGCAACAGGTCCCCGAGCTCCTCCACCTTGCCGGGGCCGAGATAGAGATTGGGCGTCGGGGCTTCGATCCGCTGGACCAGCTGGCCGATCACGTCGGCGCCCGCGGTATCGGCCAGGCGCGCCAGCTCGGTGAGGTGCTCGTCGATGTGCACCGAATCCGCGGATCCCTTGCGGGGCGCGCCGATGAGATACGCCCGCTCGATCGGCGGCTGAATGTCGATCAGCTGGCGGATGGCCGGCCTCCCACCTTACTGAATCAGCCGGCGCAGCGGTACGTCTCCGCTGCCCCGGACCTGAACGCGCCGGGTGCCGAGCGGTGTGTCGAGAAACGCCGTTCCCGTCAACCCGAACCGGATCGCCTGGCGCGTCAGCAGTCCCTGCGCGCCCGCGCCGACCCCGGCCCACTCGAACCGCACCGGCACGGTGACGGGGGTGTGCTGCTGGGACGGCAGGTCGAGCGGCGTTTCCAGCAACGCATCGCCGAAGTGGACATTTTCGAGATCGATGCCCAGCTCCAAGCGCGTGGAGCGCAGCCGGTAGTCGTTGGGGTTGAAGACATCGAGGGCGAGATTGAGCGTGCCACCCGACACTCCGATCCCCGTAATCTGAATCTCCTTGAGCACCACCGCAGGCTCGGTGAAATGCAGCGCGTTGGACAGGGTCTTGCACCCTGCCAGCGCGATCGCCATAGCGACCGCGGAGATCCAGCGCCTCATCGGCCGCCCGCCTGGGGAGGGCCCGACGCGTCGCGTTTCACTCGTTGCCACCACTCGATACGCTCCTTGATGGTCTTCTCATACCCGGTGTCGGTCGGGTCGTACCAGCGCGCTCCGCGCAGCGCCTCAGGAAGGTACTCCTGCTCGGCGTACGCACCGGCGTAGGCGTGCGCGTACTTGTAGCCGTCTCCGTACCCCAGCTCCTTCATGAGCCCGGTGGGCGCGTTCCGGATATTGAGGGGTACGGCCTCGGCCGGATACTCGTTTGCGGCAGCCGTGGCCTCGCCGAACGCGACGTATACCCGGTTCGATTTGGGCGCCGTGGCGAGGTACACCGTCGCCTGGGCGAGCGCGAGCTCTCCTTCGGGTGAGCCGAGAAAGTGGTAGGCGTCCTTTGCGGCGAGAGTCACGCCCAGGGCGCGCGGATCGGCCAGGCCGATGTCCTCACTCGCGATGCGCACGAGGCGACGGGCGATATAGAGTGGGTCCTCTCCGCCGACGAGCATACGCGCCAGCCAGTACAGCGATCCCTCGACGTCGCTCCCCCGCACCGCCTTGTGCAGCGCCGAGATGAGATTGTAATGCTCCTCGCCGCCCTTGTCGTACCGCGCGAACCGCTTCTGAAGAGCATCGGCGATCAGGGCGGCGGTCAGGCGGTGTTGCGGCGGGGCCGTCGGGTCACCCGTGCCCTTCCCGCCAACGAGATACTCCGCCGCTGCCTCGAGGGCTTGCAGGGCCCGGCGCGCATCACCGTCCGCCTCGCGCACGAGCAACGCCAATGCATCGTCGTCGATCTCGATCGCCAGCCGACCGAGGCCGCGATCCCGATCCGCCAGGGCGCGGCGCACCAGGGTCGTGAGATGCTCGGGCGCCAGTGGCTGCAGCACGAAGACGCGGCAGCGCGACAGCAGGGCGCCGGTGAGCTCGAAGCTCGGGTTCTCCGTCGTGGCGCCGATCAGGGTGACGACGCCGTTCTCGACCCACGGCAGAAAGGCGTCCTGCTGCGCCCGGTTGAAGCGGTGGATCTCGTCGCAGAACAGGATCGTTCCCTGCCCTTGGAATTTGCGCAGCTCGTCCGCCTCGTGGATGATCTCCCGCACCCGGGCCACCCCCTCCGTGACGGCGGAGAAGGGTTCGAAATGACGCTCGGTGTAGTTGGCGATGATGCGCGCCAGGGTGGTCTTCCCCGACCCGGGCGGGCCCCAGAAGATGCAGGAGCCGATGTCGCCGCGACGAATCAGCTCGCCGAGGGCCTTCCCCGGTCCGAGGAGCTCCTCCTGACCGAGAAACTCCTGGAGCGTGCGCGGGCGCATGCGTGCCGCCAGCGGCTCGGCGGAGCCCTGGAACAGTGTCGGTTCGGTCACGGCAGGGCGCCGAGCAGGATTCGGGTCACATAGAACGTCCCGGCACCGGCGAAGAAGGCGGCCGGCAACCGCCATCCGGGTTTGCCTTGGAATTCGGGGACGAGGTTCGAAGCGGCCACGTACAGCGTCACGCCACCTGAGAGCGCCAGCCCGTGGTTGACCAGAAACGCCAGGTGATCGGTCAACAACACGCCGCCCACGGTCGCGAGGCCCAGGAGGGCCGCGGCCTCGATCGCCGCCCGCGCCGGGCGTCCGCCGGCGAGCATCAAGCTCGAGATTGTGACACCCTCCGGCAGCTTGTGGAGGAAAACGGCCACGAAGACCAGCAGGCCGAGCTCACGACCGACGAGGAACGCACTCGCAATCGCCACTCCATCGAAAAACGTGTGCAGCAGCAACCCCACCAAGGCCGAGCTTCCGGCGACCGCATTGACGGCGTGTGTCTCCTCACCAAAATGAAAATGCGGGGTCACGGTGTGCTGCGTCAGATGCACCGCCAGGTATCCCGCGAGCACCAGGAGTGGAGCCGATGGTCCTCCACGGGCCAGAGCCTCCGGGACGATTTCGATGAGACACACGGCGAGCATGTATCCGGCGCCGAACGCCACCGAGTGCTCGATCAGGCGCAGTCCGCGCCGTGCGTGCCGGACCACCGCCAGGGCGCCCAGGACGTTCGCCGACGCAGCGGCGATCGCGTACACGAGGGCGGTCACGCCGGCCGGCCAATGTCGCGGACGCGGTCGAGCAGCAGGTCCCGCTGATTGCGCTTCGGATCCTCCAGCACCTCTCCGAGCAGCCGCTGCAGCATGACCCCGATGTCGGGACCCGGCCGCACACCGGCTGCGATCAGATCCTCTCCGCCGACGACGAGGTCCTTCAGCGTGAGCGGATCGTGCGCGGCGCGAATCGCCTGCACCACGGCGGGAAGCGGCGAACGGGGCGTAGTGGCCGCGAGCAGCGCGAGCAGGTCGTCCGCCGCCGGACCCGTCTCCGACAGCCAGCGACGCACGTCGGACAGCCGCTTGGGGTCGGGATAGCGGTCGCGCCATTCCCGGATCGCGCGACCGCGCTCGATGTCCTTATTGGCGCACTTGAGACGGGTAAGCAACGACGCGGGGTCCGATGCGAGCTGCGAGGTCACGAGAATCGGATCCCGGGGCAGCTTGTCGACCACGCTCCGCTCAGCGAGCGCGGCGTTGCGGATCTCCGGCAGCCAGATGCGCGCGGCGCCGGCATCGCGCCACAAACCCACGAGCTTCGAAACCTTGCGCGCCGTGGCGATCCCCTTGAACCACTCGTCACGCACCCGCTCTGCCGACAGCTGCGCCAGGCCCTGTGCGTTGGCCTGTGCCGCCTCCCACGTAGGGGAGTGGATGCGGAAGTCGAACCGGGCGCTGAAGCGAAGGGCCCGCAGAATGCGGAGGTAATCCTCCTGGAACCGCCAGTTCGGATCGCCCACGGCGCGAATCAGCTTGCGGTCGAGGTCGTGGGCGCCGTTGAAGGGATCGCGCCACTCGTGCCGCAACGGATGGTACGCGATGGCGTTGATGGTGAAGTCGCGGCGCGCGAGGTCGTCGGTGAGGGAGACGCCGAAGGCGACCTGAGCGTGCCGGCCGTCGGTCAGGACGTCCTTGCGGAAGGTCGTGACCTCGTGCGGACGCCGCTCGGTGTCCAGCACGGCGACGGTGCCGTGCTCGATGCCGATCGGGATCGTGCGACGAAACGTCTGCTGCACCACGTCCGGCGTCGCGGCCGTTGTGAGATCGAAGTCGTGATTCTCGAGCTGCAGCAGGTTGTCCCGCACGGCGCCGCCGACGCACCACGTCTCGTACCCCGCCTGCTCCAGGCGCTGGGCGATGCGGATGACTTCCGGCGGGATGGGCAGCGTCTTTGGGAAGGTCGACCGCTCGTCTCGGCCGGGGCCCGGCTTCAGCCGCACAGCACACTCCCGCCGTTCACATTGAGGATTTCCCCCGTGAGGAAGCGGGCGAGATCGGAGCAGAGAAACACGATCGGACCGGCGATCTCATCCGGCGTGGCGACGCGTCCCAGTGGAATGGTGCGCTCGATTGCCCGGCGACCCTCCCCACCGTCGGCCCCGTAGGGGACGGCCGACATCTCCGTATCGACCCATCCCGGGGCGACGCAATTCACCGTGATCCGCGGCGCCAGCTCGACCGCGAGCGACTTCGTGAACGAGATGATGGCACCCTTGGTGGCCGCATAGTCGGCGTGGAACGCCTCGCCGCGCTGTCCCGCGGTGGAGGCGACGAGCACGATGCGGGCGCCGTCCGGGAGATGCGGAATGGCCGCGCGGGTGACGAAAAAGACACTGTCGAGATTGGCGCGGCGCGTGCGCTCCCACTGGTCGGCGGTCATCGCGGCGACCGACTGCGGGGTCGGGGGCCAGATGCCGTGGTTCACGACCAGGAGGTCGAGACCGCCCTGGGCGACCTGCGCCACGACCCGCTCGGCCGCGGCCGACTCGCCCAGGTCCCCGCCGACCGCTTCGGCCTGGCCGCCGGCGGCCCGGATAGCCGCGACCGCCGCTTCCGCATCATCACGCCGCGTGGCGTAGCCGATCGCGACGCTGGCACCGGCGCGGGCCAGGAGCAGCGCCGTGGCCCGCCCGATGCCGCGGCTCCCCCCGGTCACGAAGGCCCGCCGGCCGGAGAGGTCGATCACTCCGCGAGGCGCTCCTCGATCCGGGCGCAGATGATATGCTCGATCGCGAGGTGCAGCTCCTGGATGTGCGCCGTGTCGTTGCTTGGGATCACGAGCGCGATGTCGGCCAGCTCCCGCAGCTGGCCGCCGGACTTACCGAGGAAGGCGACGACCTCGATGGTGCGCGCCCGGGCAGCCTGGGCGGCGCGCACGACGTTGGGGCTCTCACCACTGGTCGAGTGCAGTACGAGGAGGTCACCGGGTCGGGCCAGCGCTTCCACCTGGCGGGCGAAGACCTCGTCGAACCCCATATCGTTGGCCGCGGCGGTCAGGAGCGACGTGTCGGTGGTCAGGGCCACCGCTCGGAGTGACGGGCGCTTCGACTCGTAGCGCACCACGTACTCGGTCGCGACGTGCTGCGCGTCGGCTGCGCTGCCTCCGTTGCCGGCGAAGAACAGCGTGCCGCCGCCGCGCAGCGTTTTCTCGTACAGTGCCGCGATGGCGACGATCGTCTCGGCCTGCTCCGCGGCGACCCGGCCGGCCAGCTCGGCCAGTGCGCTCAATCCTTCGCGCACGCGATCGGGCGTCACGCTCGATTCCCTCGTACGGCCATGACGAAGCCGGCGAGCGATCGCGCCGCATCCTGCGGGTCCCGCTCCAGCGCGGTACCGATCACCACGAAATCGGCGCCGGCGCTCCGCGCCACGGCCGCTTCCTCCGGCGTCCGGATCCCGCCACCCACGAAGACCGGAACCGTCGGATCACCGAGGCAGGCGCGGCAGGCCGCGATCACGGCGGGGGGCACCGGATGGTCCGCGCCACTACCGGCATCCAGAAACACGGCCTGCATGCCGATCAGTCGTGCCGCCCGGGTGTGGGCGGCGGCGAGCTCCGGCTTGTCAGCCGGCAGCGGACGCGTCTGGCTCACCGCCTCGACGCTCGTGACTCGTCCCCCGTCTATCAGGATGTAGGCCGTCGACAGGGTGGCCACGGGGTGTCGCTGCAGGAACGGCACGGAGCGAACGTGCTCCTCGATCAGGTACTGCGGGTTGCGACCGGATACGAGCGAGAGGAAGAGAATCAGGTCGACCTGGTCGGTGAGCTGCATCGCGGAGCCCGGGAACAGCGCCAGCGGCAGCGTGGGGGCAGCGGCGCGAACCCCACCAGCGACGCGGTGTGTCTCCCCGCCGCCGTCGAACGAGCCCCCGATGAGTATTCCCGCGGCGCCGGCCTGGTCCGCTGCCCGGGCGAGTGCCCCGGCCTGCTCGGGAGTGGTGCGGCCCGGATCGATGAGCACGAGGAGCCCCGGGCGCCGAGCGAGGAGGTCCGTCATGCCCGCCCCCCGGCGATGCGCCCCGCGACGTCGACCAGCGCTGCGGCGTCCACTTCCGCTTGTGCCTCGAAGGCGTAGGTCACGAGCGCGTCGGCCGCGAGCAGATCGAGTGCCAGCTCACGACCTCCTTCCGGCCGTGCGAGAACCCGCTCGAGCAGGGCGCGTCCCGCCAGGGCGAGGTGGTCGGGGAGACTCGCGGGCGAGTCTTCCAGCCAACGCGTCATCGGCTCTACCAGCGTCGGAGGCGCGGCGGGGCGGCGCGCCGCGAGCCAGTTGAGGACTTGATTTCGGGTCACTCTAGAAGAAACTACGCACGATTTGCGGCGCCTGTGCTCGAGACTCCCCAAGCTTTGAGGCATCACCGAGTCCTGCTGACGCGAAATGCATCCGCCCGCCTCCACGTCCTCCGCTGAGCGCGGCGATTGCCGCAGCGATTTTCCCGGCGCTGATTCCAGCCTGTACTAAGTCATCTGTCACGCCGACGTGCACGCTGGGACGACTCTGTCTTGTAAACAGGATAAACACCGATCGCTTGTGACGATCCCGAAGTGCATCCATCACGGAAGCGATCTGTTCTCTATCCTCAAGATCCGTGTCGTCGATCCTGACATTCACACCAACATCCTTGATCTCGTACGATTCCTTGAGTTCCGCGCCTCCTCCCTGACGCAGCAATTCGGAGACCCGTTTCTCGAGCTTGCGATTCTCCTCGAGCAGCGTCTCGATGCGGTGCGTCAGATGCTCGGGTTGCGTCTTGAGCGCCGCCGACGCCTCCCCGAGACGCCGCTCGAGATCACGCGCCAGACGATAGGCCGCGGGCCCGGTGATCGCCTCGATGCGGCGCACACCGGCCTGTGAGCCGGTCTCGTGCGTGAATCGGAACAGGGCGATCTCCCCGGTCTTGTCGACGTGCGTCCCGCCGCACAGCTCGAGGGAGATGCCGGCCACGTCTACGACACGGACGCGGTCGCCGTATTTCTCGGTGAAGAAGGCCATCGCGCCCGCCGCGATCGCGTCCTTGTAGGCCATCTCCCGGGTCGTCACCGGAAGGTTCTTCCAGATGTGCTCGTTGACCGTTTCCTCGATATGCCCCAGCGTGGCATCGTCGATCGGACCGTGGTGCGTGAAGTCGAAGCGCAGGCGCTCCGGGGCCACCACCGACCCCGCCTGGCGGACGTGCGTCCCCAGGATCTGGCGTAGCGCGGCGTGCACGAGATGCGTCGCCGTATGGTTCCGGGCGATGTTTTGGCGGCGTAGCTGATTCACCCGGGCCTCGACCGTCGTCGGCTCGAACGGCTCGGGAAAGTGTCCGACCACCGCGCTCGTGCCGTCCGCCTTCTCGACGTCCTCGACCGTCAGCTCCCATCCCTCGCCCGCCACCACGCCGGTATCGCTCACCTGTCCGCCCGATTCGGCGTAGAACGGATTCTCCTCGAGCACCAGCTCCAGGGCATCGGCCGTCTGGCGAAACGCCAGCACATCGGTCTCGCTCGTCGTCCGCTCGTAGCCGACCCACTGCTGGCGGGCCTTCGGCTTCACGGTGACCCATTCGCCCGCGCGTGTGGTTCGAATCGCGGGGCCTCCGCTGCGGGCAGCGCGCGAGCGCTTGCGCTGCTCGGCGAGGGCGCGCTCGAACCCGGCGGCGTCGACCTGTTGTTTGCGCTCGGCTGCGATGAGCTGCGTCAGATCGAGCGGGAACCCGTACGTGTCGTAGAGCCGGAACGCATCCTCCCCCCCGATCACCGCCGACCCGCTCAACTCGTCCAACCGCTTCAGCCCGCCCTCGATCGTCTCCAGGAAGCGCTCTTCCTCCGCACGGGTGACGCGTGCAATGTGTGTGCGTTTCGCCTCGAGCTCCGGGAATACGCCGCGCATCAGCTCCACGACCTGGTCGGTCAGCTCGACGAGCGTCGGCTCACGCCGGCCAAGCAGCCAGGCATGCCGGACACCGCGACGCAGGATGCGGCGCAGCACGTAGCCACGGCCGTCGCTCGACGGGTAGACGCCGTCCCCGAGGAGAAACGCCACCGCCCGCGCATGGTCGGCGAGCACGCGGTACGGCGCGCCCGCCGGCCCGCGGTCGTAGGAGAGCCCCACGACTTCGACGGCCCGGTGGATGATCGGCGTGAACAGGTCGGTATCGAAGTTCGAGGACACCCGCTGCATCACCGCAGCGATGCGCTCGAGCCCCGCCCCGGTGTCCACGGAGGGCTTGGGCAGCGAGAGTCGCGAGCCATCGGGCTGGAGATCGTACTGCATGAAGACGAGGTTCCAGATCTCCAGCATCTGTCCGGCGTCGTTCAGTCGCACGAAATCGTCGAGCCCCACGTCGCCCCGGCCGCGATCCGCGCGGGAGCGGAGGTCGACGTTCAACTCGGTGTTCGGACCGGCGGGGCCGGTATCCGCCATCTGCCAGAAGTTGTCCTTGTCGCCCAGCCCGTAGATCCGCGCGTCGGCGATTCCGGTGATCTTGCGCCACAGGGCCCGGGCTTCGTCGTCCGAGTGGTGCACGGTGACGTAGAGCAGATCGGGGTCGATTCCCAGCCACTGATCCCCAGTGACCCATTCCCAGGCGAACTCGATGGCCTCGGCCTTGAAGTAGTCGCCGAAGGAGAAGTTGCCAAGCATCTCGAAGAAGGTGTGATGCCGGGCGGTATGGCCGACCTGCTCCAGGTCGTTGTGCTTCCCGCCGGCGCGCACGCATTTCTGGCTCGAGACGGCGCGCGAATAGTCGCGCCGTTCCAGGCCCTGAAACACGCGCTTGAACTGGACCATGCCGGCGTTGGTGAACAGCAGGGTGGGATCGTCGGCGGGGACGAGGCTCGAGCTGGGCACCTCCCGGTGCCCGCGGGCCGTGAAATACTCGATGAACTTGGCGCGGATGTCGGCCGACTTCATCCGCTCAAATATAGTGCGGGCCCGGACGGTGGCTCCGAGGTCCCCGACAACAGCTCCTCTACCACACTCCGCACCGCCGCCCCCTGGTAGCCCCGACGCGCGAGGTAAGCGAGCAGGCGGCGCCGCTTGGCCGGCAGCGGCAACGCGCCGAGCTGGCGCGAGCGGCGTTCGGCGACCTGTCGCAACGCGGTCGCTTCATCGATCCCTTCCGCGGCCAGCGCCGCCGTCACCGCCTCCTGCGCGATGCGCTGGTCCACCCCCTGGCGCCTCAGGTCATGTACGAGGCGGACCGCCCCCCGCCCGCGCGCCGCGCGCGTCGCGACGAAGTGCTCCGCGAAACGGCGGTCATCGAGCAGGTCTTGGGCGGCGAGTCGCTCGAGCGCGGCGTCGACGGCAGCGGACGGATGCTGCTTCTTCATGAGGCGGCGGCGCAGGTCCTCGCGGGCGTGGGGCCGCCGAGTCTGGGCTCGTACCGCGGCTCGATACGCGGCCTCGATGTCGGCGAGCTGCTGCAAGGCGCTCAGGATCGGAGCGGCGATCTCCGCGCCGCGCGAGAGCCCGAGCGATTGGATCGCCCCGGCCGGAAGTGACGCAAATCGCCCCCGATCCACTTCGACCACCTGGTATCCAGGTTGGCGTGGATCGGGGGCGAGATCGGTGAGAACCGGCATGTCACTCGTCGCCGGCGGACGACTCCTCCTCGGTCGACTCCACTGGCGCCGCGGCCTTCACGCCGAGATGCTCTTTGACCTTGCCTTCGATCTCGAGCGCCATATCGGCGTGATCTTTCAGGTAGAGCTTGGCGTTCTCCCGTCCCTGGCCGATCCGGTCTTTGCCGTACGTGTACCAGGCGCCCGACTTGTCGATGATGCCCGCTTCAGCGGCGATGTCGACGAGCAGCGACTCGCGGCTGATCCCCTCGTCGAACATGATGTCGAACTCCGCCTGCCGGAACGGCGGCGCGACCTTGTTCTTCACGACTTTCACCCGCACGTGATTGCCGATCACCAGCTCGCGCTCCTTCACCGGCGCGATGCGCCGCATGTCGAGCCGAACCGAAGCATAGAACTTGAGCGCCCGGCCACCGGTGGTCGTCTCGGGGTTGCCGAACATCACGCCGATCTTTTCACGCAGCTGGTTGATGAAGATGACCGAGGTGCGCGAGCGGTTGATGGAGCCCGCGAGCTTGCGCAACGCCTGGCTCATGAGACGTGCCTGCAATCCCATGTGCGAGTCGCCCATCTCCCCCTCGATCTCGGCCTTGGGAACGAGCGCGGCGACCGAATCGACCACAACGATGTCCACCGCTCCCGAGCGCACCAGAATCTCGGTGATCTCGAGCCCCTGCTCGCCGGTGTCGGGCTGCGAGACGAGCAGATTGTCGATGTCGACCCCAAGCTTCTTGGCGTACTCGACGTCCAGTGCGTGCTCGGCATCGATGTAGGCCGCCGCCCCACCGGCGCGCTGCGCGTTGGCGACGACCGAGAGTGCGAGCGTCGTTTTGCCGCTCGATTCCGGCCCGAAGATCTCTGTGACCCGACCCCGGGGGATGCCACCCACCCCGATCGCCGCATCGAGATTGATCGCGCCCGTCGAGATCGCATCCACCCGGACGCGCGCGGATTCCGATCCCATGCGCATGATCGAGCCTTTGCCGCAGTTCTTTTCGATCTGGGCGATGGCCAGGTTCAGCGCCTTACGGCGCTCGTCGGTGAGCTTTGCCGTGTCGCGTTCTTCGGCCGCCATCAGGATCCTCGTCATCGGTTGGGAGCCTCGCGTTGGGGTGGCGTGCGAGACCCGAATATATACCGAAGGTGCCCTTAACGCCACCCTGGGCGGAACGCGTCTTCCAGATGCTCCAACACTCCCTGGGTGATGCCGATGCAATCGAAGCGATAGATGTCGGACGGCTGCCCGAAACGGTCGATCCACGCACGGGCCGCCCGGACGATCTCGCGCCGCTTCGCCCCCGTCACCGCTTCGAATGGGTGACCGAACGACTCGCCGCGCCGGGCTTTCACTTCGATGAAGGCGACGAGCATGCCCCGCCGCGCGATGATGTCGATCTCGATCCGCCCTACGCGCCAGCGGTGCGCCAGCACCAGCCAGCCGCGGCTGCCCAGGAAGCGCATCGCTTCTTCTTCGGCGGCGACCCCCTGTTTGTGCCGCCGGTCCGTCCACTCCGCCGGGTCGCTGCGTAAGCCGCGATACACGCGGGCGAACCTAACGCGAGCCGACGAGGTTGCGTCATCCGAAAGGCGCGAACGGTGCCTTATAAACGCGATCTCGGACGCCAGACATCAGACACCAGACATCGGACATCAGACATCAGACATCAGAATTCAGACTTAACGTCCGGCATCTGAGGTCTGACGTCTGACGTCTGACGTCTGAATTCAGTCTCTACAAATCTCATCCAGCTCCTCCAGCCCCACCAGCACGTCGCGCGGTTTGCTGCCGTTGGCGGGGCCCAGGATTCCGGCCAATTCGAGCTGGTCGATGATGCGGGCGGCTCGGCCATAGCCGATGCTCATGCGGCGCTGCAACAGCGACGTCGACCCGAGCTGATTCTGGATGCACACCTCGGCGGCCTGGCGGAACAGCGTATCCCGCTCGCCCGAGTCCTCAGCGCCGTCGCCGCCGCCGCGCTCGGCCGCCTCGGCAGCCTCGATCGCCGCGATCTGCTGCTCCATCGACGCCCGGACCTGAGCCGTGCTCTCGGACGCCTTGCGCGCGCGATACCACTCCATGATGCGCTCGGTCTCCTCGGTCGCGATGTAAGCCCCTTGGACCCGGACCGGCTCGCTCTTTCCCGGCGGCAGGAACAGCATGTCGCCGTTGCCGAGCAGCGTCTCCGCCCCGTTCTGGTCGAGAATCGTGCGGCTGTCCACTTTGGCCGAGACCCGGAATGCGATGCGGCACGGAAAATTCGCCTTGATCAGCCCGGTGATCACGTTCACCGATGGCCGCTGCGTGGCGAGAATCAGATGGATGCCGATGGCCCGGGCTTTCTGCGCCAGGGACGCGAGCGGCGTCTCGATCTCTCCCTGCACCGTGAGCATCAGATCGGCGAGCTCGTCGACCACCAGCACGATGTACGGCAGGATCCCGTCCTTGTAGGCCCCGTCCTCGAAAGGCAGCTCCTTCTGGACGCCGGCCTGCGTCGCCAGCGTCTCGCGGGGGCCGCGCAGCGGGCGGCCGCCCTCGACCTTGCGATTGAAGTCGGCCATGTTCCGCGCGCCATTGGCGTGCAGCAGCTTGTAGCGCCGCTCCATCTCCGCCTGCGCCCACTTGAGCACCGTGGCCGCTTTGTGGTGGCTGGTGACGACCGGCAGGCGCAGGTGCGGCAGGTCTCCGTACATCGACAGCTCGACCATCTTGGGATCCACCATCAGCATCTGCAGCCGATCGGGCGGGTGGGAATAAATAAGGCTCGTGATGATGGCGTTGATGCAGACCGATTTCCCCGACCCCGTGGCCCCGGCGATCAACAAATGGGGCATCTTGGCGAGGTCGTCGTAGACCTCCTGGCCCTCGAGATCGCGGCCGAGCACCACCGGAAGGATGCGGTTCTGGGTGTGGAACCGCGCGTTGTCGACCAGCTCGCGGATCGTCACCATGCGGGCCCGCGGATTCGGCACTTCGATGCCGACGCGCGCTTTCCCGGGGATCGGGGCGACGATGCGCAGGCTGCGGGCCTTCATGGCCAGGGCCAGGTCGTCAGCGAGTCCGGCGATGCGGCCCACTTTCACGCCGGGGCCCGGCTCGAGCTCATACCGTGTGACGACGGGACCGACGGTCCGATCGGCGATGGTCCCCCCGACGCGGAACGTCTCCAGCGTCTGGACGAGGCGCTGGCCCATTGCGTCGATCTCCTCCGTTCCGGGATCGAGGTCTTCGGTGGTCGGGGCCGTCAACAGCTCGGGAGGCGGGATCAGGGCGCCTTCGGGCAACCGCGGCGCCGGGCGTGGCGGCGGAGGGGGCGGCTTCGGCTTCTTGGGACGCTCGAGCGCGGCCTTGGCGGCTGGTCGCGGCTCTCGCTCCGGTACGATCACACTCACCATTGGCCGCGTCACCGGGACGGCATCTTCGTCGAACGACTCGACCGGCTTCGCCGCTTTCCCCCGGGTCTTGGTTTCCGCCGCACGCTCAGCCGTGCCGGCGCGCAGGATCACGAGTGGGTGCCAGCCGATCGTGAAGACGCTGAGCGCCGTGAGCACGAAGACGCCGATCAGGATGCCGCCCGCCGTCCCCACCGTCCGCACGGCGAAGCTCGCAACCCAGCCGGGTAGCATCCCGACGAGCTGCTGCGACACGGTCCAGTTCGTGTAGTCCGGGGGAAACGCCAGGTTCACGCGGCCGGCAACGCCGATCGCGAAGGGCACGAGCAGTATCAGCCCGCTCACGAACGCCGCGGTCCGGCCGGTCGACAGCGCCCCGAGCCACCCGAACGCCGCGAGCGCCCAACCGATGCCGAGTATCGGGATGAACACCGCCCCGGCACCGAGTCCCTGGCGGCAGAGGGCGCCGAGCCGATCCCCCACGCCGCCCGTCACGTGCCCGGGCAGGAGCGTCAGGCCGACGAACAGCCCGAGGACCAGCACGCCGACGCCGATCAGCTCCCCGCGGATCTTCTTGTTCATGTGATCAGCCGGTCCGAGTACGCGGGGACCAGGTCGTAGCGGTCGACGGCGGCGCAGAACTGAACGTCCTGGTCCATCCCCAGTGCCTGGAGGGCACGGCCGGCCTCTGAGGACGTGAACGCGTCGAGCCAGCTGCGATAGCGCTGCGCCAACCCGAGGGCGACGTCCGCGCTGTCGTTCAACAGGACCTTGCGGAGCCCTTTGCGGGCCGCCCGCACCACGCGGCCGGCGGTGTACGCGTCCTCGAGGGCGATTTGCTTCTCGCGGCCAGCGCAGATGATCACGAGGTCCCCGCGCTCCCGGAGCAGCGCGCTGGCGCGCGCGCCGACGGCCGCGAAATTCACCGCCGCCCCGACGAGCACCGGGTCCGCGCCCTGCGCCGCGACGAGTGCCGGCGTCCCGTTCGTGGTCGATAGATAGACCGTCTTGCCGCTCACCTGCTCCGGCGTCATCTCGCGGGGGGAGTTCCCGAGGGTGAACCCCGGAATGGGGAGGTACTTCCGCTCGCCGGCGAGCACGAACCCGTCGCGCTCCAGGTTTGCGGTCATGCGCACGGCCTCGTCGGAGGAGGCGGTGGGGACGACGGCGCGCGCACCGCTGGCCAGCGCCGCCACGATCGTCGTGGTCGCGCGCAGCACATCGATGACGATCACCCCCCGGCCGGCCAGATCTCCCGCCGTCAGGCCGAGCGGCGTGAAATAGACGTCGAGCTTCATGCCGGGTCGGGGAGTAGCTGCGGCTCGCGCTCGAGGAACTTCGTGTCGACGTTCCCCGCGACGAAATCGGGGTGGCGCATGACGCGGCCCAAAAATGGGATCGTCGTCGTCACGCCTTCAATGATAAACGAGTCGAGGGCCTGACGCATGCGGGCGATCGCTTCGTCGCGATCATTGCCGTGCACGATCACCTTGGCGAGCAGCGAGTCGTAGTAGGGAGGAACCGTGTAGCCGTGGTAGATGTGCGTGTCGACGCGAACGCCCGGCCCACCGGGCGGATGGAAGGCGGTGATGAGCCCGGGGGACGGCTGGAAATTGCGGGCGGGATCCTCGGCGTTCACGCGGCACTCGATTGCATGGCCGCGCAGCCGATTGCCGTGGAGCACGAGCGAAAGCGGCTCTCCCGCCGCCACGCGAATCTGCTCCTTCACGAGATCGAAATTCGTACACATTTCCGTGACCGGATGTTCGACCTGGATCCGGGTGTTCATCTCCATGAAGTAGAAGGAGCCGTCCTGGTCCAGCAGGAATTCGATTGTTCCCGCGCCCGCGTACTGGATCGATTCGGCGAGGCGCACCGCCGCGGCGCCGATCGCGTCGCGCAGCTCCTGCGTCAACGCGGGGCTCGGCGCTTCTTCGACGAGCTTCTGGTGCCGGCGCTGGATCGAGCAATCGCGCTCGCACAGGTGCATCACGTTGCCGTGCAGGTCGCCCATGATCTGAATCTCGATGTGCCGCGGGCGGGCGAGATACTTCTCGATGTAGACCTGATCGGACCCGAACGCCGCCAGTGCTTCCTGCCGCGCCAGATTGAACGCCTGTGTAAACGCCTCGGTATCGGTGGCGACCCGCATCCCCTTGCCGCCGCCCCCTGCCGCGGCCTTGATGATCACCGGGAAACCGATTTGCTCGGCGATCGGGAGCGCGTCATCGAGGCTCTCGACCGGACCCGGGGAGCCCGGCACCGTGGGCACCTTGAGCTCCTGTGCGAGTTTCCGCGCCGCCGCCTTGTCGCCCATTTCACGGATCTGGTCGGGCGTCGGTCCGATGAAGGCGATTCCCGACGTCCGCACGATTTCGGCGAACTCGGCATTCTCGGCGAGGAAGCCGTAGCCGGGATGGATCGCGTCGGCCCCGGTGATTTCGGCGGCGGCGATGATGCGCGGGATATTGAGATAGCTGTCGCGGGAGGGAGGGCGGCCGATGCACACGTCGTCGTCGGCGAACCGCACGTGCAGGCACTCGCGGTCCGCCTCGGAGAATACCGCGACGGTGGCGATGCCGAGCTCCTTGCAGGCGCGAATCACCCGCAGGGCGATTTCCCCGCGGTTCGCGATCAGCACCTTCTGAAACATCAGCTCGTCAGGCCGATCGATTCGACGCCGGCGGCGGCTCCGGGTCCGCCCAGCTTGCTCCCCGACGCGTCGACGCCCGACACCTTGAGGGCGAACTCGCTCGGATTGGTCGCGTAGAAGATCGCGCTCTCGTAGCTGATCATGCCGTTCTGGTACCACGAGAACAGCGACTGGTCGAAGCTCTGCATCCCGTACTGGATCGAGCCTTCGGCGATGAGGTCGGGGATGTTGAGCTGCTTCGACAGGTCGCGCACGTTGTCGGCCACAGCGGCCGTGTTGATGAGCACTTCGCAGGCCGGCACGCGTCCCTTGGCATCCTTGCGCGGCACCAACCGCAGCGACACCACTGCCTGCAGCGCGGTCGACAGAAGGTGACGCACCTCGTCGTGCTGGTGCGGCGGGAAGAATGAGATGACGCGGTTGATCGTTTGCGTGGCGTCCGTCGTGTGGAGCGTCGAGAAGACCAGGTGGCCGGTATCGGCCGCCTTCAGCGCCGTGTCGAGCGTCTCCATGTCGCGGATCTCGCCGATCAGAATCACGTCGGGGTCCTGCCGCAGCACGTGTCGCAGCGCCGAGCCGAACGACAGCGTGTCGTTGCCCACTTCGCGCTGCGAGATGTTGGCCAGGTTGTCGCGGTGCAGGAACTCGATCGGATCCTCGATCGTGATGATGTTCACGCGGCGACTGGCGTTGATGTGATTGAGCATGGCCGCGAGACACGTCGACTTCCCCGACCCCGTCACGCCGGTCACGAGCACCAGCCCGCGCGGCCGCAGCGCGATTTCTTCCATGACCGCCGGCAGGTTCAGCTCCTGAATCGTCTTCACTTCATACGGGATGGCGCGGAACGCGAACGCGACCGTGCCCCGCTGCTGGTAGACGTTGGTCCGGAAGCGCCCGACGCCCGGCACGCCGATGGCGAAATCGGCTTCCTTGTGCTCGGCGAACTCCTTCACCTGCCGCGGCGTCATGATCTGCTCCGCCAGCGACTTCAGCTCCTCGGGCTTCAAGGGCTGCGTCTCCAGCGCCACCAGGTCGCCGTTCACCCGAATCGTCGCCGGACGACCGACCTTCAGCAACAGATCCGACCCGTTGCGTTGTACCATCTGCGTGATCGCCGCCTTGAAGTTGAATGGCGGCGGGCTGCCCTGCGGCGCGTCAGGCATGGGGATCCACCCGGAAAAGGACCTGTCCGAATTCCACCGGCTGCGCGTTCTCCACGCATACCTCTCGAATGACGCCCTGCACTTCCGACTCGATCTCGTTCATGATCTTCATCGCCTCGATGATGCATACCACCTGTCCCGGCGCGACGCGCGTGCCGTTCTTCACGTACGACTCGGCGCCCGGCTCGGGGGACTTGTAAAACGTACCGACCATCGGCGACTTGATCTCGAGTAGCGCGGGGCTGGCCGGTGCGGCGTGACCGGCAGCGGCGCCGCCCGACACGGCAGCCGCGGGGGCCGCCGGCTGAGGCACCGCCGAGGTCACGAGCACAGGGGCCGAGGCGTTCCCGGCCCCGTGGCCCGCCTTGGACACGCGCACCGACGCCCACAAGCCGAATAACCCCCGGCGAATCTCGATGGCGCCGAGCTCGGGGGAGTCGCGCAGGATTTTAACCAGCTGCCCGATGAGGTCCAGGTTCATGTCAAAGGTCGTGGCACAGAGTCCAAATAGACCACCCGGGGAAGCGGTCCGTCAATCCGCACCCTGGGTGGCTCAGCACAATTCCAGCAGATCGGTGGCCCCGTCGGACAACAGGACCGGGCCGCCGGCGGCCAGATGCACGTCGTCTTCCAACCGCACCCCGCCCTGGCCCGCGAGATAAATGCCCGGCTCGATGGTCACCACGCAATCCACCGGCAGCGGCTCGCCGTTGGTGCGGGCAAGCCGGGGGGCTTCGTGTACTTCGAGTCCGAGTCCGTGCCCCAGGGAGTGGCCGAACGCATCGCCGAACCCGCGCGCCTCGATGAGGTCCCGCGCCAGCGCATCGGCGTCCCGCGCGACCATGCCGGCCCGGATCCGCTCGCGCGCGCTCTGCTGCGCCGTTCGCACGAGATCGTACAGCGTGCGCTGCGCCTCGTTGGCGCGCGCGCCGACGAGGACGGTGCGGGTGATGTCGGCGCAATAGCCGTCCACCTGCGCGCCGAAGTCTAGCAACAGCCATTCGCCGCGCGCCACGGCGCGACTGCTGGTCCGTGCGTGTGGCCATGCGGTACGCGGTCCCGAGGCGACGATCGTCGGAAACGGGTGGTTCTCGCTCCCCAACCGCCGCAGCTCGGCTTCGAGCGATCCCGCGATCTCCCGTTCGGTCTGGCCGACGCGCACCCCCGCGAGCGTCGTGGTGAGCGCCTCTCCCGCGAGGCGCGCCGCCGCGCGCAGGGCCGCGACTTCCGCCGCGCTCTTGCGCACGCGGAGCCGCTCGACCAGCTCGGGCGCGGCTCGCCAATGCCAGCCTTTGCCGAGTACGCCCAGCCGCTGCGCGTCTTTCGCCGACAGCGCATGGGCCTCGTACCCGATCGTGCCGAGCCCGCCGTCGCCCGCTTCGCGGAACAGCCGCTCCCAGGCGCTCGTGCGCTCAACGACCACCCGCGCCGCGCCGTCCACCTCCGCCTCTGCCTGCTCCTGATACCGAAAATCCGTGACCAGCAGCAGATCGCGGGCGTTCGCGAGCAGCAGCGCCGCCGACCCGCTGAACCCCGTCAGGTAGCGGATGTTTGGGAGCGACGTAACCAACAGCGCATCGAGTCCCTCGGCTCCCAGCAACGCCGCCAGGGCCGCGTGCCGCGCCGCGCGCAGGTCAGCCGTCACGGGCCGGGCTCGCGCGGAGGCGGCGCACCAGCCCTTCCAACCCCAGCCGGTAACTGTCCGCGCCGAACCCGCTCACGACACCCCAGGCGATGTCGGCGAGCAACGACTCCCGGCGTGCCGGCTCGCGTGCAAAGATGTTCGACAAATGCACCTCGACGAACGGCACCCGCACGGCGAGCAGCGCGTCTCGTACGGCGAGACTGGTGTGCGTGAACGCCGCCGCGTTGACGAGCGCTCCATCCGCCGAGCCACGCAGTCGTTGAATCGCCTCTACCAGCTCCCCTTCATGATTCGTCTGGATCCACACGACGTCGACGTCCAGCGAGGCGGCCTCGGCGCGGGTGGCCGCTTCGATTTCGGCGAGGGTAGCGTGGCCGTACAACTCCGGTTCGCGCTCGCCCAGCAAGTTGAGATTGGGGCCGTTCAGAACGGCGATGCGCACTAGGCCTTGAGGCTCTTGAGCCACGCCTGGAACTGGTCCAGGTCCTCCTCTTTCTCGGGAGCGCGAGCTCGCCCGGATGGCCGCGAGGGACGCGCGTTGGGAGCAGATGACTTGCTGCCGCCCGCATTGGACGACCCTGCGGATCCGAAGAAATCGTCGAACGAGAATCCACCTTCCGCCGGAGGTGCCGTCCCGGTGTCGGATGGGCTCTCCGACTGCGCGGGTGCCGAAGCCCGGCTGCTTTCTTCACCGAATACCGAGTCCAGCGAGATCGCGTCGCTCGCCGGCCGCGTCGGACTCCCCGGCGCCGGCTCGCCGCTTCGCGCAGCCGCGGCGGGAGCCTCCTCGCTCCGGGCGACGTCCTGCGGCTCCTCCATCGCCGGCGGCGGAGCGGACGAACGAGGCGCGACGGGAGGCTCGGGTGACGGAGACGCCGGCGTACCGGGACGCGCACTCAGGATGCCGCGCAAGAATGCTCCAGCGGACTGTCCACTCCCCGACGGACGGGACCGCGCCGGCGGCGCCAACAGCTCGGCCACCTTGTCGCGGAGCCGCGCGTCGTTCGGCCGCTGCCCGGCCAACGCCTGATAGACGCGCAACGCGTCCTCGCGATGCCCCTGGCGGAGGTACAGCTCGGCCATCGTCTCCGTGAGCACCGGCTCGGCCTGCGACAGTGCCGCCTGGTCGGCGGCGCCGTCATCGTCGTCCTGCATGCCCAGCGGCGGCGGCGGGGGAGCCGGTGTGCGGGCGGCACTCGCCGCCGGTGCGGCGGGGACCGGCGGGAGATCGAGCTCTTCCGGCAGGATCAGCGGGAGATCGGCGACCGGACTCGTGGGACGCTCTTCGAACGGCGTGGCATCGGCGCCGCCGTCGACTTTGAACATGCCGCTGCCTTCGTACTGGGTACGGGCAAGCCCCTCGACCTGAACGCTCGGATCGGGATCGACGCTCGGCTCCTCCACGAGCTCCAACCCATCAGCCAGGGACGGCTCCGCGTCCGCGGGATTGAAATCGACGACCGCGAACGGTGGTTCGGGGGGAGAGACGCTCGAATCGGGACTCGATTCCGACGTCCGTTCGAGCACGAAATCGGGACGTGCCATCGAGGCCGTTGGGGCGTCCGCCGCGCTGGGATCGAACGGCCCGTCTACGTTCTCGATCCCCAGCGCCCGCTGCGCGGCGCCGTAGTCGACAGGCGGCGCCCCCGGCGCGAACTCCACGGCTTCGTGCTCCACCTGCAGCGAAGTCTCCACCGGCGGAGCGACCACCATCGTCGCCACCGGCGCCTCGACCGGAGGAGGCGGACTAGGCGGCGTGGGGGGGCTGATCGGTTGGGTAGCGACTTTACCGCGCACGCGCGAAAGCCCTTCGGCGGCTTCGCCGTTCATCGGGTCGGCCAGCAACAGCCGGTTGAGCCACTCGATCGCGTGATCGTAGTGGTTGTTTCGCTCGGCGACCTCCGCGAGCACTTTCAACGCCAGGATGTTCTCGGGGTCCAGGTCCAGCACTTTCCGGAACACGGCTTCGGCTCCGGCGTCGTCTTTCTTGTCCACGAGACAGCGGCCGTGCACGATGTGACCGCTGACGTAGTCGGGATGCAGGGCGAGACCCGCCTGACATAGCTCGATGGCGTTATCTATAAGCCCTGCTTTGCGATACGCATCGGCCAGTGGCGCGAAGTTTCGCCCCTTGGGATTCTCCCGGTAGCGCGCTTCGAGTTTTTCGATTTCGCTGGTATACGCCACGGCCTAAGTCTTTGTGGGAATTGGTCTAACTTAGTGTTTGGCCGGCCAACCTGTCAATTACTGATTCCACACGTTCGCTTGAGATTGTTCGTTGTGGCGCTTAGACTTACACCCCCTTACCGGACTCGATGCAGGGGTTTTGAAATGGCGATGCTGCGCGAGATGCGCGCAATCTCGAAATACGTGTTCTGGGTCGTCGCGATCTCCTTCATCGGGTGGCTCGCGTACGGCCAAGTGCAGGAAATCCTCTCCGGCTCGCGTGACATGGTGCTGAAGATCGACGGCCAGGAGATCCACTCGACCCAATTCCAGCAGGCGGTGCAGGCCGCGGTGGAGCAGTATCAGGCGCGCAACGGCGTTGGGCAGCTTCCCGCCGAGGATCGGCAGCAGATCGAAAACCAGGTGGTCGACGAGCTGGTGCGCTCGGTGCTGATCAACCACGAGACCAAGCGTCTCGGGATCACGGTGACCGACCAGGAGATTAAGGACGCCGCGCAGACGTCGCCGCCTCCTGAGGTCTACTCGATACCCGACTTCCAGACCAATGGGCAGTTCGACGCGACCAAGTGGCGTCGCTTCCTGCAGAGCGGCGGCAATCAGGAATTCCTGGTGCAGCTGGAAGCGCGTTATCGCGACCAGATTCCACAGGCGAAGCTGCTGCAGTACATCACGGCGGACCTGTACGTCTCGGACGCCAAGCTATGGCGCATCTACCGGGATCAGCACGACTCGGTCACCGTCGACCTGGTGGCGATCGGACCCGAGCAGATTCCCGATTCGTCCGTTGCCGTGACCGATGACGAGGCGCGGCGTTACTACAGCGCCCACAAGAACGACTTCAAGCGCCCGGCAGCCGCGTGGCTGAGCTTCGTGGCGCTGCCACGGGCAGCCAACCGCGCCGATTCCGCCGCCGCCCTGGCGCGGGCCGACAGCCTGCGCACCGAAGCGTCGGCCAGCCTGGCGAAATTCGAAGACATCGCGCGCCGCGAATCGTCGGATACCGGGAGCGGGCGACAGGGCGGTGATCTCGGCTGGATCAAGCGGAATCAGCCGAACTTCGACACGCTGTTCCTCGCCGGGCTGCGCGGCCTGCCGGTCGGCCAGGTGTCGCGGCCGGTACACTCGAGCTTCGGGTATCACCTGCTTCGCATCGAAGCCGAGAAGGGCGACTCGCTGCACGTGCGGCACATCCTCGTCCCCATCGACCTGGCGGGGGCGCACCGTGACTCCGTCGAGTCCATCGCCGACAGCCTCGATCGGATCGTCGCGGAGCGGGACAGCGCCTGGCTGCTCGACAGCGCAGCCAGGAGGCTCCATCTCCCGCTGGCCCTCGCACCGAAGCTGGTCGACGGCGACCGCATGGTGCTGGGCCGCTACGTGATCCCCGACGTGAGCGTGTGGGCGTTCGAGCACCGCGTCGGCGAGACGAGCAACGTGATTCAGGGGGAAGTCGCTTACTACGTCTTCCGGCTCGACTCGCTGCAGGAGCAAGGCGTGGCCCCGCTCGCTCAGGTGCGCGCCGATGTCGAGTACCGAGTGCGCTTGGACAAGAAGACGGCGTTGTGGAAGAGCCGTGCGCAGCAGATCGCGAGCGCGTTGGCCTCCGGTCAGCTGGCACCCGCAGCCGTCGCCCAGGGCTCATCGGTGCAGCGGCTCGGCCCCTTCACCCGGCTGCACCCGCCGCCGATCCTGCAGCTGGAGCCGAACGTGCTGGGGGAGATCTTCCGCCTCGGGGTGAGCCAGCACAGTGGCGCGCTGATCGGGGAACATCGCGGATTCGTGGTGCAGCTGGTGGCGCGTCATGCCGCGGATTCAGCGGCGTGGGTGTCGCAGCGCGATGCACAACGGGATGGGATCATGCAGGCGGCGCGCCAGTCGCGCGTCGACGCCTACATCGCGGCGCTGCGCCAGCGCGCCAAGGTCGTGGATCGGCGCAAGGACGTCTTCCGGCCCCAGAACACCGCCGCCGCCGGCAGCTAGCCGGCGGGGCTCGCTACTGATTCAGGCGCTTCGGCTCCCCGCCCGAGGGCGGGACCGGAGTCGTCGTGCCGTTGGTCGGGGGAACAGGCGGCGGCGGCTGATCCGATCCCACCTCTCGCAGGCTCTTCTTGAATTCCCGGATGCCCTGCCCCAGCGACGATCCGATTTCGGGGATCCGCCGGGCGCCGAACACCAGCAGCGCGATCACCAGCAGGATCATGATGTGCGTCAGCGACAGATCCATAAACCACTCCTCTAGAAAAGCGACCGGGCGATGAGGTACGCGATGACTACGCCCAGCACCGACAGCAGCGACACTTCGAGCCCGATTGGCCCGAGCGTGATCGAGACCACCAGCAGGTCCAGATGGATCGGCCCGAACGTGGGCGTGACGGCGGTAGTGAAGAATTCCTTCGCCGCGCCCTGGGGCAGGAAGCGTCGCAACAGGGCCTGCATGAACCCGCCCAGCACGAACCCCGTGGCGAGGACGCCGAAGTAAAATAGCGGACGCCGCGGACCGCGCGCCACACTCAGCTCCGCCGCTCGACCGCGTAGGCAATGCTGTCCCGCAGCGACTCGCGCGCCGTGGACGCGGGCAAGGCGGCGAGCTGCGCTTCCGCCTGCTGGGCGAGGTCGAGCGCCCGGCGCCGCGCGACCTCGAGTCCCCCCCCCGCTTCGACGAGACGGATCACCTCCGCCACCTGGGCGTCTGAGGGGTCATCGGTCGCCATGAGGTGCGCCACCACCTGGCGCTCCTCCGCCGACAGGCGCGGCAGCACGGCGATCAGCGGCAACGTGATCTTGTGCTCCTTCAGGTCGAGGCCGGAAGGTTTGCCGGTGACCGCTTCCGGCTGGGTGTAGTCGAGCAGGTCGTCGGTGATCTGAAACGCCATGCCCAGCAGCATACCGTATCGCGACAACGCCTCGCGCACCGGCGCGGGGGCCGTCAGCGCCCCGACCTCGCACGCGCCGGAGAGAAGCGACGCGGTCTTCGCCCGGATCAGCATGTCGTACTGCGACTCGCTGTAGGCGAGCTTGTCGTGCGCCTCGAGCTGCCGCATCTCGCCGATCGTCATTTCGTTGGTGACACGGGCGAATACGCGCAGCGGCTCGATATCCCCCAGCCGTACCAGCTCGATGATCGCCCGGGAATAGAGATAGTCGCCCATGATGACGGCGACCTGGTGGGAGAAGAGCGCGTTGAGCGTCGGCATACCGCGACGCAGCGCCGAGTGGTCGACCGAGTCGTCGTGCACCAGCGTGGCCAGGTGGATCAGCTCCACCACCGCCGCCAGGGTCACCACGCGCGGGTCGGTCGCGCCCACCGCCTGCTGACTGAGGAGCAGCAACATCGGGCGGAACAGTTTCCCCTTCATGCGCAGCAGATGATCGTTGGCGTCGGCGATGATGGGAAAATCGGCCGCGATGATACGGCGCAGCTCGGCGGCGACCTGGTCGAGCCCCGCCGCGACCGGACGCTGGATGTCGCCCAGAGAGACGCGAATCGTCTGTTCGCTCACGTCACCGCACTTTGGCGAGCGCCTTGACCCGCGCCCCCACGTCCATGAAGCGGATGTCGACGGCGAACACGCGGCCGTACAGCTCGCGTGCTTCGGCGCCCTTCCCCTGCTCCTCCATGGCGCGACCCAGCCAGTAGAGAATACCGAGGCGCTCCTGGTCACCCGTCGACGGCAGCTCGAGCGCGCGCCGCAAAATCGATTCCGCAACCACCGACGCGCCCTTCTCGAAGAAGCAGACGCCCAGCGCCTCGGACGTCCGCATTTTCCCCTCGGGTGCTCGCAGCGCCTTCTGGAACTCGGAGATCGCCTCATCCAGGAGGCCCATCTCCTTGAAGGCGACTCCGAGATCGTAGTGCGACTGGAAATCCGTTTCCTCGATGTTCTCGTCGATGCCCTGGCGGAAGCGCGTCAGCATCTCCCGGAAATCCTGCTCTTCGTCGCCGGTCGGCTCCTCGTCTTCCACCTTCATCCGCGTATCGCGCGGCGCTTCGTCCTCGAGAATCATCGCGCCGAGATCGACGAAGTCGCCGTCTTCACTCGTCTCGTCGCGCACCCGCATCTTCGCGTCCTTCGGCGCCACCCGACCCTCTCTCTTGGGTGGCTCGGGCGGCGGGGCGAGCATCGCCAACGCCGCCCGCGCGCGCTCGTTCTTCGGATCGTGCTCGACGACGCGCTCGTAGACCGCCCGCGCCTTGTCGGCGAGATCGGTGCGCAACAGCGTGTCGGCCAGCTCGATGTACGCCTCGATCAGACGCGCCTTGTCGCCGGCCTTGAAGGCGAATTCGACGTGCTTCTGACGATGTCGGACACTGTTGGGATCGAGCCGCAGGATCTCGTCGACGAGGCCCTGCGCGTGCTCCAGGTTCCCGATGTTCTCGAAGCCCCCGGTGGCGAGGTCGAGCTCCTCGATGCCGCGGTCCCGCTGCCCGGCCTCGATCAGCGCCTCCCCGAGCGCCTGATGGGCCTCCGCGTCATCCGGATCGTCGGCGACGCGGGCCTCGAGTTCCTCGATGGTCGGCGTCTCGAGCGCCTCGGCGGCCAGACCGTTGAAGATCAGGGCCTCCGACTGTTCCGATTCCTTGACGACGTCGATGGAATCGTCGATCGCCAGCGGCTCGTCGTCGACGTGGTGGTGACGGGCGGTCGTGGCCGTCTCCAGCCCGTCGACGTCGAAATTGGGCTCGAGCTCGAGCGGGGGAATCTCCACGACGGTCTTGCGCTTCGACGGCTCGACCGGCGGCGGCACCACCAGCTCCTGAGCCGGCAACGAGGGCTCCTCGGCGACGGCCTCGTCCGGAACGTCGACTTCGAACGCCTCGACGAGCGGCAGATCGATCGACTCGGGCGCCTGGGTCTCCTCGGCGGCCGGCGCCGTCGGCTCCAGGCCGGCCAGCCGGTCGGCGTCGCCGACGAGGTGCTCGTCGCGGATCGGTTCGACCCCGCGGACCGAGTCGCGGACCTCGTCGAAGTCCGTTCCCGTGAGCTGCAGCCCGTCGAGCTGATCCACCGGTTCGGTGACGACGTCGTCACCGAGACTCGTCGCTTCGACCTCCTCGACCACGGGCTGTGGCGGGGGGGCCAGGGGGGGCGGGGGGGGCGGGGGGGGCGGGGGCGGCGGCGCTTTGGCGACGGGGGGCGCACCGACCGGCGGCGCCATGGTGGGCCGAACGGGACCACCGCTGGGGCGCCCCGGCATCGGCTTCGCTTTGGCCGGCTCGTCGAGATCGAGAAATACGAGGCTCGTGGTCTTGCGTTTGGCGACTTTCGGCGCCGCCGGAGTGGACGGCCGCGCCACGGGAGCGGCGAGCTTCGCGTGGAGCTCGGGCCCGCCGTACGCCCGCAGATGCTCCTCGAGCATCTGCCGCAGCTGCTCGCCTTCGGGGGAGAGGTCGACGAACTCCTTCAACGCCTGGAACGCTTGCGCAATGTTGCCGGCCTTCTGCATCCGCTCGGCATATTCGACGAAGTTCTGCCGCGCTTCACCGGTGAATCCTTTGGCGGCGTAGAGCTTGGCGAGCTTGAGGTAGGCGGTGGGACGTCCCGGAGCGTTGCGCAACACCTTGTTACACATCGCAATGGCGTTGTTGTGAAAGCCGAGCTCGGCGTATCGATCGACGGCGCGATCGTAGTAGTCGGCGGCCTGTCCCGGATCCTTCAACTTGAGATAGAGGTCCCCGATCCGGTTGAAGATCGCCAAGTCGGGATTCGGGTCCGATTCGTCTTCCTGCGCGTCGAGCACCTCCAGCCACGAATCAATCGCGGCCTTCGTGTCCTTGGCCTCGAGCGACCGCGCCCGCTCCTTGAGCTTCTCAAGCTTCGACATGAGTGCCCAAAGATACCGGGGGCGACGGGGGTGGACAAGCGGAACCCGCTGTCCAGACGTCGGTTACGAGGTTCGCCCCCACCCAATACGCCATCTCGCGCCAGTCCGTGATGTTACAGGCAACGAGATCGGCGACGAACCCCGGGGCGATCTGGCCGCGGTCCACCGCCACACCCAGGGCCGCCGCCGAGTTCACGGTAGCCGCGAGAACCGCCTCGGCGTGGCGCATGCCGAGCTGCGAGACAGCCAGGCTCATCACGAACGGCAGGCCGGGTGTGGGTGACGAGCCGGGATTGAAGTCGGTAGCGAGGGCGACGGCGGCGTTGGCTTCGATGAGGCGCCGTGCCGGCGCCTGCCGCCGGCGACCGAGGAAACTCATGGTCGCGGGCAGCAGCACGGCGACCGTCTCGCTGGCGCCGAGCGCGCGAATACCGGCATCGGAAATGCCGGCGAGGTGATCCGCCGACAACGCGCCGAGCTCCGCCGCCAGCACAGCCCCCTCCGAGCCTTCGAGCTCGTCGGCGTGGAGCTTGAGATCGAGCCCCGCTCCACGGGCGGCCATGAGAATGGCCCGCGTCTCAGCGAGATCGAATACACCGGGCTCGCAGAACACGTCACAGCACCGCGCCAGCCGTTCTCGCGCCACCACCGGCAGCATCTCTTCGATGATCAGGCGCACGTATTCCGAGCGGTGGGGCCGGTACTCCGACGGCACCTCGTGGGCGCCGAGGAAGGTCGGGACGAGCTGCAACCGGTCCGACTCAGCGAGGCGGCGGATCACTCGCAGCTGTTTCAGCTCGCTTTCCAGCTCGAGCCCATACCCCGACTTCACTTCAATCGTGGTGCTGCCGTGAGCCCGCAACGCGAGGAGGCGCGACCGCGTCAGGGCCAAGAGCTCCGATTCGGTGCGGGAACGGACGTCGCGCACCGACTGCAGGATCCCGCCGCCCGCGGCGGCGATCTGCTGGTAGCTCGCGCCCAAGGCACGGCGCTCGTGATCGTCCAACCGTGGCGCCCCGAACACCGCGTGCGTGTGACAATCCACAAATCCGGGAAACAGGATGCCGTGGACTTCCACTTCTTCGAATCCCGAATGGAGCGAGCGGGCTTCCTTGCGCGGGCCAACCCAGGCGATGCGGCTCCCATCGATCAGCACGGCAGCATCCGGCAGGACCTCGAGCTCGGACAGCTCGCCGCCGCGGCGAGCGCGGGCGGGTCCGCGGCAGGTCACGACGGCCCGCGCGCCGGTCAGCAGGAGACTCAGTCGCCCGCCTCGAGCATCGGCAACCGCAGGCCGGCGCGGCGCGCCGTCGCCAGCGCCTCCGGGTAGCCGGCGTCGGCGTGGCGCGCCACACCGATCCCGGGGTCGTTCGTCAACACGCGCTCGAGCCGCCGCCGCGCCTGCGGCGTCCCGTCGGCGACGATGACCTGCCCCGCGTGCAGCGAGTTACCGATGCCCGTGCCGCCGCCGTGATGGAACGACACCCAGGAGGCGCCGGAGGCGGTGTTCAACAGGGCGTTCAGGATCGCCCAGTCGGCGATCGCGTCCGAGCCGTCCTTCATTCCCTCGGTCTCGCGGAACGGTGATGCGACGCTGCCCGTATCAAGATGGTCGCGGCCGATGACGATCGGTGCCGACAGCTCTCCCGAGGACACGAGATCGTTCAACGCCACGCCGAACCGGGCGCGCTCGCCCTGCCCGAGCCAGCAGATGCGCGCCGGCAGACCTTGAAACGCCACGCGCTCGCGCGCCATGCGAATCCAGCGCGCCAGGTGCGCGTTCTCGGGGAACAGCTCGAGCACCAGCCGATCGGTCCGATCGAGGTCCTTGGTATCGCCCGACAGGGCGACCCAACGGAATGGTCCCTTCCCTTCGCAGAACAGCGGCCGGATGTATTCCGGAACGAACCCCGGGATGTCGAAGGCATCCTGCACGCCGGCGTCGGCGGCGACGGTGCGGATGTTGTTGCCGTAGTCGAAGGTGACGGCGCCGGCGCGCTGCAGATCGCGCATCGCCCGGACGTGGACCACGATGCTCGCGACGGCGCGGCGCACGTACTCCGCGGGGTCGGCCGAGCGCAACGCCAGCGCGTCGGGGAGGGGCAGCCCCGCTGGGACGTAGCCGTTCAGCGTATCGTGCGCCGAGGTCTGATCGGTCAACACGTCGGGGACGACGCCGCGCCGCACCAGCGCCGGCAGCACCTCGGCGCAGTTCCCGACGAGCCCGACCGACAGGGCCGTTCCGGCGCGGCGGGCCGCGTCGCACCACGCGAGCGCCTCGTCCAACGAGGACGTCGCGCGATCGAGGTAGCGGGTCTCGACACGGCGCTGGACGCGAGTCTCATCCACATCCACGACGAGGCAGACGCCGTCGTTCATCGTCGCCGCGAGCGGCTGGGCGCCGCCCATCCCGCCGAGCCCGCCCGTGACCACCAGCCGGCCTTTGAGCGATCCACCCCAGTGCCGTGCCGCGACGGCGGCGAACGTCTCGAACGTTCCCTGCAGGATGCCCTGCGTGCCGATGTAGATCCACGAGCCAGCGGTCATCTGTCCGTACATGATGAGCCCGCGGCGCTCCAGATCCCGGAACACCTCCCACGTGGCCCACCGGCCCACGAGATTCGCATTGGCGATGAGGACTCGGGGCGCGTCGGGATGCGTCGTGAACACGGCGACCGGCTTCCCCGACTGCACGAGCAGCGTCTCGTCGTCGGCGAGCGTCTTGAGCGTCCGGACGATCGCGTCGAACGCCGCCCAGCTGCG
>DATJJY010000040.1:0-18458 GCA_035491895.1 Gemmatimonadales bacterium
GACGATGCGCGCCATTGCTTGAACGCGGCAAAGGAGTGGCTTGCTCACAACAGGTCTTGGTTCACCAAGATTTGTCTCCTAGCCGAAGAGGCGGACCTTCACTTGATGTGCGGCGAGCAAGACTTGGTGCTAGATGTACTCAAGCAAATCGACAAAGAGAGTGAAGGGCGTGGAGTGATGTTTCAGCCTGGCTTGATGACAAAGCTTCGGGCCTATCGAGCAGCCTTATTGAGCAGAGAGGACGAAGGTTTGAGAATAGCATGCGAGGTTGAGAATAGTCTGCACGACGAGTGCCCGCTGGTGTATCTTGATGCCCTCGCTGCAAGGGCCTGGATCGAGACTCGCATTCAAGGGAAGTCTGAAACCACCCGGAGAGTCCTGATGGCGATTGAAGAATTCGGGGTACCTGGAAGACGGGCGTTGCTAATTAAGGAGGGCTTTCTGCCAGAATGCGTAGCCGGGCCCTAACTTGATGCGATCTTAACGGGAGGCGTTGACGACTTTCGGGTGCGCCAGGGCCCGCTGCTTCTGGCAACCCAAGCACCGAGCGCGTGGACCGGCGATCCTCCCTGCTCTGCCGTTGCTCCTAACAACCGTCGTAGATTGGCAGACCTGGCTACAAGATCCACTAGCGCCGGGTCGAACTGCTTCCCCGAAAATTTTCTAAGCTCCTCAAGCGTACGCTCGAAGGTCAAGGCCTTTCGATACGGCCTATCAGTCGTCATTGCATCAAGAGTATCGGCGACCATGATAATCCTGGCCGCTAGAGGAATCGATTCAGCTTCCAACCCGTCAGGATAGCCGGTTCCATCGAAGTTCTCGTGATGATGGCGTATTGCTAGTTCAACAGGACCTCTGAACTCTGCAATTGTTGAAGCCAATTCAGCGCTTCTGGCCGGATGCCGCTGCATTAGCATGCGCTCATCAGGCGTAAGCTTCCCTTCCTTGCGAAGCAACGGGGCGAACTCCTCGTAGATCTTCCCCACATCGTGCAAGAGTGCTGCGCTTTCGATCTGATCAACCAGCTTGGCTGATAGACCCAAGTCTCGCGCTATCGATCGCGCGTATTCGCATACTCGTAGAGAATGCCCTGAGGTGTACGGATCTCTTGCCTCGATGGCCTTCACCATAAGCTCAAGAAGCTCTTTGTTCACCCGCTCGAGCTGAAGGTTCATCTGGTACATGTGCCTGACGAAGAAAAGCGGGACCACCAGGAGCGCCAGACCGAGCAGTTGCGATTTCAAATACAAGAACGCAAGCAACACTGCCAGTGAGCTCGAGAACAAGTCGTAGACGAACGAACCTCCCACAATCCTGTTCCAGGCTTCGCGCACAGATACGCCACTGCTCAATGCTACGGCGAGCGCAACACTTCCCGAGTTAACCAAGAAGTAGGTACCGACAAGGGCAACGAACGGAAGGACCTTCAATGAGAACTGCGGGCCGAGAAGAGTTCCGCCGAGGGCCGTATAGACTTCTGCGGCAAGACCCACGGCCAAGGTGTATTGGGCCGTGTTGAACCAGATCCGAATTGGAGGCTTTTTCCTCACGAAGGTGTCAACCGTAACTGCTGTGACACCACTGATGAGCATCGGCCATGGATGGGGGAACAGCATGACCGACGACAAGAACGGGACGAAAGCTACAGAGCTATTGATGTTTGCAAAGGAAATGCGAAGAAAAGTTGTATCGCACAAAATGGCTAGCGCAGCGAATGCGACAACCCCGTTCCAGTTGAAAAGGTCCGACCCTGCCGGAAACACCCACGGCCTCGCGGCGACCAAGAAGGCAGCGGCGACCGTTACCAACACCACAAGGGCGTGGATTCGGAAGCGCTCAAGGTGTCTTAGGGTACTCAAGTCGCGATCCTCATCCCTCGCTGACGATCTTCTGTTTGCGAAAACCGGGTGGGCCCCGAGAACAAACGTTACCAGCCAACCGTACCATTCGCGAAAAACAACTTCGCGATCGACGTGAACAGAACTGCGAGCAGTTGGGTCAACATCGAGCGTCACCTCCCTCACGGGACCTACGAGAAGTAGATCGAGACTTCTAAGGAGTGGCACGCCTCGCTATGGCGCACCCGACGCTTCGCTCGTTTTTTCTGTCCGCTCGACTCCGCTTAGGTAACGATGACCGGGGCCCCCTTGTCCTGAGTGTTCGGTATTTCCCTGATATGAAGTGGGCCGGCGTTTACCGGCCCGCAAGTTCGCAGAATGTTCGGGCTAGTCCGCCCGCTGCCGGGCGAGTGCCTTCCCGATCGCTTCCAGCACCGCGTCGATCCCATCCGCCTTCTGCACGATCTCCTTCACGCCGAGCGCGTGCAGCCGCGCCACGTCGGAGTCCTGCACGCCGCCCGTCACGATCAACACCTCGGCGTCGAGCTGATTGCCCGGCGCCAGCAGCCGCTCCACCACCTCGGGCGCATTCAGGTCGGGCAGGCTGTAATCGAGCACGATCACCGAGGGGTGCACCCGCCCGATTTCGAGCAGCCCGTCCATCCCCGTCGCCGCGAGAGTGACGTCGGCCTTCAGGTCCGATGTCTGGATCGCCCGCAGCAAGAGCTTCCCGTAGCTCTTGTCGTCTTCCACCAGCACGATCGCCTCACGTACCTCGGGCGACTCGCTCTCGAGATCCGGCGGCACCGGCATCCCGTGCTCGCGCAGGAACGCCACCAGATCCTCGGTGTCCACGCGACGATGCCCCGTCGGCGTGCGATGACCCTTCAGGTAGCCCTGGTCGATCCAGTGGGCTACGGTCGCGGGCGTCACCTGACAGAGCCGCGCGATGCGCAGTGTACCTAAGAACCCCATAGTCTTCACAGAAGCCATGATAGCCACAATATCGATAAAAAACTAGATACGCAAGTTCGCCTGACACGTAGTCAGTGTGATCTGCGTCACATTATTGGCTTCTGTGAACGGCTTTGAACGCTAAACTATTCTGCTGACATACTTTAGCGTCGTGCGTCGACCCACCGGTTGGTGGCGTCCAGGACAGCAAACACTGCGCTGCGCTCCGGGCTCTCCCGGATCTCGCAGGTACCGGTCAGGAGCTGCGCTTCGCGACCGCCGAGACCGTGGACGGCGACCAGCACGAACCGCCGATCGAAGGCATCCACCAGCGCCGCGCCCTCGAGGGCGATGGAATCGTCTGCCAGGAGATCGTCGAGACACGCCGCCGCGGCACGGGCCGCCGTCTCGACGCGATTGCGAAAGGTGTCCGTCCCCTCCATCTCGTGCTCCGACTCGCGGTCGCCGTATCCGAGGCGCACGCGCACCATGATGCGCTGCAGCTTTTCCGACGGCCGCACCGACAGGTCGCGGAAGATCACGACGCGCCGCTTGGCACGCGACGCGATCGCCTCTTCCTGCAGCTGCTCGATCGGCCGCACATCGGCGGTCTGGGCGACGCTGATCTTGCGGTGGTCGACCTTCACACCGAGCTGCGCCATCAGCGCCGATTCGATGTTGCGCACCACCTGCTTGGGCGGCGTATCGGGCTGCGCCAGCACGTGGATCTCGCTGATCTCGCCCGCCGCCGTCACCACGATGCTCGCCGACAGGACGCCCGTCAGGCCGGCGATCAGATTCTCGGCCCGCTTCACGCCCCAGGGGTCGGGGACGGATTGAGAGGACGCGCGCGCCACCGACTCGATGTCGGTGGGTTCCTTCGGGGTCTCGCGAATCGGTCTCGGGGTCGTCACGGCTCAGCGCTCTCCCATCGCCACTCGATTGCGGCCGCCGGCCTTGGCGCGATACAGCGCCCGGTCCGCCGCGACGAGGACGTCTTCAGTGTGTTCCGCCTCCGGCGCGAACGTCGCCACGCCGATGCTCACCGTCACCATCTTGGGCGGTAGCCCCAGGCTCTTCCCCAGCTCCTCCACCCGGGTCCGCACCTTCTCCGCCACCAGCCGGGCGCCATCCTGGCCAGTGCGCACCAATAGTACAACGAATTCATCGCCGCCGTAACGGGCCGCAAAGTCGGTGCTACGAACCACTTCCAGGAGCTCGGAGGCGGTACCCTTGAGCACCAGATTGCCGGCTTCATGCCCGAAGCCGTCGTTCACCTGCTTGAAGTTGTCCACATCGACGAACAGCACAGCGAACGGCTCCCCGCTCCGCTTCGAGCGGGCCAGCTCGTTCGCCAACCGGTCGCGCAACAGCCGGTGTGTCCCGAGTCCCGTGAGGGCGTCGATCGCCGCCCTGGCCCGCGCCTCCTCGGCCTGCCGCCCGAGATAGGGGGGGCAGGCGGCGAGGCTGGTGCGGCCCAGCACCGCCGCCGCCGCGAAACCCCGGCATGTGAAGAAGCCGCACGCCCCGCAGTCCCACGGCCGGCCGTTCGGGGCGAGCCCGATCTGCGCCAGCACGCCGTCGATCGCCTCGGAGTGGGGCCGACCCTCGCGCCGCTCGAGCGAAAACACCGCCCCGAGCTGCACCCGCCGCGCGACCGCGCGGTCCACTACCGGCTGCGGGGCCCGCGGCGGCTCGCTCGCCTGCAGGATCTGACGCCGCCGGAAGAGGCCATCCTTGGACCCCATGAGGGGATGGTCGAGACACCCTTCGTACGGGAGAATGTCGACGAACCCCAGGTCGATCCGGTCCACCGCCACCGCCTGGGCGATCGCCTCGAGACCGGCGATGCCGCGGACCTTGCGGAACCGCCGGCTCGTTTGCCGCTCCGAAGTGAGGACGTCCAGGGGCATGCCCCCGGCCGCGCTGAAATGGCGCCGCCGCTCCTCCGGAATGCGGGAGAAGTACGCCGGCTGCTCCTCCAGCCGCACGCCGCGGCGCGCGAACAGCCGGCCGAGGTCCTCGAAGGTGAGAGCGGCGTCGAATTCACCCCGCCCCCCGGAGTCGCACACACCGGTGTAGACGATCGGCGTGTCCGGCCCGTGCAGGGCGCGCAGGTAGCGCGCTTCCGCCACGGCCGGCGTCGCCACCGGGGCGAGATAAGGAACCAGCTCGGGATAGCGATCCCGCACCACGTCGACGATGACGGGGCAGGTGCTGCGGATCAGCGTCCCCCACCCCGTGTCCTCCCACAGCCGCAGGTACTCCTCGGCCACCAGCTCGTCGCCGATCACGCCGCGCTGCACGACGGGGAATCCCGCCGCGTAGCAGGCGTTGACGACCTGCTCCGGGGTGGCCGGCCAGAAGTACGCCGCCGCTTCGACGCTGAGGATGAGGACGGCCCGGCCGGCCGCGGCCAGCAGGGCAGCGTGGTCGAGATCGCCCGAGGCGCGGATCGCTTCGTGGGGACAAGCGGGAACGCAGATGCCGCAGCGGGTGCACGCCTCGTCGACGATCGAGACATGCTCCGCTGCCACGGCCACGGCGTCCGAGGGGCAGACGCGTACGCACGCCAGGCAGGCGACGCACAGATCGGGCTCGATGCGATAATCCACTGGACCGTCGCGCCTCGTCCGGGAAAGTGCTGTACCTGGGTCGGTCGTCATAGGATGGAAAGGGAGTTTTGCGAAGTCAATAGCGACTGCCGTCAGACGATCGCGTACTGCTTGATCTTACGGTACAGCGTGCGCTCGCCGATGCCCAGCACCTCGGCCGCCTTACGTCGGTTGCCGTGCGTGTCGTTCAGCGCCGCCTCGATCGCCGCGCGCTCCACGTCGGCCATCGACATCCCCGGCCGGTACAGCACCGCCTCTTCGACGGGCGCCAGGGCGGCCGCCAGGGGCGCGCCGTGAGGATCCACTTCGATCACCTCGACGCGGTGCGGCGCGGGGCGGTCGTCGAGACGGCGCCGCAGCTCCTCGACTTGCAGCTTCAGCTCGACGAGGCTGCGAAAAATGAACTCCAGCTCCTTCCCCGCGATTTCCCGGGAGGCGCCGAGCACTCGCACCGGCAGCGCGCGACCGCGATCGCGAATGTCCTCGGGGATGTCCGAGGCGCGGATCTCCCCCTGGGGCGCCAGCACCACCATCGATTCGACGAGGTTGCGCAGCTGGCGCACGTTGCCGGGCCACTCGGCGTCGACGATGATCTGCAACGCCTCGGGGGTGATGCCGTGGAACTGGCGGTCGTGCATCCTGGCGAACTCGGCGATGAAGCGACGCACGAGGACCGGGATGTCCATCTTTCGCTGCCGCAGCGGGGGCAAGTAGATGTTCAGCACGTTGAGCCGGTAATAGAGGTCGTCGCGGAACTCGCCCAGCGCCACGGCGTCCTTCAGCGGCCGGTTGGTAGAGGCGAGGACGCGGACGTCGACCTGGATCGGCTGCGTGCCGCCCACGCGGAAGAACGAGCGGTCCTCCAGCACGCGCAGCAGCTTCACCTGCGTCGACCCCGGGATCTCTCCCACTTCGTCGAGCAGGATCGTACCGCCGTCCGCCAGCTCGAAGCGTCCCAGCCGCCGCTCCGCGGCGCCGGTAAACGACCCCTTCTCGTGGCCGAACAACTCGCTCTCGAGCAGCGTCTCGGGAAGCGCGGCGCAGTTCACCGCAATGAACGGCCGCTCGCGCCGCGGCGAGAGGTCGTGGATCGCGTGCGCCACCAGCTCCTTCCCCGTCCCCGACTCCCCCTCGATCAGAACGGTGGACGTCACCGGGGCCATCTGCTCGATCTTCACCAGCACTTCCTGGATCGCCGGCGACTCGCCGATAATGCCGGTGCGCTGCTGCAGCCGCCGCCGGTCGATCAGCCGTCGCACCATCCGCACCACTTCCGCGGGATCGGCGGGCTTCTCGAGATAGGCGGTGAGGCCGATTTCGGCGGCCAGATCCTTGGGATCGGGCTCGGTGGCCTCGACGAGACCGAGCGTCGAGACGGAGCGGTCCCGGGCGGCGGCGAGCAGGCGGGCGGTGGCCGGCTCGTGCAGGGCGCCGGTCACCACGAGGCAATCGGGCTCGCGTCCCGACAGCGCCTCGCGCGCGTCGTCGAACGACGTCACCATCGCCGTGACGTACGCCGCCCCCTCGAGCTGGGCGTTGATCCGCACGGCATGCTCGAGATCGTCGGTGGTGACGAGAACGCGATCAGCCATGAGAGTGATCAGACATCAGCGGTCAGACATCAGCGGTGGTCTGTCGGTTCGCCGCGTACCAGCGATACGGCGTGGGCGAGCAGATCGTCCAGAACGGCAAGGCCATCTTTGACTCCGTTCTGAGAGCCCGGGAGGTTCACGATCAGGGTCTTACCCCGCGTGCCGACGACACCGCGTGACAACCAGGCGCGGGGAAATCGCGGCGCGCTGCGAGCGCGCAGCGCCTCGGCGATTCCGGGGACCGCGCGATCCAGCACGGTGGTCGTCGCTTCTGGAGTGATGTCGCGCGGGGAGAGGCCGGTGCCGCCGGTCGTGAGGATCACGTCGACCTGCCCCGAGTCGGCCCAGCGCGCCAGCTTGCCGGCGACCAGGCCCGCCTCATCGGGCACGGTGCTGCGAACGACAACGTCGTAACTATTTGCTGTAGACCAACTTACGATGGTATCACCGGACGTGTCGGCGCGCCGCCCCTGCGCGCCGAGATCTGAGATCGTGAGGATGCCGATGCGCATGCCGCGCGGTCCTCCGGCTCAGCGCTTCGTCCGGTGCGGAATGAAGGGCATGCGCACGACCTCCGCCGGCGCCGGGCGGCCGCGCACGTCGATCTCGATCTTCGTCCCGGGCACGGCCTGGGCCCGCGGCAGGTACGTCGTTCCGATGGCGGCTCCCACGGTGGGGGTGATCGTGCCGCTGCGCACGATGTCGACCGGCTTGCCGTCCAGCGACACCGCGAAGCCGTGCCGCGCGACGAGCTTCGGCTCGGTGACGTGGAATCCCACGAGGCGGCGCGGGACGCCCTCGAGCTTCTGGCGCTTCAGCGTTGCCTGGCCGGTGAATGGGGCGTCCTTGTCGAGCTTGACGATGAAGCCGAGCCCCGCTTCGAGCGGGGTCGTCGTGTCATCGATGTCGTTGCCGTAGAGCGGCATCCCCGCTTCCAACCTGAGTGTGTCGCGCGCGCCGAGGCCGCACGGCTCGGCGCCGCGGCCAGTGATCGCCGCCCAGAGCTTCGTCGCGTCGGCGGCGCGGCTGTACAGCTCGAAGCCGTCTTCTCCGGTGTAGCCGGTGCGCGACACGAAGCACTGCGCGCCGGCGATGGTGCCGCGCGCAAAGTGGTAGTAGCCGATGCCGCTCACTTTGAGATTCGTGATCCCCGAGAGGATCCCCTCGGCGGCTGGTCCCTGCACCGCGAGCAGCGCCGTTTCGTCCGAAATGTCGCGCAGCCGGACGTTGGCCCCTCCTTTGAGGCCCACGATGTGGTCCCAGTCCTTCGTGATGTTCGCGGCGTTGACGACGAGCATGACCTTGTCGTCGAAGCGGTACACGACACAATCGTCGACGAACGTGCCCAGCTCGGTCAGGATCCCCGAGTAGTGCGCCTGGCCGGGCTTGAGCGCCGAGACGTCGTTGCAGGTGATGCGCTGCACGAAGGCGTTGCGGTCGGGGCCCGTCACCTCGAACTCGCCCATGTGCGACACGTCGAAAATGCCGGCGTGCTCGCGCACCGCTTTGTGCTCGGCGGTGATCCCCGCGGGGTAGCTGACCGGCATCTCGAACCCGGCGTAGGGGACCATCTTCGCGCCGAGGGCGACGTGGACGTCGTGGAGCGGAGTGTGTTTCATGCGCCCATCAAGGTGGCGAGCAGCGCCTTCTGGACGTGGAGCCGGTTCTCGGCTTCGTCCCAGACCCGCGACTGTCTGCCTTCGATGACGTCGTTGGAGACTTCCTCGCCGCGATGCGCGGGGAGGCAGTGCAGGAAGATCGCCTGCGGATCGGCGAGCTGCATCAGCTCGGCGTCCACCGTGTACCCCTTGAACGCATTGCGCCGCGCCTCGGCCTCCGTCTCCTGACCCATCGAGGCCCAGACGTCGGTGTTCACGACGTGCGCGCCCTCCACCGCCTCCTCGGGAACCTCCGTCACGAGCACCTTCGCCCGCGCCGACGCCCGCTCGAACTTCGCGCGGTTCGGCTCGTACCCTTCGGGGCATGCGAGCCGCAGCTCGAAGCCGAGCACTTCCGCCGCTTCGAGCCAGCTGTTCGCCATGTTGTTGCCGTCGCCGATCCAGGCGATGCGCTTCCCCTCCCATCCTCCGAGCGCCTCGCGCACGGTGAACAGATCGGCCATCACCTGGCAGGGATGCGACAGGTCGGTGAGGCCGTTGATCACCGGGATCGTGGCGCAGCGCGCCAGCTCCTCCACCTCGCCGTGATCGAAGGTGCGGATCATGATGCCGTGCACGTAGCGCGACAACACGCGGGCGGTGTCGGGGATCGGCTCGCCGCGTCCGATCTGGATGTCCTTCGACGAGAGGAACAGCGCCTGGCCGCCGAGCTGGAAGGTGCCGGTCTCGAACGACACGCGGGTCCGGGTGCTCGACTTGGCGAAGATCATCGCCAGCGTCTTCCCGGCGAGCGGCGTCTCGCGGTAGGTGCGGCGCTTCATCCGCTCGGCCAGGTCGAACAGCCGGGCGATATCGTCGTGGGTGAAGTCGTTGACCGCTAGAAAGTCCCGTTTCTGCATGGCTTCCCGAGGTAGGTCAAAATGACAGTAACCGCCTGCACACTTTACCTACGCCGGGGGAGGCGAGTCAAGCCGAAGGGGATTCCATGAAATAGTCGTGTAGCGCAGGGTCGATGCGGCGCGGCCGGCCGGTTGCGGCATTGATCGGGCACCAGACGCTGCGCACGTCGGCAAGGACGGCGCCGTCCGTCGTGCGCGTGAATTGCACGAAGCGCTCGAAGCGGGTGCCCGTCGCCTCGCCCACCCACGTCGTGGCGATCACCGTGTCGCCCGGGCGCGCGGCCTGGCGGTAGTCGATCTCGTGGCGCAGCACCACCCACACCACTTCGGCCTGGAGCTGGGCCGGCGCCGCGGCGCGCCAGTGCGCTGCGGCGGTCTCCTGCACCCAGCGCAGGTAAACGACGTTGTTGACGTGGCCCAGCTCGTCGATATCGGCGGGAGAGACGGTGACGGCGTGCTCGAAGCGAACGGGGCGTTGGGCGGGCCCGCTCACAGGATGTAGCGCCGCAGGTCCTCATCGTCCACGATCTTCTCGAGCCGCGTCCGCACGGCCTGGGCATCGAAAACGATCTGCTTGGTGGGATAGTCGGGGAGCTCGAACAGGATGGTCTCGAGCAGCGTGCTCATCACGGTGTGCAGGCGGCGCGCCCCGATGTTCTCCATCCGGTCGTTGACCTTGGCGGCGATACGCGCGATTTCCGCCACGCCGTCCGTAGTGAAGGTCAACGTCGCCCCCTCCACCTGGCACAGCGCGGCGTACTGCTTGGTGAGCGCGTTCTCCGGCTCGGTCATGATGCGGATGAAGTCCGCCTCGGTGAGCGGCGCGAGCTCGACGCGGATCGGGAAGCGCCCCTGCAGCTCGGGGATCAGGTCCGACGGCTTCGACACGTGGAATGCGCCGGCCGCGATGAAGAGGATGTGGTCGGTGCGGACGTAGCCGTAGCGTGTCTGGACCGTCGAGCCCTCGACGATCGGCAGCAGGTCGCGCTGCACTCCTTCGCGCGACACGTCGGGGCCGGCGGTGTTGCGCTCGCCCGAGATCTTGTCGATCTCGTCGATGAAGATGAGGCCGTGGTTTTCGACGCGATCGAGCGCCTCGTTCACCACGTCGTCCATGTCGACCAGCTTCTTCAATTCCTCGTCGATCAGAATGCGGCGCGCCTCGTGCAGGTGCACGGTGCGCCGTTTCTTCCGCTTCGGCAGCATCTCCTGCAGCATCTCGGTGAAATTGACATCCTGCCCCTCCATCCCGGGCGGCGGCTGCATCCACTCGAGCATGGGATAGCTCTGCTGCTGCACTTCGATCTCGACGTCGCGCTCCTCGAGCTTTCCTTCCTTCAGCTGCGCGCGCAGCTTCTCGCGCGTGCGGCGCCGCCGCTCCTGGCCCTCGACATCGGCGTCCGCCTCCTTCGGGGTAACGTCTCCCTTGGAGGAAACGACGAACAGGGGGCGCGTACTTCCCCCTCCCTCATCGGGGCGGTCGGGCGGTCGGGCGGTCGGTGGAGTGGGTGGAACCGGGAGGAGGATGTCGAGCAGGCGGTCTTCCGCACGGGCCTCGGCCTGCGGGTAGACCTCGTCTTCGCGCTCCGAGCGCACCATGTTGATCGAGACGTCCACCAGCTCGCGGATCATCGACTCGACGTCGCGGCCGACGTACCCCACCTCGGTGAATTTCGATGCTTCGACCTTGAGGAAGGGCGCCCCCGCGAGCCGGGCGAGGCGGCGCGCGATCTCCGTCTTTCCCACGCCGGTGGGACCGATCATGATGATGTTGTTGGGGAGGATCTCGTCCCGGATCTCCTCCGGCGCCTGAGAGCGGCGCCAGCGGTTGCGAATAGCGATCGCCACCGCCTTCTTCGCCTCGTCCTGTCCCACGATGTAGCGGTCCAGCTCCGAGACGATCTTCTTGGGGGGCAGCTCCTCGAGCCAGGGAAGCGCCTCTGCCTCGATCGCTGCCGGCGTCGCGGGCAGGGATTCGTCGGCGGGTGGAGGATTGGACGTCGGGGTCGCCATCACGAAAGCTCGAGTATCGAGATGTGGCTGTTCGTGTAAATGCAGATCTCGGCCGCGATCTCGAGGGCGCGCTGCACGATGTCCTTCGGGACCTGGTTCGCCGTCCCGATCAGCGCCCGCGCGGCGGCGAGGGCATAGCTGCCCCCCGAGCCGATCGCCAGGATGCCGTCGTCGGGCTCGATCAGCTCGCCGGTGCCCGAGAGGACGTAGCCGTGCTCCTTGTCGGCGACCGCCAGCAGCGCCTCGAGGCGGCGCAGCACGCGGTCGGAGCGCCAGTCCTTCGCCAGCTCCACCGCGGCTCGCGGCAGGTTGCCCGGATAGCGCTCCAGCTTCTCCTCGAACTTTTCGAACAGCGTGAACGCATCGGCCGCAGCACCGGCGAACCCCGCCAGGATGCGACCGCCTTTCAGGGCCCGCACCTTCTGGGCGTTGGCCTTCATCACGGTTTCGCCGACCGTGACCTGGCCGTCGCCGCCCATCGCGACGCGACCGTCCTTCCGTACGCACAGCACGGTGGTGGCATGAAACACCGGCAGGGACACCGCGTTCATTTCCTTTCCACTACGCCCGGGGATGGGCGTGATGATAGACCTGTTTGAGCCGCTCGACCGACGTATGAGTATACACTTGCGTGGTACTGAGCGACGCGTGGCCCAAGAGCTCCTGCACCGCCCGCAGGTCGGCGCCGGCATCGAGCAGGTGGCTGGCGAACGAATGGCGCAGCGAATGCACGTGCAGCTCGCGTCCCCGCGGCAACGCATCGAGCAACCCGCGCACGGCCAGCTGTACGCCGCGCGTCGACAGCCGCCCGCCCCGCGCGTTCAGGAACAGTGCCCGCCGGTCGCCGGTTCCCCGCCCCCGGACCGCCTCGCGCTCGCGCAGGTATTCCCGCAGGGCGCGCGCCGCGTGGCCACCCACCGGGAGGAGCCGCTCCTTCTTTCCCTTGCCGCGCACTTTCACCTGGTCGGACACGAGATCGACGTCCCCCTCGGACAGCCCGGCCAGCTCGGCGAGGCGCATGCCCGTCGCGTAGAACAGCTCGAGCATCGCCCAATCGCGCGCCGGCTTGAAGCCGCCCGCGGCGGCGCGGCGCTCCGCTTCCGCGAAGAGCAGCTCCGTCTCGGCGCGATCGAGGTAGCTCGGCAGGCGGCGCTCGAGCTTCGGCGTGCGCGCTGCCCGCGCGGGATTCACTTCGATCCCGCGGGTCGCTCCCAGAAACCGGTAGAACGTGCGCAGCGCCGAGAGGGCTCGCGCCACGCTGCGGCGCGCCAGGCGGCGCTCCTCCATGCTGCCGAGCCAGCCGCGGATCGCCAGCCGGTCGATGCCCTCGAAGCTCCACCGCCCGCCGTAGTAGCGGTCGCAGAAGGCGGCGAAGTCCCGCACGTCCCGGGCGTACCCCTGCACGGTATGCGGCGAGTCGTTGCGCTCCTTGTCGAGAAAGGCGACGAAGTCGTCGATCAGGGCAGCGGGGGGGGCGGTCACGCGGTCACCAAGGCGCCGATCGCCGACGCGAACGCGTCGCCGTCCTGCAGCGCCCGCTCCACGAGCCGCTCCCTGCGCCGCGTCTTCTCGCGCACCGCGGACTCCAGCGGCTCGAGCAGTCCGAAGTTGGCGTTCATCGGCTGGAACCGCGCCGGGTCGCAGGTCACGAGGTAGCGGCACAGCGCGCCGAGCATCGTCGTCGGGGGCGGAACGAGGGGTGGCTCGCCGGCCGTGAGCCGCGCGAGATTGAGTCCGGCGAGGAGCCCGGAAGCGGCCGACTCGGTGTAGCCCTCGACGCCGGTGATCTGTCCCGCGAACAGCAGCCGCGGGTTGTCCTTCACCGCGAGATGCTGCGACAGGGTGGCGGGGGCATTCACGTACGAATTGCGATGGATGCTGCCGAGGCGCAGAAACTCGGCGGCGGCGAGCCCCGGGATGAGCGGAAACACGCGCCGCTGCTCCCCGGTGCGCAGCCGGGTCTGGAAGCCCACCAGGTTCCACATCTGGCCGGCGCGGTCTTCACGCCGCAGCTGAACCACGGCGAACGGCGCACGCCCCGTGCGGGGATCGACGAGCCCGACCGGCTTCATCGGTCCGAAGCGGAGCACGTCGCGGCCGCGGCGCGCCATCTCCTCGACCGGGAGGCAACCTTCGAAGTACGGGGTGCGATCGAACTCGTGCGGCGACTCGTACTGGTCGGCCTGGACGAGCGCGGCGACGAAGGCGTCGTACTGCGCTTCGTCGAGCGGCGCGTTCAAGTAATCGTCGCCGTCGCCTTTGCCGTAGCGCGAGGCGCGGAACAGCATGCCGTGGTCGAGTGAGTCGTCCGAGACGATGGGCGCGATGGCGTCGAAAAAGGCGAGCGACTCCGCTCCCAGCCGCCGGGCGATCGCCTGGGCCAGCCGATCGGAGGTGAGCGGTCCCGTCGCCACGATCCCGGCCTCCGGCAGCTCCGTCACCTCACTTCGCACGATGGTGATGAGAGGATGCGTGGCCACGCGGTCCTGCATGCCGCGGGCGAACGCGGTCCGGTCGACCGCCAGCGCGGCGCCGCCCGGGACGCGGGCGCTGTCGGCTACGGCGAGCACGAGGCTTCCCAACCGACGCATCTCGGCCTTGAGCAGGCCGTGCGCGTTGGCCGTCTCCACCGATTTGAAGGAGTTGCTGCAGACCAGCTCGGCGAGATAGTCGGTTTGATGCGCCTCGGTACGGGTACCGGGACGCATTTCGTGCAGCGTCACCGCGACCCCGCGCTCGGCGAGGGCCCAGGCCGCCTCGCACCCGGCGAGGCCGCCCCCGACGACGGTGGTCCTCAGGCTGCGTCCGGCTCCGCCGGTCCCCCCGCCTCCACGGCTTCCACCGTCACTTCGTGTCCGCACTTGAGGCACTTGCGCGAGGCTCCCATCGTCTTGGACTGCTTCTCTTCCATCCCCACGAATCCGCAGACGGGACACGCCACCGGAACGGGGCGGTTCCACACCGAGAAATCGCAATCGGGATAGCGGGTGCAGCCGAAGAAATTGCGTCCCTTGCGCGTGCGCCGCTCGGCGATGTCCCCCTGGCCGCACTTGGGGCAGGTGATCCCGAGAGGCACCGGCCTCGTGTGCTTGCACTTGGGGAATCGGGTGCAGGCGAGGAATTCGCCGAACCGGCCGGTCTTGATGACCATCGGCGCGCCGCACTCCTTGCAGATCTCGTCGGACGGCTTGTCGGGGATCTTGTCGCGCCCGATCGGCTTGGTGAAGCGGCACTCGGGGTAGCGGGCGCAGGCGATGAACGGCCCGAAGCGGCCGCTGCGCACTTCGAGCGCGGAGCCGCAGGTGGGGCAGCGCTCGTCCTGCAGCTTCGACAGGTCGTGCACGTCGTGCAGGATCGCGGGAATGTCCACGCTCGTCAGCGCGGTGTTGAACGGTCCCCAGAAGTCGCCCAGCACGTTCTGCCAGGCGAGATCGCCTTCCTCGACCTTGTCCAGCTCGGTCTCCATCTGCGCCGTGAACCCGACTTCGAAAGTGTCGGGGAAGCAGCGGCGCATCACCTTCCACACTTTCTCGCCGAGGGTCGTCGGCGAGAAGCGGCGTTCCTTGGTGGTCGCGTACCAGCGGGTCTGCAGCGTGCCGATGATCGCGGCGTACGTGGACGGCCGGCCGATCCCCTTCTCTTCCAGCGCCTTGACCAGGCTCGCCTGGCTGTAGCGCGGCGGCGGCTCGGTGAAATGCTGGGAAGGCACGATCTGGCGCAGCGTGGGGCGATCGCCCTGTGCCAGCGGCGGGATCGGGCCGAAGTCGTCGCCGCTCTTGGCGTCTTCGGCCTCGTGGCCTTCGTGGAACAGTACGCGATAGCCGTCGAACAACACGACGGACCCCGTCGCGCGGAAGAGGAAGCGGCCCAGGTCGAAGTCCACCGTCGTCAGCTCGTACAGCTCGGGCGTCATCTGCGAGGCGACGAAGCGCCGCCAGATGAGCTGGTAGACCTTGAACAGATCGGACTCGAGGTGCGGCTTCATCGCCTCGGGCCGGTGCGCGACGTCGGTCGGGCGGATCGCCTCGTGTGCGTCCTGCACCCGCGACGCGCCCTTTTTCCCAACGTGCACGTTGGGGGTCGCCGGCAGGTAGCGCGCCTCGTAATTGGCGGCGATGAACTCGCGTGCCTGGGTGACCGCGCTGTCGGCCACGCGTACCGAATCGGTGCGCATGTAGGTGATGAGCCCGACGGGCCCCTCGGCGCCGATCTCGATGCCTTCGTACAGCGCCTGCGCCGCCCGCATCGTCCGCTTGGGTGAAAACCCGAGCTGCTTGGCGGCTTCCTGCTGCAGGGTGCTGGTAATGAATGGGGCGGGCGGATTACGCCGCCGCTCCTTCTTCGTGACGTCAGTGACGACGAAGGGGATCGTGGAAGCCGCTTCCACGATCTCCCGCGCGGCCGCCTCGGTTTTGATCTCCGGCTTGTGCCCGTCGAGCTTGTGCAGTCGCGCCTGAAACGCCTGGCCGTCCTTCTCCAGCTCGGCCTCGATCGTCCAGTACTCCTGCGGCACGAAGCGCCGGATCTCTTCCTCGCGCTCGCAGATCAGCCGCAGCGCCACAGTCTGCACGCGACCGGCCGACAACCCCGATTTGATGCTCTTCCACAGGAGCGGACTGGCCTTGTAGCCGACCAGCCGGTCGAGGATACGGCGCGCCTGTTGGGCATCGACTTTCTTCTGGTCGATCTCCAGGGGGTTCGCGATGGCGTGCGAGACGGCGTCCTTCGTGATCTCGTGGAACAGCACCCGGCGCACCTTGCCGCCGTTGCCGAGCTGGGACGCGACGTGCCAGGCGATCGCCTCCCCTTCACGGTCGGGGTCGGTCGCGAGCAGGACGCGCTCCGCGCCCTTCGCCGCGCGCTTGATCTCGGCCAGGGTCTTGGCCTTTTCCTTGATCGTGACGTACTCGGGCGTGAAGCCGTTTTCGATGTCGACGCCGAGCTTGCGAGGCGGCAGGTCGCGGATGTGCCCCACCGTCGCCTTCACGGTGTAGCCGCGGCCAAGGTACTTGCCGATCGTCTTCGCCTTGGTGGGCGATTCGACGATCACCAGCGAGCCACCCGGAGCGGCCGCACCTTCCTCGGCGCCGTTGTCGGACACCGGCTCGTCGGGAGGCGCCACGGCGGCGGCGCGCTTCGCGCGCGTCCGCTTCGGCTTCTCCTGGGTCTCTTTCTTCACCGACTTCTTCTTACCAGCCACCGATCAACCTTTCGTCAAGCGCTCGGGGAGGAAGCTTCACCATCCCGCCCGAGTGCGCGCAAGTCGGACAAGTTCTTCAACCACCTTGGCGGGCGCTTTGCGATCCGTCTCAACTGTCGCGTCCGCCAGAACATAGAACGGCTCCCGTTCCTGCAGGAGCTGCCGCATCTGCAACGCGGGGTCCTCACCCATCAACACCGGACGGTTCCCCTGCGGGGCCGCGCGGGTTACCGCGGTATCGGGGCGTGTCTTGAGATACACCACGAGACCCCGCTGTTGCACCGAGGACAGCGCGCCGGGTTGCGCCGCCCAGCCGCCACCGGGAGCGATTATCGCGGGCGTGCCCGCGAGCGCCGCCTCCACCTCGACCCGCTCTATCTCCCGGAACACCGCCTCGCCCTTCTCGGCAAAGATCATGGAGATGGGTCGCCCTTCCTTGCGCGACACGATGGCGTCGATGTCCTGGAACGGCGCCTTGAGTGCGTCGGCGAGCATTTTCCCGACGGTGGTCTTGCCCGAACCGGGCAGGCCGATGAGCACGACGTGTCGCATCATGAGGCCGCTCCCCGCGGCATGCGGGCGTGCAGCTGGGCGAGGTAGCCATCGACGTTGCGCTTCAGCTCGCCGAGCGAGTCGCCGCCGAATTTTTCCATGACGGCCTGCGCCAGCACCAACGCCGTCATCGCCTCCGCAATGACCCCCATGGCCGGCACCGCCGTCACGTCGGACCGCTCCGATTGCGCCTGGGCCACGGCGCCGGAGGCGAGGTCCACGGTGGCGAGCGGCGACATCAGCGTCGAGATCGGCTTCATCGCCGCCCGCAGGACGAGGGGCTCCCCGGTCGACATCCCTCCTTCGGTACCGCCGGCGCGGTTGGTCGCCCGCGCGAACCCCGGCAGAATCTCGTCGTGCACCTCGGAGCCGCGGCGGCGGGCCGCCTCGAAGCCGAGGCCGAGCCCCACGGCTTTCACCGCGGGAATCGACATGATCGCCTGCGCCAGGCGCCCGTCGAGCTTCGTGTCCCAGGAGGCGTGGGAGCCAAGCCCCACCGGCAGCCCGAGTGCCACAACCTCGACCACACCCCCCAGGGTGTCCCCCGCCGCTTTCGCCGCGTCGATGCGGGCGATCATCTCGCGCTCGGCGTCGGGATCGATGCAGCGCACCGGGCTCCGATCGGCGGCCTCGTTGAGCGGGACGGGGAGCGGGGTCCGGGGGGTCGCGACGACACCGCCCAGCTCGACGACGTGCGACCCGATCTCGATACCGAGCTGCGCCAGCAGGGCGCGGCACACCGCGCCGCAGGCGACGCGGGCCGCGGTCTCACGCGCGCTGGCGCGCTCCAGAATGTCGCGCGCGTCGGCGCGGTCGAACTTGAGGGCGCCCGTCAGGTCGGCGTGGCCGGGCCGTGGACGGGTGACGCGGCGGCGCCGCTCCTCGCCCGGCGTCTGGGCCTCGGGGGCCATCACGTCCTGCCAGTGCGTCCAGTCGCGGTTCCAGACGAGCATCGCGATGGGGGCGCCGATCGTCTCGCCGGCGCGCACGCCGGACAGCCACTCGATCTCGTCGGCCTCGATCTTCATGCGGGCCCCGCGGCCGTAGCCGGCCATGCGGCGCTTCAGCTCGGCGTTCACCGTCGCCGCGCTGAGCGGCAGGCCGGCAGGCATGCCTTCAAGCACCCCGACCAGGCCGCGGCCGTGGCTCTCTCCCGCCGTCGTAAAGCGGACCGTC
>DATJJY010000041.1:0-2244 GCA_035491895.1 Gemmatimonadales bacterium
CATCCAGGGCTACGGCATGACCGAGGCGGCCACCGTCCTCACCTTCTTCCCGGACGCCGATCTGCGCGAGGGCTCCCGGATGGGCTCGTGCGGCCGGCCACTGCCGGGCATCGAGCTCAAGATCGTCGACGAGGAGGGCAATACGCTCCCGGTCGGCGAGGCCGGCGAGGTCTATGCGCGCGGTGGGAACTTCATGCAGGGCTACCTCAAGCTGCCGGAGGAGACGGCCAAGGCGATGCGCGACGGCTGGTACGCCAGCGGCGACGTCGGCTACCTGGACGAGAAGGGTTTCCTCTTCCTCGTCGACCGCGCCAAGGACATGATCATCTCCGGCGGCGAGAACATCTACTCCGTCGAGGTCGAGAACGCCATCGCCTCCCACCCCGAGGTGCTCCAGGTCGCGGTGATCGGCATCCCCAGCGAGCAATGGGGTGAGGCGGTGCACGCGATCTGCGTCGTCCAGGAAGGCTCGACCCTCACGGCGGAGGACGTCATCGCCCACGCCCGCACGACGATCGGCGGGTACAAGGTGCCGCGGTCCGTCGACTTCCGCACGGAACCGCTTCCCCTGTCCGGGGCGATGAAGGTCCTGAAGAAGGACCTGCGCGCGCCGTACTGGGAAGGCCGGGACGCCGCGATCAACTGAGGTCCCCCACCCAACGTCCGGCGATGTGGCTGCACTACCGGCCGCATCCTCGGACGTCCGCGCAACTAGCGGGTATTCACATATACGCGGCCCGGGCGTAGCGTGTGTACCCACGAGTAATAACGGGTGGAAGAGGGTCCTCCGCATGGTTGCGCAGTCCACGATCGACAACGAGAACCCCGAGCGCGCGCTGCTGCGCAAGAGCGTCGCCGCTGCCGTCGCACCGTTCGGCGGCGCCTACTTCCGGGAGCGCGCGGCCTCCGGCGAGCCGACCCACGAGTTGTGGGCGGCCGTCGTCAAGGGCGGTTTCACCTCCGTCAACCTGCCCGAGGAGCACGGCGGCGGCGGGGGCGGCCTGTCCGAGCTCGCGCTCGTGTGCGAGGAGATCGCGACGGCCGGCGCTCCCCTGTTGCTCATGGTCGTGCACTCCGCGATCTGCGGCCCCGTCATCGCCGAGTACGGGACGGCCGAGCAGCGCGCGGAATGGCTGCCGCGGTGGACCGAGCCGGATTTCCGGATGTGCTTCGCGATCACCGAGCCGGACGCGGGCTCGAACTCGCACAACCTCTCGCTGCGCGCGGTGCAGCAGCCCGACGGCGACTGGGTCCTCAACGGCGCGAAGATCTACATCTCCGGCGTCGACGAGTCGCAGGCGATGCTCGTGGTGGCGAAGATCGGCACCGACGAGCGGACCGGCAAGGGCCAGCTCGCGCTGTTCATCGTCGACACCGACGCCCCGGGTCTCGGCAAGTCACACATCCCCACCGAGCTCGTGCTGCCGGAGAAGCAGTTCCTGCTCAGTTTCGACGACGTCCGCGTGCCCGCCCACCGCGTGGTCGGCGACCCCGGTGAGGGCCTCAAGCAGATCTTCCACGGGCTGAACCCCGAGCGGATCACGGGCGCGGCGCTGTGCAACGGCATCAGCCGCCACGTGATGGACAAAGCTGTGCGGTACGCGAACGAGCGTGCGGTCTGGGGCGCCCCGATCGGCACGCACCAGGGCGTCGCCCACCCGCTCGCGGAGGCGAAGATCCAGCTCGAGCTCGCGCGCCTGATGACGTATCGCGCGGCCGAGCTCTACGACGGTCGCGCCGACGCGGGCGAGGCCGCGAACATGGCGAAGTTCGCCGCCGCCGACGCCGCGATGAAGTGCGTGGACCAGGCGATTCAGACCCACGGCGGCAACGGCCTCGCGACCGAGTACGGCGTCGCGCACCTCTGGGGCCTCGCCCGCCTCATCAAGGTGGCCCCGGTGAGCCGCGAGATGATCCTCAACCACATCGCCCAGCACAGCCTCGGCCTGCCGAAGTCGTACTGACCGGCCCAGGTGCTCTTAACTCCCGAAAGCGCAGTACAGCACCTCCGAACGTAAAATCGGGGTGCTGCGCTGCGCTTTCGGGGAAAAAGCGGCGGGGGAAATGCGGGCGGAACTGACGGAGCGTCAGGCGAGCTTGCGGAGGATCTTCTTGTCGCGCTCGCTGTAGGGCGGGTACATCAGCTTGAGGTCGGGCTTGATCGGCATCCGCAGCGTCGCCTTGCGGTGGCTGAACGCCTCGTAGCCCCACTTGCCGTGGTAGGCGCCCATGCCCGAGTAACCG
>DATJJY010000042.1:0-6679 GCA_035491895.1 Gemmatimonadales bacterium
CGCGGCGGGGGAGAGCGAGGGGGGCGTGCTGTGGGCGCTCGGCCACCTCGTCTCCAGCTCGTTCGTGGCGCAGACCGGCGGCTGGGCCAAGTGGCGCGACGCGAGCTTCGCGCTCGCGCGCCGCAGGAACCCCGCAGCGCGAGCCCAGGCGCTCGACGCCGTCTACCGCGCCGAGTCCGCGTGGAAGTCCGGCCGCGCCGACGTGCGTACCGCGCTCGAGCAGGCGACGCGCGAGGTCGTGGGGAGCTAGCTCTCCGCGACCGCGGCGCTCTCGGGGACGGAGTGGCGCACCCCCGCCCTGCGCGCCCGCCGCCATGCGGCCGGGGATTCGCCGACCGCACGCCGGAACGCGCGCGAGAAGGCGGCCTCGCTCTCGTAGCCCACGTCACCCGCGATGTCGACGACCTTGGCGTCGGAGTCGCGCAGTGCGGCCGCCGCGAGTTGCATCCGCCAGCTCGCCAGGTACTGCATGGGCGGCTGCCCGATCAGCTGCACGAAGCGCTCGTGGAGCACCGAGCGCGACACCGCCGCCGCTTCGCCCAGGCGCTCCAGCGTCCATGGCTCGGCGGGCCGCTCGTGGATGATGGCGAGAGCCCGGCCGACGGCAGGATCGCGCAGGCCCGCGAGCCACCCGGTCTGGCCGGCCGGAAGCATGTCCACGTAGCGGCGGAGCACCTCGACGAACAGCATCTCGCTCATGCGCATGAGCACGGCTTCGCCGCCGGGGCGCTTGCGTCGCGACTCGTCGACCATGAGGTGGATGAAGTCCCCGATCCATGAGCTGCCGTCCGGGGCGACGCGCGGCATGCGGAGGATCGGCGGCATGGAGGCGAGGAGGGGATTGAGCGGGCTCGAGTCGCAGCCGAGGAAGCCACAGACCACCGTGTTCCGGATCGGAGCTGCGCTCTCGCGGCGCTGGGACAAGCCGCTCTCCGTCACGCTCAGCTCGAACGGGAGTTGATCCGGCTTCGGCGCGAAATAGACGCTGGGATCGACCGCCTTCGCCCGCAGGCCCGGGGCGCTCGACATGATGTGGTGATCCCCGAGGGGAAAGAGCGCCAGGTCGCCCGCGTCCAGGCGGACCGGCTCGTCGTTAACGAGCGAGGCCCAGCACGTGCCGGTGGCCACGGCGTGGAACGGCATCAGGTGCTCCACGCCGGGCATGATCGCCGCGATGATCTCGCTCGAGCGGGGCGTCTCCGCGACCCACGGATCCGTGCACTCGACGTAGGAGAAGATCGCGCCGCGCAGCCTCACGACGCGCAGCATGTCGGAGAGGATGTCGCTCATCTGTCACCCCAAGGGTCCCGGCCACGCCGGGTGCGGCCCCAAAGAACAGCACAATCTTCCCGACGTGCTGCACAAGTCAAGGTCGATGTCTCCGCATCCAATCACGCGTTGGTAGTACCCACGCGAATGAGAAAGGAGACAGGCCATGACGAAACAGCTCCGTTTCCGAGCGTCACGCGCGCAGCGCGCGCTGGTCCCCCTCTTCGCCGCGCTCGTGGTCGCGATCGCAGTTGCCTCGTGCCAAGGGCCCACCTCGCCCTACGGCGGCGGAAGCAGCGGAGGGGGCGGCACGGGCGGCGGAAGCACGGGCACGCGCTTCGATCTCGGCCCGTTCGCCCTCGGCCAGTCCGCGACGCTCGCGTTCCCGAACGCCGCGATCGCCGGCTACCACTGCATTCCACATCGCGCCATGGGCATGACCGGCACCGTGCTGGTCGACGCGAACGGCGCGGACTCGGCGCTGGTGCAGATCGGCGCGGGCGGCTTCTCGTTCACGCCCTCGACCGCGCACATCAAGCCGGGCGGCCACGTGCGCTGGGTGAACGTCTCCAACCTGGCCATCCACACCGTGACCAGCGATTGAGCGCTGAACCCCGTTCCATGGCCGCAGCCACGAAACATCGTCGGTCACGAAGCACAACCACTCCGGGGGATACCATGAAGCACGGATTCGCTCTTCCCGCCCTGCTGCTGCTCGGTCTCGTCCTCGCGGCGTGCAGTCGCAACCTGCCGACGGCGACGAATGGCTCCACCACCGCAGCGGAGCGCATCGCCACGAGCGAAAGCGCGAAGCACTCGGACGCCAGGGTCTTCACCGCCGCGGGAGACATCAACGCCGGCGTGAGCGCGTTCCGCGACGCGCTCGGCACGCTCAACCCCAACCTGCCGGGCTCCGTCGGCAGCGGCCGGCGCGAGATCAACTGGGACGCCGTGCCGGCGGCGAACACCGACACGAACGACTTCCCGGTGGACTTCTTCAACCAGCCCGCGCCGGGGCGCGCTCGCGGCGCCGTGTTCTCGACTCCCGGCACGGGGTTCCGCGTGAGCGACAACAACTTCACCGACCTCAACCTGGAATTCGCGAACGAGTTCGTGTTCTTCAGCCCGATCCGCACGTTCGCCGCGGTCGGCAGCAACCGGATGACGCAGACGTTCTTCGTCCCCGGCTCGAACACGCCGGCGATCTCGACCGGGTTCGGCGTGGTGTTCTCGGACGTCGACCGGGAGGGCTCGGCCTCGATCCGGCTGCTCGACGCGCAGGGCAGGAGCCTCGGCCGGTACGAGGCGCCGGTCGCGCCCGGCGGCCTCTCGTTCGTGGGCGTCGTGTTCCCCACGGCCCGCGTCGCGAGCGTCGAGATCAAGTCCGGGCAGGCGCCCGTCGCCGCGGGAGCGACGGACGTCAGCAACCGCCGTGGCGACGACGACGACGATGACGACGCCGTCGTTGGCGTGGGGCTGGCCACCGCGAGCGATGACGACCGCGATCACCACGGTGCGCGGCGTCGCGACCTCGTGATCATGGACGACTTCATCTACGGCGAGCCGATCGCCGCCCCGGGCGTCACCATCCGCTCGAGCGCGGGGCTGGACAGCTTGAGGACGGGCGGCGGGCCCGGACGCTGACCGGGCGAGAAGCGGCGGGCCGCGGCATCCATTACCGGAGGAAAGGAGCCTGGCGATGCGCGTCGGATCGAATCTCGTGCGGTTGGGCGTTTCGCTGGGGGCGGTCCTGCTCCTCGCCTTCGCGGTACCGCGGCGCGCGGCGGCGGAGTGGCCCCCTTGCGGGCGCGCCATCGCCACCGCGCCGGGCGCCCAGGAGCACTCCGCGGCCGCCACCGACGGCGCCGGCGGGGCGATCATCACCTGGCACGACGCGCGGTTCCCGAGCGTCAACATCTTCGCCCAGCACGTCCTCGCATCGGGCGCGCTGGATGCCGCATGGCCCGTCGACGGCCAGGCACTGCTCACCGACTCGCTGGCATTGCGAAGCGCGGACGGCGGGCAGATATCGCCCGTGATCGTGCCGGATGGCGAGGGTGGCGCGATCGTCGCCTGGGAGGACAACCGCAGCCCGGTCACCGAGACCGATGTCTTCGCCCAGCACATCCTCGCATCGGGCGCGGTGGATCGCGCGTGGCCGGCGGACGGCGCGCCGCTGTCGGTGACCGCGGGCCTGCAGAACACGCTGGTGATCGCAGCGGACGGCACGGGCGGGCGCGGTGTCGCGGGCGGCGCGTTCGTCGTCTGGATGGACACGCGGCCGGGAACGAGCGTCGTCGACATCTTCGCCCAGCACGTGCTGGGGACGGGGCACGTGGACCCGCGCTGGCCCGCGAACGGGCTCGCGGTGTGCGCGGCGCCAGGTCGGCAGGAGTTCCCGGTCGTCGTCGAGGACGGTTCGGGCGGGGTGATCGTCGCCTGGGACGACCTCCGCAGCAGCACCACCGGCGACGACGTCTTCAGCCAACACGTCCTCGCTTCGGGCGCGGTGGATCCCGCATGGCCAGCGAACGGTCGTGCCCTGTGCACCGCACCCGGCGATCAGGGACGCCCGACGATCGCATCGGACGGCGCACAGGGTGCGATCGTTGCATGGACCGACGGCCGCACCGCCAACAGCTTCCACATCTTCGCCGAGCACGTGCTGGCGACGGGCGTGGTCGATCCCGCCTGGCCCACGAACGGGCGGGGCATCTCCGCCGCCGGCGTGATCGAGTCGCGTCCGCTCGCGGTCTCGGACGGTCAAGGCGGGGCGATCGTGAACTGGCAGGGGTTCACCGTGCACCTGAACATGTTCGCGCAGCACATCCAGGCCTCGGGGGTCGTGGACCCCGCGTGGCCCGCGGGCGGCCGCGCGCTCAGCCACCGCGACCGGGTCCAGGACCTGGCCGAGATCGTTCCCGACGGCAGCGGGGGAGCGGTCGTGGCCTGGAACGACAGCAACGACGTGGTGGCCCAGCACGTGCTGGCGACCGGCGTCCTCGACGCGGCCTACCCTGACGGCGGCCGCCGCCTCTGCGACCTCGACGATCAGCGTGGGGACGTCGCACTGGTGGCGACCGGGGCCGGCGGCGCGATCGCGGCATGGACCGATACGCGCAATGGCAAGGACACCGACATCTACGCGGTGCAGATCCTCGAAGCCGAGCCGCTGGACGTGCCCGGCGTCGGGGGACCCAAAGCGGTGTTCCTGGCCTCGAGCCCGAACCCCGCACGCGGGTCGCTCATGCTGAGGTTCGCGTTGCCGCAGGAGGGCGAGGCGCGGCTCTCCATCTACGACTTGTCCGGGCGGCGCGTGCGCGAGCTGATCTCGGGCGCGCGCCCCGCCGGCGCGCAGTCGATCGCGTGGGACCTGCGCGACGCGAACGGGATCGCGGTTCGCCCCGGGCTCTACTTCGCGCGCCTCGAAGCTGCGGGCCGATCGCTCACGCAACGCTTGGCGACTCGGTGACGCGGTGACGGCGGGGCGGGGGGAGGGACGCCTCCCACTGCCCCGCTCGTGACGCCCCGGACGCGAGCCGCTATCGTGCGTGCCCCACCCACATCGTTCAGGGGCACCGCCATGAGCCATTACTACCCGTACGCCGAGATCGAGCCCAAGTGGCAGGCGTACTGGGTCGAGAAGAAGACGTTCCGCGCGACGGAGGACCCGTCGCGCCCGAAGTTCTACTGCATCGACATGTTCCCGTATCCCTCGGGCGCCGGCCTGCACGTGGGCCATCTGGAGGGCTACACGGCGACCGACATCCTGAGCCGCTACAAGCGCATGCGCGGGTTCAACGTGCTGCACGCCACCGGCTGGGACGCGTTCGGGCTGCCGGCGGAGCAGTACGCGGTCAAGACCGGCATCCACCCGGCGAAGACCACGGCCGAGAACATCGCCAACTTCCGCCGCCAGATGCGGCGCGTGGGGCTCTCGCACGACTGGGATCGTGAGGTGGACACGACCGATCCCGAGTACTACCGCTGGACGCAGTGGATCTTCGTGAAGCTCTACGAGCGCGGACTGGCGTACGTCGCCGAAGTGCCGGTCAACTGGTGCCCCGAGCTGGGCACGGTGCTCGCCAACGAGGAAGTGATCGACGGCAAGAGCGAGGTCGGCGGCTACGACGTCATCCGCAGGCCGATGCGCCAGTGGGTGCTCAAGATCACCGCCTACGCCGACCGGCTGCTGGACGACCTGAAGCTCGTGGACTGGCCGCACAGCACGCTGGAGATGCAGCGGAACTGGATCGGGCGTTCGATCGGCGCCGAGGTGGACTTCGCGCTGGACGGCGTCCAGGGCTCGCTGCGCATCTTCACCACGCGGCCCGACACGCTGTTCGGCGCCACCTACATGGTGCTCGCGCCCGAGCATCCGCTCGTGGACGCCGTGACCACGCCCGGGCAGGCGGCGGCGGTGCGCACCTATCGCGACACCACCTCGCGCAAGAGCGACCTCGCGCGCCAGGAGGAGAAGGTGAAGACCGGCGTGGCGACCGGCGGCCACGCCATCAATCCCGTGAACGGCGAGAAGCTGCCGATCTGGATCGCCGACTACGTGCTCATGAGCTATGGCACCGGCGCAATCATGGCCGTGCCCGGGCACGACGAGCGTGACTGGGAGTTCGCGCGCACCTTCGGGCTGGAGATCCGGGAAGTCGTGAGCGGGGGGGACGTGACGAAGGCCGCGTTCACCGAGAACCAGGCGGGTCGCGTGGTGAACTCGACGACGCCCGACCGGAGCTTCTCGATCGACGGCCTGTCGCCGGCGGACGCGATCCCCAAGATCACCGCGTGGCTCGAGCAGAAGGGCCTGGGCCGGAAGGCCGTCAACTACAAGCTCCGCGACTGGCTGTTCTCGCGCCAGCGCTACTGGGGCGAGCCGTTCCCGGTGATCTGGGTGGATGGCGAACACAAAGTGCTGCCCGAGCAGATGCTGCCCGTGCGGCTACCCGAGTCCGCGGACTTCAAGCCCACCGGCAGCACCGAGGGGCCGCTCGCGAACTTGAAGGACTGGGTGAGCACGACCGACCCGGCGACCGGCAAGCCAGCGCGGCGCGAGACCAACACCATGCCGCAGTGGGCGGGCTCGTGCTGGTACTACCTGCGCTTCCTGGACCCGAAGAACCCGGATCGCCTGGTCGACCCGGCGAAGGAGAAGTACTGGATGCCGGTGGACCTCTACGTCGGGGGCGCCGAGCACGCCGTGCTGCACCTCTTGTATGCGCGGTTCTGGCACAAGGTGCTGTTCGACATCGGCGTCGTGAGCACGCCCGAGCCGTTCATGAAGTTGATCCACCAGGGCACCATCCTGGGCGAGGACAACCGCAAGATGAGCAAGAGCTGGGGCAACGTGGTGAGCCCCGACGACATGGTGGACGAGTACGGCGCCGACGCCATGCGCATC
>DATJJY010000043.1:0-9826 GCA_035491895.1 Gemmatimonadales bacterium
GGCTGGAGCGAGCGGGCATCCGGCTCCCCCAGGAACTGTTCGACCCCGCCCGAAAGCAGCACGCGCGATGATCCTCATCATCGCCGCGGGTCTCGTTTTCGTCGCGATCATCACGCTGGTGGTCGGCGTGTGGTGGGCGCACGCGACCGGCGATCAGCTCCGTCGCCGCCTCGGATCTCGCGTGCAGGCTGGTTCCTCCGCCCCTGACTTGCTCCGGCCCGACGCCGCGCTCAGCGCGCCCTCTTGGGAGCGCGTGCTGCGGAAGAGCGACCTCGTCGGTCAACTCCTCCAGCTGGCCGAGCAGGCGGGATCCGGGCACAGTGCGACACAGCTGCTGCTGACGATCGGTGTTGTGGCAGTCCTGGCTGGACTGTTCGGCGGCTGGCGTACGGGGACTGCTGCCGGCGCGCTCATCTCGGCGCTGGTGGGTGCCGCCGTGCCGGTGCTGCGGCTGCTGTACCGGCGGCACCGCCGTCTGCAAAGCTTCCAGGAGCACTTCGCCGACGCCGTCGAAATGATCGCGCGGTCCATCCGAGCCGGAAACGCGTTGAGCGCGTCCATCCAGCTCGTGGGCGACGAGATGGCCGACCCCATCGGCCACGAATTCCGCCACGTCGCGGAGGAGGTCCGACTTGGCCTCGATCCCGGCGAGGCGCTGTTGCGCCTGCAGCGGCGGATCCCGACCGAGGACGTCGAGTTCTTCTGCACCGCGGTCCGCATCCAGCGTGGCTCGGGCGGCAACCTCGCCGAGATCCTCGATCGCCTCAGCGACGTGATTCGTAAGCGCTTCGAGCTGTTGAGTCACGCGCGGGTGCTGTCCGCTCAGCAGCGGTATGCCGCCATTTTCGTCGGCATCAGCCCGGCGGTCTTCTCGCTGATCTTCTACTTCCTGTCGCCGGGATACTTCGACCCGCTCATCGAATCGCCCATGGCCCCGATGCTGGTCAGCGCGGGGCTGGTGCTCGAGCTGGTCGGCGCGCTGATCATCTGGCGACTGGCCAAGATCAAGGTGTGAAGCCATGACCACGCTCATCGTCGGCGTCGTGTTCCTGCTGGTCGCCGGATCGACCTTTGCGATCGGCGCGCTGCTGCTCCGTCTCTTGCCCGCCGTCCGGAGCGAACGCCTCGCGGGCGCGCTCGCCGGCGCACCGATGGCGAGCGCGTCGATCCTCCGGTGGGAGGAGCGTGCGACCGCGGGGTGGCAAGCGCTGGTGACACGCCTGGGGCAGTGGCTCACGCCACGCGACGCGGGTCTCCTCGGCCGCTATCGCCGGCGTCTCATCCTGGCCGGTTTTCAGCAGCCCGCGGCCGTCCCTTTGTTCCTGGGCGGCAAGGCTACGTTGGCCGGGGCGCTGGCGTGCTCGTACGTCCTCTATGGCGTCATGGCGCAGCGCGCGCTTCCCAATGTGCTGCCGGTGTCCGTCATCCTCGGTGGCCTCGGGTGGTTTGTCCCCGATGTGTGGCTCCGATTCCGGACTCGACAGCGGCAACGGGCCATCACCAATGCGCTGCCCGACGTGCTCGATCTGCTGATGGTCTGCGTCGAGGCGGGCATGGGATTCGACGCCGCCGTGGCGCGGGTGGCGGACCAGCCGGGAAGGAAGGCCAGCCCGCTTCACGAGGAGCTGCTCCGCATGCACCTGGAGATCCGGGCCGGGCGGCCACGCGAAGAAGCGCTGCGGGCTCTCGTCGAACGTATAGGCACCGAGGACATTCGCTCGATCATCGGCTCGTTCATCCAGACGGAACGACTGGGCACGCCGCTGGGCAAGACGCTGCGCGTGCAGGCCGAGGCCTCACGGGTGCAGCGACGCCACCGGGCCGAGACGAGAGCGCAACTGGTGCCCCTGCTGATGCTGGGTCCGACCATCCTGTTCCTGTTGCCGTCATTCATGCTCGTGGCGATGGCGCCGTCCCTCCTGCGGATCTTCCAGATCCTGGGCACGATTGGAAAGTGAGGAACTCGATGAGACGCAACGCGCTGATCACGGCTCTTGGGCTTGCCCTCCTCATCATGGGAGTGGGGCCGGCGGCCGCCCAGACGGCGACCGCCGAGATTCGCACGTGGACGGGCCAGACGTACCTCCTAAGTGATCCGTCTCTGGCGGTGCGCTACACCATCATGGTGCCCAAGAAGGATGAGGGCCCGGGCCCGTCCGACACTGCGCCGACCACCGGAGCGCGGACCCCGATGCTCTTCGGCTCCGCTAACGCGATCGGTCAGTTCCTGGACAAGCAGCCCGATCCGTTGCAGGGACATCGCCAGAGTGAAACGATCACGCTCCGCAAGGGTGGGACGGAGGTGCGCGTCCCCATGGTCAACGTCGGCACGCTCCACTTCACGCGCCAGACCGCCCGAAGCCCGCTGCCCCCGTACGTCGCGAGCGGCCACTACCGCTATGCCGCCACCGCTGAGCTGACCGACGGCTCGCGCATCGAAGGCGACGACGTGAGTCTGGGCACGACGTTCCTGCGAGGACGGACGGCGTCTGGCACCGTGGACATACCGTGGCAGCAGATCGAGACCGTGAGGTTCACGCGATGAGCCGGCCCGGCGCGGAGGCGCCGACCATGCGGCAACGCCTGTTCGCGAACGAGCGGGGAACGGCGGTCCTCCTCACGCTCGGCTTCATGATCTTCCTGCTCGCGATGATGGGCTTCGCGTCCGACCTGGCCTATCAGATGTCCGCCACCGGCGAGCTCGAGCGCAGCATGGAGGCCGCGGCGCTGGCCGGCGCCGGCAAGCTGGGATTCAATGACACCGCGTTTCCGACCGCGCGGGCGTCCTCACAACAGTACGGGCAGCTGAATCCTCACCACAACACCCCATTCGGCAGCCTGATCAATCTGAATCTGAATACGGGCAATACAGCGAACGGCAACATCGTGCTGGGTGTCTGGGACAACGGCAGCTTCACGCCCTCGGTGGACGGTACCGTGGTCAATGCCGTGCGCTGCCAGTTCGCGACGCAGGTCCAGACATCGTTCCTGCGTGTGCTCGGCATTAATACACTGCCGATTTCGGCCTCGGCGGTCGCGGTGGCCAACCCGCCGGCCACGCCGCCCGTGGATGGCTGCGTGTTCCCGATCGGCGTGGGGAGCTGTCCGTTCCAGGGCAACACGTCGCTGGGATGCGGTGCTCCGATCACCTTCATCACCAGCAGCGGCAAGGGAGATGCGGGCGCAGGCTGCCTCTCGCCACCGTGCACCAACACGTCGGCATGGGTGAATCTCGAAGGCGGAACGCCGAGCGCGGGTTACCTGAAGACTGCCATCACCGGAGCGGCCAACGGAGCCTGCCCGGCGGCCACGGTCGCGACCGGCGATCCAGTCACCACCAACAACGGCATGATTCAGAGCGTCATGGACGCCCTCCAGCCGGTCTTCGTGCAGAAGTACAACACATCGGACACCGTCACGGTCAGGGATGCCAACGGCAATATCACGTACAGCGGCAAGGGCTGGAAGGTCTACGTGCCCGTCATCCAGACCGATTGCCCCACGGGCGCTATCTCCGGGTCGCATAACGTCGTTGGGTGGACGGAGCTCGTCATGGCGCAAGTCATCAACAAGGGCGAGTGCGCCGTGAGCAACGACTGGTCCGGCAATCCCTGGAGCGCCCTCGGCGGCACCAACGGTTGCACGAATGCCAAGCCGGACAAGAATATGCGGGCGATCTTCGGATACTACTCGTGCAAGATCATCCCGGCGAATCCTACCCCGTCGCCCGGGCCACGTACCGCGCTGGCCAACCGACTGCGTCTTGTGAGGATGTACCAGTGAAGCTCGGGGGGCTCGAGCTCGGCCGTCCAAGTGGGCTGGCGCTGGCACTGTTCGTCGGATTGTCGAGCTCGGGCTGCGTGGCGGCCGGCCTGGCCACCGGCCCGCTGATGTCCGCGGTGCAAGTGCTCAGCGATCGCACGGTCGAGCGGACCGTCGGCGCCGATCTCGCCGAAAGCCAGGGCGTCACCGAGGCCGTGCTGACGCGCATGGCGTTCCGCATCGAGGAGCGTCAGCGCGATGATGGAGTTCGGCGACTCCGGGCGGTAGCCAACGACGTGACGGTGCATGCCACACTCGAGCGGGTGACCGCCAAGCTCACGCGAGTGGGCGTGCGGGTGGAGCGGGGTCGCCTCCTGGCCGACCGCGACACCGGTGCGCACATCCACGACCAGATCGCGGCGCTGCTGACACCGACCACGACGACCGCCATCACCGATCCCTTCGCAGCAGAGGCCTTGAGCACGCTGCGGACCGAAATCCACAGGCTGCGCTCTGATCTCGAAGCGCGACGACCGGAACAGCCCGTCGCGACACCCACGAGTAGTTCGCCGGTTCGTGTCGAGCACAGTGGCGTGGTGTCCATTCCGCTCTCCGCCGCGTTACCGACCGTGGGTGGTCCGGCGCCGCCCGTCTCGGTGGCGCTGCCTGCGACGTCGCTGGCGGCCTCCGGGGTGCCCGCGGAGTCCTCACCGACCGCGGCGCACCCGAGCGCGCTTCCGGATTCCGTCGCCCGGCCGCTCCATCGGGCCGGCGCATTGACACCGATCCAGGCCGCGACCAGCGCGGGCAGCAGCGAGTAGGCCCCCCGGCGGCGACGCGTGAGTCGGACCGGCGTTCTACGGCATCCCGGGCGCACGAGGCGATCCGTGCGTCGCACGATGACTTGTCCGCTCCAGATCGAATCCAGCGTCTTGGTGTCGGCGCTGATCCACGTATTCGTGCTGGCGGCGCTGTTGCCGTTGGCCAGCCGGGCGCCGGCGACCATGAAGTTCGACGTCTTCGCGGCCGCGCCGACCCCGGGCGAGACTTCGGCCCTGCCGGCCGCTCCGGTGCAGCCCGCCCGTTCGCAGTCGGCCCATCCCCGGCCGGTCGTCAGGATCTCCCGATCCGCAGCCACGCCCGACGTTGCGAAACCTCGGGACAGTGCTTCCGCGTCGGCCACCCCGCCCGCTTCAAGCGAGCGTTCGCCGGCGATCCCGCTTCCAGCAGCGATGACGCTCGCCCCAGCGGCGGTGACGGCCGCCCCAGGGACGGTGACGACCGCCCCAGCGGACGTTGACGGGGAACCGCAGACAACGGCGGCGGTCACCGATCCACGGCCCGTGGTGCCCGAAGCCGACGACCGCAGCCAGGCGCAGCAGCCGGCACCGCCGGTGCTGGCGACGGCACTGCAGCCGGTGCTTGCTACGCCGGAGCCGCCCGTAACCGTGGTCGCGGACGCGACGTCGAGCGAGCAGCCGTTCATGCCAGCGCCACCGCCGGCATCGGTGGTGACGGCGGCGGCGACCGAGCCCTCAGCGAGCGCGCCCGCTGGCCGGACGCGTGCAACGCGCGCGATGCCGCAGCCGAGCATGGCGACCTCGCGATTGGGACTGGGATTCGATCGCGTCCGCATTCGGCTCGACGGCGACCGCACACGCACGACGTCCCGGGACATCGAGCTGATTTCCGGGCGGTTCCTCGGCGGCACGCCGACGAGGGTCGTCGTGGACGTGGATGGCCAGGAGAGGGAGCCGAAGGTCGACGGGCGGGTGTTCACGACATCGATCGCGCTGCTGCCAGGACTCAACCGCGTACGCGTCGTGGCCACTGACGCGCAGGGCACCGAGGTGGAGGAGATCGTGGCTATCCACTATCTGCCGCCGATGAGTAGCGACGTCACGCTGACTCGTCCTCTCGACGGTCATCGAATGGCAGCCGACGATCCGCCATTCGTGGTGGTCGAAGGACGAGTCGCCGCCGCCGAGGTGACCAGCGTCTCGATCGTGACGAATGGACGGCGAGTCGACGCTCCCGTCGTGTCCGGGCGGTTCCGCCACGTCGTGCCGGTGCTCGAGCCGGTGGTTCGCATCCGCGCCGAAACAGGACCCGGTGGGCGCGGCAGCGAAACGGTGACCGTGGACGCTGCAGCCGCGTTGCCCGCGCTCGCCCTGTCACTGCTGGATTGGCCGCGGCAGGCCAACGCCATACCGCGGATCACGGCCACGTTCCGACCAGACCCCGGCCGTCTCGAGGGCGTCCTTCCCGCTGAGGTGCGCAGCATCAGCGGGGAGCCGGGGGAGCCCGACCGGGCCACCGTATACCTCCGCGAGGCGCGACCCGGCGTCTATACGTTCTTCCTCGCCTACCAGGCCGGCACGCCGACGACGATCCATCCGGTCCTCGTCGTCGCCGGTAGATCCCAATCGCTGCCCCCGGTGACAGTGGCCGGCGCCGGCCGCGTCGCCATCGCGCGCGTCTTGTTGCCACAGGGCGTGCTGTGGGAACAGGACGGCTGGTTCACCGGGCGGAGCGCAAGCGGCGACACGGTAACGAAGTTCCGCTTTCCGGACGGCGTGACGTGGACCGAGCGCATCGGAGAGCCACCGCGATGATGCGATTCCGCGACGCGCTCGTGGACAGCCAGAATCCCGATGGCGGCTGGGGAGCCCAGATGGGCCGCGCCAGCAGCACCGAAGTCACAGCCCTCGCCACCCTCGCACTGGGGCGTCTCGACTTACCGGACGCCCGGTCGAGCGCCGCTCACGGTGTGCGCTGGTTGATCGCGCGGCAGCGCGATGATGGCGCCTGGCCGGTGAATGCTCGCGTCGACGAGGCGTCCTGGTCCACCGCCCTCGTCGTCCTGACGCTCGATGCGTTGGGACGCGATCCCGCCGCCGCCGTTCGGGGTGCCCGCTGGCTGGTGCGACGGACACCGCGGACGCTCGGGCTCACGGTCTCGCTGCTTCACCGAGCCGCACCGGATCGTCTCGCGGTGCGCCTGAATCCGGACCTCAAGGGCTGGGCCTGGACATCCGACGCCACGAGCTTCGTCGAGCCCACCTCGTACGCGCTCTTCGCGCTGAAGCGGCTGGGCCGTCAGCTGCCAGGCAGCGCCGTGGCCGAGCGGATCGATGAGGCCGAGCGCATGCTCTACGACCGCATGTGCCGGGCGGGCGGCTGGAACTACGGCAACTCGACCGTGCTCGAGGCGGACCTGTGGCCCTATCCCGACGTGACGGCGCTCACCCTGCTTGCGCTCGTCGCACACCGCGAGCGCGACGCCAACCAGCGAAGCCTGGACGCCCTGCGCAAGGCGATGCATTCCCTGAGGTCGGGCCTCGCGCTCGCGTGGACCACGCTGTGTTTTGCGGCCTATGGTGAGGACGTGAGCACGCCCCAGACGCGGCTCATCGAGCGCTATGCCGCCACGGGGTTTCTCGGCGAGACGAAGGCGGTGGCACTCGCGGTCCTGGCGCTGAGCCACGGCGCGGAGGTGTTTCTGGGATGAAGCTCGGGCGGCGAGCTCTCCTGGGCGGCGCGCTGGCGGCCGGCGCCGTCTCATCGATACAGGCCTGCCGTGGCGTGCCGCGCTGGGAGCGTCGCGCTGTTCGGCAGACGCCCCGGTCGCGGGTGGCCATCCTTCCCGCCCCCGCGTATGACGACAGCCTCGTCGAGGTGATGCTGCGTGGACTTCGCCTCTTCACGCTGCCCCTCCTGGGCAAGCGCATCGTTCTGAAGCCCAACTTCGTCGAGCACGATCCCAACGGGGTCGTGAACACGCACCCGACCCTCGTCGCCGCTGCAATCGAGGCCTTTCGCCGCCTGGGCGCGAGCCAGATCATCGTGGCCGAAGGGCCGGGCCACTACCGCGACACCGAGCATCTGCTCACCGCCACCGGACTCCACGCGGTCCTGCGCGAGCACCGGACTCGGTACGTCGATCTGAACAACGACGACGTGCGCGCGTTGCCTCTGGCGAGTCACTACACACCCCTCGACCGGCTCTACCTTCCCGAGACGCTGCTGAGCGCGGACTTGCTGGTGTCGATGCCGAAGCTGAAGACGCATCACTGGGCCGGCGTCACGCTCTCACTCAAGAACATGTTCGGCTGCATCCCGGGCGCGATCTACGGCTGGCCTAAGAACGTGCTGCACTGGGCCGGCATTCACGAGAGCATCGTGGACATCAACAGCACGTTGCCGGTGCCGCGCTTCGCGATCGTCGACGGCCTGGTCGGCATGGAGGGCAACGGCCCCATCCAGGGCGAGGCCAAGCGTTGCGGCGCGCTCCTCTTCGGCGACGATCTCGTGGCGGTGGATGCGACGGCGGCGCGGCTGATGACGATCGACCCGCACGGCATCCGCTACCTCACCGAGGCGGGCCGCTTCCTGGGGCACGTTCACGAGGAGCGCATCGAGCAGCTCGGTGCGCCGATCGAGCAGCTGCGCAAGGACTTCCGCGTCTTGCCGAAGTTCCAGGCGCTGAAGAGGTTCGCGTGAACGGCTGGCGGCTGCTCGGGCTGGGCACGATGTTCCTCGCCACTGTGGCGGCCAGCTGGCCGGCACTGAACGAGGCCGGCAAAGCGGCATACGCGCGGGGCGACTACGCCACCGCCGAACGGCTGTTCGGGCAGGCAGCGGCCGCGGCGCCGGAGGAGCCCGAAGCGCACTATCACCACGGTGTGGCGCTGACCCATCTCCATCGATGGGCCGAGGCCTCGGCTGCCTACAGAAGGGCGCTGGCGCTGCAGCCGCCCGCGGCCCTCACCGCGGCCGCCCAGCAGGGCCTACGAACGGTGGAGCCCCTGGCTCGTCCGCGCAGCGCGACGTCCGCGCCGGAGCCCGGTAGCCCGGGGTCGCCCCGACCGAAACCCGCGCGGGTCGAGCTACCCCCTGACACCGTGAGGATTCGACGAGCGGGCGGTAACTGGCTCGTCGACGTCGCGCTGAACGACACGCGCCAGGCGACGTTCCTCGTCGACACCGGAGCCTCCGCGTGCGCCATCACACTGGAGCTGGCCGAAGCTCTCGGCATCGTGCCCGATCCGGACGAGCCACCGGTGCTGGTGCGCGGGGTCGCGGGTAGCACCTGGGGCCGCCGCGTCACGATTCCCACGATCCGGGTCGGCGACACCGAAGCGCATGACGTTGTCGCATTCGTCTTGCCGCTACCGGGTCTGCAGGGCATCCTCGGCAATACATTCCTGGCCCGATATACCGCGACGCTGGATCCGGCGAGACGATTGCTCACATTGCAGCCCCGCTGACGCGCGCACGGGCGTGACGGTCAGCGCGGACGCGGAGCGGGTCGATACTCGCGCAGGCGCTCCTCGAACTGTGTGTCGGCCCGGCGGCCTCGCCAGCGGACGTACCAGCGAATGGCGGACGCGTACCAGTACTCGTCGGCATCACGGCGGTCGGTCTCGCGGACGACCTTGAGCGTGTCGTACCGTCCCGCCGGCACCTCGATCGGGTCGGCACCAATCACCGTGAAGCGATCCTCGTACGTCACGGCCGCGTCCCGCTGCTCGAACCGACCCTGGTGGGTCCACTTCGCGCCGGCCACCAGCGGCCACTGAAACCACGCATGGGGCGGCACCATGCGGGCTTCGACGCGTCCCTCGCGGATGGCGGCGGCCCAGTGCAGCGAGTGAGTGTAGTAGTGCTCGGCGTCGCCGAGCCGGAGCACATAGTACGAGACTCCGTTGACGTCGCGAATATCGACGACGTCAACCTGCTTGGTACCCTGCTCGCTGCCGCTTGTCCATTCATAGATCCAGCGATCGCCGACCTGCCACACTGGCGGGCTGCTCACCGCGGGCTGCGTTGCTGCACCCGACTGAGGCCCGTCGGACCCCGGCGCCGCTCCGGCAGCGCAGCCCGTCGCGGCCACCATGATCGCGACAACGCCCAGCAGAGCGGTGCGAAACGCGACGATCAGCTCGGTAATCCGTCGAGTGGACCCCGCATGCATCCTGCGACGTTACAGCGATCGCGTGCCAACATCAACGGGCGCCTCACCCGGGCCGTGCTGTGACTGTCGCGGCCCGGTTGAATGTAG
>DATJJY010000044.1:0-32780 GCA_035491895.1 Gemmatimonadales bacterium
CTCGGCCGGGTAGTCCGGGAACGTCGAGAGATCGTTGCCGGCGAGCGCGGTTTCGAGAGTGAACTGGGAGCCCGTGACCTGCATGCCATCGCCGGAGTCACCGGCGAACCGGATCACGGCGTGCTCCCGCTCTTCCCGTGATACCGGACGCGCAGGCGGGGATGCGGTAGCCATCGACGTTCGAATCATACTTCGGACAGGACGTCGCAGCCAGCGCCTTCCGCCCGTGGCGCACGGGGGTGAGCTTGGGTTCGTGCGTCGAATGCTCCGGTTCGGTACGATCCTGCCCCTTCTCGCGGCCTGTGGGAGGGGTACCTCTCCAGCCCGCGACTGGCCAGTCACCGGTGGTGATCCGGGGAATACCCGCTATTCACCGCTCGATCAGATCAATCGCGACAACGTCGCGCAGCTGCGACTGGCGTGGACGTATCATACCGGAGACGCCCCGCCAGGTGGTCAGTCCCAGATCCAGGCCACGCCGATCATCGTCGACGGCGTTCTCTACACGACGACTCCCGCCCTCGCCGTCATCGCCCTCCGCGCGCAGCGGGGGACGCTGCTGTGGCGCTTCGATCCCTTCGCGCAGCGCGAGCGCGAGTCGCACGTCAACCGCGGTGTCGTGTATTGGGCCGAGGGTCAGGAGCGACGCATCTTCATGACCGCCGGACGCCGGCTCTACGCCCTCGACGCCCGGACCGGACATCCGATCCTCAGCTTCGGCGACTCGGGCTCCGTGGACCTCGCCGCCGGGCTGGATCGCGACGTCGCGGCTGCATACATCGTCGCGACGAGTCCCGGCGTCATCTTCAGGGATCTCCTGATCCAGGGCACGCGTGTCGGAGAAGAGGAGGGCTCAGCGCCGGGCGACGTGCGCGCCTACGACGTGAGGAGCGGCGCGATCCGCTGGACGTTTCACACCATTCCCCGGCCCGGCGAATTCGGGTACGACACCTGGCCGCGGGGTGCCTGGCGAACGGCAGGCGGCGCGAATTCATGGGCCGGGATGACCGTGGATACGCTGCGCGGCGTCGTGTACATCCCGACCGGGTCGGCCACCCCCGACTTCTACGGCGGCGCCCGCACGGGCGCCGATCTCTTCGCGAATTCCCTGTTGGCACTCGACGCCAGAACAGGGACTCGTCTGTGGCACTTCCAGACGGTGCATCACGACCTCTGGGATCGCGACCTCCCCGCCGCTCCCAATCTCGTCACCGTTGGCCTCAATGGCCGGCGTGTGGACGCGGTTGCGCAGATCACGAAGAGCGGGTTCGTGTTCCTGTTCGATCGCGCTACCGGGGCTCCGCTCTTCCCCGTCGAGGAGCGCGCCGTCCCCGCCTCCGATCTGCACGGCGAGCGGGCGTGGCCCACACAACCCATCCCGCTCCAGCCCGCTCCGTTCGCGCGCCAGGCGATCGCCGAAAGCGACCTGACCGATCTCTCGGCCGACGCGCATGCGGCGGCGCTGGCTCGCTTTCGGACGCTCCGTCACAGCTCGCTGTTCACACCGCCCAGCCGCGAAGGGAGCGTCGTACTCCCGGGCTTCGATGGCGGGGGCGAGTGGGGCGGTGCGGCGGTCGACCCGGAGACTGGAGTCCTGTACGTCAACGCGAGCGATGTGCCGTGGATCGCCGCGATGCGCCGGGCCGCGACGATCTCGCGGGCGCTGATCGCGGCGCGCACCGGTCCTGGGGTATATGCGGTCGCCTGCGTCGGCTGTCACGGGACCGATCGACGTGGCGATGAGCGGGCGCCGTCCCTCGTCGACGTCGGTGCCCGTCTGTCGCCACAACAACTCCAACAAGTGATCGTGTCCGGCCGTGGCTTCATGCCCTCGTTTGCGATCCTCTCGGAGGACCAGCGGTGCGCCGTCACGGTCTACCTCACAGGCGCGCCATGCGCGACGGAGCCGCCTTCGTCTCCCTTTCCCGCGCTGGCGCCATACGAATTCGTCGGCTACGAGCGCTGGAGGGACTCGAGCGGCTTTCCGGCCGTAAAGCCGCCCTGGGGCACGCTGAGCGCGATCGACCTCAACACCGGCGCGTACCGCTGGAGAATCCCGCTCGGCGAGCATCCCGCACTGATCGGCAAGTCGGCGGCGGCTACCGGGACGGAGCAGTATGGCGGTCCGATCGTGACCGCCGGGGGACTCGTGTTCATCGCCGCGACCATGGACGCGAAGTTTCGTGCCTTCGACAAGGCGACGGGGCGTCTGCTCTGGGAAGCGACCCTCCCCGCCGCCGGCTACGCGACGCCGAGCACTTTCGAGATTCATGGGAAGCAGTACGTCGTGATCGCGGCGGGTGGCGGCAAGCTGGGAACCAGGTCGAGCGATACCTACGTCGCGTTCGCGTTACCGTAGCGCCCGTCGATGACCTTGCGCCGCTGTGCCGGATACCTCGTCGCTGGTGTTCTCCTACTTCCCTATGGACGGCTGATGGCCCAACAGGGGTCCGCCCAGGCGAGCGCGCCAGATCAATATCCACATGCCGCAGAGCCGATCGGGACGGTGCGACAGATCTACGACGGTGCCCTCAGCCCCGAGCTGGCGGTCAATACCTTTCGCAACATCGACAGACTGTTTCCCACGCGCTGGATTTCGCGCGGGTCGAAGCCATGGCCTTTGCCTCCCGCCTCCACCCTGCTCACCCAAGTGCATTTCACCGACCGCGGGACCCCGCATGATCTCGAGGATTACCTCAAGCTGAACCGCGTGAGCGCGCTCCTCGTGCTCGACCACGGTCACATCGCACTCGAGCGCTATCGGCTTGGCAACACCGCGCGCAGCCGCTGGATGTCGATGTCGATCGCGAAGTCGATCACGTCGACGCTCATCGGCGCTGCCCTGAAACAGGGATACATCTCGAGCCTCGCCGATCCCGTCACGCGCTACGTGCCCGCCCTCGCCGGCAGCGCCTATGACGGGGTGACGATTCGCGACGTGCTCATGATGTCGTCGGGAGTGCGGTGGAACGAGACGTACACCGACCCTGCGTCCGATCGGCGCCGCCTCCTCGAGGCCCAGATCTCCCAGGTCCCCGGGGCGGCATTGGCGGTCATGAAGAGCCTGCCCCGGGCAGCCGAGCCCGGAACCCTGAATAACTACAACACGGGCGAGACGCAGGTGGCCGCCCTGGTGCTCGAGAGCGCGGTCGGGCAGCCGCTCGCGACCTACCTCGGGGAGCGTATCTGGAGCCGGTTCGGGATGGAGGCGGACGCGAACTGGTGGCTGGACTCTCCGAATGGCATCGAAATCGGGGGCAGCGGAATCAGCGCCACCCTGCGCGACTATGGTCGCTTCGGCCTTTTCATGCTGGCGAACGGCGTCGCGGCGGGCGATTCGATTCTTCCCGCCGGGTGGGTCCATGAGGCGACGACTGCCAAAGTCCTGCGCCATGGAACTGCGCTCGACTATGGATACCTGTGGTGGACCGGACCGACTCGGGCCTCCCGCACAGACGGGGCGTTCGCTGCCGAAGGCATCTACGGACAGTTTCTCTACGTGAATCCGGCCGCGCAGGTCGTGATCGTGGTGTGGAGCGCGCGGGCGCAGCCGACGGGAGCCGACGCGATCGACGACTGGGCATTCTTCGACGCCGTGACTGCAGCGCTAGAGCCTCATCAAAGCCGGTAGGTCTCCTTGGCCAAATCGTAGGCGAGCGCCCGCGCCATGCGGCGCGCGTCATCCATTCCGATCACGTGCCGTGCGACCAGGCCGCCGAGGAAGTTTGCGTCCATGCGGCGCGACAGATCGTGGCGGGCGGGAATCGAGCAGAAGGCCCGGGTGTCGTCGGTGAAGCCCGCGGTCTTGTAGATCCCAGCCGTCTCGGTAGTCCGCTCGCGGAAGCGGATCATCCCCTGCATCGAGTCGTGAAACCACCACGGCGCGCCGAGCCGGACGGCCGGATAGTGCCCGGCGAGCGGCGCCAGCTCGCGGCTGTAGGTCGACTCGTCCAGCGTGAACAACACGACGGTCAGCCGGGAATCGTTGCCGTACGCATTCAGCAGCGGTCGCAGGTTGCGAGTGAACTCGGTGGCGATAGGGATGTCGCCGCCTCGGTCGGGCCCGAACCGCTCGAACACGACCTGATTGTGATCCCGCAGCGCACCGGGATGGAGCTGCATCACAAGGCCGTCTGTGACGGAGAGCCGTGCCATCTCCATCAGGAGATGCCCCTCGAAGCGCCGCTGGTCTTCGGCCGTCACCTTGTCGCAGCGCGCCTGCTGAAACAGGCGCTCGGCCTCCGCCGGAGCGAGCGCAGCGGTGTACGGCTCGAGTACTCCATGATCGGTCGCGGTGGCGCCCAGGTCCCGAAAGAAGGCCCGCCGTTCCTCGAGAGCCGTTACGAATCCAGCATAGTCCACGAGTGGCGCGCCGTGCGCGGCGCCGAGCGCTTCCAGCTCTGCCCGCCAACCGGGCGCGGCGATCCTGAATACCGCATCGGGACGGAACGTCGGGATGACCCTGCCTTTCCACCCCGAGCGGCGCAGGGCCTGGTGGTGATCGAGAGGGTCGCTCGCCTTGTCGGTCGTGGCCAGGACCTCGATGTCGAACCGCTCGAACAACGCGCGCGGCAGGAACTCCGGCGTGGCGAGCCGCTCGGCGATCTCATCGTAGATCCGCCCCGCGGTGTCGCCGTCGAGGCGATCGCGCACACCGAACACGACGTGCAGCTCGTGATCGAGCCAGGCGCCGGTAGGCGTGCCCTGAAACCGGTAGTACTGCTCCGCGAAGCGCCGCCAGATCGCGCGCGGATCGACCTCCGTGCCCGCGCCGTCTCGGGCCGGCACGCCGAGGGACTCGAGCGGCAGGCCATGGGCGAACAGCATCCGCAGGATGTAGTGGTCGGGCGTGACAATCAGGGACGCAGGGTCAGGGAACGGTGCGTTCTCCGCGAGCAGGAGGGGATCGACGTGTCCGTGCGGCGAAATGATAGGCAGCGCCCGCGTCTCGTCGTACAGCGCGCGGGCCGCCCGCCGCACCGAGGGCTCCGGATCGAAAAAGCGGTCCTCGTGCGGCGTCGTGTCGGCCATTTACACGACGGGCATCCAGCCCGGGGCGTACTCCCGCTGCCACAGTTTCATGGCGTCGGGATCATCGACGATTCTGCCCGACGCCGGGTCGGTGCGCAGCGCACGGCCCGTGCTCTGCGCGATGTTGCCGAGGTGGCACAGGAGGACACTCTTCGCGCCCTCGGAGATGGGTTGGTGCAGCGGGGCGCCGGTGCGCACCGCGTCGATGAAGTTCGCGATGTGCGTCCCCGTCGCTTCGTCGTCGGCCACGACGTTCAACGGATCCGACGGCTTCGCGGCCGCCACTTGCCGGATCACCTGTCCCTTGGGATCGTACACGACGTAGCCGTCACGATCGACAACCACACTCCCCGCCGTTCCGAGTACCGCGACGCCGCGCGAGCGCCCGAAGGTCGGCAGCCCGTTGCAGCTCTGCCCCTGCCAGATGATCGTCTTCCCCCCGGCGAACTCGAAGGTGACTTCCTGGGTGTCGGTGAACTCCCAATCGTCGTCGAACTGATAGCGGCCGCCGGTCGAGACGACACGCGTGCAGGCGTCCACGCCCAGCATCCAGCGGGACACGTCGATCTCGTGGGTGCCGTTGTTGCAGATCTCGCCAGTCCCCCAGCGGTGGAACCAGTGCCAGTTGTAGTGGATCACGTTGTCCCGATACGGAGTGCGCGGGGCCGGGCCCTGCCACAGCTCGTAGTCGAGGTTGGTGGGGACCGGAGCCTCCTTGCCGCGCCCGATCGTGCCGCGCGTGTTCGCGTACCACGCGCGCGCCAGGTAGGGGCGCCCGATGAGTCCTTCCTTGAGGGCCTGGACCAGCTCGATGGAGCGCTCGGCGGAGCGCTGCTGTGTGCCCATCTGGACGGCGCGCTGATGCTTGCGCTGCGCCTCTACGATCAGCTCGCCCTCGCGCGCATTGTGGCCGCAGGGTTTCTCGACGTAGACGTGCTTCCCCGCCTGCAGGGCGAGGATCGCCGCCGGGGTGTGCCAGTGATCGGGAGCGGCGATCACGAGCGCGTCGACCGATTTGTCGTCGAGCGCACGCCGGAAATCCGCGATCGCCTTGGGAGGAGTTGTCTGGAGGCCTGCGATGGCCGCGGCTCCTTTCGCTAATACCTGCGAGTCGACGTCACAGACGTAGCCGACCGTGGCGTTCGGCGTCCGGGCAAAGACCTTGCCGAGGACCGTACCACGACCGTTCAGTCCCATGACGGCGACGACGACCTGCTCCGACGCCGACCGGCCGAACGCCCAGGAGCGCACCCCGGACGCGGCGATTCCCAATCCCGCGGCGGAGACGGTCTGCACGAATTTGCGGCGCTTCATAACGGCCTCACCTTGATGTTGCGGAAGTAGACTTCGTCGCCGTGGTCCTGGAGGACGATGTGGCCGCCGCCCTGGCGGCGCTGGCCGAACCACGCGAAGGGGTGAAACTTGCTCGCCGCCAGCAGTGAATCCATGTGCGCGGCGCCGAGCTCGAACAGGACGATGCGCGCGCCGTTCAGCCAATGCTCGCCGTGGTTGCCTCGGAAAATCACGGTCGACTGATTCCACTCGCCCACCGGCTTGAGATGCTTGGCGTCGTTGGGAGCGACGAGATCGTACAGCGCGCCGGCGCGGTGCGTCGGGAGCTTGCCGTCGGGGTGGCGGTCGTCGTCCAGCATCTGATACTCGAAGCCCAGGGCGGCGTGATTGGGCGCGTTCTGCACCGACAACTCTTCGGAGACGTTGTACTTGACGCCGCTGTTGGCACCGGGGGTGACCTTCCACTCCCACGACAGCTCGAAATCTCCGAACACGTCGACGGTCATGAGGTCGCCGCCCACGAGCGGCTGGCCATCGGGGAGTTTGGGGACGTTGCCGCTCGCGATTTTCTTGATCGTTCCGTCGACGACCGTCCAATGCGCGGAGGGGACGCTGTCGTAACCCAGGCCGCGCCATCCCGTGAGTGTCTTGCCGTCGAACAGCAGCCGCCACCCGGCCGCACGTTCGGCGTCCGTGAGCTGATTGGGTGCGGCCGGGGAGGTGGTCTGCGCAGCGAGCGACCCTGCGCAGACCGCGAGCGCGAGAAGGTAGTAACGAGGAGTTGTCATAGAGGCTAAACTACGAATCGTGACCACAAGACGCGAGTTCCTCGAAACGTCGGCCGCTATCCTGGCAGCGACTGCGTTACCTGGTGTGACGGTATCGAGCGCGCGCCTCCCCATCGGCTTTTCCACCCTGGGTTGCCCGAAATGGGACTGGCCCCAGATCCTGGACTTCGCTTCCGGGCACGGCTACGCCTCCGTGGAGCTACGCGGCTTGCAGGACACGATGGATCTCCCCCAGCGCCCCGAGTTCGCGCCCGCGCAGCTCGCCGCCACCAAGTCACAGCTCGCACAACACGAGCTCGTCATCTCGGACCTCGGCAGCTCGGCCAATATGCACGAGATGGACGCCACAAAGCGCGCCACCCAGCTCGACGAAGGGCGCCGCTTCATCGATCTCGCGCAGGCGCTGGGAGCCCCGTACGTGCGGGTGTTCGGCAATCAGTACGTGCCGGGTGTGGCCCGCGACGAGATGCTGGCACACATCGCCAGGGGGTTACGCGAGCTCGGGGATTACGCCCATGGCAAGAACGTCACGGTGCTGATCGAGTCGCATGGTGATTTCACCGACTCTCCCTCGCTCCAGTCCCTGCTCGAGCGTGCCGCCTCGCCGAATGTGGCGTTGCTCTGGGACGCCCACCATACGTTCGTCTCAGGGAAGGAAGAGCCCGAAGAGACGGTGCGCCGGCTCGGGAGTTACATCCGGCACACGCACCTGAAGGACTCGGTCGCCGCTGGGAACGACCGTCGCTATGTGCTCACCGGCACGGGAGACGTACCGGTACGGCGCCAGGTGGAAGCGCTCAAGAAAATCGGATATCGCGGATTCTACAGCTTCGAGTGGGAAAAGCGTTGGCACCCGGAGATCGAGGAGCCCGACGTGGCGTTTGCCCAGTACGCCACGGTGATCAGCGGATATCTAAAGGGAAGTTGACATCACGACCGGCGCATGGTCGCTCGTGCCGACATTCGCCTTGACGACGCAGGCGGTCGCGCGTGCAGCCAGCCCGGGTGACGCCAGCAGGTAATCCAGGCGCCAGCCGATGTTCCTGGCCCTGAGGTCCCGCCAGGGCGCCCACCACGTGAACAGGTTGGAGTTGTCGGGGTCGAGCGTCCGCCCCACATCGACGAGCGGCGCATCGAGCAGCGTCGCGAAGAGGGCGCGCTCCTCGGGGCGCTGGCCGATGGCCATGGGCTTGCGCTCCTTGGGGTGCACGTCCATCTCGGCGCGTGCGATGTTCATGTCGCCGCACACCACGACGCCCCTGCCCCCGCTCACCTGCTGCCGGGACCATTCGATGAGCCGGTTCACGAAGTCGATCTTGGCCGCGTAGTCCTTGCCCCCGTTGGGGACGTAAACCGACGCAATCACGAGGTCACCGACCTCGGCCAGGACAATGCGGGACTCGTAATCGAACGGCGGGTGGCTGAACACCGGATCGACGGCAAACAGATCTTTGCGCACCTGCAGCGACACCCCCGAGTAGCCTTTGCGGGTGTGCCAATACGCGTGATAATCGGGGGATTTGCACTCCTCCGGGATTTGGTTGGCTTCCGCCTTCAGCTCCTGGAGACAGACGATGTCCGGGCGGTCGCGATCGAGCCATTCGCGGAACTGCCCCGCGCGGGCGCGAATGCCATTCACGTTCCACGTCGCGATGTTCATCGCGAGCTGCCGTCGACGGGCTCGAGCCGGGGCGCCAGCAGTTGAATGATGCACCACGCCGTGACATAGGCGAGGCCGCACACGGCGAACACCGGCGTGTAGTCGCTGCCATTGGCCTGGAGGATCAGGCCCGTGACCCGCTGAAACAGCCAGCCGCCCGCGGCGCCGGCGCAGGCGCCGATCCCGACCACCGACCCCACCGCCGCACGGGGAAACATGTCGCTCGCCAGCGTATACACGTTTGCCGACCACGCCTGATGCGCGGCCGCCGCGACGGCGACGATCAGCACCGCGGTCCACATCGTGCTCGCCAGCGGGGCATACGCCGTCGGCACGATCAGGAGCGCCATCGCGAGCATCGCCGTCTTCCGGGCGCGGTTCACCGTCCACCCGCGCTTGATCAACGCACTGGAGAGCCACCCTCCGCCGATGGATCCCACGTCGGCCACGAGGTAGACGACGATCAGCGGCAGTGCCAGCTGGCTGAGCGTGAGCCCATAGCGCGCGTTGAGAAATTTCGGGAGCCAGTACAGGTAGAACCACCAGATCGGGTCCGCCAGGAGCTTGCCCACCGCGAACGCCCACGTCTGCCGGTGACCGAGGAGGTCGAGCCATCGGACGCGCGCCGCCGCCCCATCCGGCGGATCGCTGTGGATGTGCTCGAGCTCCGCCGCGCTCACCCGCGGATGGTGCTCGGGATCACGATACAGCGCGAGCCACACCAGCAACCAGAGAAAGCCCAACGACCCCGTCACGATGAACGCCGACTGCCACCCCCATGTCAGGACGAGCCATGGGACGAGGAGCGGGGTGAGGATCGCTCCCATGTTCGTCCCGGCGTTGAAGATCCCGGTCGCGAGCGCGCGCTCGCGCTTTGGGAACCACTCGGCGACCGTCTTGACGGCGCCGGGGAAGTTGGCGGACTCGCCCAGGCCGAGGAACGCGCGGGCCGCGGAGAACCCCGCTGCCGTGCGCGCAAACGCGTGACCGATCGCCGCGATGCTCCAGGCCACAACCGCCACCGCGAAACCGCGGCGCACGCCGACTCGATCGAGCCACCACCCCGCGGCGAGAAAGCCGAACGCGTACACAAACGTGAACCAGGACACGATGTTTGCGTACTGCGTCTCCGACCAATGCAGCTCGTGTTGCAGCGTCGGCGCGAGAATGCCGAGCACCTGGCGGTCCATGTAGTTGACGGTCGTGACGGCAAACAGCAGGGCGCACACCGTCCAGCGGTAGCCGATCTTCACCCGCCGCCCCGCTCGATCGCCTCCCACAGCCCCTGGAGGTAGGTGATGCCCAGGGCCCGGTCATAAAGACCGTAACCGGGGCGCCCGGTCTCGCCCCAGATCATGCGGCCGTGGTCGGGGCGCATCGGGCCATGAAACCCCACCGCGTGCAGGGAGCGCAGCACCTGCAGGAGGTCCACTCCCCCGCTCGCCGAAGGATGAGCGGTTTCGTGAAATCGGCGCGCTCCGGTCACCTTCACGTTGCGGCAGTGTGCGAAATGGACGCGTCCCATCCCGCCGAACCGGCGGACCATGCCCTCGAGGTCGTTCTTCGGATTGGCCCCCAGCGAGCCGGTGCAGAAAGTGATCCCGTTCGCCGAACTATCGACCAGCCGGACGAGGCGGTCCAGCGCCGCTGCATCGGTGATGATCCGCGGCAACCCGAAGATCGACCAGGGCGGGTCGTCGGGATGGATCGCCAGGCGCACGCCCGACCGCTCGGCGACCGGCACGACGCGCTCCAAGAAATAGGCAAGGTGGTCCCACAACCGTTCCGCGTCGACGGCGCGGTAGGCGGCCAGCAACGACTGCAGCTCCCCTGCGCTGTACGCCGTCGCCCACCCGGGCAGCTCGCCCGTGCCGCGCGACAGGTCGATCGTCGCGAGGGCGCCATCGTCGTACGCGAGTGCCGTCGAGCCGTCGGGCAACCGGTGCGCGAGATCGGTGCGGATCCAGTCGAAGACGGGCATGAAGTTGTAGCACAGCACCGGAATGGACAGCTCGCCCAGGGCACGGATGCTCGCGCAGTAGTTGTCGATCCAACGATCTCGCCCCGGTCTGCCGAGCTTGATGTCCTCGTGGACCGGCACGCTCTCCACCACGGTGAAGCCGAGCCCCGCGTCCTCGATTTGTGCCTTGAGGCGCCCGAGGTGTTCGGTCGTCCACGGCTCACCGACCGGGACGTCGTACAACGCGCTCACGACGCCGCGCACGCCCGGAATCTGCCGGATGTACGCGAGCGGGATGGCGTCACTCGGCCCGAACCAGCGGAACGTCGGAATCACCGCCGCTGCCACTCCAGGACGTCCGCCACGCTCGCCCGGCTGAAGTCGCCGGGGACCGTGAGCTTGAGCGCGCCCGCCGCCGCCGCGAACGCGAGCGCATCGGCCGGGGGCGCGCCGGCCAGGAGCCGCGCGATGAGCGCCGCGGCGAAGCAATCCCCGCCGCCGACGCGATCCACGACGCACACCTCTTCCCGCCGGCTGGCCGTCAGACGGCGCTCCCCGGCGTCATAGAGGACGGCACTCCACGCCTGCGTGCGCGCCGCAAGCGACTCACGCTGTGTAACGGCCACGAAGCGGCAGCCCAAATGCTCGGCGATCCGTTGGGCGAGTCCGTCGCCCTGGACGTCGATGCCCAGCATGACGCGCACTGCCGCCGCATTGCCGATCACCAGGTCGGCGCCGCGCGCAAGCGGCTCGATGATCGGGCGGGGATCGCGACCCCGCCACAGGGCCTCGCGGTAGTTGAGGTCGATACTCACTGGCCGCCGGGCGGCTCGGGCTGCTGCGACGCCAGAGCCGACAGCCCGGGCGGGCCTTCCCCCCAAAGCAGGCGCGATCCCTGTGGTGTGGAACCAGTCTGCGTCCGCGAGCACCGCGCTCCAATCGACAGACTCGGGATCGAGCTGCGCGAATGCCGAGCCCGAGCGGTCGTACACCACTCGCATGGTGCGCAGGTCGGCGCCGGGCTCCACGAAGTAGAGCCCCAGGCGCTCGCCGCCGCGAGCGATCCACTGCGTGCCGACCCCCTCGCGCCGCAGCGACTCGAGGGCGGCATCGCCGAGGGGATTCTCGGGAAGCCGGGTGACGTAGTCGCACGGCACGCCGAGGTGGCTCAAGGCGACCGCGACGTTGGCTTCGGCGCCGCCGAAAAACGTCACGAGCTGCGGCGAAGCGAGCAGCCGCTCCTCGCCGGGCGGGCTCAGCCGCAGCAGCAGCTCGCCGAACGTGACCACGCGCGTCACTGGCCGCGCTCCAACGATTGGCGCGCCGTCGCGACTGCCGTCACGAACGCCCGCGCGCGCGCGGTCAACTCCGCGGGCGGCCCGCCGAGTAGCGCGCCTCCCACGCTGACGGCAGCGGCCCCCGCGCGGATCCAGTCGCCCACGCTCTCCAGCGTTACGCCGCCCGACGGCACGATGCGCAGCGACGGCAGCGGCCCGAGCACCTCCCGCACAAACCCGGGACCCACCGTCACCGCGGGGAACAGTTTCACCAGCGCGGCACCGGCGCGCCACGCCGCCAGGATTTCAGTCGGCGTGAAGGCTCCCGGTATGCAAGGGACGTTCCGGTCGCGGCAAACGCGGATGACGTCCGGCTCGAATGTGGGACTGACCACGAACCTGGCGCCCGCGTCCAACACGCTCCGGGCAGCCGCTGCGTCGAGCACCGTCCCGGCGCCGACCAGCACACCCTGCCCGTCGCGCGCGAGCTCAGCGATCGCCGCGACGGCCCCGGGCGTGGTGAGGGTGATCTCCACGGCCTGCACGCCGCCCGACAAGAGTGCCTTGGCGACCGTCGTGAGACCCTTCGCCTCCCGCGCGCGCACGACCGCGACCACCCCGGTCGCCAGGAGGTGGTCCAGACCTTGATCGATCATCCGCCGTCCAACGCCGTGATCGCTCCCTCCACCCCGGACTCCTCCAGCCGGCACAATGCCCGGGTCGTGGCGTCCACGAACCTCGGCACGCTTGCGAACGTCGTTCCTCCCCAGAGGCTGGCGTCGGGGAGGGCGCGCGCCGCCAGTCGCTGCAGGATGTCCACCGGCACGGGGCCGGGTGCGTGCTCCGGGTCCACCGCCCACCAGTGGGCGACGAGCCGCGGCAGATCGGCGTCCCGGATCGCGTAGGGGGCGCCGCGCCACCAGCCGTGGCCTTCCGTTTCCGACACTTGCGCGATGCACCGCGCGAAGCGCAGGGACGCCGCGCACGCGAGCGCCAAGCCCTGTGGGACCCGGCCGCACCGCGCCGCGAATCCCGCCACCGAGGGCAGCACGCGCTCCCGCAGCTTCGGGGTCTGATTCGTCGCGATCACCTCCCAGCGGTGCTCGAGCCAGGGATTGCGGAACCGGTCCATAACCTCATGGGCGAACGCCAGAGCTTCGTCGGCGGGGAGATCCGTGCCGGGCACGATCTCATCGAATAGGATCCGCCGCTGCAGCCCGCCGAGCTGCGAATGCTCCGTCGCCTCCCGGACAGTGGCAACACCTGAGAGGAGTGCGAGTGGCGCCATAGCGGTGTGCGAACCATTCAAGAGCCGGAGTTTCCGGACGGAATAGAAAGCGATGTCCGGCGCGAACACCACGCCGGGCGGTGCCTCGATCGGAAACGCCGCGGAGAGCGCGCTGGGATCCGACTCGATCGCCCACAGGGAGTACGGCTCGGCGACGGTGAGGAGTGCATCGCTGTAGCCGAGGCGGGCCTCGAGCTCGGCGCCGACGTCGGGAGGCGGCGATCCCGTGGTAATCCGGTCCACCAAGGAGGAGCAGAACCGAACGCCGCGCGACAACCAGTCGCGGAACGCACGATCGGTCGCCGAGCGGCCGGCCAGGTCCAGGACCATCTCGCCCAACCGCGGACCGTTGTCCCGCACCAGCTCGGTCGGGATCACGAACAGCGGGGGCCCTTCCGGCAGGGCCGCGAAGCGTGCGCGCAGCAGATCGGTGAGTCGCTCCGGAAAGGGCGCGTCAGCGCGAAAGCCCGCCTCCGTGACGTTGCTTACGATCACCTGCAGCTCGGGTCGCGTCACCACGGCTCGCACGGCATCCCACTCGTCCGCCGCCACGAGCGCACGCGAAATCGCGCCGATGAGACGGGTCCGCTGGACGGGAGCGCCGTTCTCGAGCCCCCGCTCGACGAGCGTGAAGAGGCCGCTCTGGGCGTTCATGGTGGCGGCGACGCCGTGCGGCGTGCTCTGCACGACGACGATGCTGCCGTTGAATCGCCCCGCCCGGTTCGCCGCGTCCACCGCCGCCGCGGACAAGGCGCGCAGCAGCATCCCGGTGCCGAATTGCAGCACGCGCTCGGGCAGTTGGGCCCGCGGGTACGCTCCCGCGGGCCAGTGCGTGCGGCTGAGACGGGGTGCGCGGCCGTGATGCGTCACGGGCTACGGCAGCTGCCAGATCTCCCCATGATTCTGCGTCAGCACCGGGATCAGCACCCGATTGCGCTTCGCGTCGTAACCGATATCCGCCGGGCTCGGTACCCCGGCGATCACCTTCGCCTCGTTGCCGCTCTGGTAGGCGGACACGGTCGAGTCGCTCCAGCTCGAAACCAGGATCTTGCCGCGGGCGACTTCGACGCCGTCGAACCCGCCGGGGCCGCGGGCGATCACCGTCGGATTCTTGTCCCCCAGCTTCCATTCGGATACCGACGGGCCGCCGAACGCGACGACGATGAACCGGTTCCCCGCCACGTCCCAGGTGATGCCGTTCGGCTCCCGCAGGGTGTCGCCCTGTGCGGCGACCGTCACCTTGCGGCCGACGACCCGGAAGATCCGATCCGGCCCGGGATGCGAAACGTTGCCCGCGGTGTCGAACTTGATCCCGGTGTCGGTGATGTAGAGGGCGCCGTCCGGGCCGACCGCCAGATCGTTGAGAAAGACGGCGCCGGCGGGACGCAGGTCGACCGTGGCAATCGGCTTTCCCGTCGTCGCGTTGAACGCGCGGGCCATATCGATGTCGGTCACCCACAGCGTGTCGCCCTTCACGGCGAGCCCCTTCGGGGCGTTGAGCGTCACGCCGTTCTTTCCGGCCTCGATGAATTTGAGATTGCGCACGCCGCTGTCGGGCACCACGAGGCTGATGAACCCGTTGTTGTCCTTCGCGTCGGGATTGCCGTTGATGCTGGAGATGAAGTACACGTCCTGCGCGGCATCCCAGAGGAACGACTCCGGGGTCTGCAAGGAGTCGATCTGAGAAACCTTGTGTGCCTCGGGTGGCGGCGCCGCCGCCGGGGGCTTCGCCTGCTCGGCCTTCTTGCAGGCCGCCGCGATGACGGCAGCGGCGATCAGAACACGCTTGAGTTCGACCATAGTCACTCCTTTGGTGACCTTCGTCAGAGGCGCTTCAACAAGGTCTGGAATCTCGGATCGTCCCGCAACGAGTCGAGATCCGAATCGTTCTCGAACCACTCCCGGTGGCCGAAGCCGTTCTGCACCGCCTTCTCCAGGCAGGTCATCGCCTCGTCGTGCTTGTCCATTTGTGCGTACGAGCAAGCCACGTTGTACAGAACCCCGGGATCCTCCGAATCGATCGCGTAGGCCCGCCGGGTCCAATCGAGTCCGCGTTCCCGCTCACCGAGCTGAACCATCGCTCCGGCGCCGAGGTACAGCGCTCGCGCATCGTCGGGATTGAGCTCGAGATGGCGTTCCGCCACTTCCAGGCCACGTCGCAACGTCGCAAGTGAATCTGCTTCGCGACCCAATGCCTTCAGCGGCGCGGACATCAGCACCAACGCCTGATAATCCTCGGGCCGCACACGGGACGCGTCCTGATAGTGCCGCACCGCCTCCTCCAGCTTGCCCTCTTGAAAGCACGCCCGGGCGTAGAAGTAATGTGCCTCGTACAGCTTGGGATCGAGCCGGATTGCCGTCTCGAACTCGCGCCGAGCCTCTTCATACTGCCGACTGAGCGAAACGGCGAATCCCCGTGAGGCGTGTGCTTCGGCCAGCTCCGGATCGAGTGCCAGGGCTTTGCGGCTCGCGCTCTCGGCCCCCTCGAGGTTCGCGTTGCTCCCATCCCAATACATGTACAGAAACGAGCAGCAGTCCGCGACCCCGGCGTAGGCGATTGCGTACTCCGGATCGACTTCAATGGCGCGCTCGAACATGCGCCGGGCGAACTGCATCCCGGTGCGGCGGAACTGATGGAAGAACTGGCGGCCGCGCAGGTAATAGTCGTACGCCTGGACGTTCGCGGTGGGCGCCTTCTCGATCGCCCGCTTTTCGGCGTCGGACAGCACGACGCGGAGGGCGCGCACGATGTTGCCCGCGATCTCGTCCTGAATGGCGAACACGTCCTGCAGCTCGCGGTCGTAGCGCTCCGACCACAAGTGATATCCGTCGGTGACGTTCACGAGCTGTGCCGTGACCCGGAGCCTCGTCCCGGCCTTCCGGACGCTCCCTTCGAGCACCGTGGTGACGTTCAGCTGTTCGCCAACCTTGCGGATGTCCTGGTTCTTCCCCTTGAAGGCGAACGACGACGTGCGCGACGCGACGCGCAGCGCCTGGATCTTCGTGAGCGCATTGATGATCTCCTCGGCGATTCCGTCGGTGAAGTACTCGTTCTCGGGATCGGCGCTCATGTTCACGAACGGCAGCACCGCAATCGATTTCGTCGTGGCGGCTGCCGCGTTCGTCGTGGTCATCGCGGGCGGCGTGCTCGCTCCCGGCTGCTTCAGCGCCTGCGAGAACTGCGCGGCGGTGGCGAAGCGATCGCCCGCGTCCTTCGCCAGCGATTTCATCACGACCGGCTCGAGCCATTCCGGGAGATCGCCACGCGCACCGCGCAGCGGCGGCGGGGGCTCGGTGAAGCATTGGGCGATGATCGCCTGCGCCGTCGGGCCGGTGAACGGGGTCCGCCCGGAGAGCATCTCGTACACCACGCACCCCAGGCTGTAGACGTCGCTCCGCCCGTCGAGCTCAGCGGCGCCCGCGGCCTGCTCCGGACTCATGTAGGCGGGCGTGCCCACCGTCGCTCCGGTCTGGGTCAGCGTGCTCGCCGCCGCGGCGGTGACCGCCTTCGCGATCCCGAAGTCGGTCACCACTGCCTCGCCTTCGTGCAGCATCACGTTCTCGGGCTTGATGTCGCGGTGCACGACGCCATGGCGGTGCGCGTAATCGAGCGCCGCGGCGACCGACCGGCCGAGGTGCAGCGCGTCCTCGACGGGCAGGCGCTGCTCCCGCGCCAGGCGCTGCCGCAGCGATTCCCCTTCGACGTACGGCATCACGTAGTAGAGCAGATCTCCCGCCTGGCCCGAATCGTACAGCGGCACGATGTGGGGATGCTGCAGCTGGGCCGCGATCTGGATCTCGCGCAGGAACCGCTCGGGGCCGAGGTTGACCGCGAGGTAGGGGTGCAGAACCTTGATCGCCACCGGCCGGTCGTGCTTCGTGTCCTGCGCGAGGTAGACCGTGGCCATCCCCCCACGGCCGACCTCCCGGTCGAACGTGTAGCGGTCGGCCAGCGCCGTGCGCAGTCGATCCAGCAGGTCGGCCATGTGCGAGACTATTCCTTTGCTTCCTCTTGCTCCTTCTTGCGCGCATCCACCACGCGCGAAGCGACCTCGGGCGGGACCTGCTCGTACGTGTGGAACTTCTGCCGGTACGTGCCGCGGCCGTGCGTAATGGAATGGAGCGACGTGGCGTAGCGGTCGAGATCCGCTTCGGGCACCAGCGCCTTCACCTTCACCAGCTTGCCATCCGGCTCGGTCCCGAGAATCTGGCCGCGGCGCGAGGAGAGATCGCCCATCACCGATCCCTGGTAGTCGTCGGGGGTCCAGACCTCGACCTCCATGATCGGCTCGAGCAGTACCGGCTTGCAGTTGGGGCTCACGTTCCGGAACGCCAGGATGCCGGCCATCTTGAACGACATTTCGTTCGAGTCGACGTCGTGATAGGAGCCGTCGAACAGCTCCACCTTGAAGTCCACGACGGGGTAGCCGGCCACGGGGCCGCGGGATTTCGCTTCGACGATTCCCTTCTCCACCGCCGGAATATACTGGCGCGGAATCACACCGCCGACGATTTGATCGTCGAACACGAAGCCCGATCCGCGCGGCAACGGCGCGATGCGGATCCAGCAATCGCCGTACTGGCCGCGGCCGCCGGTCTGCTTCTTGTGCTTGCCCTGCCCTTCGGCCTTGCCGCGCAGCGTCTCCCGATACGCGATCTTCGGTTTTCCGATCACGGCGTGCACGCCGAACTTGCGCGCCAGGCGGCCCACCACGATCTCGAGGTGCCGTTCCCCCAGTCCGCGGATCAGCGTCTGGCCCAGCTCGCCGTTGTATTCGTGATGGAAGGTCGGGTCCTCTTCATGCAGTTTGTGCAGGCCGGTCGACAGCTTGTCTTCTTCACCGCGCTGCTTCACCTCCACCGAAACCGTGATCACGGGCTCGGGGAACGGGATCTTCGGGAGCACGATCGGGTGCGCCTGAGTCGACAGCGTGTCGTTGGTGTGCGTGTCGCGCAGCTTGGCGACGACCCCGATGTCCCCCGCGTGCAGCTCGCTGATCTCCGTCCGCTCCTTCCCCACCGCCACACAGAGGTGATTCAGCTTCTCGCTCGCCGAGCGAGGCGCGTTGTAGACGTCCTGGCCGTTCTTCACCGCCCCCGAGTAGATCCGGAAGAACGTCACGTCCCCCACGTGCGGCTCCGAGATCGTCTTGAACACCTGGGCCACGAACGGCCCCGTATCGACCGGTTGCAGCGTGATCTGCTGCACCTTCCCCCACGTATCGGCCGTCACTTCGGGCCGCTCGGCGGGGGACGGCAGCAGCTCGACCATCTTCGACAGCAGCGCCCGCGTGCCGTAGGTCAGCTCGGCGGCGCCGCAGAACAGCGGATACAGCTCCCCCCGTGCCATCCCCGCCTTCATGGCGCGGATCGCTTCGTCGCGCCCGATCTCCTCGCCGCCGAGGTAGCGCTCCAGCAACGCGTCGTCGGTCGCCGCGATGCTCTCGATCAGCTCCTGCGAGTACTTGGTGAACCGCTCCTGGTATTCGGGAGGCACGTCGACCTCGTCGTACTCCCCGGTCTTCGTGCCCTTCTTGTAGAGATGGCACTTCTTCGAGAACAGATTGATGATGCCGTGGAACGCGGGGCCTTCACCGACCGGGATTTCGACCGGGATCACCTTGGCCGTCAGCCGACCCTTGATCGAGCCGAACACCTTCTCGAAGTCGGCGTGCTCCTTGTCCATCAGGGAAACGAAGAACATGCGTGGCACGTGGCGCTGCTCGCAGTAATCCCAGACTTTCTCCGTCCCGACCTCGACCCCGGCGGTCGCCGAGACGACCACCACTGCGCCGTCCGCGGCCCATACCCCGGCCAGCGCGTCGCCCGTGAAGTCCAGATATCCGGGCGTGTCGACCAGGTTCAGCTTCGTCTCCATCCACTCGGCGACGGCGAGGGCCAGGTTGATGGAGTATTTGCGCTCGATTTCGTCTGCGGTGTAATCGGTGAGGGCGGTCCCGTCCTTCACGGACCCGTGTCGCTTGCTGGTGCCGGCCACGAACGCGAGGGCATCGACGAGTGACGTCTTCCCGCTCGCGCCGTGGCCCACAACGGCCACGTTGCGAATCTCACTTGTCTTGTAGATGCGCATGAGCGCACAATCTCCTGCCAGGGGGGATGAGAATATGGATAGAGAGCAGAGAGACTGCTAGACGACAGCCAGCAGAGCCGTACTACTAGACGTACAGACGCACAGGGGTGAACAGGTTGCAGAGAACTGATAGTCCTGTTTCCTCAAACTGTTCTCCCCTGTGCGTCTGTACGTCTAGTCGTGCTTGTCCCGCCTTTGACTATTTCGCTCTGGTTTCCGTTCCTGTCATCACGACCGCCCACGGCCCGCCCGCCTGCGACATGGAGAATTCGAACGTGTAGGAATCGGGCGAGACCTGCTTGGCGACGTAACGCTGCTTGAGGCTCTTGCCGCCCATCATCGTCTCCCCTTCCCACGTCCAGGTGTCGCCCGACACCTGGCCGTAGGCCATGTCTGCCGAGCCCATCCCGGTATTGTCGACTCCGTAATAGGTGTAGCGCTGGCGCTCGTTGTCATAGCCCAGGATGCCCATGCTCTTCATGGCCCCCATCGGCGAAGTCCCGTCCCCGTGGCACACGAGGTTGAACCCGCCCTGGAACCACTCGCAGGAGTCGGTCCCCGAGAATTTTCCACCCGGGCCCATCGGCCCGGGCTTCATCTCGCCCGCCGAGGTCCAGTTGCCCGCAAAGTATGCGAGCTTCTGCTGGGCTGGACCGGGCTGTGGCGGGGCTGGAGGATTCTGAGCGGCTAACACCGGGGCGGCGAAGACTGCAAGGCTTGTGAGCATTCGATAGGACAGGCTGTACATGGATCCCTCTCGGTTGGCGACGCTTGAATTCTACCCCGCCGGCGCTGCCTCGCTACTCGGTGGGACCGGGCGCCTCGCCCTGGGAACGCCGAGGGAGGCCACCCACCCGACGAGCATCACGCCCGCCGCCCCGAGGAACACGGTCTTGGGTGTGCTCGAATCGTACGCGATCCCGATCACGGCCGGGCCGGAGAACCGCCCCAGAGCGCCCAGCGACTGCGCCACGCCGAGGACCGTGCCCTGCTCGCTGGCCCCGGCGAAGGTCGAGACCAGTCCCGTCGCCGCCGGCGACATAATGGAGTTTGAAAAAGCCAGCAGCACGGTCCAGCCGTACAGCGCCCGGGTGCTTGCCAGGAACGGCACGACGCCGATCGAGACCGCCATGCCAACCATGCCCGTGATGAGCAGACGGCGATCGCTGAACCGTTTCGTCAATAACCGGAACAGGCCGCCCTGCACGACGGCCGCGACAACGCCAACGAGGATAAAAAAGCGATTCAACTCTCCACCACGCTCGTGCCACCCGAGCGTCGCGGTGGCCCACAGCGGCAGTGCCACCGTGTACCCCGCAAACGCGAACGGGGCGATCAACCACACCAGCATGAGCGGCCGCAGCTCGGGATGCGCCAGTGCATCGGCCATGTGCCCGAACGGCCACCAGTCGCGCGCCACGCGATGCTCGGCCCGGAGCGACTCGGGAAGAATGAAGTAGGCCGAAACCAGGTTCACCAGCGAGAGCCCGACGGCGACCAGCCCCATTCCCGCGTGGCCAAACGGCGCCAGCAACGCGCCGATGCCGGGACCGACGATGAACCCGAGACCGAACGCCATCCCGATCAGGCCCATCCCCTTGGAGCGGTCTTCGGCAGTTGTGATGTCGGCGACATACGCCTGGGCGGCGGAAATATTGCCACCGGCGAATCCCGATACGAGCCGGGCGACGAGCAACACCCAGTAGGAGGGGGCAAATGCGAACAGGAGATAGCCGACCGCGTTGAGCACCATCGTAACGAGCAAAATCGGCCGCCGGCCGATCCGGTCCGAGAGGCGACCCAGAAGGGCCGTGGAGAGGAATTGCATCAGCGAAAACCCGCCGACGAGCGCGCCGTATCCGAGCCCGTGAACGTTGAACCGCTGGGAGTAGTAGGGAAGGACCGGCATCACGATGCCGAAGCCCACCAAGTCGATGAAGATGGTGAGCCAGATGATGGCGAGACGCGGCCGGGCGGACGGCATGGGCGGGAGAATCTACTCCGCGGGCGCTCGAGTGCCGAGTCGAAACACGCGGGTTACGTTTGCTCCAGCCCATCTCCCGGAGCCTGCATGAGCACCTGGCATCGCCTCGGCACCAAGGACGAACTGCTTGGCCGCGTCCCATTCGCCGCGAAGCTGGACCGGCATGAGATCGCCGTGTTCTATTATGAAGGCGGGTTCCGCGCGATATCCAATAGCTGCAACCACAAGGGCGGTCCGCTCTCCCAAGGCCAGTTGCACGGCGAGTACGTGATGTGTCCGTGGCACGCCTGGGAATACAGCGTGATCACCGGCAAGGGGCCGGAAGGCTACGGCGAGGACGCCGCCGGCGTGTTCGCCGTGGAAGAGCGCAGCGACGGGGTGTTCGTCCAGACGCCGCCGGTCACGCCCCGCCGGGTGATGAAACACGAGCCGCATCCGCTGCTCAAGGTCGAGCCGCGGCCCGCCGGCGCTCCGCCCCGCGTGCTCGGCATTTCCACGACGGCGATGGACGAAGCCAACCCGCGCTTTTCCACCTCCGACGCGCTGCTCGACCACGCCATGCGCCACGCCAAAGAGGTGTTGAACGCCGACACCCAAACCATCCGGTTGCGCGATCTCAAGTTCCGGCCCTGCGAGGGGAACTACTCGAAAGCGGCGCACGCGTGCATCTGGCCCTGCGCCATCACGGAGCGGGATCCGGAGGACGAGTTGACGCCGGTGTACGCCGGGCTGGTGAACTGGTGCGACGTGCTCCTGATCTCGACGCCGATCCGGTGGGGCAATGCCTCCTCCCTGTACTACAAGATGGCCGAGCGGCTGAACTGCATTCAGAATCAGATCACGATCCACAACAAGGTGTTGATCAAGAACAAGGTGGCGTCGTTCATCATTACCGGTGGCCAGGACAATATCCAGGGCGTCGCTGGATCGCTGTTCACCTTCTGGTCCGAGCTGGGATTCGTCTTCCCCGCCTATCCGTTCATCGCGCACTCGCGCGGCTGGGACGCCGAGGACATGGAGAACAACGTGCGCCAGGTAAAGATGAGCGAGGGCTTGGCCGCGGCCTCGCGCGAGCTGGTGTCGCGGGCGGTGGAGTTCTGGAAGATCCAGGACGAGCACAAGGCGGAGATGGATAAGCCGATGGAGCGGGCTGGCCGGAAAGCCAACCCCATCCCGATGCCCGAGGAGGCTTCGGTATGAGCAAGCGCATGGACGTCGCCAGGGCCTACGAAAAGGCACTGTTCGCCGGCAAGATGGACGAGGTCGCCGGCTACTTCACCGAGGACATCGTGTACTGGTGCGCCGGCGCGCCGCCGCTCGGCGGCGAGTGGAAGGGGCGGGACGCCGTGATCCGCAGCATGAACAATCGCGAGCAAGGGCTGGGCGCGGCGGACTGGGGCTACGAAGACGTGTGGCGCGTGTGGTACGACGCCGAGGACAGGGTGATCGTGGAGATTCGCGAGCGCAGCTGGCTGAAGAATGACCCGAAGGACGTCATGGATCAACGCACGATCGCCGTCCTGAAGTTCAGAGACGACAAGATTTGTGAGATGAGAGACTACACGGACAGTCACATCTACGAAGAATTCCTGAAGCGGCACAGGAGCGAGCTGCCCAAATTCAAGAGTAAATAGACGGACAGACAGGGGCGAAGTGGCGAAGACGTTTAGCGACTTGGCGTCTGTCTGTCCGCCTGAAAACTGTCTAAGGACTTGTCGTTCTTGCGGGCTATCCAGTACAGCGGAGCAGCCAGAATCAGCGTCGCCCCCGAGTACAGCCAGGCTTCTCCGATGCTTCTCATCTTGGCCAGGTAACCCCATCCAGACTGCCCCATCACTCCTCCCACATCCGCGAACAGACTGTCCAGCGAGATGATCGTCGCGCGCTGCGCCGAGGGAATGTGGGCGTTCAAGTAGCCCTGCTTGACGGGGCCCCCCATTCCCAGCGCGACGCCGTACACCAAGTAACTCCCCAGCGCCACGAAGAACCCGATAGGATGGGGAAACAGGAACCCGCTGGCGCCAGCCACGATCACCGCGATCATCTCGACGACGACAGCGCCGGCCAGGATCCCGGTGCGGGTCCGGACTACCCGGCTGGCCGGCTGCACCAGGGCGTTGCCGGCGATCATCGACAGAGACAGGAGGGCCGCGACCAGTCCCGAGACCCACACCAGCTCGCGTCCCAGGAGATCGAGGAAGTACCGCTGCCAGCTGTAGAAGCCGAAGATCATGAAACTCATGCCCACGAGCGACGCGAACATCACCGGCCGCACCACGCGGTGGTGCAAGCCGAAATTCAGGCCTTCCACGAACACACGGCGCAGCTCCGTGGGAACACGGCGCCATTCCAGGGCGCGCGGTGTGAAGCCCAGCTCCGGCATGGCGATCCACGCGACCGCGAGCAACGGCAGGAACGTCGCCGACCGCACCAGGTAGGGAACGGCCAGGTCCAGCTGGCCGAGGAAGCCGCCGCCCAGCGTTCCGATGAGCATCGCAGCCCCGAACACCATTTGGCCCCGGGCGAAGATCGGTTCCATGCCCTCCGCGTACCCGGTGGCCTTGAGGGCGTCCACCAGCCAGGCGTCCACCGCGCCCGTATAGAACGTGTAACCCAGGCCCAGCAGCACCGACGTCCCCATGAACGACCAGAATCCCCAGTGCCACCAGGCGGTGGCCACGTACAAGAGCGTCGAGACCAGGAGCGTGACGATGCAGAGAAGCAGCGATACGCGGCGCCCCAGGGTATCGGCCACGACGCCGGTCGGGATCTCGAACACCACCATCCCGAAGGTGAAAGCGGCATTCGTAAGCATCACCTGGAAGATGTCGAGGCCGGCGTGGAGCTTGAACAGCGTGTCCACACCCCAGATCAGCGAGGCTGCGAGGTTGAACAGCCCGGTGATCAGATAGTAGGTCCGGATGATGCGGTTGCTCATCCCTCGAGCGCCGGCGCGGGAACGGGAATCGTGGGAGGCGTACGCCAGGCGTGCCACGCGGTCGCCACGAGAATCACGGCGCCGCCGGCGAACACGCGCGGCCCCGGCGTCTCGCCATGGACCAGCCACGCCCACACCGGCGACAACACGGGCTCCACCAACCCCACGAGCGACACCTCGAGGGCACGCACCGCAGCGACCGCCCGGGACAAGAAGACGTACGCCAGCGCGAGCTGGAACACACCGAGGTAGGCCACGACCACCCAGTCGCGCGGCGTCCCCGGCGCGAGGGGGAAGGCAAGCGGCAGTGCGATGAGAAAGACCATCACATTGCCGGTGACCGCCGCGGCCGCCACCGGGCCATGATCACCCACAGCATCCGTCCCGCGCGTCGTGCCAGGCCGCCGGGCCACCCAGCGATATCCCATCACCGTGAGCGCCCAGCACACGGCGCAGGCGGCGGCGAAGATGTTGCCGAGGACGGGATCGGGGGCCGTGGCGAAGCGCCGGCCCGGCGCTGACAACAGCAGGGCCATGCCGACGACCAGCAGCGCCATGTACTCGAGATCGCGGCGTCTGACGTGCTCGTGCAGGAGCAGCGGCGCCAGCGCAAGAATGAAGAGCGGGTGCGTCGCCTGGATGAAGATCGCGCTCGCGGCCGTCGTCAACTTGTTGGCAAGGATGAAAAACAGTCCGGCGCCCGCGTACGCGACGCCCACGATGGGTGAGCGCCAGCTCCAGCCGCGGCGTGCCTCCGGGATGAGGACGAGCATCGCACACGCGGCCACCACTGCGCGCCCTGCCGCCAGCTGCCAGGAGCCGAAGCCGCACAACTTGATCGCCGCCCCGCCGGTCGAGAACAACACCGCCGCTGCGACAACACGCAGCCGCGGGCTCACGGCACCGCCTGCGCCAGCCAGTCGCGTGCGATCGCATGCAGGTCCCGGTGCTCGATGTCCGCCTGCGCATTGAGTCGCCGCATCTCGTCGTCATCGATCTTGCCGCGCAGCTCGAGCAGGGCGCGCCGTACCTCGGGATGCTTTTCCAGCACTGCGCCCCGCACTACCGGAGCCGCTTCGTAGGGCGGGAAATAGTGACGGTCATCGACCAGCGCCACGAGATGGAGCGCCGCGAGCTGGCCGTCCGTGGAATTGCCGGCAATCACGTCGATCTTGCCGTCCGCCAGAGCCCGATAGGTGAGCCCCAGATCCATCGCCGTCGGCGGTGCGGCGAAGTGCAATCCGTACAGAGCCGCCAGCCCCGGAAAGCCGTCAGCCCGGTTCAGGAACTCATAGCCGAACCCCGCGTGCCAGCCCGGCGCGACCCGCGCGAGATCGGTGATCGTGCGCAACCCGAGGCGTTGGGCGTCGGCCTGCCGCACGGCGATCGCGAAGGTGTTGTTGAATCCGAACGGATCGAGCCACACGAGCTGCCAGCGCTGCTGGTACTCCTGCGCCACCGCCCGCCGCACGCTGTCGGCACCCGCCCCAGCTGCGTGCTTCAAGACCGCGGTATAGGCCGTCCCGGTGTACTCGACGTACAGATCGATTTGGCCGGCCGTGATCGCGCTGTGGCACACGAAAGTGCCGCCCAGGTGCAGCTTGCGCTCGACCGGGAGGCCGGTGCGCCGCTCGATCTGCTGCGCCGCGATCTCGGCGAGCAGATCCGATTCGGTGAAATTCTTGGCACCGACGGTGATCCGGTCGCCGTGGGAGCAGGTGACGAGAAACGGGAGCATGAGGAGAGCGATCATCGCGACCCATTTCCCGTGCTCTGAAGAGCCGGCTCGGCTGGCACGCGCCCTTAAGGGCGTCCGCTTTGGCCGAGCCGGGGCTTCAGCCCACGGGACCGATCGGAACAGACCCTGCCCTATCGCCACACGAACCGCCTCTCCAAAATGCCAAGCAATCCGTCGGCGCCGAGCGCCAGCAGCGCCGCCGGCACGGCACCCGCCAGGATCAGTGTGTTGTCCACGACCGCGACACCGCGAAAGATGTAGACGCCCAGTCCCCCCGCGCCAATCGCCGCCGCGATCGTCGCGGTCCCCACCCCGACTACCGTCGCCACGCGGATGCCGGCGAGAATCACCCCGGCCGCCAGCGGCAACTCGACGATCCGTAGCAGCTCCCCATCGGTCATTCCCATTCCCCGCGCCGCTTCACGCACCGCTGGATCAACTCCCGAGATCCCGACGTAGGTGTTCCGCACGATTGGCAGCAGGGCGTAGACGACGAGCGCGACGATCGCCGTGCGTGCTCCGATGCCTCCGAGAAACGGCAGGGGAATCAGAAATCCGAACAACGCGAGACTGGGAATCGTCTGGAACAGGTTGGCGAGGCCGAGCACCGGCCCGCGCCACGCCGGACGGCGTGTCAGAAGGATTCCGAGCGGCACACCGATCGCCACCGCTACGCTGGTGGACACGAGCACGAGCAGCAGGTGCTGGCCCACGAGCCCCACGACCTCGCGCGTGTTGTCGAGGTAGAACCGTATCAAGTTCACGCCGCCGCCTCGAGGAAGGCGCGTACCTCGGGGATCGTCGAGCCCCGGAACTCTTCCGGTGTTCCGAGAAACACCAGCCGGCCATCCTGCATCAACCCGATCCGGTTCCCCAGCAGCAGCCCTTCGCGCACGTCGTGCGTGACGAACACCATCGCCTTCCCCAGACGAGCGGAGAGTCCCTTGAACTCGCGCTGCAGCTCGGCGCGTGTGATCGGGTCGAGCGCCCCGAACGGCTCGTCGAGCAGTAGGAGCGGCGGATCGACCGCGAGGGCCCGGGCGACCCCCACCCGCTGGCGCTGGCCGCCGGAGAGCTCGTGCGGGCGGCGCGTCGCGAAGCGCTCCGGGGCGAGTCCGACGAGATTCAGGAGCTCCTGCACCCGTGCTTCGATTCGCTGGCTCGCCCACCGCTCGAGTCGTGGCACGAGTCCGATGTTTTCGGCTACCGTGAGGTGTGGGAGCAGGCCCACTTCCTGGATGACATAGCCGATGCCGCGCCGCAGCCGAAACGGTGGGACCGCCCCGGTCGGCCGGCCGGCGACGATGACTTCCCCCGCGCTCGGATCGACCAGCCGGTTGATCAGCTTCAGGGTGGTGGTCTTGCCCGAGCCGCTGCGCCCCAGCAAGACGAGCGTCTCACCCGGTGCAACGGCGAAGGTCACGTCATGGACGATCGCCCTGGGCGGCGCGGTCCCGAGCCGGCAGCTCACCCCCCGCAGCTCGACCACCGCAGCGGTCATCGCGGCCCCGCGAGAACCATCTCGAACCGCTCGTCTTCGCTGGTGCCCTGCCAGCGCACGGCGAGCCCGGCGTCGTCGAGCAGCCGGACGAATGTCCCGGTGTCGTACTTGTAGGAGTGGTTCATGGCGATGCGCTCCCCCGATCGAATCGCCAGCGATTCACCGCCGACGTGAGCCGCCACATCGCGCGACGCCTGGAAGTGCTTGCGCAGCGGGTGCAATCCCGGCAGCCGCGCATCGGTCACGTCCTCGAACACGATCGCGCCATCCGATTCCCCGATTCCGACCGAGTGCAGCGGCGCCCAGGCGAAGCGGCGGTTGAGTGGGTTGTCGTAGCCGGCCACCGTCCGCCCGCCGGCGTAGATCTCCCCATCGACGAGCAGCGCATCCTCGGGTCGCAGGAAGGCACGCAGCGTCCGGGCCTCCGCGATCGGATCGAACGCCCCCAGTGTGTTCCCCAGCAGCATGACGAGGCGCGGCGGCGCATCGTCGGCCGGGGCGAGTGTCGCGAGGTGGTCGGGCAACGTGAAATCGGCCTTGATCCCCTGCGACCAGATTCCCGCCGCGAGCGCGCCGCCGCACGCCATCTCCAGCAGCGCCTGGCTGGCGTCCACGGGAACGTAGCGGAGCCGCCGGCCCTGCGCGGCCAGCGCCTCGAGCAGCAGCAGATCCTTGTCACCTTGCCCCGAGCCGAGGCTCACCACTTCGAGCGACCCACTCTGCACCACACCGGCCAAGTCGTTGGCGGACCGGGCGATCAACGAGCGCGACCGCACGAAATTCCGGTACGCACCGTCGGAACACAGGGCGAGCCAGGCTCGCACCGACAGGGGGAACCAATAGAAGAACTTCTCGTCCAGCCGGCGGTCGACCAAGGAGGAAACAAAATCCTCCGCGAGAGCATTCTCTGTCAGAAGGGTATGGATGGGGATCATGCAGGGGTAAGACTTACGGGTTGACGATTGTTCCGGCAACTCGTAAGGTGGTCGTACCGGGTAGTATCACACTCATCCTCACTAGGAGGACCGGATGCAGATCGTCGAAACTCATGAACTCGTACCCAGCTGTCATCGTCCCGAAATCGTCGAGACGACTGAGCTCGTTCCCACCTGCCACGCCTGAGGGAACGGCTGATGCACACGGGGGCCCGGAAGCGCTTCGGGCCCCTTCTTATTGAGGGGTCCAAGGGGATGCTCGGCTTCGGTGCGTGGGGCATCGGCGGCTCGGGCTGGGGAGCGGCGTCGAGCGAGGCGGACCGCTTGGGCGCAATCGCCCTCGCCCGCGAGCGTGGTGTGGTCTGGTTCGATACCGCTCCGACCTATGGCGACGGTGCGTCGGAGCGCCTGCTCGGCCGCGCCCTGGGACCTCATCGCGACACCGTTCACATCGCCACGAAAGTCGGACCGCGCGACGACCCACGCCATTCGCTCGAGCAGTCACTCCAGCGCCTGGATACCGATTACGTCGATCTCGTGCAGCTGCACGAGACCGCCGAGGGGTGGGAGTCGCGCCTCGATTCGCTCCACCAGCTGCAGCGCGAGGGGAAGGCCCGCGCGATCGGCGTGTGCAACGCCAGCCACGTGGAGCTGACGCGAGCGCTCACGCTGGCGCCCATCACCACATATCAGGGACCCTACAACATCTTCGATCGCGATGTAGAGGAACGACTCCTCCCGCTCTGCCGTGAGGGGGGCCTCGCGTTCCTGGCGTACCGCCCGCTCGCGTCGGGCCTCCTGAGCGGCGGATTCTCGAGTCCCCCGCAGTTCTCCGACGGAGACCATCGGGAGCGGCTGTACTGGTTTCGCGGCGCCGAATTCGAGCGCCGGAGTCAGGTGATTCGCACGCTGTCGGAGTTGGCGCGAAGTGGGGGATTATCCCTTCCCGCCCTGGCGCTGCGCTGGTTGCTGTCTCGTTCCGGCGTGACCATCGTGCTGGCTGGTGCCCGCTCGGCGGCCCACGTCGCCGACAACCTTTCGGCGCTGGACGCTCCCCTCGATGAGGCGACCGGGCGCGAGATCGAGGCTGCTGTGGGCGTCGCCTTTCGGCTGCCGGCGGCGACGACGGCTGCCGCGCGCGAAGCGCAGAGCTGGGGCCCGCGAGAGCGATTCATCGTCGAGCGACTCGACGGCCGCACGAGCCCGGAATCGATCGCGGCGGCGTGGACCGACCGCGGGGAACAGCCGATGGTGGCGGCGCAGGTGAAGGTGTTCGCCGATCAGCTGCGCGAGCGGGGACTGGTATGATCCTTCGCGTCGTCCTCGCGGCGCTCGCCCTGCCGCCCTGCGCAGCGGCCCAGCGCGATTCGGGAACGTTCGTGGTGCACGGATTCCGCTTCGCCTCCGGTGATTCGCTCGCGGAGTTGCAACTGTACTACCGCACCCTGGGCCGGCCGCAGCGCGACGCCGCTGGCACCGTCCGCAACGCCGTCCTGATCCTGCACGGCACCGGGGGGACGGGAGCCCAGTTTTTCTCGTCCTCGTTCGTCGAGCTGTACGCCCCGGGCGCGCCGCTCGACACGAGCACGCACTACGTCATCCTCCCCGACGACGTCGGCCACGGGCGCTCCAGCAAGCCGAGCGATGGGTTGCGCGGCCGGTTCCCCCACTATGCGTATGCCGATATGGTGACGGCGGAGTACCGCCTCGTGACGGAAGGCCTGCACGTCGACCATCTTCGTCTGGTGATGGGTACGTCGATGGGGTGCATGCACTCCTGGCTCTGGGCGGAGCGCTATCCCGCGTTCATGGATGGCGTGGTCCCGCTGGCATGCGTACCGACGCAGATCGCCGGTCGCAACCGCATGTTCCGGAAGATGATCCTGGACGACATTCGACAGGACCCTGACTGGCGCGGCGGTGACTATACCGACCAGCCGCCGGGCCTCGCCGCCGCACTGCAGGTGCTCTTCGTCATGGGATCGAGCCCGGCGCTGCTCCAGCGCACCGCCCCGACGCGTGACTCCGCCGATCAATACATATCGGCCTGGGTGGCGGCCCGGCGCATCACGACCGATGCCAACGACATGTTGTATCAGTTCGATGCGTCGCGCGACTACGACCCGAGCGCCGACCTCGAGCGTATCACGGTACCGGTATTGGCGATCAACTCCGCCGATGACGTGATCAACCCACCGGAGCTCGGCCTGATGGAGCGGCTGATGCCGCGCGTGCGCAACGGCCGCTACGTCCTCATCCCGATCGGTGAGCATACGCGCGGCCACGGCACCCATACGGTGGCTGCGGCTTGGCGGCAATGGTTCGCTCCGTTCGTGGCGGGGCTGGCGGCGCGATGAGGGGGTGCTCGACATGGCGGGGGTGATGGTCGGGGCATTTTACAATCCGCACCTGGGCCGGGAGCTCGCGGCAGGAACGGGCATCGACCACCTGGCGATGGCCGATCCGCCCCGCGGCGACGATCCCTGGTGGCCGGCGATCCGCGACCGCTACACGCTCCTGCTGCACGACTATCTCGGCCAGCTCTCGGAGCCGCTCGACGAGACGGCGATCCAGCGCGCCCGCTCGCTCGCCGCGCTGTACCGCACGCCGTGGGTGGCGGAGCACTTCCAGTGCCTCCACACCGAGGACGGGTCCTACAACCTCAACTACGTCTTCCCGCCGCTCTATACGGAAGAGTTTCTCGACCGCTTCGTCGCCAATGCCAACGCGCTGCAGCAGCGGCTCGACCAGCCGCTCGTGATGGAGAACATCCCCGGGTTCTTCGACGTGACGGCGAGCCGCATCCCGGAAGCGCAGTGGCTGCGGCGGTTCTTCGAGCGGACCCAGGTCGGGTTCCTGCTCGATCTCCCGCACATCTGGCTCGAGGCCCACTATCACGGCCTCGACCCGCGATCCTTCCTGAGTGATTTCCCCCTCGAGCGCGTCATCGAAGTGCACGTCGCCGGCGTCGCGGACGATCGCGACCTCGAGGGACCGTGGATCGCGCCCACCGCCCCGTCGGATGCAATGCTCGAATTCATGGTGCACGCCGTCCGCCATTGCCCCCAGGTTCGCGCGGTGACGTTTGACGCTTTTTCTCCCACGCTCACGAGCGACGTGCTGTTCTCGAGCGTTCAGCGAATCCGCCAGGCGCTGGCGAATTGAAGACATTCCTCCTGGCACTCTTCGCGGCGGGGCAGGCAACCGCAGCGCAGAGCGTCCGTCTGCCGCTCGATTCGCTGCCGATCGTCGCGCGCATCGCGGTTCCCAGCCGGCCCGACTGGCTCGCCATGGGATTCGGCTCGGTCTGGGTCGTGGACTACCGGCCCCCATCGGTCGCCCGGATCGACCCCACGACGAATCGTGTCGTATCGAGCATCCCACTCTCCGGCGACGCGTGTCTGGGCCTCGCCATCACGCGCGACGCCGTGTGGGTGCCCGACTGTGCGCACCACGTCGTCGTCCAGATCGATCCCACGACCAACCGCGTCGCCCGGACGATCGCGATCGACTTCCGCGTCGACGACGAGGGTGCGTTCGTCGCGGCCGACGGCAGCCTGTGGCTGTTCGTCACCGACAGTCTTGCCGCGTCGTCCACGCTCGAGCGCGTCGACCCGGCCAGCGGCCGGATTCAGGCCCGGATCCCGGTGGGCGCAGGTTCGTATGTCGTCGCCGGCGACTCCGTCACACTCTGGGTCTCGAGCACGCACGGCGCCCAGCTCGAGCGCATCGATCCCGGCTACAACGCCGTAACAGCGCATGTCGCAGTCGCACCGCGTCCCAAGTTCGTTGCTGTGGGCGCTGGCGGCGTCTGGGTGCTGCATCAGCAGACCGGATCCGTTTCCCTCATCGATCCCGATCGGGGCGTCGTAGCTGCGACGGTGGCCGCCGGGCTTCCGACGCCTTGGGGGGACATCACGATCGGGGCGGGCGCCGTATGGGTGAGCGTCAACGGCACACCGGTCACGCGCATCGATCCGGTGACCCGGGCAGTGACGCGTCAGTACGTCGGCGGATCCGGCGCGGACGCGATCCGATACGGCTTCGGGTCCCTCTGGGTCTCGGATCACGAGCACGGCGAGGTGTGGCGGATCGATCCATCACGCATCGTGGCTCCGGCCGCGAAACCGCAGTGAGCGACCGCGCTGTACAGGACGCGCTGATCCGGGCCCTCGCCGACGCACCGTTTCGCGCCTCTCCGGAGTGGCGCCAGCGGGAGCTGGCCAACGAGGGCCGCCTCGACCGCTTCGCCAAATTCCTGGCGCGGCACTATTACTACGAGCGCCTCGTCCACTT
>DATJJY010000045.1:0-74650 GCA_035491895.1 Gemmatimonadales bacterium
AGTCCAGAAATCTGTTCGGTACTGGGCGTCCAGGCACCAGTAATGCTAGGAATCACGATGTCAGCGCACGACAACGAGCGCTGGTGAGCCGAGTCGGGCAACATTGCCAACAGTACGACACCCCGCTCAGGTAGGAGCCGAACGGAATCGACATCTTGGGCTGGGAGGACGGGAACTCGAATCAGCATGAGGCTAGCGAGGGCGAACGGAGTGCGTCTCATGACAATGTGGCCGCCTAACGAGAATTAGGCTGAACTTGATAATTCTGTCCTGAGCTGTCTATCAGTCTAACAACTACCTTCATCTGAACCCCTTCAACCTCAACACCAATTTGATCTTTCGTCCCTTGAGTCGCGTCATGGCCTGGGTGAAAAAGAAGCGGATCCTGCCTGCCTAAGATGTCAACAAATCATAGTGTGTCGATCGGGCTGCGGACGCCCAGGCCGCCGCGGTTCAGAACGTGGAGGTAACCCATGGTTACTCGCACGTCCCTATGGCCCAGCAACTCCTGGACCGTGCGGATGTCATAACCGGACAGCAGTAGCTCGGTAGCGAAGGAGTGACGCAGGGTGTGACAATGGGCGGCCTTGTCGACACCGCTCAGCTGGACTGCCTGCCGAAACGCCCGCTGGACGGCCGTTTCGTGGAGGTGATGGCGCCGCCGCTCAGAGGTCTCGGCATCCGTATGCACCCGCGCCCCCGGAAACACCCACTGCCACCCCCACTCTCGGCCCGCCCGCGGGTACTTCCGGCCCAACGCCGCCGGCAGCTCGACCCACCCCGCCCCGTCACCCAGGTCATGATCGTGCTGCGCGCGAACCACCTCGAGCTGCCGCCGCAATGGAGTCTGCAGCGCCACCGGAAGCATCGTGACCCGGTCCCGGTCTCCCTTGCCACCCCGGACCCGGATCTCTCCACGCCCGAACTCGAGATGCTGCACCCGCAGCCCGAGCGCCTCCATGAGGCGCAAGCCGGATCCGTAGAGCAAACGGCACACGAGCGATGCGGTCCCGTCCAGCTTGTCCAGAATCGCCCGCGCCTCGTCGCGCGTGAGCACGACGGGCAACCGCTTGGGCGACTTGGCACGCACCAGGTCCGCCATCCATGCGACCGGCCGGCGCAACACCTCGCCGTACATGAACAACAGCGCGGCGAGCGCCTGATTCTGGGTCGACGCGCTGACCCGGCGCTCCGTCGCCAGATGCGCCAGAAACGCGGATACCTCGGCACTCCCCAGCTCCGCGGGATGGCGCCGGCCGTGAAACACGATGAACCGGCGAATCCACATGAGATACGCTTCGTCGGTGCGCCGGCTGTAGTGCCGCACCCGCAGCGCCACCCGCACCTGGGCGAGGAGCTTCATGCCGCTATGCTACTAAGTACCTCCCCGATCACCCGTACCAATGCTACGCGACAGGTATGCGGGATAACGCACGCTGACTCACGATTTCGGCGGAGCGAGCCGCTCCGCTTCGCGCTGCTTCGCCAGCAACCGCTCGGCAAAGTCCAGCCGCTCGGCCAGCTCCGACAGCTCGTGGCGCACGCCGTCGAGCTCTTCGCGGAGGCCCGTCACCTCACCCAGCAACTCCTCGGTCGCTCCGCTCGCGCTCCCATCCTTCGGGTGCCGAGTCGCGAAATAGGTTACGCAGCAAATCGTCCCGCCGATGATCAGCAGCACCAGCATCCCTGCTCCTTATTGCGGCACCGGAACGAGCAGCGGAGCCTCTTCGACCAGGCGATACGGAGCGCCGGTGCACTTCACGTCGGGGTTCGTGGCGTTGAACATCCCGTGCGCGTTGTGTTTGTAGAGCCAGACGTGCAGGTCCCAGTGGCTCATGCTCGCGGGCATCAGCGGATGATGGCCTTCCATCGGCCCGTCGAACGGTACGTGCAACAGCTCCGGTCGCCCCTTGACGCCAGTGGCGAGCGGGATGAACCACTCGGCGCCTACGAGCTGCAGCTTGTCCCCCTGCGGCTCGTACAGCAGGACCTGCGGCTTGGCAGGATCCGCGACCGGCCCGATGTTGGCGGTGTTGAGGAAGTGCACGCCCATCCCGCCCGGCTGGTAGGACATGTGCCCGGGCGCACTGACCTTGTCGATCAGTACGCACGCAAGGGTGGAGAAATATCCGTCGTGGATGGCCACGAACGGATCCTGGTACTTTTGCAGCGCAGTGCGCAGGCTGTCGAGCACCAGGCTGTCGGCGTGACTCTGAGCACGTGCCGCCGGCGCTGCCGAGACCGCCACGATGGCGAGAAGTATGGTTTTGCGCATCAAATTTCTCCGAATGTTGAGGGGATTGGTGAATGTAACGCCGTTCAGCCGCAGAGTCTCGCCCGCTGAACCTGGACCGCCGCGTACACCCAACGGACGGTATCTCCCAACAAGGTGTATCCAGCGAATTGGAGTGAGTCGGCCGCCAGGATACCAGGGCCGTTGGGCTTTACGGTGTTGCCGACGATGACCACGGTACACAATCCGCGCACCTGGAACCGTTCCGCGTACACGACCGAGTCCTGGTGGACCAACGGCCCGAACCGGTCTCCCTGGTGCACGTCGCTCCCAAGCACCGAGCTGGCGATGCTGTCCTCGCTGACCGACAGGCGTCCCCAGCTGCAGACCGTTTGATCGACCGGGATGACGTACTGGCACGACTGCCCGCCGGGCCAATCACTCTCGCGCGACAGGATGAAGTCGCCGGAAAAGACTCGATCGGGCGGCGGCGTCACACTGCTCCCGCACGCGACGCACCACCACACCGCAAACCAACAGGCTCGTCTCACCCCGGCCGCACCGCCTGACCCTTCAGCTGTAATTGCCGCCGCAACAGCACCTCGATCAGCGCCCGGAACGCCCGGCCGCGGTGGCTCACGCGATGTTTCATGGCCGGTGGGACCTCTCCGAAGCCGCGCCCCAGCTCCGTCGAGAAGAATAACGGATCGTAGCCAAACCCTCCCGACCCCGCGGGCGCTGAAAGAATGCGACCCTCACACGCCGCCTCGACGATCTCGGGGGGCGCCGCCGCGGTGTCGAGGTGCGCCACGACACAGCGATAGCGCGCCGTGCGCCGCTCGTCCGGAACACCGCGCAGGCGCTCGAGCAACAGCGCGTTGTTCGCGTCGTCGAACAGTTGGCCCGGCGCCACCGCCCCCGCCCGAATCGCGAACCGCGCCGAATGGACCCCCGGCGCCCCGTCCAGGGCATCGACCTCGATCCCCGAATCGTCGGCGACCGCCGGGAGTCCGCTCCGTCCGGCGAAGTACCGGGCCTTGGCGACCGCGTTGCCGAGGTAGCTGTCCGCGTTTTCGAGATCCTCTTCTTCCGGGAGACGTTTGAGCTCGACCTGCTCTGGGAAGACGATGGCGATCGGCAGGCCGGCGAGGAGGTCGCGGATCTCCGCGGCTTTGCCGGGATTGCGGGTGGCGATGAGGAGAGGCATGAGAGCTGTCAGCCGTCAGCTATCAGCCGTCAGCTGATCGAACAAAGTCGAGACACTTCAAGCGTCACCACGCATGCGGCGCACCAGTTCGCTGGTCGAACGGCCGGGCACGAGTGGCACGCGCACGATTCGACCGCCCCACCCTTCGACTTCCACCGCACCCACGATCTGCACGGGCTCGTAGTCGGCGCCCTTCACGAGGACGTCGGGGTGCAGCGCACGAATCAGCTCGAGCGGCGTCTCCTCGGGAAACACGACCACGCAATCGACGGCGGCGAGCGCCGCCAGGAGCCGGGCACGCTCCGCCGCCGGGACGTGCGGGCGGTCGACACCCTTCCCCAGGCGCCGCGCCGAGGCGTCGTCGTTGACGCCCACGACCAATGCCTCGCCCTCGGTGCGCGCCGCTTCCAGCAGGCTGATGTGCCCGACGTGCAACACGTCGAACACCCCGTTCGTGAACACGACCGGACCGGCCTGGGCCGCACGCCAGGCGGCCGCGGCGCCCCGCGTCCGAATCTTGCCCGCGCTGTTCAGAGCGGCTCGATAGCCTTGGGATGCAGGTGGAAGGTGTGCACGAAGAGCGGCAGGTTCACCGTCTCGGAGTAGTCCGACTCGATCACGATCTGGCGCGGTGAGGCCGACCGCGTGATCTGGAGGTTGCTGCCGGCATCGTCGGGCAACCCGATCTCCTGGATCGCGGACGCGATGCGCCGCTGGATCGTGCCGTTGTCGAGCGCCGCGGCGACGCGCGCCTGCGACTGCATCTCGTCGACCAGGCGGTAATAGCGAAAGTAGACCTCGCCGATGTTCACGCCGTAGTACAACACCGCCACGAGCACGAGCAGCGAGAGCAGACAGCCGATCGTGCTGGCGCCGCGCCGGGAGCCCCGCAGGCGGGCCGTCACCATTGCGACTGCGCTCCGGTGACGATCTCCGTGACGAGCTTGTCGAGCGCCACCTTGCGCCCATCCGGTTCCGCGGGCGGCTGGTAATCGCCCGTGACGGTGAGACTCTGGTGCTGCCACAGCGTCTTGCCGTCGCGTTGATCGACGATGGCGATGTCGACGGTGATTTGCACCTGGCGGCGCGTGACGTTGGGGGCCTGGCCGGTGGCGCTCTGGATCGTGAGGGGAAGATCGGCGTCGTAGCGCGAGATGCGGCCGCGCACGACGGCGTCGGCGGACTGCTCGCCGGCCGGACGCAGCCCCAGCCGGTCTTCGATGGCCTGGTGCACCGCGGTGGCCACTTCGGTCGTCAGTGCGGGCTCCGGGGTTTCGTTGTCGAACGGCAGGATCGCCACCGTCTTGATGTTGGGCAACCCGCCGCCGGCGAAGCCGTAGAGGCACCCGGCGAGGGACAGCGCCAGGACGCTAACGGCGGCTGCGCCACATCGCCGGAGCGAAGGTCGCCGTCGAATCCACCGCCACGAACGTGATCTCAAACCGGGCCGACCTCTCCGGCACGTCCACGCGCGTGCCCTGCGGCAGTCCCCCGGCCGCGAGTTGTGTGCGGCTGCGCGCCATCAATTTGCCGCCGCGCCGCCACTCCCCCTGCAACGTCCGTGGCGTGGCCGTCAACCGGAATGATACCGTATCGCGATCCCTGGTATAGCGCCACGCCGCACCGGTCGAGTCCCGCATCCCGTAGGTCGCCGTTCCGGAGTCCGGCAGCCGCACGATTCCCAGCGCGCTCCAGACGAGCTGGATGGCCTGGGCGTTGGCGGACGGATAATCCTCTCTGGGCTCCGCCCAGCGCAGCGAATCGCCGATCACCACCGCCGCCCCGCTCCTGATGTTCAACGCCGACGCCCAATCGATCCGCATCGAATCGGGCGGCGCGAGCCGCAGCGTGCCGCGCCCACCCCCGCTGCGCTGGTCGTCGCGATAGGTCCACTTGAACCGCAGCGCGACGGGCCGGGTGGGACCACTCGGTTCGGCCCAGCTCGCGATGCTGTCGGCGGCGACCGGTGCCAGCGGCTCGGGCACGAGCGGCGCCAGATGCCCGCGGCAGGCAGTCAAAACGACACACGCGGCAATGTAGGAACCGGCGCGGGGACGGTCAAGCAACCGGCCACCGCGCCTCAATAGTTGAATCCGAAGAAGAAATCGACGAAGCGGGGGCCGCGGTCGCGGGTCGGCAACCCGTACGTCGCGATGTCGTTCCGATGGTAGCGCCACCCGAGATCGAGCCGCAGCACGAGGATGTCGGCGAGCGGCAGCCGCAGCCCGAGCCCCCAGCTGCCGAGCGTGCCACGCTGCTGCGTCGTCGGCGTCCACGCCCGCCCCAGATCGCTGAACAACGCCCCCTGCACGCCCGGCAATTCCACCGCGCCGAACGGGAAGCCGAGCGACACGAAGTCGGTGATCGGAAAGCGCCACTCCGCCGACAGGAGCCACGCGCGCGTTCCCGAGACGTATCCGAAATACGGGTAGCCGCGCAATCCCCACGACCCGCCGATGTTGATCAGCCGCGGCCGCTCTCCACCCGTCCAGTAGCCGAGCGCGCGGACCGCGACCGCGCTGCGCCGCGTCGTGCGGTAATAATGCCGGTAGTCGACCGACGCGTTGTAGGAGTCGAACCGTCCGTGGTTCACGTCGTTCACGAGTCCCAGCGTGGCGGTATAGCGCTCGCCGTCGATCGGGCCCGTGGGCAGCCAGAGGCTGTTGTCCTTGACGTAGGTGAGATAGTTGGCGGCGAGCCACGCCACCCGGCGCGGCTCGCTCGCCACGCTCGAGACGAAGTCGAACCGGTTGGAGTGCTCCAGCCGGAATTCCGCCTCGAGCCGGCGGAACCGCGACAGCGGATAGCGCAGCTGCCCCAGCACCCCGTACGACGTCTCCTGAAAGAGACTCGTGAAATCGTTCTCGTAAAACAGCCCGCGCAGGCGGTAGGCGCCGACTCCCCAGTTGGTCCGGTGGGTCTGATTCAGATAGAAGACCGAGCCGGAGATGTTGTCGAGCAGGTTGCCGAAGCCGCTCCCCGAGTACGCGAACGACGACATCGTGGCGACGAGCTGATGGTCGTTCAACAGGTCGCTGAACAGCAGCACCGCCCCCTGCTCCGAGCCGAGCCCCGGGGCCACCGCCGCCTCACCGGCGGCGAAGTCGAGCCCGTAATGCTGCTTGTAGGGCGTCGGCGCGGCCTGCGCGACCGCGGACTCGGTCAGCTCGGGCCACTGCCACGTCGCGGGCGGCGCCGCGCTGTCGAGCGCCACCGCCGGGGGCCCGCTGTCCGGCGGCTCGGTCGCGTGGTACAGGTTGAACGAGAGATCGGCGAACCCGCCGAACACGAAGCCGGCGGTGCTGTCGACGAATTGCGGGTCGAACGCACCCCCCAACGCCTGCGTCTCACGCCGCCCCGAGCCGGCCGCATCGACCGAATAGATCTGCAGCGAGCCGTCGCGATCGCTCGTGAACCAGATGCGCCCCGACGGCGACCAGCGCGGCGTCTCGTCCTGCCAGTTGCCGTACGTCAGGTAGCGCACCGTCCCCGTCGCGAGGTCGAGCAGGAAGAGATTCTTGGCGCCCGTCGCCCCGAACGGCGTCCGGTCGGACGCGAACACCACCGTCCGCCCGTCCGGGCTCACCGAGGGATCGATGTCCTGATAGCGATCCGACGTCAGCCGCTCCAGCCGGCCGCCGTCGAGCCAGAGCCGGTACAGGTCCGAGTAACCCGACACGGCGAGCCCGCTGAACACCACGCTGCGCCCGTCCGGCGCCCAGGTCGGTGACAGCATCGAGACGATGCTCGGGAACTGGTAGCGGCCGACGAGCCGGCCGCTGCGCAGGTCCCAGAACATCAGCGCGTCGCGCGACTCGAAGCGGCTCCCGAAGACGGCGACGCCCGCCGGGTTCACGCCGATGCGGGACTCGAAATAGTGGAACGACTCGAACTCCGGCGTGCGCTCGCCGTGCACCACGATGTGCGTGTCGTGCCCGTCGAGACTCTTGCTGTAGATGCTGGCGTACCCGTCCGCGGGCGAGAAGTAGAGCACGCGCGTGGTGCTGTCACCCGGGAGGCGATAGGCGGTCGGCTTGATGGCCAGCCGCGTGATCAGCGAGGCCGTCAGCGCGAGCGGGCGGCTGGTCGCCACGTCGGTGTAGTAACGGCGGCGCATCCAGTATTGCCACTCGTCCGAGAGCTGGGCGAGCGAGCGGCCGTACAGCTCCTTCAGCGCGTCGTCGAACGAGTTGTACTTCCAGATGTCGTGATACAGCGAGGCGATGCGCCAGTCGCCGTACGTGGTGCCGAGATACCGCACAATGCTGCCGCCGATGGGATAGATGATCCCGCCGCCCGCATAGGCGAGCTGGGTCAGCGGCGGCAGCCGTCCCGATACCGTCAGCTCGCGCAGAATCATCTCGTCGCGCGAGTCCTCACCCGCCGAGAAGTACTCGGCCAGCCCCTCCGTCCACCACAACGGCAGGTTGGCGTGCGTGGTGCGCGGGTAGCGCACGTACGCCTCGGTCGCGAGGCTGAGCTGGAAGACGTGCACCAGCTCGTGGCGCAGCGTGTGGCGGAAGTCGGCGTAGTTGCCGGTGAACGGCAGCGTCACGCGCCGCTTGAGGAAGTCGGTGACGCCGAGCAGCGCCTCCGGCGGAGCGTAGGGGAGGACGTTCGTCTGCTCGAAATCGGTGTGCGACGCGTAGATGATCAGTGGAATGCGGTGCGTCACCGCATGGCTGAAGCGCCGCTCCAGCACGCCGTAACTCTCCTCGGCGTACGCCAGCGCGACGCGCGCCAGCTCCTCTTCCTCGGGATAGAAATAGAGGTCGACGTGCTCGCCGGGGAGAACGCGCCACGCGAAGCTCTGATACTGGATCTTGTTCTGCCCGAAATAGCCGAACTGCGCCGCGAGGACGCGCGGCACACCGCTCGCGACGCAGAGCGCCAGCGCGAGTCGCGCGACCCGGAGCCCGCTCACCGGTGAATGCTCCGGATCCGGTCTCCCTGGGCGAGCGACTGCAACACGCGCGCGTCGCCGCTCAGGCGCCCGAAGATCGTGTACGTGCCGTCGAGATGCGGCTGATTCGAATAGGTGATGAAGAACTGGCTGCCGCCGGTGTCGGGGCCCGACAGGGCCATGCCGACCGACCCGGTCGTGTAATGCAGCGGGTTGATCTCGTCGCGCAGCACGGTGCCCGGACCACCCCAGCCGTCGCCGCGCGGATCCCCCGCCTGGGCGACGAAGTTGGGCACGACGCGATGCCACGTCTCGCCGTCGAAATAACGGCGATCGACGAGGGCCAGGAACGCCGTCACGGTCAGCGGCGCCTGCACCGGGAGCAGCTCGACGGTCAGGTTGCCCCGGTCGGTCTCGATCGTGACCTGCGGGTTCGGCTGCCCCATCGCCGCGGGCAGCAGGTAGCGCCGCACGATGTCGCGATAGTCCGCGTCGGTCTTCCCGGTCGTGATCGGACCCGCTCCCGTCCCCCACGCGTCGGCCGCCTCGGACAGCCGGGCGGCGGCAAGGCGGCGCACCAGGTAATCATCGGGACGGGAGCTGCCGCTCACGAACGCCTGGACTACCCGCACTCGCTGCGCTGCCCCACCCTCGGCGATCGCCGCCAGCGCCGCCACCGCCGACAGGCGCGCGTCGTCGAACGGATCGTTCTGGGCGCGGTTGTACGCGGCCATGAGGCGGTCGACGTCGTCGACCGACGGATGGCGCGCCAGGAGATCCGCGGCGACACTGCGCACCGCGGGATCGGTGTGCGTCAGCAGCGTCCGGGCCCGGCCGACGAGCGCCGTATCGCTGTCGGCGACGACGCGCGCGAGGCCGCCGAGCGCCGCCGCCACCACGCGAGCGTCGGGATCGCCGAGCAGCGCCTCGAGTCGCGAGCGGTTCTTCGTCACCGTATACGCCTCCACCGCGACGCTGCGCCAGCGCCACTCGGTGCTGGCGGCCACCGTCCCGGCGGCGCCGTTTCCGACACCGCTATCGGCCTCCGCGAGCCCCAGGATCGCCTGGCGCCGCACGCCGAACACCGCGCTCGCGAGCTGGCGCCGCAGCGCCTCGATCGCCGCCGACCCGCCCAGCACCCCGAGCGTTGTCTCGGCCTGCACCACGACCCCCACCGTCGCATCGGTGAGCGCGCTCACGACGCTCGAGGCGAGGCCGGAATCGCGGCGGAACGAGGCGAGCGCCCGCAACGCGTTGATGCGCACGCCGGTGTTCTCGTCGGCGACGAGCGGCCGGAGACGCGCCGCGACGGCCGCACGGCCGAGGCCGCTCGAATCGGCGAGCGTCGCCGTAAGGCTCTTCGCAGCGATGGCGCGCACTTCGTCCGACTGGTCGTTCAGCGCGCGCAGCAGCTGGGCCGCCGCCGACGCACTGCGCAAGCGTCCCAGCGAGTAGAGTGCGCGAGCGCGCGCCGTCTCGTCGGCGTTGTCGGCGAAGCCGACCAGCTGCGGGATCGGGGCGCGCGCCCCGAGACGCCACGCTTCGACGAGCGCGGTGCTCACGACCGGCGCGACGCTGGCCTGCCCGAGCGGCGCGGTCTCCAGGATGGTGCGAATCGCCAGCGCGCCCTCCGCTCCCCCGATCTTCGCGAGCGCCGTGACCGCCTCGATCTCGCGCGGTCCCTGCGCCGCCGGTGGAACGCTGCGGACGAGGGTGAGGAGCGGATCGACGGCGCGGGCATCCTTCAGCAGCCCGAGCGCGAACGCGGCGCTCGCCTGGACCGCGACGGTGGAGTCGGTCAACACCGGGATCAGCAGATCGACGGCCTGGGGATCGCCGATGCGTCCCGCCGCCAGCGCGGCCTGGACGCGCACGTTCAGGTTGTCGGCGTGCAGCGCCTGCGCCAGCGCACTGCCGTCGTATTGGCGCCCGTCGGAGAGGGCCAGCAGGTGCGCGATCGTGCCGACGACCGCCTCGTCCAGCGGCGGCGCCGGGGAGGCCTGCGCGGCGAGCGTAGCGCCGGCCGTGAGCGCGGCCGCGAGGCTACAGGCGAACCGGATCGGGTATCGCATGCAGGCGTTCGGTGACGTCGGCCGGCACGCGGCTCAGCGCGCGGCGGCGGTCCAGAGCGATCAAAGAAGTTTCCGCGGTGGCGAGGATCTCGGCGGTCCCGGCGCGCTCCACGGCGTAGCCGAACACGACCCGGCGCGAGGCCAGATCGCGAACCCAACACCGGATGCGCACGACATCGTCGTATCGGGCGGCCAGACGGTACCGGATGCGTGCTTCGGTCACCGCCAGGAAGACGCCGCGCTCCTCCATGTCCTTGTAGGTGACCCCCGTTCGCCGGAGGTGTTCCGTACGGGCAATGTCCAGCCACACGAGATAATTGCCGTGATACACGAACCCCATCTGGTCGGTTTCGGAGTAGTTGACGCGGTGTTCGACGGAGCTGACCGGATCGGCTGATGGGTCCAGAGCGTCACTCGCCGTAGGGGATCCAGATGTTCTTCACCTGCGTGGCATGGCGCAGAAACTCCCGGCCTTCTCCCACGCGCGGATCGAGCCAGTCGCGCGCGCCCGGGACCCAGGTGCGCTTCATGTTCCCCGCCGACGCCGCTTCCACCGCCTTCGCGCCCGCGGCGCCACCCGCGTACCACACGGCATCGACATCCAGGTGCTCGGCCAGGATCCCGGCCAGCGCATCGGTCTCCCCCGTCACGATGTTGATGACGCCGCCGGGAAGATCGGACGTTTCGAGCACGCTGTAGAAATCGGTGGCGGCAAGGGGATAGGGCGACGACGGGATCGCGACGACGGTGTTGCCCACCGCGACCGCCGGAGCGACGAGCGACACGAAGCCGAGCAGCGGCGCCGCCGCCGGTGCGGCGATGCCGATCACCCCAATGGGCTCGTTCATGGCGAGCGTCACGCCGCGGATCGGCACCTGGTGCACCGCGCCGTCGTACTTGTCCGCCCAGGCGGCGTAGGTGAAGAGCCGCGCGATCGCGGCCTCGACTTCGCGCCGCGCGTCGTCGCCCGTGCCACCGGTGAGCGCCGCGATCCGGGCCGTGAACTCGCCCGTTCGCGTCGCGAGGTTTTCGGCGATGTAATACAGGATCTGCGCGCGGAGATGCCCCGCCCCGCGACCCCACTCCGCGGCGGCGTGCGCCGCTTCCACGGCGTCGCGAATATCCTTGCGGTTTCCCTCGCCGACCTCGCCGATGATCCGTCCGTCGCCGGAGCGGATCTGGCGGCTGTAGCCCTGATCGGGGCGAACTTGCTTCCCCCCGATGTAGAGCTTGGGGGTGCGGTCGATGGGCGGCAAGGTACCAGGTGTCGGGTGTCGGGTGTCAGCGGGCACCGGGGCGGGCACAGGCGTCCCTGACACCTGACCCCCGGCACCCGACACCTCGAGTTTCAAGTACTCATACATGCCTTCGCGACCACCCTCGCGCCCGAACCCCGACTCGCGATAGCCGCCGAATCCCGAGGCGGCGTCGAACAGATTGGTCGAGTTGATCCAGACGACGCCGGCTTTGATCTTCGGCGCGACGTCCAGGGCGAGATTGATGTTCTCCGTCCAGACGGACGCGGCGAGTCCGTACGGGGTGTTGTTCGCCAGCGCCACCGCTTCCGCCGGCGTCCGGAACGTCATCGAGACGAGCACCGGTCCGAAGATCTCGACCTGGGCGATCGTGGCGGCGGGAGCGACGCCGGTGAACAGCGTCGGCGGATAGAAGTAGCCGTCGGTCGGGCATGCCCACGATGGCTGCCACATCGTGGCGCCCTCGGCGACCCCCGTCTCGACCAGCCCCCGGATGCGCTCGAGCTGCACCGGGGCCACGATCGCGCCCATGTCGACCGCTTTGTCGAGCGGCGAGCCGACACGCAGCTTCTCCATGCGGGTGCGCAGCTTCGCGATCAACCGCTCGGCGATCCCTTCCTGCACCAGCATGCGCGAGCCGGCGCAGCACACCTGCCCCTGGTTGAACCAGATGGCGTCCACCACCCCCTCGACGACGCTGTCCAGGTCGGCATCCTCGAAGACGATGAAGGGACTCTTCCCCCCGAGCTCGAGCGTCAGCTTTTTCCCGGTGCCCGCCGTCGCCTTGCGAATCACCCGCCCGACCTCGGTCGAGCCGGTGAAGGCGATCTTGTCGACGCCGGCGTGCTCGACGAGCAGCGCGCCGGTCCGGCCGTCGCCCGTAATCACGTTGAGGACACCCGGCGGCAGCCCCGCGTCCTTCGCGATGTCGGCAAAGCAGAGCGCGGTGAGCGACGTGAACTCGGCCGGCTTCAGCACCACCGTGTTTCCCGCCGCCAGCGCCGGCGCGATCTTCCACGCCAGCATGAGGAGCGGGAAATTCCACGGGATGATCTGACCGACGACGCCGATGGGTCCGTATCCCGGGAATTCGACGTCGCGCAGCTGGGCCCAGCCGGCGTGATGGTAGAAGTGCCGGGCGACGAGCGGGATGTCGAGATCGCGGGTCTCGCGGATCGACTTGCCGTTGTCGAGGCTCTCGAGCACGGCGAGGAGGCGCGAGTGCTTCTGGACGGCCCGCGCCAGCGCGTACAGATGGCGGGCGCGGACGTGTCCGGGGAGCGCCGACCACGCCGGCAACACCTCGCGCGCGGCTCGCACCGCGGCATCGACGTCGGGCGCTCCGGCCTGCGCGATGCGCGCCAGCACGGCCCGCGTCGCGGGGTTGATCGTCTCGAACGTCTCCCCTGCCGCGGGCGCGACCCACTTCCCGCCGATGAACAACCCGAACGTTCCAGTGCGCGCGCGGATCCAGTCGAGCGCGGGGCCGCTCGCCTCCGGCGCCGGCCCCCACTCCATCGTCTCGAAGATGCGGGCGACGGTCGTGGTCACGTCACACCATCGGATGCCGGTGCGCGGCGCTGTAGCGGCCGGTCACGAAGTACTCGAGCTGGCGCTCGATGTCGGTGAGCAGGGCGGAGGCGCCCAGCCGGAAGCGGTCGGCGTGCAGCCAGGGGAGGCCCAGCTCTTCCTTCATGAGGATGAGCCAATCGAGGGCACCTTTGGCGGTGCGGATCCCTCCCGCCGGCTTGAAGCCGACGGCGTGGCGGGTGCGGTCCTGGTACTCGCGAATCATCCGGGTCATGACGAGTCCCACCGGGAGCGTCGCGTTCACGGGCTCCTTGCCGGTCGACGTCTTGATGAAATCGGCGCCCGCCATCATCGCCACGAGACTCGCCCGGGCGACGTTGGTGAGCGTCGCGAGCTCCCCCGTGGCGAGGATCACCTTCACGTGCGCGTCGCCGCACGCTTCGCGGAACGCCAGGACCTCTTCGTAGAGACCCGACCAGTCCCCGGTGAGGACGTGGGCGCGTGTGATCACGACGTCGATCTCCTCGGCGCCCGCCTCGACCGACGCGCGCACCTCGGCGAGCCGCTGCGGGAAGGGATTCAGCCCCGCCGGGAATCCCGTCGACACCGCGGCCACCGGAATGCCGCTCCCCTCGAGCGCCCGGACCGCGGTCGGGACGAGGGCGTGGTAGACGCACACCGCGCCCACGGTGAGCCCCAGCGACTCGACGCCCAGGGCTGCTATCAGATCGTGGCGGATGGGGGCCCGCGCCTTGGCACAGAGCCGCAGCACGTTCCCCGGTGTGTCGTCGCCCTGGAGGGTGGTGAGATCGATGCAGGTCACGGCGCGGAGCAGCCACGCGGCCTGCCATTCCTTCTTGACGGTGCGGCGTTTCGGCAACGTGGCGGCGCGGCGCTCGACGGCGCTGCGGTTGATGCGGATCGAGCGAATCAAGTCGAGGTCCAGCGGAATGCCGGGATTGCGCTCGGCAACGACCGGCGGGCGCGCGGCGCTCCCCTCGGGCGCCCCCCTCGGTCCGGGAGCGCGCGGGCGACGTATGCGCGGATCGTCGCGTGTGACCGTCATGCTGTCGGGAGAATGCGCGGGACGATGGCAAAAGTCAAAGGCGGTTCATAGCTTGGGGGCCGTGCCACCGCCCGCATCCCGCTGCCTCGTCGTGGCCGACGCCCACCTGGGCCAGGTCCCCGAGTCCGTCGCTCGCGCCTTCCATACCTTCCTCGATACGGTGCCGCAGCCGGGCGACGAGCTGGTCGTCAACGGCGATCTGTTCGACTTCTGGTTCGAGTACGGCACCGTGGTGCCGCGCCGCCACCTCGCGACCGTCATGAAGCTCGCCGGCCTCGTGCAGCGCGGCATTCCGGTCACGTTCCTGGGCGGCAACCACGACCGCTGGGGCGGCGACTTCCTGCGCCGGGACATGGGGATCGGCTACCACTCCGGCGCTGCCGAGCTCGTCCTCGCGGGCCGGCGGGCGCTCGTGGTGCACGGCGACGGACTGACCGAACAGCACTGGAGCGGCGCCCTGCTCCACTGGCTGCTGCGCCAGCCGCTGACCATCGCTGTGTTCCGCATGCTGCACCCCGCGATCGGGTTCTGGATCGCCGACCGGTTGTCGGGAACGCTGGCCGACAGCACCAAGGACAAGGCGGTGCTCGACCGGGCTGAAGCGGCGCAGGCGGCGTACGCGCGGGCGCTGCTCGAGCAGCGGACGGACCTGTCGCTCGTCGTGATGGCGCACACGCACCGTCCCCGGCTCGAGGATGTGGGAAACGGACGCGCGTACGTGAACCCGGGAGCCTTTCTTGACGGTGGCCGCTATGCGGTGATTACGGCGGAGTCAGTCGATCTGAAGACTTTCACAGACGTCTGACGTCAGACGTCTGACGTCAGAATCACCCGAGCGAGACGACCTCCACCTCTTGCAGTCGTTCGCCGAGGAACCGTGCTCCCACATTGCGGAAGTGCGGCTCGTCGTCCGACACGACGAACTCGTGCGTGACGTGGCTGTCGTCCGACGTCGCCAGTCCGCCCGCCGCGAGCTGGCGCACCACCTCCGCCGCCGTCTCTTCCGCGCTGTCGATCAGACGCACCGTCGGCCCCAGCACCCGGGAGAGCAGCGGCTTGAGGAGGGGATAGTGGGTGCAACCGAGGACCAGGACGTCGACGTCCGCGGCGAGAAGCGGCTCGAGGTACTCGCGCGCGACGAGCTCCGTCGCGGGATGGTCGAACCACCCTTCCTCGATGAGCGGCACGAAGAGCGGGCACGCCTGCGAGATGACGGTCGCGTCGGGGCGCAGCGCCTTGATGGCGCGCTCGTAGGCACCGCTCGCGATCGTGCCCGCGGTCCCGATCACGCCGATGCGGCCGCTCCGGGTCGCTCTGGTGGCCGCCCACGACCCCGGCTCGATCACGCCGATGACGGGGACCGGCGAGCGCGAGCGCAGCTCGTCGAGGGCATGGGCGGTGCTCGTGTTGCAGGCGACGACGACCATCTTCACGCCGCGTTCCAGCAAATACTGGAGGATCTCGGCGCTGTAGCGACGCACCGTCTCGGGGGACTTCGGACCATAGGGAACGCGCGCCGTATCGCCGAAGTACACGACCGACTCCCGCGGCAGGTGCTCGAAGATCGCGTGCGCGACGGTGAGCCCGCCGATGCCGGAGTCGAAGACGCCGAGCGGAGCGGCGTTCACGGACGCGGCAAGGGGAAGCTCACGCCGACGCCTCCCGGCAGCGCCTGGACCTTCAGGTCTTTGGGAAAATCCCTCAGATGCGCCGCGACGAACGCCTCGGCGCCCGCGAAGAGATGGTTGAACCCCCAGAGCACGAGCCAGTCCTGCACCTCCTGGCGCTTGGCGTGCAGGTTCGGGAGGTTTGCTTCCTTGAAGTAGTTCGCCTCCTGCTGCGCTTTCAGGGTCATGTACATCGTCGTCCCTTCCCAGACCACGAAGATCGCCCCGGTGACGTTGCGGCCGGTGGCGGCCTGTCCCCAGCCGGGGAGCAGCAGAGAGCGCCACAGCGCGCCGATCGGGCCGACGAGATGCGAGGTGTCGGCGGGCGCCGCGGCGCGAGGCTGCGTGTCTTGCGGCGTCTGGGCGGACAGGCGGACGGCCGGTCGGGCGGTCAAAGTCAAAACCAATAGGATCGACAGCCCTTTCATTGTGCCACCAGCACGTTCAGACACCCCGGCTCCACCGTCACGGTGCACTCCCGCGTCTCCGGCGTGCGCAGCTCTCCATCGAGATGCAACAGCAACGGCGCCTCCGGCGAACGGATCGTGAGCGAGCGCGTGCGAACTATCGTCACTTCTTTCATTCCGCCGTGCGTTCCTCGCATCACACGCGGCAGCGCGGCGAGGAACCGCGGCAAACCGATCTTCCGAATGATACAGATGTCGAGCAGGCCGTCCGCAGGGTCGGCGCCCGGAGCGAACCGGTAGCTGCCCCCCGCGGTCGTCCCGTTGCACACCTCGACCATCATCATGTTCCCCTGCTCGCCGTGCGAGTCGGTGCGGACCTCGAGCAGCGGCGGCCGGAAGCCGGCAAAGGTCCGCAGCACCGGCACCAGGTAAGAGAGAAACCCCTGCAACCCCGGCATCGCGTTGCGGGTCCGGACGACGGCGGGCCCGAAGCCGAATCCCAGCGTGTTCACGAAGTACTCGCCCAGCACCTTCCCCGCATCGAAGCGGCGCGGTTGGGCGGCGACGAGACGCGTCACCGCGCGGTCGACGTCGTGGCGGTACACGCCCGTGAGCTTGGCGAAGTCGTTCCCGGTGCCGAGCGGCACGACGCCGAGCGGCGCACTCGAGCCCGCCGCCAGGAGTCCGTTCGCCACCTCGTGTACCGCTCCGTCCCCGCCCACGGCGATAATCCGCCGCGCGCCGTCCTGAACGGCCCGAGCGGCCAGCTCGGTGGCCTGCCCCGGCCGCTCGGTCTCGACCAGCTCGACCGTCCAACCGCCGCGGCGAAACGCCCGCACGAGCGGCTCGCGCGCCCGCCGCGCGGCGCCGCCCCCGGCGGCAGGGTTGAGAATGACGTGAGCATCCGGCACGCTGGAGGGAACAACCTACTGCACCGACCCGACTACTGCAGGTAATGCTCGTTCCAGGCGACTTCGAACTCCCATTTGCACGAGGGACAGGGCATGCGCTTCGTCCCCGCCGAAAGCGGGGCCCGCTCGGTGCAGCTGGGACAGACGGCGTATTCGCTCGTGAAGCCCGCCGGCGGCGTCCCGATCCAGCTGGCCCGTTGCTGGACGACCGTCCACTTCGCAGGCGGCCGCTTGACGAATTCGAGCATCGCCTTGGCGACCGCAACCGGTTTCTTGTTCACCTCGAGGGTGGCATGCAGGTCATCTTGTTTCAGGACACGGTACCACGCGCCGCGCCGGATGTGCAGGTTCACGTTCTCGCACAAGCGGGCGTACAGGGGCTCAGGCACGTCGGAGTCCTCGCGTCAGGTCAGATACGCTTCGTCCCAGGCGACCTCGAATTCGAACTTGCAATAGGCGCACCGCAGGCGGCGCATCCGGGTCGGCAGGGCGGCCCGCTCGCTGCAGCTCGGGCACACGCCGTAGCGCTCGGTGAAGTTGCGCGGTGACTTCTTCGCGTCCTCGGGACGCTGCGTCACGACGGTCCAGCGCGGCGGCGGGCGCTTGACGATTTCGAGGAACGCCGCGGCCACGACCACGTTGCGGCCGTTCACCTCGAGCATCGCCTTGAGGCCTTCGACACGAACGACCTTGTACCACGCGCCGCGGCGCAACCGCACGTTGATGTTCTCGCGGAGCCTGGCGTAGAGGCGTTCGGGCATGGCGGCTGGGACCAATTATGGGGAAACGGCGTCGAGCGTCAAATTCTCGAGACGCCGGTGTGGCGGGAGCGTGTAGGAATCGAACCTACCGAAGCCCTTGCGAACCCCAGCTGGTTTTGAAGACCAGTCAGACCACCAGGCCCAATCCGCTCCCTCGCGCCACCCGCAAGCCGCTGAGAATCTCACTAGCTGCCCCGCTCCTCCGCCATATGTGAAGGCGGGCGAGCGCGCTTGCGGAACGGTCGTGCGAGGATCCGACAGTCTTTAGTTAATGACCGGTTTTCGGCGGTGCGCTGCCGCACACTTGCACCGCGACTTGTGGCCTGGACGCCACGCTTTCCGGTCCTGCCCGGCGGTCGTCAGGCGGAATATCAGTAACGCAAAATGGCCCAATTGTTGCAGTTACGCCTTGCGACCCCTAGGAGAATTGCGGATGCGCCCGGTCCAACACCGGCTCCTGTGCCAGGCGGTTGCCGTGACCCTGGCCCTCGGTTTCGTCGCTTGCACCGACACCAACGATCCCCTGCGCCCCGGCGTGCAGGCGTTGTATACGACACCCACCGGTCTCCTCACCGCCAATCCGCCGCAGATCTTCGTCGGCGCCGGCGACATTTCGAGCTGCAGCAACAGCGGCGACGAGGCGACCGCCAAACTGCTCGACGCGATCCCCAGTCCGGCGACGGTCTACAACATCGGCGACGACGCCTACGACAACGGCTCGTCGTCCGAGTTCAACAACTGCTATAACCCGACGTGGGGCCGGCACAAGTCCCGCACCAAGCCCACCCCGGGAAATCACGAGTACAACTCTAACGGGGCAGCTCCGTACTACGCCTACTTCGGGGCCGCGGCAGGTCCTTCCGGGCGGGGCTACTACAGCTTCGATCTGGGCGCCTGGCACATCCTCTCGCTCAACAGCAACGTCTCGTCGTCGTCCGGCTCGGCGCAGGATACCTGGCTCCGGGCCGATCTCGCCGCGCACCCGAACCAGTGCATCCTGGCGTACTACCATCACCCGCTGTACTCCTCGACGGCCACCTACACCAGCGTCCGGGGGCTCGTGAACGCCCTGTACGCCTACCACGCGGACCTGATCCTGAACGGGCACCGGCATTTCTATGAACGGCTGAAGCCGATGGATCCGACCGGCAAGTCCGACCCGACGAACGGTGTCCGTGAGATCATCGCGGGGATGGGTGGAATTGGCAGTGGCAGCCCCAACTCCAGCTATTCCCTCAGTGAGGCGAGCAACGGCAACACTTTTGGTGTACTGAAGCTCTACCTCTACGACGACAGCTACGCGTGGAAGTTCGTTCCCGTCGCGGGGAAGACGTACACCGATTCGGGAAGCACCGCCTGCCACTCGTCTGGTGGCGGCGGGGGTGGCGGGGGTGGCGGGGTGTCGGCGTCGAACTCGACGGTCTCGGCCAATCCGACGTCCTTCACCGCGGGCAGCGGCTCGTCCACGATCACCGTGACGGCGAAGGACGGCAACGGCAATACGATCAGCGGCGCCAGCGTGACGGTCACATCGTCCGGGACCGGGAACACCCTCTCCCCGGCTTCCGGCTCGACCAACTCCAGCGGCGTGTTCACGAGCGCGCTTACTTCGACCGTGGCGGCGACGAAGACCGTGTCCGCCACCATCAACGGCACCGCGATCACACAGACGGCCACCGTCACCGTGAATCCCGCGTCGAGCGTGTCGGCCTCGTTGTCCACCGTCGGGGCGTCGCCGACGTCGTTCACCGCGGGTGGGAACAGCACCATCACCGTCACCGTCAAGGACGGGAGCGGGAACCCGCTGAGCGGGATCCCGGTGACTCTCTCGGCCACCGGAGCCGGCAACAGCTTCACCCAGCCAGCGGCCACGAACGGGAGCGGCGTCACGACGGGGACGTTCGGCTCCACCGGCGCGGGCTCGCATACGGTGACGGCCGTCGCCGGCGGCGTGACGCTGAATCAGCAACCGGTCGTGTCGGTGAGCGCCGGATCGGCAAACGCAGGAAACTCCAGCGTGACCGCCCAGCCGACAGCGATCGCCGTGGGGACTGGCTCGTCGACGATTACCGTGACGGTCAAGGATCAGTTCGGGAATCCCATGAGCGGCTCGAACGTGGTGCTCGCGGCATCCGGCTCCGGGAATACGCTCACGGGGGGCGGCGCGACGAACGCCAGCGGAGTCGCGACGGGCACCCTCAGCTCGACCGTCATGGAGACGAAGGTCGTCTCGGCCACCGCCGACGGCGTCGCCATCTCGCAGACTGCGTCGGTGTCGGTCACGAACCAACCGCCGCCCGGAATCACCCAGACGCTGCTCACCTCGGGCCACGACCCGACCAACACGTCGACCTTCACTACGGCGTCCATCACGCCGGCGGCCAACGCCCTCGTGACCGTCGCGGTATTGACGCACCAGTCGTCGTCGGCCGCGCCGAACCCGACGTTGACCGGCGGCGGGATGGCGAGCTGGACGGTCGTGGCCAGCGTCGCCTACGATGGCGCCACGCCGCTCGATCGCCTGACCATCTACCGGGCGATGAGCGCCGCCCCCGGCAGCGGGCCGATCACGATCACCACGAGCGTCACGGTCTCCAATTGTCAGTGGATCGTGTCGCAGTGGAGCGGTGTCGACCAATCAGGGACGAACGGCTCGGGCGCTATCGTGCAGACGGCCTCCGCATCCGGCGCCGCGGTGACGACCCTGACAGCCGCGCTCGCGTCCTTCGCGAGCGGCAATGATGTAGCGTATGGTGCGTTCGGAGTGGCGAACGCTACGGCGGTCGTGACGGCCGGGAGCGGGTTCACCACGATCGATCAGCAGCCGTCCGGAGAAGGCTCGGTCGGCGATCTCTTCGCGGAATGGGCCGTGAACACTCCCGCCGTGAATGCGACCTGGCCCAGCAAGCCCGCGGGCGCCCTGGGCGTCGAGATCAAGGCTGGTCCCTGACCCCTAGGAGAAACAACGGATGAGCCCGGTCCAAAACCGCCTTCTGTGCCAGACGGTTGCCGTGACCCTGGCCCTCGGTTTCGTCGCCTGTACCGATACCAACGATCCCCTCCGCCCCGGCGTGCAGGCGTTGTACACCACACCCACCGGTCTCCTCACCGCCAATCCGCCGCAGATCTTCGTCGGCGCGGGCGACATTTCGAGCTGTAGCAACACCGGCGACGAGGCCACCGCCAAACTGCTCGACGCGATCCCCGATCCGGCGACGGTCTACAACATTGGGGACGACGCCTACAACAACGGCACCACCGCCGAATTCGCCTGTTACAACTCGACGTGGGGGCGCCACAAGTATCGCACCCAACCCACCTCGGGCAATCACGAGTACAACTCCTCAGGCGCCGCCGGCTACTTCCAGTACTTCGGCGCCGCTGCTCATCCATCGAGCGTTTCGGACTCGGCCGGTTTCTATAGCTTCAATCTGGGCGCCTGGCACATCATCTCGCTCAACAGCGACATCACGCGATCGGCGGGCTCCAAGCAAGACAAGTGGCTGGCGGCCGACTTGGCGGCACACCCGAATCAATGCACGCTCGCCTACTGGCATCACCCGCTCTACTCCTCCACCGGCGGGACCGGCTCGGGGGGCGTGAGCCTCACGTCGATGCGGCCGTTCTGGGACCGGTTGTACGCGGCGCATGCTGACCTCGTTCTGAACGGGCACCGCCATTTCTACGAGCGGATGGCGTTGATGAAGCCCGACGGCAGCGCCGATCCGACCAACGGCATCCGGGAAATCATCGCGGGTTCGGGGGGCATCGGCGGCGGCAGCGAGACGAATCTCTTCCCGCTGCATCAGACCGGCGACGGCAGCACGTTCGGCGTGCTGAAGCTGTACCTGTACGACGACAGCTACGCCTGGAAATTCATCCCCGTCGCTGGGAAGACCTACACCGACTCGGGGAGCACCGCCTGCCACTCCTCCGGCGGCGGTGGTGGCCCTGGCCCCGTCTCGGCGACGAACTCTACGGTCTCGGCCAATCCGACATCGTTCACCGTCGGGAGCGGCTCGTCCACGATCACGGTCACCGCCAAGGACGCCAACGGCAACACGCTGAGCGGCTCGAACGTCGTCCTGGCGTCGACGGGGAGCGGCAACACCTTCACCCCGGCCTCGGGCACCACCAACGGCAGCGGCGTCTTCACGAGCACGTTCACGTCGAGCGTCGCCGAAGGCAAGACGATTTCGGCGAACATCGACGGCACCGCGATCACCCAGACGGCGTCCGTCACCGTCAACTCTTCGGGAGGCGGGGGCGGCGGCACGATCACCCAGACGCTCCTGACTTCGGGCGGCAACGGCGTCAATCAGAGCGTCTACACGACGGCCTCGATCTCTCCCGCGGCGAACGCCCTCGTCACCGTTGCCATCCGGATGCGGCGCTCGAGCGGCGCCCTGACCCCGACGGTTACGGGCGGCGGCATGTCGAGCTGGACGCAGGTGGCGAGCCTCGACTACGACCCGCTGTCGACCCCGACCTCCCGGCTCCTGGTGTTCCGCGCAATGAGCGGGGCGCCCGGCAGCGGGCCGGTCACCATCACGTTCTCGAGCAGTATCTCGAACGTGGAGTGGAGTGTCTCCCAGTGGACCGGGGTCGACCAGACGGGAACGAACGGCTCGGGGGCCATCGGACAGACCGGATCCATCGGCGCCGATGCCACCACGTCGCTCTCCAAGGCGCTGGCGGCGTTCGGCAACGCCAACAACGTCGGCTTCGGCGTCGTCGGTGCGAGCACGGCGGCCCCCGCCGTAACGCCCGGCAGCGGTCTCACCGAGATCTCGGAGCCGACCTCGGGTGAATCGACGCTGCTCGAGACCGAGCAGGGCGTGAATGTGAGCACGGTCGCGGCCACCCTCAGCAAGTCGGCCAACGCCGGCCTGCTCGCCATCGAGATCAAAGCAGGCGCGGGCGGCGGGCCCGCGGTCTCCGCAGCCAATTCGACCGTCGGGGCCAGCTCGCCCATTACAGCCGGTGGGAGCCCGTCGACAATCACGGTGACAGCGCGGGACGGCAGCAACAATCCCATCAGCGGCGCCACCGTCGTCCTTGCGGCCACCGGCTCCGGTAATACCCTCACCCAGCCGTCCGCCACCACCAACGGCAGCGGCGTCGCGACCGGGACGCTGGCATCGACCGTGGCCGAGGACAAGACGATTTCGGCCACGATCAACGGCGTCGCGATCACCCAGACCGCCACGGTGACCGTCAGTCCTGGAGCCGTGTCGGCCTCCACTTCCACGGTCGGAGCGACCTCGCCGATTACCGCCGGGAGCGGCACGTCGACGATCACCGTCACGGCAAAGGACGCGAACAACAACCTGATCAGCGGTGCCACCGTCGTCCTAGCCGCTACAGGAACGGGAAACACGCTGACCCAGCCGTCTGGCACGACGGTGAACGGCGTCGCGACGGGTTCCCTCGCCTCGACCGATGCGGAAACCAAGACCGTCTCGGCGACGATCAACGGCACGTCGATCACGCAGACGGCATCGGTCGTCGTCAACCCGGCGGGCCCCGCAGTTTCCGCTGCGAATTCAACCGTCGGTGCAACGTCGCCGATCACGGCGGGCAGCGGCACCTCGACGATCACGGTCACCGTCATGGACGGCAGCAACAATCCGCTGAGCGGCGTCTCCGTGACCCTTTCGGCGACCGGCATCGGAAACACGATCACCCAGCCTGCGGCAGCGACGGATGTCAACGGCGTGACGACCGGCTCTTTGAGCTCGACGGCGGCCGGGACCAAGACCATCACCGCGGTGGCCGGCGGCGTCACGCTCACTCAGCAGGCCGTCGTGACGGTGACCGCGGGACCGGCTGACGCCGGTCAGTCGACCGTCGCGGCGGCGCCGGCGTCGATCCTCGTCAACACGGGATCGTCCACCATCACCGTTACCGTGAAGGACGCCTTCGGCAATCCGGTGAGCGGCTCGACGGTCCTCGTAGCGTCGACGGGGAGCGGCAACACCGTCACGGGTCCCTCGGGAACCACCGGGTCGAACGGCGTCGCGACCGCGACCTTCAGCTCGAGCGTCGCCGAAGGGAAGACGCTGTCAGCGACTGCCGACGGCACCGCGATCACGCAAACCGCATCGGTGACGGTCACGAACCAACCGCCGCCCGGAATCACCCAGACGCTGCTCACCTCGGGCCACGACCCGACCAACACATCGACCTTCACCACCGGCTCCATTGCGCCGGCGCCGAACACGCTGGTCACCGTCGCGGTGCTGACGCACCAGGCCTCCGCGGCGGCGCCCGATCCAACATTGACCGGCGGCGGAATGGCAAACTGGCAGGTGGTGGCGAGCGTCGCCTACGACGGCGCTACGCCGCTCGACCGGCTGACCATCTACCGGGCGATGAGCGCGGCGCCGGGCAGTGGGGCGATTACGATCAAGACGAGTGTCACCGTCTCCAATTGTCAGTGGATCGTGTCCCAGTGGAGCGGTGTCGATCAATCGGGGACGAACGGCTCGGGCGCTATCGTCCAGACGGCCTCCGCATCCGGCGCCGCGGTGACGACCCTGACGGCCGCGCTCGCGTCCTTCGCGAGCGGCAATGACGTGGCGTATGGTGCGTTCGGAGTGGCGAACCCGACGGCGGTCATAACGGCGGGAAGCGGGTTCACGACGATCGATCAGCAGCCGTCGGGCGAGAGCTCGGTCGGCGATCTCTTCGCGGAATGGGCCCTGAACACCCCCGCCGTGACCGCGACCTGGCCCAGCAAGCCCGCCGGCGCCCTGGGCGTCGAGATCAAGGCGGGTCCCTGAGCTAGCGGATCGCGATCGCGTCGATCTCCACGCGGGCACCCTTCGGCAACCCGGCCGCCTGTACGGTCGAGCGCGCCGGGCGGTGCCCGCCGAAGTGTCGGGCGTATACCTCGTTCATCGCCGCGAAATCCGCCATGTCGATGAGATAGACCGTCGTCTTCACCACCTGGCCGAGCGACGATCCCGAGGCAGCGAGCACGGCGGTGAGGTTTTGCAGCACCTGCTCCGTTTGCTCCGCGACGGTCGCGCCGACGAGCTCTCCCGACTTCGGGTCGAGCGCCACCTGCCCCGCCGTGTATACCGTGTCGTCGGTGACGATCGCCTGGCTGTAAGGACCGATCGCCTTGGGTGCCTTGTCGGTCGCTACCGGATTGAGCGTCTTCATCAGAACAGCCCCTCGATCGTGCCGTCGGGATGCAAGCGGATCCGCTCGGCCGCCGGACTCTTACCCAAGCCCGGCATCGTCATGATGTCCCCGGCCAACGCCACCACGAAGCCGGCGCCGGCGGAGGGAAGAATGTCCCGCACCTGCAGCGTGAACCCCGACGGCGCGCCGAGCTTGGACGCGTCGTCGCTGAACGAGTACTGCGTCTTGGCCATGCAGACCGGCGTCTCCCCCAACCCCAGCCTGGGCAGCAGCTCGAGCGCCCGCTCGGCGGGCGGCGCGTAGGACACGCCGCCGGCGCCGTAGATCTCCCGGGCGATCGTCTCGATCTTCTCGGCGATCGGCCGGCGCTCATCGTACAGCGGCTTGAACGACGCCTTCCCGTCGTCCAGCAGCTGCAGGATCGCCCGACCCACTTCGAGCCCGCCGTCCCCGCCCTTCTCCCACACCTCACAGCGCACCGCCTCCACACCTTCGGCCTGGCACGCGGCGCGCACCGCTTCGATTTCCTCGTCAGTGTCGGTGATGAAGCGGTTCAGCGCCACGACGCAGGGAACCCCGAACTTCTTGACGTTGCGCACGTGGCGGGTGAGGTTCGCCGCCCCGCGCTCGACGGCCGCGCGGTCGGGTTTTCCGAGGTTCTCCTTCTTCACGCCGCCGTGCATCTTCAGCGCCCGCACCGTCCCTACGACCACCGCGGCTTCGGGCTGCAAGCCGGACATGCGGCACTTGATGTCGAAGAACTTTTCGGCACCGAGGTCGGCGCCGAACCCGGCCTCCGTCAGCACGATGTCCGCGAGCCTGAGGCCAAGCTGCGTCGCCATCACCGAGTTACAGCCGTGGGCGATATTGCCGAACGGCCCGCAGTGGACCAGCGCCGGCCCCCCCTCGAGCGTCTGCACGAGGTTGGGCTTCAAGGCGTCCTTCAACAGCAGCGTCATCGCGCCCTCGGCCTTCAGGTCGCTGGCGCGCACGCCGGTCCGTCCTTGCGTGAGCCCGACGATGATGCGCGCCAGCCTCGTCTCGAGGTCCTTGAGACTCGTGGCCAGGGCCATGATGGCCATGACCTCGGAGCCCGGGATGATGACGAAGCGCTCTTCGCGCGTCGGGCCGCCGTTGGTTCCCCCCAGCCCGACGATGATCTGGCGCAGCGCCCGGTCGTTCATGTCAATGGTACGCGGCCAGGTGATGCGGCGGGTGTCGAGCCCGAGCGCGTTGCCGTGATGCAGGTGGGCGTCGAGCATCGCCGACAGCAGGTTGTGCGCGCTCGAGATGGCGTGGAAGTCGCCGGTGAAATGGAGATTGATGTCCTCCATCGGTACGACCTGCGCATAACCACCGCCCGCGGCCCCGCCCTTGACCCCGAACACCGGGCCGAGCGACGGCTCGCGGATACAGAGCAGCGCCTTCTTGCCGAGCTTGCGCAGCGCCTGCGCCACGCCGACGGTGACCGTGGACTTCCCCTCTCCCGCCGGCGTCGGGTTGATACCGGTCACGAGCACGAGCCGTCCGGTCGCTTGGCGGCGCTCGATCGCCTGCAGCGAGATCTTCGCCTTGTACCGCCCGTAGAATTCCACTTCGTCGTCGGCCAGGCCGAGCTCCCGGGCGACGTCCGCGATGGGGCGGAGTTTGGCCGCCTGGGCGATCGCGATGTCGGTCGGTACGGTGGTCACACTCTAGTCCTCCCTGGAGGCGAGCGGTGTGGCGATGCGGGGGCCGAAGACGCGGAGCGCGTTCTCGGCGGTCTGTCGCGCCAGCTCGTCGGGCGAGGTGCCGCGCTGGCGCGCGAGTACGGTGACGATCTCGGGAACGTAGGCCGGCTCGTTGCGGCGCCCGCGGTGCGGGACGGGCGCGAGGTAGGGCGCATCGGTCTCGACGAGCAGCCGTTCGGCGGGGGCCGCCGACGTCTGGACCGCGGGATTCCAGTTCTTGAACGTGATCATTCCGCTGAACGAGAAGTAGGCGCCGGCATCCATGCCCGCGGTGAAGATCGCGCGGCTGCCGGCGAAGCAGTGGAGCACGAGGGCCGGCACGCGGCCGCCCCATTCCCGCAGCAGCGCCGCCATATCGTCGTCGGCGTCGCGGGCGTGAATCACCACCGGTTTCCCAAGGTCCCGCGCGAGCGCGAGCTGTCCCTCGAACGCCGCGCGCTGCGCGGCCCGCGGTGCGTGATCGTAGTGATAGTCGAGTCCCGTTTCGCCGACGGCGACCAGCTCGGGACGCCCCAGCATCTCGCGCAGCTTCCCGGGCGTGGCCTCGTCCCAGCTCGCGGCATCGTGGGGGTGGACGCCGGCGGTCGCCGACAGCCCGGCGTGCGCCCGGGCGAGGGCCGCGGCGCGCTCACTGCCCGCCAGCGATTCGCCAATCACAACGACGTGTCCCACACCGGCCGCCGCCGCCCGCGCCAGCACGGCCGGGCGGTCGTCGTCGAATGCCGCGTCCCCCAGGTGGCAATGGGCGTCCACCAGGGCCGGCACCGTCAGACGGCGGCCTTGGAGCGGCTGCTGCCGCTTCCTCCGCTGGGCGCCGGAGCCGGCACGGGCGTGACCATCGGCTCCCGGGGGGCGTAGGCGCGGGCGCCGCGGGCGTCCTGGCCCGGCCAGCGCTTCTCGATCAGGAGCAGCACGGGAGCAGCGATGTAGATCGATGAGAAGGTGCCCGTGAAGATCGCGAACGTCATCACCAGGGCGAAGGGCCGGATCACCTCGCCTCCGAAGATCACCAGCGCGAGCGTCGCCGCCATCGTCGTCCCGTGGGTCAGGATCGAGCGCGGCAGCGTCTCGTTGATCGACAGGTTGAGGATCTCGTACAGGTTGGTGCGCCGGAACTTGCGCAGGTTCTCGCGCACGCGATCGAAGATGATGATGGTGTCGTTGAGCGAGTACCCCACCATGGTGAGCACTGCGCCCACCACGACCAGGCTGACCTCGAGGTTCGTGTATCGGATAAAGGCGATGGTCGTGAGGATGTCGTGGAACGTGGCGAGCACCGCCGCGAGCCCGAAGCGCCATTCGAAACGGTAGGCGAGATAGGCGAGCGTCACGAAGAACGAGAAGAAGATCGCCAGGAGCGCTTTGCCCTGCAGCTCCTTCCCGACCTTGGGACCCACCGCCTCGCGCTTCTCGATCCGGTAGTTGTCATGCCCCAGCTTCTGGTCCAGGGCGCGACCGACCGCCGCCACCGTCTCCTCGGTTCCACCTCCCGGCGTCGTCGCGTGCGCACCGAGCCGCGCCCGGATGCTGTAGGAGGTATCGGAGCCGAACGATTGGATCTCCGCGCCGGGGATGCCGGCCGCGTCCAGATCGGCGCGCAGCTCGGCCGTCTGCACCGGCTGCCTGGTCTCGATCTGGATGAAGGTGCCGCCCGTGAACTCGATGCTGTAGTTGAGGCCCTTGACCGCGAGCAGCACGAGACCCGGGATGATGATGAGCGCGGTGAGGCCGTACGCGTAGCGGCGCCACTTGATGAAGTCGTAGTTGGCGTTGGCGAAGAGTCGGATCATCAGACGCTCAGGGTTTGCATGTCGGGCCGCCGGCGCAGCCAGATCATGTAGAAGGTGCGCACGACGAAGATCGCGGTGATCATCGACGCGATGATGCCGATGATCAGGGTGATGGCAAAGCCCTGCACCGGTCCCGTGCCCACGAGATAGAGAATGAACGCCGTGAGGGCGGTCGACACGTTGGAGTCGATGATCGCGCTCATCGCGTGCGTGAACCCCTCATCGACCGCCAGTCGCACCGTCTTGCCGTGCTGCAGCTCCTCGCGGATGCGCTCGAAGATCAGCACGTTGGCGTCGACCGCGATCCCCACCGACAACACGAGCCCCGCCAGCCCCGGCAGCGTGAGCGTGAACCCGAACACCGAGAGGCCGGCGAGCGTCAGCAGCAGGTACAGCGTGAGCGAGGCCACGGCCAGGGCGCCGGAGAGCCGGTAATAGCCCACCATGATGAGGATCACCAGCGCCACGCCGACGATGCCGGCCTTGATGCCGTCGTGGATCGAATCGGCGCCGAGCGACGGCCCGATGGTCCGTTCTTCGACGATTTGCAGCGGCGCCGGGAGCGCGCCGGCGCGCAGCACCAGCGCGAGATCCTGCGCCTCGGTGAGCGCCTTGTTCTGGAGATCGATCTGGCCGGTGCCGCAGATCTGGTCGTTGATGATCGGCGGCTGGCCCTGAACGCGGTTGTCGAGGATGATCGCCATGTAGTCGTGCACGTGGCGGCCCGTTTCGTCGCAGAACTTCCGCGAGCCGCGCCGCGTGAGATCGAACACGACGACCGAATGATTGTTGAGCTGGTCACGCTTGGCGGCCGCCTTCGTCAGCTCCTCGCCGGTGATGATCGGCTTGTCCTCGACGACATACAGCGGGCGGTATAACCGTGCCTGGCGCGATTCGGACTCGGTGCCCCATTTCAGATCAAAGCCGCGAGGGATGGCGGCCGTCACTTCCGGCCGGGCCAGGAGGCTTTCGGCCCGCGCCACCTGCTCGTCGGGAACGAGAAACTCCCCGGGGAGCCCCCCCTGGAAAAGCAGGGCGGACAATGCCCCCGGCGCGTTCGATTCGGCGGTGTCAGGAGCGGGCGTCGCGGACTTCTTCTTGGTCGTGTCGGCGCCCTTCTTGGAGGTGTCGGCGCCGAACAGCTGCGTCACGGCGCTCACCTGGGCACCGCTCGGCGCCTTCACGCCGGCGACCCGCAGCGCGCGGTCGATGCCCGGGAGGGCGTCGCGGAACTGGTTCTTCATGTCGGTGATGCGGAACTCGAGAAACGCGGTGCGCTGCACGATCGACACGGCGCGCGCCGGGTCCTTTTCTCCCGCCAGCTCCACGACGAGCCGGCACTGTCCGACGATCTGCACCACCGGCTCCGTCGTGCCGAATTCGTCCACCCGCGTCCGCACCACGCGCTGGGCGCGCTGGATCGCGTCGGCGCAGTCCGCCACCGCTCCCTTCGACTGATCGACCTCGAGCGCGAGATGGATCCCGCCCTGGAGGTCGAGGCCGAGGTTGATCGGCACCTGGCGAACCGAGGTGTCCCGCATTCGGCCCGTCTGGGGATCCTGCGTCCGCTGCGTCACGTTTCTCGGGATGAGCGCCGCTATCGAAGCGCCCAGCAACAGGAAAATGAAGATCAAACGACCGCGAATCGATCTCATGCGATCCCTTCTCCGTTGAGACTGCGGCGCGCCGCCGTGCGGTCCTGCGCCAGCTGCTCGATCAGCGCCTCGCGCGAAGGAAATGCGCGCACGTCGCGCAGACGCCCTACCCACTCCACCCACACCGTCGCGCCGTAGATCTCGGCGTCGAACTCGAACAGGTGAATCTCGAGTCCCCGCTCGGTGACCCCGAACGTGGGACGCGATCCCTGATTCATCATACCGCCGTAGCGCGCCCCGTCGGGCAGCGTCACCCGCACCGCGTACACGCCGTCGGGCGGCAACAACTTCCGCGCGTCGGGGACCGGGAGGTTGAGCGTCGGAATCCCGATCGTCCGTCCCCGCCCGGCTCCACGCTCCACCGTGCCCAATGCGCCGTACGGTCGCCCCAGCCAGCGCCGCGCGAGGCCGAGATCGCCGTGGGCCAGCGCCGTCCGGATCAACGTGGACGATATCGGCTGCCCGTCGTCTCTCACCGGGTCGACCACGTCGACCGCGAACCCGTCGCTCGCCGCGATGCGCCGCACCGTGTCCACGTCCCCCGAGCGGCCGCGCCCGAAGCCGTGGTCGTGTCCCAGCACCAGCTCGTCCATGCGCCACCGCGCTCGCAGCACGTCCCGCACGAACTCCAACGGCTCGAGCCGCGCGAACTCGGGCGTGAACGGCAACGTCTCGACCCGGCTCACGCCGGCCGCCTCCAACAAACGCCGTTTTTCAGCCGGCAGCGTCAACAGCGGCGGCGCCGCGCCCGGGTTCACGATCGCGAGCGGGTGCGGATCGAACGTCACGACCACGCTCTCGCCCCCGCGCGCCCGCGCCCGGCGCGTGATCTCGGCGAGCACCGCCTGGTGCCCGCGATGCACCCCGTCGAACGTGCCGACGGTCACCACCGCGCCCGCCATCAATCCGCCAGAACGACCCGCGGCTTCAGCACGTCGCCCGCGCGATCCGCCACCGCGACCAGCGTCTCCCCGGCGAACATCGCCACCGGTGTCGCCGTGGCGTCGCCCGCCGCCGCAATCCAGCGGCCGTGGACGACGGCGTTCCGCTCCGCCGTATCGACATCGCGCCGCTCGAGGTGGCGCACCAGCACCCCGGGCGGCAAGAGCGCCGCCGCCGTCGCCGCGGCGGGCGCCACCGCCTCTGCCAACCGAAACGGACCGACGACGGTACGCCGCAACGCGGCGAGATGCCCGCCACAGCCCAGCGCCGCGCCGATGTCCCGGGCGAGGGACCGCAGATACGTGCCGCCGCTCACCGTCGCCCGAAACTCCACGTCGGGCAGGGCGAAGGCCGTGACCTCGAGCGCGGTGATCTCCACGTCGCGCTCCGACGGCTCGACCACTTCACCGCGCCGCGCCCGCCGGTACGCCCGCTCCCCGTCCACCTTCACCGCCGAGTACGCGGGCGGCCGCTGCCGGTACGTCCCGCGAAAGCCGTCGAGCGCCCGCTCCAGCGCCGTCCGGTCCACCGCGACGGGCCGCGAATCCAGCACCTGTCCCGTTGCGTCGTCGGTATCGGTCGTGACACCGAGCCGGATGCGTCCCTCGTACGACTTGGTCCACGCCGCGGCGAACGGCACGAGCCGCGTCGCCCGCCCCACGACCATCACGAGCAGCCCCGCGGCGAACGGATCGAGCGTGCCCGTATGTCCGACGCGTCGCGTGCCCAGCGCCCGGCGCACGATATCCACCATGTCGTGCGAGGTGGGACCGGCCGGTTTCGCCACCAGCAGCACCCCGTCGGTCAGTCGTCCCCCGCCTTCAGGTCTTTCAGCATGCGATCGATGCGCTGTGCGTGCTCCAGCCCGCGATCCAGCCGGAAATGCAGCTCGGGACTGGTGCGCAGCCGCAGCTGGCGCGACAGCTCGGCGCGCAGATACCGCGCCGCGCTGGTCAGGCCCTCGAGGCTGCGCGCCTTCTCCTCTTCCGGCGCCATCACGCTCACGCTGATCGTGGCGTGCGACAGATCGGCCGTGACTTCGACGCCGGTGACCGTCACGAAGCCGATGCGCGGATCGCGGACGTCGCTCGTGAGAAACTCGGCGACGGCCTGGCGGATCAGCTCGGCGACGCGCTCGGGGCGATGCTTCGGGGTGCGCATGTCAGAGGTAGCTCGTGCTCGAATCCATGACGCGCGCGCCGTCCGCTCCCGCCACCAGCCGATCGGCCTGCTGCAGCACCTGCTCGGCGTGACGCTTGTCGGTCGTGACGACCGCCGCGGACAGCTCCGCCCGCTGCCAGAGATCCTGGTGGTCGGTTTCCGAAACGGAGACGTTGAACTGCCGGTGCAACCGGTCCTTGAGACTCTTCACGATCTGCCGCTTCTCCTTCAGCGACTGGCACGCGCCAAGGTGCAGCTCCCAGGTGATGAGACCGACGATCACCTGGTCACGCGCCCCGGGCCGCGCCTCCGGTCGGGGCGCCCGTGTCGAGCGAGCGAGCCACTTCCTCGATGCGATACGCCTCGATCAGGTCGCCGACCTTCACGTCGTTGAAATTCTCGATGCCGATGCCGCACTCGAATCCTTCCCGCACCTCGCGGACGTCGTCTTTGAACCGCTTCAGGGAAGCCAACGTGCCGTCGTACACTTCGACCCCGCTCCGGACTACCCGGACACGCCCGGTCCGAGGAATGATGCCGCTGCGCACGAAACTGCCGGCGATGGTGCCGACCTTGGCCACCTTGAACAGCTGCCGGACCTCGGCCTCGCCCAGAATGACTTCCTTTTTCTCCGGCGCGAGCAGGCCTTCCATCGCCGCCCGCACCTCGTCCACCGCCTCGTAGATGATGCGGTAGGTCCGGATCTCCACCCGCTCGCGCTCCGCCGACGTCCGCGCGTTCGAGTCGGGGCGCACGTGGAAGCCGATGATGATTGCACCCGACGCCTTGGCGAGCAGCACGTCGGAATCCGTGATGGCGCCGACGCCGCGGTGCACGACCTCGACCTTCACCTCGGCGGTCGAGAGCTGTCCCAAGGCGTCGGCCAATGCTTCCGCCGGGCCGCCCTGGTCGGCCTTGATGATGATGCGCAGCACGGCCGCGCCACCCGCCGCCCGCTCCGCCATGAAGTCCTCCAGCGTCTTCACGCGGCTGGTGCGGCGATGCTGCGCCTCGCGCTCGAGCCGCTGGCGCTTCTGCGCGATGTCGCGCGCCTGGGCGGCGTCCTTCACCGCCTGGAAGCTGTCGCCCGCCTCGGGGACCCCTTCGAAGCCGAGGATCTGCACGGGAATCGACGGGCCGGCGGCCGGCACGTTCTGGCCGCGCTCGTCGTACAGGGCGCGCACGCGGCCCGAGAACTGCCCGCAGATGAAGTCGTCGGCGACGTTGAGCGTGCCGTTCTGCACGAGGATCGTGGCGACGGGCCCCTTGCCGGGGTCGAGGGTCGCCTCGAGCACCGCCCCCAGGGCCAGCCGGTCGGGGTTGGCCTTGAGATCGAGCAGCTCCGCCTGCAGCAGGATCTGGTCGAGCAGCGTATCGATGCCCGTGCCCTTCTTGGCGGAAATCGGCGTGGCGAGGGTGGTGCCGCCGAACTCCTCCAGCACGACGCCCTCCGCCAGCAGGTCCTGCTTCACCTTCTGCACGTTCGCGGTGGGCAGATCGATCTTGTTGATCGCGACGACGAGCGGGACGCCGGCGTTCTTGGCGTGCGAAATCGCTTCACGGGTCTGCGGCATGATCGCGTCGTCGGCGGCGACGACGAGGACGACGAGATCCGTCACCTGCGCGCCGCGGGCGCGCATGGCGGTGAACGCCTCGTGGCCCGGCGTGTCGAGGAACGTGATCGAGCGCCCGTCTTTCAGCGTGACGTGGTAGGCGCCGATGTGCTGCGTGATCCCCCCGGCTTCCCCTGCCACCACATTCGCCTTACGGACGTAGTCGAGCAGCGACGTCTTGCCGTGGTCGACATGGCCCATCACGGTGACGATCGGCGGCCGGTGCTTCAGCGTCTCGGCCTGGTCCACCGGCTGCTCGGGGGCCGCGACCGCGTATTCCTCTTCGCGCGTCGCCTGGAAGCCGAACGCCGAGGCGATCAGCTCGATGAGATCGAAGTCGAGCCGCTGGTTGATCGTGACCATCTGCCCCAGCTCCTTGAAGGCGAAGGTCACGATCTGCGTCGGCGGCACCTTGAGGATGTTCGCGAGCTCGCTGACGGTGATGAACTCGGTCACCCGCACCAGCGTCTTCTCGCGCTCCTTTTCGGCGGCGCGCCGCTCTTCCTGGAGATCGCGGAAGCTCGGTCCCTCGTCGCGCGGCCGGGCGCCCTTCTTGGCCACCGGTCCTTTGATCGAGGCCAGGGTGCGCGAGATGTTCTGCGCCACCGCTTCCTGATCGACGAGCGACTTGCGCCCCTTCTTGCGCTTCTTCCCCGCCTTGTCGCGGCGCCGTTCTTCCAGGGCGCCGGCACCGGGGGCGGCGGACGCCACCGGCCGGGGCGGCACGGAGCCTCCCGGCATGCCGCTGGCGACCGGCTTCGGCCGGACGGGCGTGGGGATGAACGGTCGGGGCGGCGGTGGGCCCGGCTGTGCGGGCGCGGGCGGCGGGGCCGCCGGCGCGGAGGCCGATACCGTCGCGGGCGCCGGCGCGGCCGGCTCTGCACCGGCCTCGGCGGCCGGCAGATCGCGGAACAGTGCGGCGGCGCGCTCCTCGAGCGAGATCGTGGCGGCCTTTTCTTCTTCCTGGACTCGTACGGCCTCGAGCGCCGCGCGGGCGCGCAATTCCTGCTCGGCCGCGACGCGCGCCGACTCGGCCTGCGCTTCCGCTTCGGCGGCCGCCACTTCGGCGGCGGTGCGGCGGCGGCGTTTGGGACGGTCATCGACGGGCTCCGGCACGGGCTCGACGACCTTCGCCACGCGACGCCGCTTGGTGCTCGCCGCCGGTGGCTCCTTCTGCCGCCGCTTCTCGCGCTCCCAGCGGGCACGCATCATCGCCACCTGCTCTTCCTTGAGCGGGGTGAGATGACTGCGCACGAAGATGTCCATCTCCTTGAGCATGTTCATCACCTGCTCGCTGGAGATGCCGAACTCTGCCGCCAGATCATGAATCCGTGTCGCCACTCACTCCTCCGAAAGCCGCATCAATCCGCGCGCCAATGCGCGGTCGCCCGTCCCCGCCGTCTGCACCGGCGGGCGCCCGAGCTGCGCGCCCAGCCGTTCCGCCACCGGCCCGGCGAGCACCGGTACGCCCCGTGCCCGCGCCAGCCGTTCGACCTTGTCCCGCGTCCGCGGGCTGGCATCGGCCGCGAGCACCACTACGGCGATCCGCCCCTGCTGCAGTTTCATCCGCACGCCCGACACGCCGATCACCACGTTCCCCGCGCGGACCCCCAACCCCAGGAGGCCCCCCAGACGGTCGGTGGCGTGGCCGGTCACGCCGCCTGCGGCGGGGGCGCGTCCGTTCCGGCGCCCGGCTCCTCGCCGCCTTCCTCCGTCAGCTCGTTGAGGAACGCCATCAGCCGGTCCGCCAGCTCGGTGGTCATCCCCTGGAGCTTGTCGACCTCCTCCCGCTCGAGGTCGAAGATGTCCTGCAGCGTCTTCTTGCCATTCTGCTCCAGCACCGCCATGAGATCGGCGGGCATTCCCTTGAGCTCGACCAGCGGCACCTTCACCGCCTGCTCTTCCTCGGGGGGCAGCGGGGCGAACAGCGGGCCCTCGCCGCCGCGCTCCAGCCACTCGCGGCTCGAATAGAGGTCGATCTTCCAGCCGGTCAGCTCCGAGGCGAGCCGCACGTTCTGGCCGTTGCGGCCGATGGCGAGCGACAGCTGATCCTCGTCGACGATCGCCTGAATGGTGCGGCTCTCGGGGTCTGAGAAGACGCGCGCCACCCGGGCCGGGGCGAGCGCCAGCTTGGCGAACCGCTCGGGATCGGGCGACCACGGCACGATGTCGATCCGCTCGCCGTTCAGCTCGTTCACCACCGCCTGCACGCGCGAGCCCTTGAGGCCGACGCAGGCGCCGACGGGATCGATGGCGTCGTCGCGCGAGATCACGGCGATCTTGGTGCGGCTTCCCGCCTCGCGCGCGGTGGCCCGGATCTCCACGATCTGCTGCTGGATTTCCGGGACCTCGATCTTGAACAGCGCCTTGACGAACAGCGGGTCCGCCCGCGACAGAATGAGCCGCGGCCCCTTGGGCGTCTCCTCGATGCGCTTCAGCACCGCCCGGATCGAGTCACCCTGGTGGTAGTGCTCGCGATGATTCTGCTCGCGGTAGGGGATGATCGCCTCCGCCTCGCGGAACTTGGCGAGCATGACGACGATCTTGCCGCGCTCGATCTGCTGCACTTCGCCGGGGAGCAGCTCCCCCACCTTCCCGGTGAACTCGTCGCGGATGCGGCTGCGCTCGCCCTCGCGCACGCGCTGGATGATGCGCTGCTTCGCCGCCTGCACCGCCGTGCGGCCGAATTCCTGGAACGGCACCTCTTCTTCGAGCACGTCCCCCGGCTGGAAATCGGGGTCCTCGTAGCGGGCTTCCTCGAGCGAGATCTGCGTGCCGGGGTCTTCGACCGCCTCGACGACGGTTTTCAGCACGACGATGCGGATCGTGCCCTTGAGCTCGTCGATCGAAATCTCGGCCCGCACGTTCGGGCCATAGCGCTTCACCAGCGCCGCGTGCAGCCCGTCCTTCAACAGCTCGATCATTTCTCCGCGCTCGAGCTGCTTGGAGGTCGTCAGCTCTTTAATCGCGGAGACGACGTCGGTTGCATTTGCCATCACTGTATTCCGTTCATCAGTTGTCGGTCATCGGTTATCGGTTACCAATCCACCGCCAGGCGGGCTTCCCGGGCCGCCGCAAGCGGCAGCGTCACGGGCTCCCGGCCTTCGGGGTGCAGCACTACGGTCGACTCGTCCGGGACCGCCACGATCCGGGCGCGGACCCGGCCCAACCCCTCCAGCCGCACCATCACTTCCCGCCCGACGAAGCGCACCCAGTGCCGGTGCCAGCGCACCGGCCGGTCGAACCCCGGACTCGAGACCTCGAGCTGGTAGCGGGGACCCAACGGGCCGCCGTCATCCAGCCACGCTTCCAGTGTCCGGCTGGCCAGCGCGCAGTCGTCCACGGTCACGCGCCGCTCCGGATCCGCCGGGGGCCAATCGATGCGCACTTGAACGAGCGGCCGGTTCGGCGTGCCGCCCAGACGAAGGTCGGCCAGATCCAGTCCCAACGTCTCCAACCGGGACCGAACGGCCTCCACCAGGCTGTCGGTGAGCATAAAAAAAAGCGCGGGCCGAACTACGCCCGCTTCGATTGGGGAATGTATCGGCCCGCCTGGGCCTGTCAAGGCGACAGGAGCGGCATCCCCAGGTACGCCACCATTCTACCGTCGCGACCGTCCGACGCACGGTGCGAGTAGAACTGGTCGTTGTGATGCGCGCTGCAGTAGGCCGAAATGCTGACCTCGCTCACCCCCAGCGCCGCACCTCGTCCCGCCAGCAACCCCCGCAAGTCGACGAACGTCGGGGATGCGGCCGGGGGACGACCCGTCACGCGCTCCGAGACTTCATAACCTACTTCATAACAGTTGCCACAAATGCCGACGCCACAATGCATTACGAAATCTCTGCAGGAGGCACCCGTCGCGGCCGTCAAGTCGCCCAGGGCGCGCTCGAGAATCCCGCCCGCTACGCCGCGCCATCCCGCGTGCAGCAGCGCCACGACCCCCTGCTGCGGCGCCGCGAGGTAGACGGGGATGCAGTCGGCGACGGTGATCACGAGCAGCGTCCCAGGGTCCTGGGTGGCGTGGCCGTCGACGCCATCGAGCACGAGCCACCCGGGGGGCAGGTCGGAGTGCCACTTGATCTCGCTGCCGTGCACCTGGTGGCTCATGACGACGGTGGGAAACCCCGACTCGAACGCCCTGCGGAACGCGCGCCAGCGGGTCATCACCTGGCCCGTCGGCTCCTCGCTCCAGAGGCCGAGGGAGAAGCCACCGGTCCGGGTCGTGATGCCCGCGACGATGCCGTAGCGCGCCGCCCATTCCGAGAGCTCGAGCCGGGGCACCGCCGCATCCCCGGCCGGCACCTCGAGCACGATCGTCGCTGCGGGGACACTGGCGGTCACCGGTCCGGTCTCCTACCGTCCATCCTCGCGCCGCTCGATCTGCGCCCCCAGCGCCCGCAACCGCTCGTCGATGCGCTCGTACCCGCGCTCGATCTGTCCCACATTGCGGATCACCGAATCGCCCTGGGCGGCGAGGGCGGCGAGCAACATGGCCATCCCGGCCCGAATGTCGGGGCTCTCCACTTCCCCGCCCCGGAGCGCCGAAGGGCCCGCGATCACGGCGCGATGCGGATCGCACAGCACGATGCGCGCCCCCATCCCGATCAGCTTGTCCACGAAAAACAGGCGCGACTCAAACATCTTCTCGAACACGAGCAGCGGGCCCTCGCACTGCGTGGCGACGACGATCGCGATCGACATGAGGTCCGCCGGGAAGGCCGGCCAGGGACCATCCTCGAGCTTCGGGATGTGGCCCCCGAGATCGGGGCGGATGCGGCGCTCCTGATCGCGCTCGACGATGAGGGCGTCGCCATCGACACGCGGCCGGACCCCGAGCCGGTCGAACGCGAATAGCGTCGCCCGCAGATCCTCCGTGCGCACGCCCTCGATGCGCACCGCGCCGTTGGTGACGGCCGCCAGACCGATAAACGAGCCGACTTCGATGTGATCGGGACCGATCCGGAACGGCTCGGACGCCGTCCCGAGCGGCCCGCCGCCGTGGACGTGCAGCAGGTTGGTTCCGATGCCGTCGATGTGGGCCCCCAGCATCGTCAGGAACCGGGCCAGATCCTGCACATGGGGCTCACTGGCGGCGTTGCGCAGCAGCGTGTCGCCCTTCGCCCGCACGGCGGCCATGAGCGCGTTCTCGGTCCCGGTGACACTCGGCTCGTCGAGAAAAACGTCGGCCGCCGTGAGCGATTTCGCCTCGAGCTGGTACTGCTTTCCCACTTCGACCTCGGCGCCGAGCGCCTCGAGCGCCAGGAAATGCGTGTCGACGCGGCGCCGTCCGATGACGTCGCCGCCCGGCGGCGGCAGCGCCACCCGCCCGAAGCGCGCCACCATCGGCCCGGCGAAGAGGATCGACGCCCGCACCTTGGCGCACAGCGCCGGGTCGAGGTCCCGCGGCTGCGCGTTGCGCGTGTCGACCTCGAGCGCATTGGGCCCCGTCCAGGAGACACTCGCGCCGAGGTGTTGCAGCAGGGCGAGCATGGTTTCGACATCCCGGATGTGCGGCACGTTCTCGATGCGACAGGGGCCGTCGGCGAGCAGCGTGGCGGCCAGGATGGGGAGTGCGGCGTTCTTGTTGCCGGCGGGGCGAATCGTGCCCTCGAGCGCGCGGGCACCGGACACGCAAAACGTCGGGGGCATGGGGGCCAACCTACCGGAACGCTTGCGCGGGCGTCAAGCGAGGGCGAACGTATCGCGCGTGTTTCCGCTGCCGCCGCTGATCGCCGCGGTGCTGGTCGCGCTCGCGGCACTGCTCGTCACCTATCTCCCTCGCCCGCCCTGGCTGGTCGCCGTCCTGGCGGGCGCGCGCCGCGCCCCACCGATCGGCTGGCTCGTGATCGGCGTCGTCCTGGGACCGCTGCTCGGTGTGCTCGATCGACCGCTCATCGATGCGCTGACGCCGGTGGTGGCGTGCGCGATCGGATGGCTCGCCGCCGGTGCGGCGGCCCGCCTCGCCGCTCCGGTCTCGGGGACGGCGATCCGCGAGCCCTGGTCGGCGGCGGATGTCGCGTGGCTCGTGGCGGCATTTCTCATCCCGGCGGGGCTGTTATACGGCGCGCTGCGCGTGCTCCCGCCCCCCTTCGTCCCCGCCTGGAAGCCGGCCTGGCCGGTCATCGCTGTGTTGTCCGCATCGCTGGCCCTCGCGGCGTCGCCACGCGCCGCGGCCGCGACGGGGTGGTCGCTGCTCGTCACCGCCGCGGCGCTGCTCGGCTACTTCCCGCATGCGCGTCGCAGCGACGTGCAGCCCATCGCGCTGTGGCTGGGCTTCGCACTCGGCGGCCCGCTCGTCGGCGTTCTCGTGGCCCGGAGGCTGGGGCGGCAGACGAAAACGCGGGCTGCGGCGACGATCACCGCGCTCTGTCTCGCCGCCGGGATCGGCATGGCGTCGGGGGCGTCACCGTATCTGGTCTGCGGATTGCTCGGACTCGCGCTCGCGAAATGGGGGCCGGGCTACGAGCGACTCGCCGACGAGCTGGCGCCGACCGAGTCCACCGTCGGCGCGTTGTTGTGGTTCGCCGCCGGCGTGCTCGCCGGAGGCCGGTTCCCGGCGGTGTACGTGGCGGCACTGCTGCTGGCGCTCTGGCCGGCGCTGCGGCGCCGTTTTGTCGCCGCGGTTCCGGCGACCCGCCACACCCTGGGACTCGCGCTCGCACTCTCCTTCGCGTTGACGAGCACCCGCTCGCTCGGAACCGAGAGTGGGGCCGTCGTGACCGCTGCGGCGCTCGCCCTGCTCGTCACATCCCTGGTGCCGCTGCGCAGCCGGGCACCGGCCCCGTTGACTTCGGCCACGCCGCAGCCTGAGGTTACAGTATGATCCCCACGTGGGCCGCGGTGGTGGGTGCCATCAGCCTCGCCGTCATCGCCGCCGCGGCACTGGTATCCGCTCTGGCGGTTCTCGCGGCCGCCTACGGCGTGCGGGCCTTCCTCAGTGCCATCCGCCATTCGGCCGAACCCGTCGTCCAGGACGTGCGCCAGCTGATCGGGACGATCCGCACGGAAGCGGACGGCCTCGCCGAAACCTCGCGCGACATGCGCCAGCGCATCGTGCACGCGGCCGACGCCGCCGAAGCCCGGCTGTCGGAGCTGGGTGAAACCCTGGGTGAAGCCGAGCGGGAGATCGGGGAAACCGCGAAGGACGTCGCGGCCACCGCGCGGACCGTACGGCGCGGAGTGTCGGTTTGGCGGCTGGGCCGGTCGCTGCGCAAGCGCAAGGACACCGAGGAGGCCGACTGAAGCGCGGCCTGGCCCTGCTGGGAGTCGCCGCGGCCGCGCTCGTGTTGTTCCCTGGTGCGGCGCACGCGTGGACTCCCGCGACGCACATCTATCTCGGGGAGTCGGTGCTCGCCAATCTCTCCGCCCTCCCCTCGTCCGTCGCCGACCTGCTGCGCGCCTTCCCCTTCGATTTCCTCTATGGCAACATCGCCGCCGACACATCGATGGCGAAGAAGTACGCGCCGGTGGGCCGCCATTGCCACGCCTGGCACGTGGGGCGCGAGATTTACGAGCTGGCCCACACCGACGCCTTGCGCGCGTTCGGCCTCGGGTACCTGTCGCATCTCGCCGCCGACACCGTGGCGCACAACTTCTACGTTCCGCATCAGCTCGTGCTCACGAGCAGCACCGCCGCCCTCGGCCACAGCTACTGGGAGAGCCGGCTCGAAACGCACCTCGGCGAGCGGTACCCGCGCACGGCGAAGTCCGTGATCCTGCAGGATCACGGCGGGAGCGATGCGCATCTCGACGCCATCCTCTCGCCGACGTTGTTCAGCATCCGCACCAACCGCCGCCTGTTCCGCGGCATGGTGCATCTCACCGAGAACCAGAGCTGGCAATGGGTGTTCCAGCTGATCGCGGAGAACAGCCGCTGGGATCTTCCCCCCGACGACGTCGAGCGCCACATGTCGGTCGCGTTCGAGTACGTGATGGTGGGGTTGTCGGACGACGACGCCCCGCCGCACCGCCTCGACCCGGCGGGCGACAAGGCGCTCGGGCTGGCGAAGCAGATGCGGCGGCGCGCGCTGCAGGCAGGGGGGCGGACCGATCCCGAGCGGATCCGGGCGACGGCCGAAGAGCACTTCGGGCTCCCCGATTCGACGCTGGATTTCTGGCGTGGCGCGCGCGCGGCGAAACCGTGGCGCGAGGAGGCGCTCAGCCCCCCAATCGCTCCTTGACGAGCGTGGGGACGCGGGTCGGATCGGCCTTCCCCTTCGACACCTTCATTACCTGACCCACGAAAAACGGCAGCAATTTCGTCTCGCCCTTCTGGTAGCGCGCCACTTCCGTCGGATGCCCGGCGATCACCTCTTCGACCCACCCCGTCAGCGCACCGGCGTCCGCCACCTGGATCAGGCCGAGCCGCTCGGCCACGGCGCGCGGGTCGCCCAGCCCGTTGTCGGCCATCGCCGCGAACACCTGCTTGGCGGCCGGATTCGACACCGTCCCGTCCTTCACCAGCTCGATCAATCGGGCGAGACGCTCCGGCGTCACGCGCAGCGCCCCAGCGCGCTCTTTCGTGTCGGCGAGGACTTCGCCCATCACCCAGTTGGCGGCCGGCTTGGCGTCCGCGCCCGCCGCGACCGTCATTTCGAAGTAGTCGGCGATGGTGCGGGATTGCACCAGCACCGCAGCGTCCTGCGCCGGAATCCCGTACCGGGTGGCGAACCGCTCGCCGCGCGCCGCGGGCAGCTCCGGCAGGGCCGCGCGCTCGTCCTCGAGCCACTGTTCGGGTACGACGAGCACCGGTAAGTCGGGCTCGGGGAAGTAGCGGTAGTCCTTGCTCTCTTCCTTGCTGCGCTGTGGACGCACCGCGTTCGATTTCGCGTCGAACAGCATCGTCTGCTGCTCGATCGTTCCGCCGGACTCCAGCACGGCGATCTGGCGATCCCGCTCGAGCGTGAGCGCCTTCTCGACGAAGGCGAAGGAGTTGATGTTCTTGACTTCGGTCTTCGTCCCGAGCGCCGCCGCCCCGACCCGGCGAACCGACACGTTCGCGTCGACCCGCAGGCTTCCCTTCTCCATGTCGCAGTCGGAGACGTCGGCGTACTCGAGCACCTCCTTCAGGGCAAGAAGGTAGGCGCGGGCTTCCTGCGGCGAGCGGAAATCGGGACCGGTCACGATCTCGGCCAGCGGCACGCCGGAGCGGTTGAGATCGATCGCGGAGCTCTTCGGCACGCGATCGTGGATCGACTTGCCCGCGTCCTCTTCCACGTGCAGCCGCACGATCGTCGCGGACACCGCTCCACGATCCGGACTGGTGTAGGCGAGCTGCCCGTCGGTGGAGAGGGGATCTTCGTACTGCGAGATCTGATATCCCTTCGGCAGGTCGGGATAGAAATAGTTCTTGCGGGCGAAGATGCTGCGCAGGTGCACCTGACAGCGCAGCGCCAGCGCCGCCCGGACGGCGAGCTGGATGGCGAAGCCGTTGACGGTCGGCAGCGCGCCCGGCAGGCCGAGGCAGACGGGGCAGACGTTGGTGTTGGGTGGAGCGCCGAAGGCGGTGGAGCAGCCGCAGAACATTTTCGACCGCGTCCGCAGCTGCACGTGCGTCTCCAGCCCGATCACCGTTTCCCAGCTCATACTTCGTCGCTGCCGGGCACCGCCCGCTCCAGGGTGAACGCCGCCTCGAGCATTTCGTCCTCGAGGAACAACGGGGCGAGCAGCTGTCCGCCGATCGGCAGGCCGTCGACCCTCCCGATCGGCAGGGTCAAGCCGGGGATGCCGGCGAGGTTGGCCGTCACGGTGAAGATGTCGGCCAGATACATCGAGACCGGGTCGGCCAGCTTCTCCCCCGCCTTGAACGCCGGCGTGGGCGTGGACGGCGTAAACAGCAGGTCGACCCCGCGGTCGAAGACGTTGCGGAAATCCTGGGCGATGAGCGCGCGCATGCGCTGCGCGCGGCGGTAGTAGGCGTCGTAGTACCCGGCCGACAGGACGTACGTCCCCACGAGAATGCGGCGCCGTACCTCGGGTCCGAACCCCTTCCCGCGCGTGCTCTGGTACAGCGCGCGAACGTCCGGCGCTCCGTTGAAGCGCGGCCCGTACCGCACGCCATCGTAGCGCGCCAGGTTCGACGACGCCTCGGCGGGAGCGATGATGTAGTAGGTCGGAATCGCGTACGCCGTGTGGGGCAGCGAGACGTCCCGCACCGCCGCGCCGAGATCCTTGAGCGTCTTGATGACCCGCTCGCAGGCGCGGCGCACCCCGGGATCAAGGTCCGGGGGAAAGTATTCCTTCGGGATGCCGATCACGAATCCCTGGAGGTTTTCCGGCGGCGCCGGGATCTGGAACGGATCGCGATCCTCGCAGGTGGCATCCATCGGGTCGCGCCCGCTGATCGTGGCGAGCACACGGGCGGCATCGGACACCATGCGGCCGCAGACTCCGATCTGATCGAGCGAGCTGCCGAAGGCGACGAGGCCGTAGCGCGACACCCGGCCGTAGGTGGGTTTGATCCCCACCACACCGCAGAACGACGCCGGTTGCCGCACCGAGCCGCCCGTCTCCGATCCCAGCGCGGCCGGCACGGCGCCCGCCGCCACCAGCGCCGCGGAGCCGCCCGAGGAGCCGCCGGGGACGCGGGCGGGATCGAGCGGGTGCATGGTACGCCCGAACGCCGAATGCTCGGTGGACGATCCCATGGCGAACTCGTCGCAGTTCGTCTTGCCGGCGATCAACGCCCCCGCCGCTTTGAGCCGGGTGATCGCCGTGGCTTCGAAGGGTGAGCGGTATCCCTCGAGGATGCGCGAGCCGCAGCTCGTCGTGTACTCGAGGGTGCAGATGTTGTCCTTCACCACCACCGGCATCCCGGCGAGCGGACCGGTCGTCCCGTGCTCCGCCTGACTGGTGAGAGACGCCTCGACTTCCGGGAGCGGCGTGAGGAGCGCGTTGAGGGACGCGGCCCCGGCGAGTCGGCTCGCCGTTTCGGCGATACTCGTCACTCCGTGTCGTCTCCGCCGGCCGTGCCGGCGCCGAACGCGCCGAGCCGTGGCACGAGAAAGAAGCCGTCGCGGAACGCCGGCGCCAGCTGGGCGGGCGTCAGGGCGAGCGGCACGGGCCGTACCTCGTCGACGCGATACCGCACCGCCACCGGGCCCGGCGTGAACGGCTGCACCGTCTCCGTTCCCGGGACGGCCGCGATCTGCGAGACGTAATCGAGAATGCGCGACATCTGCTCGGTGAGCGCCGGCAGCGCCGCCTCGTCGACGTGCAGCTCGGCGAGCCGGGCGATGCGCTCGAGCTCCTGACGCGAGACGCTCATGCCGTGTCGCCATCCCAGTCGCGCTCCAGCCCCGCGAAGGCGACCAGCAAATGCTTCGTCCCCACGTCGACGTCGTCGAACTGGACCATGACCTTGAGGTTGCGGCCGATGCCGGACACGTCCTGCACGATGCCGCTGCCGAACTTCCGATGCCGCACCCGCTCTCCTTTCACGTATCGTGGCACGTCTTGCGATTCTTCGACATCGAACGGCTCATCGATCGGCAGCCGCTCGACGGCGGGGCGTCTCGTCGGCGCACTCACGCGTGAGCCCCCGCCCCGTGCCATGCCAGCGCCGCGCGACCAGGCGGGGGTCGTGCTGCGTTCGACGACGACCGCGGGCGGCAGCGCGTCGAGGAAACGCGACGGCTCCGCCATCTCCAGCCGCCCATTGCGATAACGGGTGCGCGCCCAAGAGAGATACAATCGCTCGCGCGCGCGCGTCAGACCCACGTAGCACAGCCGGCGCTCTTCCTCGAGCCCGCCCGGCTCCCCCGCCGTGCGCGCGAGTGGGAAGAGTCCGTCCTCGAGACCCGCCAATGCCACCACCGGCCACTCCAACCCCTTCGCCATGTGGACGGTGAGGAGCGTAACGCCCGAGGCGCCCGCCCCGCCGTACTCGTCCGTGGGCGTCAGCAGGGCCGATTGCGTGAGGTAACGCCCGATCAGCGACCCGCCATCCTCCTCCGCATCGACCGTCTCGGCCACCTCGGCCCACGCCGCGGCCCCGGCGGCCAGCTCCCGCACGTTCTCCAGCCGCTCGACCCCTTCCACACCTTCATCAGCGAGCCACGCCTCGTACCCGGTGGCCGCGATAGTCGTTTCGAGCGCGGTGGCGGGGTCGGCCTGCCCCACCGCATCCCGCAGCCGGTCGACCAGGGACGCGAACTGCCGCAGTGCGTCCTTGAGCCCGGGCCGTACCCCCTCGAGCCGGTCGGCAGTGCGGGCGGCTTCGAGCAGCGGCTTCTTCCATTGCCGGGCGGCGGCCGCCAGAACGCCGAGCGACGTCTCACCGATCCCCCGGCGGGGCACGTTGGCGACCCGGGCGAACGCCTGGTCGTCGGCGGGATTGGCGATCAGGCGCAGGTACGCGAGCAGGTCCTTCACCTCGCGCCGCTCGTAGAAGCTCACGGCCCCGACCAGGCGGTACGGTACGCCGCGCATGCGGAACGCCTCTTCCATGGGCCGGGACTGGGAATTGGTGCGGTACAGCACTGCCATCCCCTCGTACCCGACGTCGTGCTGCTCGGCCTGCTCGGCGAACTGCGCCGCGAGCCACTCCGCTTCATCGCGCTCGTCGGCCGCCGTGAGCAGGACGATCTGCTCCCCGCCCTGGATGGCGGTGAACAGCGTCTTCCCGATGCGGTCCTTGTTCTCGGAGATGACGCCGTTGGCGGCGTCGAGGATGATCTGGGTGGAGCGGTAGTTCTGCTCGAGCTTGACGAGCGTCGTCCCCGGAAAATCCTGCTGAAAGGCGAGCATGTGCCGCACATCGGCTCCGCGCCACCCGTAGATCGCCTGATCGTCGTCGCCCACGACACAGAGATTGCGGTGCTGCTCGGCGAGCGCCTTTACCAGTCGATATTGCGCGGCATTCGTGTCCTGAAACTCGTCCACCAGTACGTGGTCGAAGCGGCGCTGCCACCATGAAAGCCGCTCGGGATGCTCGCGGAACAGCCGCAGCGGCGAGAGCAGCAAGTCGTCAAAATCCATCGCGTTGGCGCGCTGCAGCGCACCGCCCAGCTCGCGATAACAGTCCGCCGCTACCCGGGCCAGCGGCGAATCGGCGGTATGATAGAACTCGTCGGGGTCGATGAGCCGGTTCTTGGCGCCCGAAATGAGCGCGTACAGGGCGCGCGGCGGATACGCCTTGGGTGACAGCTCGCGCTGCTCCAGCATGCGTTTGAGCAGGGCCTGCGAGTCGTCCTCGTCGTAGATCGTGAAGTTCGGGCCGAACCCGAGCAGCGGCGCCTCGCGCCGCAGCAGGCGCGCCGAGAGCGAGTGGAACGTCCCGATCCACAATCCCCGGGGATCGGCGCCGAGCAGCGCCGCGACGCGCTCGCGCATCTCTCCGGCGGCCTTGTTGGTGAAAGTGACGGCGAAGATGCGGTCCGCCCGGACGCCGCACGACTGGATCAGATACGCGATTCGCGCCGTGAGCACCCGCGTCTTTCCCGATCCCGCGCCCGCCAGAACCATCAACGGCCCGGCGTCGTGCTCTACGGCCCGGCGTTGCTCCGGATTGAGCGGCAGGCTCACGATGCGGCACCCAACGGGAATTCCAGCACGAAGCGACACCCCGGTGCTTCCGGATAGAAGAGCAGACGGCCGCCGTGCTGTTGCTCCACGATGCGACGCGCCAGCGGCAACCCCAGCCCCCAACCGCCCGGTTTCGTCGAGAACCCCGCTTCGAGCGCGCGGGAGATGCGGCCCGATGGAATCCCCGGCCCGTCGTCCCGGACGGTGATGCGCGCGCGTCCGTCGGCGGCCTCAGCCGTCACGTGCACCGTCCCGCCCCGGCCGGCGAGCGCGTCGATCGCGTTTTTCACGATCGCCTCGAGCGCCCATTCGATCAGCACGGGATCGCCCTGCACCATGGGGCCCGTTCCCGCGGCCGCCAGCGTCATCGTCACCGGGTGCGCGCGCGTCGGGAGCCGGGGCCGGAAATACGCTACCACCCGCTCCGCCGTCGCCCCGACCGCCACCGCCTCCCGCCGCGGGGGCCGGCCGATGCGCTCGAAGCGTCGCGCTACCCGTTCGAGGCGCTCGACGTCCGTCTGCAGGTAATCGGCCACTTCGGTCGCCGGCCGTTCGGGATGCTCGCGCAGCTGGGCGATCCACCCCGTGAGGCTCATGAGCGGCGTCCCGAGCTGATGCGCCGACTCGCGCGCCATCGCGACCCACAACCGGTCGCGTACGGCGCCCAGCCGGACGCGATACGCCCAGATCGCGAGCCCGACGAGCACCAGCAGTACGCCGCCCTGCAGCGCGGCGAGCCGCTCGAGCCGGCGTGTCACCGGGAGGCCGCCGAAATGCACCGTACCGATTCCGGCACCCGTGATCGGCGGATTGACCGCGTCCAGCTCGGCGACCCAGGCGCGCAGCGAGGCGCTGTCCCTGGACAAGCCGGCGGGCGCGTTCTCCAGCGCCGTGACGCGCCCCGCACTGTCGGTGATGGCCAGCGGGATCCCCAACGCCCGTACCTGGGCGGCCAGCTCGAACAACGTCTCGGTGGCGGCGTCGGGGCGCGGGTCGTTCAACCCGCCGAAGACGTGCCCGAACATGCGGCTCGTCTCGCGGGCGTCCTCCCGCAGGTGACGCGCCACGACCCACGCCGAGCCGACCGACAGCGCGCCGAACGCGAACGCCAGCACCACCAGGATCGCCGGTCCGGACCGGTACAGCGCTCCCTTACGCACCGGCCGCGGCGAGGCGTTCGCTGCCCATGTAGGGAACCAGGGCCCGCGGCAGCGAGACGCTGCCGTCCGGAGCCTGCCGCGTCTCGAGCAGCGCGGCGATGGTCCGCGGCAGCGCGACCCCGGAGGCGTTCAGCGTGTGGACGAACTCGGGCTTCTCGCCCTTGGCGGCGCGAAACCGGATCCCCGCCCGCCGGGCCTGAAAATCGGTGAATGTGGATGCGCTCGACACTTCGAGCCACGCGCCGACTCCCGGCGCCCACGCTTCGAGATCGTAGGTCTTGGCGGCGGAGAATCCGAGGTCACCCGCCGCCAGCGCCACGACGCGATACGGCAGCTCGAGCAGCTGCAGCACCGCCTCGGCGTGACTCGTCAGCTGCTCGAGCTCGCGCTCGGAGTCGGCCGGCCGCACGAACCGCACCAGCTCCACCTTGTCGAACTGATGCACCCGCAGGAGGCCGCGCGTATCCTTTCCGGCGGCGCCCGCTTCCCGTCGGAAGCACGGCGTGTAGGCGGTGTGCGCGATCGGCAGGCGCGCGCCATCGAGGATCTCGTCGCGATACAGGTTCGTCAGCGGCACCTCGGCGGTCGGGACGAGATAGAGTTCGTCCTCTGTGGTGCGATAGGCGTCATCCGCGAACTTCGGCAGCTGTCCCGTCCCCTCCATCATCTCGCGTCGCACTACGAACGGGGGCGCGACCTCGATGTAGCCGTGCTGGCGCGTGTGCAGGTCGAGCATGAGCTGCAGGAGCGCCCGCACCAGCCGCGCGCCGGCGCCGACGAACACCGGGAAGCCCGATCCGGCGAGCTTGGCGCCGCGCGGGAGGTCGAACAACCCCAGCCGCTCCCCGATCTCCCAGTGCGGCTTCACGTCCGCTCCCGCGGGGCGCGGCGTCCCCCAGGTGCGGACGACGACGTTGGAACTCGCCGGACCGTCGGGGACATCGGGCAGCGGGAGGTTGGGAACGTAGAGCAGTCTCTCGTTGAGCTCGTCGTCGATTGCGGAAAGTGTCGTCTCGAGCTCATCGATCTGACCACCAACTGCCTGGCTCTCCCGCACCAGACGCTCGGCTTCGGAGTCGGCCGGAATGTCCACCTTGCCGCCCGCTTTCCGGACCCGCTTGCTGATGTCGGCGGTTATGGCATTGCGCTTGCCACGAAGCTGATCGATCTCCGTGACCGTCACGCGTCGTCGGGCATCCAGGTTCTGAATGTCACCAACAAGACCATCGATCCCCGCGTCGCCGCGGCGCGCGAGCGCCGCCCGCACCTGAGCGGGGTCGCTGCGCAACAGCCGCAGGTCGATCATACCGCTACTTGGTCGGGTAGCCGGGCGTGAGGCTGTGGTAGCCGCAATTCTGATTCGTCAACACCTGCAGATCTATGCGCCGCGCGACGGTGTCGATCTTCAGGACTTCGAGCTTCGCGTAGAGGAATCCGAACCCTGCCGTGAGCGGGCAGCTCGTCGCGCGGGAGTGGACCACGGCGACGGTACCGCTGTCCACGGGGACGGGCAGAGAGTCGACGTACGCGCCGCCGGGTGAGGTGGTAATCGCATCGAATGACGCGCTCTGGGGCTGGATCCCCGACCCGATACCGAGGTGCAGGGCGCCGCTCGGCAAGAGCACGGCCGTGTCGCCCGGTGTAATGTTGAACGCAAAGTCGAAATCCGACTCCAGGTCCGTGCGCACGACGTGCGGCGCAGCGATGCGGAACCCCGACGGCAAGTCGAGCGCGGTGCCGTCGAGTGCGTACAGCGACACCGTGTCTACGACGTTCTGGCTGACACCCGTCGGGAGCCCGGTCTCCCCGCAAGCGATGGTCAGGAGCACGAGTGCCAGGGAGGCGAACGAGGCGGCGGTGAGACAGCGACGCATGGCGTGCGTGAAGATACCCTCGTGCCGCGGACCGATCAACCCTTAACCGACTATCACTGCTTGACTTCCCGTATGGTGCGTCCTAGCTTCGCGCGCGTATGCCGACGATCCGTGAGCTAGTGCAGGCGATCGCCCGTCGCGATGGCGTCGACGCGGTCGTCGTGGTGGGGCGCGACGGATTGCCCATCGACTCCGCGACCCGGAACGGCATCGATTCGGAGAGTGTCGCCGCCGTGCTTCCCGCGGTGATCCGCGGGATGACTGATCTGGGCGGCGCCGGGGGCCGCGGTGACTTCGCCACCGCGGTGCTCGAATTCGCGGTCGGCATGGCGGTGGTCGCCGTGCTCCACTCCGACGCCCTCCTCGTCATCCTGGTACGACCCGAGACCAACGTCGGCAGCCTGCTCTTCGATATCCGCCGCCATCGCACGGCTATCGCCGGCTTGCTGTAACCAGAGGGGCAGGCACCGTGGCCCATCCCGCCGGCTCCCGCATCCGCCGACTGCTTGTCGTGGACGACGAGCCACACATCGGACTGTTGCTGCAGCTCCAGCTCGAATCGCGCGGCTACGAGCTGCGGCTGGCGCGCTCGTTGTTCGAGGCGCGCGGCGCACTCAAGACCGATTGGGGCCCACCCGACGGCATCCTGCTCGACATCCACCTGCCCGACGGCTCGGGTGTCGATCTGCTGCGCGAGCTGCGCGAGCGGCCCGCCACGGCCACGATTCCGGTGCTCGTCCTGACGGCGGAGGGCGAAGAGCGCGTCCTCGCGGAAGCCCGCCGCCTCGGCGCGCAGACGATCACGAAGCCCTTCAGTCCCACGAAACTGCGCGCCCAGGTCGCTGCGCTCGTCGGCGACACCGACCCGGACGCCGCCGGGTGAATACCTGGGCGGTAATCCTCGCCGGAGGCGCCGGAACCCGGTTCTGGCCGCTCTCCACGGCCGAGCGGCCGAAACAGCTCCTGCCCCTCGCCGGCGATCGCCCCTTGCTGGCCCAGGCGGTGCGCCGGCTCGACGGCCTCGTACCTCCGAATCGCGTGCTCATCCTCACCGGACCGTTTCTGGTGGAGCGGGTCACCGAGCTCGTTCCCGAAGTGCCCGCGGTCCAGGTCCTCGCCGAGCCCCGCGCCGCGTCGACCGCCCCGGCGCTCGTCTGGGGCGCGAACTGGATCGCACGGCGCGATCCGGGCGCACAGATGTTGTCGCTGCATGCCGATTGGGCCGTGGGCGATGACGCGGCGTTCCGCGTCGCGGCCGAACGCGCGCTCGCGACGGCTCGCGACCACGATGTTCTGGTGACGGTCGGCGTAAAGCCGACGCGCGCCGAGACGGCATACGGGTACATCATTCCCGGCGCCGCGCTCAGCGGCAACCGCCACGCGCGCCGCGTGCAGCGATTCGTCGAGAAGCCCACGGCCACGCGCGCAGCGCAGCTGCGCCGCCGCCGCGCCTTGTGGAACACCGGGCTCTTTGCGTGGGGCGTCGAGCGCTTTCTCGCCGAGGCCGCCGAGCACGCGCGCGAGCTGCGGCCCGGGCTGCCGGCGCTCGCCTCGGGCGACGCCGCCGCGTTCTTCGCCGCCGTCACACCCGCGGCGGTCGACATCGCCGTGCTCGAGCGCACCAAGCGGCTCGCGGTCGTCGCGGGGACATTCCGCTGGGACGACATCGGGTCGTGGGACGCCCTGTTCCGCATCCGCACCCCCGACCCGCACGGCAACATCGCCGTCGGCAACGTGACGATCGGCGACGACGTGCGGCGCTGCGTGTTGTGGTCGGAAAACGAGCACTTGGCGGTCAGCGGCATCACCGATCTGGTCGTGGTGCGCGCCAACGGACACACGCTCGTCATGCCCACCGGACGCGCCGATCGGCTGAAGGCCTTGGTCCAGAAGCTGTGACGCTCGCCCTCTACCTGCTCGACCCCGATCCGGCGCCCGCCTGGGCGCCGTTCGCCGGCGTGCGCCCCCTGTCCGAGCTGCGGGCCGGCGCCCATCTGATCCGCGAGCGCTGGGAGACGTTCGTCGGCGCCGAGGCGACGGAGGTGCTCGCGCTGCCCCATCTCGCGGGCTTCGCCGAGCCCGGGATGCCGCCGGTGCGCGCCCGGCACGCCATCGCCGGCCCGGCGGTGATCGGCTCCTCGACCTTCGCCCCGCGCGGCATCGCTCCAGCGCTCCCCGCGGCCGCCGCGCGACTCGTGTCCCGCGGCATCACCGTCGGATGGGCCGTCCCCGCCGGTACGACGTGGGAGGGTCCGCAGCCCGTGGCGCAGGCAGTCGAGGTCCCGGGCGTCGTGCTGCACGGCGTGTTCGATCTCCTCCCGGCGCTGAACCAGCTCCTCCCCGAGGACCTGCAGGCCATGCTGGGCGACTCCGATCCGATCCCCGCCGGCTCGATCGTAATCGGCGACCCCGCGGGCGTGGCGGTGCACGGGGCGGTCGTCGAGCCCGGCGTAGTGTTCGACGTCTCGAACGGTCCGGTCGTGGTGGAGAGCGGTGCCGAAATCCGCTCCGGCGCGCGTCTCGAGGGACCGCTCTGGATCGGCGCCAACACGCGCGTGCTGGGCGGCGACATCCGCGGCTCGGCGATCGGACCACGCTGCAACGTCCGGGGTGAGATGTCGGCGTGCGTGTTTCTCGGCTACGCCAACAAGTCGCACGACGGCTTCGTCGGCTCGAGTATCGTCGGCCGGTGGGCGAACTTCGGTGCCGGGAGCGTCACGTCGAATCTCAAGAACACCTACGGCCCCGTCCGGCTCGATGTCGCCGGCACGGCGATCGAAACCGGCCAGCAGTTTCTCGGCAGCCTGCTCGGGGATCACGCCAAGACGGCGATCGGCACGCTCCTCGTGACGGGAACCGTCGTGGGCGCCGGCGCCAGTGTATTCGACGGCGTCCGCGCCCCCAAGTACGTGGCGCCGTTCGCCTGGGGCGGCGGCACCGACGAGCGGATGACGCGTGACGGATTTCTGAAGACGGTCGAGCGAGTGTTGCCGCGGCGGGACGAGACGCTCACACCGGAGATGCGTGAGGTGTTGGGGCGGGTGTATGACTGGGCGACGAGGTAATGTCCGGCGTCCAACCGGCGGACGTCTGACGTCAGACATCAGACGTCTGGTATCAGATGGCTACCATGCCCGCGACGTCAGCGGCGGCGCGTCGGGGACGTGCAGCGTATCGGGACGCGCCGTGGGAGGACCCATGCGCCGCAGCGTCACCGGCTTGTCGAGATCGCCCCCCGAGATCGTGAGCTTATCGCCCTGCACTTTCATGCCGTAGACGTTCCACACGCCGTCACCCATCGTGAACCAGACGCTGTCCCCCACCACCCGCCAGCGCGCCACCTGATCGCCGAACTGAGCCGAGCTGTCCGAGCGCACCATGATGAGTCGGGGCCCGTCGTCGGTGTGCGCCTCCCACTTCCCTTCGAGCCGGGGCGCGGAGCGTCCCTGGGCCGACAGCGCGGCACCAGGGAGAACCGACAGCAGACACAGGACCAGCAACCGGTGTGGCATGCCGTGAAATCTAATTGGTTCCCGGCTGAACTTCCGGAAGGGAGGCGGGAGCTGGCACGGCGCCATCGGGGGCCGCGCCGCTCACCGGCAGCGGTGCGCGCTCGTCGGCGACGACGGCCAGCTTGGTCTCCCACCGGCGCATCATTTCGATGAACACCCGGACGTAATGGGGATCGAACTCCATCCCGGCACGCCCCTCGATGTACGGCAGGACCTGCTCGACCGGCCAGGCATCGCGATACGGACGCCGGGTCCGCAGCGCGTCGTAGACGTCGCAGACGTGCACCAGGTTGCTCGCTTCGTGACAGGAGCGGCGATAGCGCACCTGGGGATAGCCGAGCCCGTTGAGCATGATGTGGTGCTCGTAGGCGACCACCGCGGCAAGGTCGAGATCCTCCTCGCTCTCGAAAATGAGTCGGGCCCCTTCGACCGGGTGACGATTCATGACGACGCGCTCATCCGGGGTGAGCTTCCCCGCCTTCGTGAGGATCTCGATCGGGATCCGCACCTTCCCGAGATCGTGCAGCAGCCCCGCGACGCCGAAGGCGCGGACGTCGGAGGGAGCCATCTCGAGGTATTCGGCCAACGCCATGCTCAACACCGACACGTTGAGCGAATGCGTGGTGGTGTACTCGTCGAATTGCTTGAGCTGCAGGAGCGGCAGGATCATCTGTTGATCGCCGTGCATCGCCACCGAGAGCGACCGGACGACGGCCTCCGCCTCGGCGAGCGGCAGCGACTCCCGCTGCTGCACCTCGTCGTGCAACCAGCGGATCGTCTCCACTTCTTCGCCCAATGAGAGGGCGATCGTCGCGGTGGGAAGCCCGTCCGCCGGCAGTTCCCCACTGCCGCGCACGCCGACGACGCCGAACTTGATCGCCGTGGGCCGCTGTTGGCGAGCTTCGGCTGTGTCGATGCCCTCCACCGTCAGACGTGCAAGGACATCCTCGAGAAAGACTTCGAAATCGTCCCGCGTGACATGGTCGGCGAACTCGAGGCGCTGGATGCCTGCCTCGGCGAGCCGGTTGGACCAGCCCCACTCACGCATCTCGCGCAGCGGCAGCCTCCCGAAAATCACTTCATCGCCGAGAAATGTGAACAACGGGTGTGGATGCTTCGCCTGCAGATCGAGCAGCTCCTGGTAGGCAGTGTCGACCGCCCGGGCACGCGCCGGATGTCCTTCGCCGTAGAGCGACATCCCGGCAAGCGCCTGCGCGAACGCGCCGAGAAACCTGGCGGGCTCGCTCACGGCGTCTCAGGCTCCGGGTCGGTGGCCGCCCGCACGTCGGCATCGTTCGAGACCGCCGCCAGCGCCAGGAGCTCCAACGCGCGCGGCTCGGTCCGCCACCCGGTGGCGAGTGCGGCGACTGCGGCGACGAGCTCGCGTGATCGTGGCAACAGCTTGCGCTTGCCCAACAGCGTGCGCCCGCCGTCGACGAGCTTGACCAGCTGCTCCAACGCCTCCGGTGCGCGCGCCACCCCCAGCAGACGAATCGCCTGCTGCCGCAGATCCGGTGCCGTCTGCCGGTCGGTGGCGAGGGCGATGATGCCCGGGAGAGCGCTCCGCGGCACGCCCTGTAATGCCGCGATCAAGGCGATCCGCACGAGGCGATGCTCGCTGTCGGCGAGTGCCTGCGTGATGACGCGGTCACGCTCGCCCGGGGCTTTGACGCCGATCTTGAACGCCTCCAGCCGCACCCGGGGGTCCGTATGGGAGACCCACGGCAACACGGAGAACCCATCCGGCAGCTGCGGCAGCTCGTCGAGCACGCTCAGCAGGTTGCGCTGCACGTACCAGCGCTCGTCGGACAGCCGGGCCGTGAGGCTCGGCCCGAGCACCGGCCCCAGGCGCTTTACCCGATCGAGCAGTGCTCGGCGCGTCGCGCGCACTTCGGCGTTGGCGAGGGCATCGAGCAAGGCGTCCGCGGCCCGCACGCCGAGACGCGGCAACATGCGATCGACTGTGGCGAAATCCACCGGCTCGGACGCGAGCAGCCGCTGCAGCGTTTCCGGGCCCGCCGCGCGGTCCCACAGGTCTTCGGCGGTCGTCGTGCCCTCGGGGGCCGCCTCGAGCAAATCGATCAGCACACCGAGACGGCCACGGTCGACCAGAGCTTCACAGGCACGATACACACCCGGCCCGGCGGCACCGATTTCGAGGCTCATTTGCACGAGCCGCTCGGGCTCGGGGGCGTGTCTCCAGGCGATCGAGTGGACGGCGGCCGTTGAGGACTGCGACATCCGCTGCAGCGCATGGCCGTATGCCTCGGGATTCGGGTCTGTCAGGCTCCACCCCGTGAGCAGCCCGCGCACCTGCTCGCGCAATGCGCTGTCGGCCAGGGCCCGCGCCTGGGGTTTCCCCTGCTCGGCGTGCGCCGCCATCTTCGACAGCATCCGCATCAGCGACCCCGACACGGAGTGATGGGACGCATCGGCCACCGCTTTGACGATGTCGAGCACCGCCTCGACCGCCATCCCATGGGAGGCGTCGAGCACGAATTTCTGGCGCTGTGCGCCGTCGCCGCCCATCTCGATCAGCCGGCGCAGCGTGGTGGGCTGCATTTCGCCGATCAGTCGCGAGGTACGGCGGCGCAGCTCGACCGCCTCCTGGCCGCCGGCGGACTTGAGCTCCTCGGCGATCTGCAGCAGGTACCCGACGATGACCTGATCGTAGGCCTCGCTCTTGGGGTGCTCGTCGATCGCTTTGGCGATCACGGCGGGCTTGGTGGGCGGCGCCTCGTCTTCGCCGAGCTGGCCGGCCAGGGCGGCCCGGGCCAGGCCGATCCACATCTGGGCACCCCGCACGCGCGCATCGCGCAGACCGGATTCGTCCGCCGAGCCGGCCGAGTCGGCGAGATCAGGCGGCAATCCCGCGTCGTCGAGGAGCTCCAGCCGCTCGTAGGTCATCGGGTGCAGTCGGATGTGGCGCCACGCCGAGAGTCGCGCCGGGTCGCCGAGACCGAGCGGCTGCCCGGTCCGGTCGGCCTCGACCGCGAGGGTGCGCAGGACGTCCCGGATCTCGTCGAGATCGACGCCCCGGTGAAACGAGACCGCGCCGAGGTGGTGGCGGTGCAGGCGGCCCGCCAGCTCCGCCAGCACCGGGTGGCGCGAATCGGTCGCGACGCCCTCGATTACCAGCTGGTCGCGCGCCACTCCGAGCGACAGCGAGGCACGGTCCTGCAACAGCGCATCGGCCCGACGCAGCAGGCCCAGCGCCGCCGGCTCGAGCGATGGGTGGTCCTCGGGATACATCGAATGCTTATGGAGGGCGATCGACAACTCGATCAGAAAGTCGCTGAGCTCGCGGGACAACGTCGCGCGCTCATGCGGCGCGGGGGCAGCCGGTGGGAGGCCCGATCCCGACGGACTGGTCACCCTTCTAAGGTAATACTTGAGGTGTTTCCCTTCTGTATCGAAACAGAACAGGCACCCCGGGACCCTCCCCGGAGTGCCTGCCCCTATGCGTCCAGACGTCTGGGCGTCTAGCCTTCTAGTACATCCCGCCCATGCCGCCGCCCCCACCGGGCATCGGCGGCGCCTTCTCCTTCTCCTTCTTCTCGACCACGACACATTCGGTCGTGAGCAACAGCCCCGCGATCGACGCGGCATTCTGCAGCGCCGTCCGCGTGACCTTCGTCGGGTCGATCACGCCGGCCAGGACCATATCCTCGTACTCGTCGCCCTGGGCGTTGTAGCCGTAGTTCAGCTTGCCCGACTCCTTCACCTTGCCGACGACGATCGCCCCCTCGGCACCGGCGTTCTGGGCGATCATACGGATCGGCTCTTCCAGCGAGCGGCGCACGATCTCGATGCCGATCTTCTCGTCGTCATCGCTGCCCTTCACCTTGTCGAGCGCCTTCTGGCACCACAGCAGCGCGACTCCGCCCCCGGGGACGATGCCTTCCTCGACCGCGGCGCGCGTGGCGTGCAACGCATCTTCCACGCGGGCCTTCTTCTCCTTCATTTCGGTCTCGGTGGCCGCCCCGACGTTGATCACGGCGACACCACCCGCCAGCTTCGCGAGCCGCTCCTGCAGCTTCTCCTTGTCGTAATCCGACGTCGACTTCTCGATCGCGGCCTTGATCTGGCCGATGCGGCCCTGAATGTCGACCTGCTTCCCCTTGCCGCCGATCAGCGTCGTGTTGTCCTTGTCGACCACGATGCGCTTCGCCTGGCCGAGGTCGCCCAGCACGGTGTTCTCGAGCTTGAAGCCCAGCTCCTCGGAAATCACCTTGCCGGCGGTGAGAATCGAGATGTCGGTCAGCATTTCCTTGCGGCGATCGCCGAACCCGGGCGCCTTCACGCCGCACACCTTCAGGGTGCCGCGCAGCTTGTTGACGACCAGCGTCGCCAGCGCCTCACCCTCGATGTCCTCGGCGATGAGCAGCAGGGGCTTGCCCGACTGCGCGACCTTCTCGAGCAGCGGGAGCAGGTCCTTCATCGCGGAGATCTTCTTGTCGTGCACGAGGATGTAGGCGTCCTCGAGCACCGCTTCCATCTTCTCGGGATCGGTGATGAAGTAGGGCGAGAGGTAGCCGCGATCGAACTGCATCCCGTCCACCGTCTCGAGCGTGGTCTCGAGGCCGCGCGCCTCTTCGACGGTGATCACGCCGTCCTTGCCGACCTTGTCCATCGCGTCGGCGATCTTGTCGCCGATTTCCTTGTCGCCGTTGGCGCTGATCGTGCCGACCTGGGCGATCTCTTTGCGGCCTTTGGTGGGAACGGAGATCCGCTTCAGCTCCTCCACCACGCCTTCGACCGCCTTGTCGATGCCGCGTTTCAGCGACATCGGATTGGCGCCCGCGGTGACCGACTTCAGGCCCTCACGGAAAACCGCCTGCGCGAGCACCGTGGCGGTGGTCGTGCCGTCGCCGGCGATATCGGACGTCTTGGTCGCCACCTCTTTCACCATCTGGGCGCCCATGTTCTCGATCTCGTCCTCGAGCTCGATTTCCTTGGCGACGGTGACGCCGTCCTTGGTCACGGTCGGGGCGCCGAATTTCTTGTCGATGACGACGTTGCGGCCCTTGGGACCGAGCGTGACCTTCACCGCCTCGGCCAGCTGATCGACGCCCCGCTTCAGGCGCGACCGGGCCTCCGTGTTGAACTCCAGATACTTGGCTGCCATCTGTAGAACTCCTCCCCGGTCTTTAGCCGAGCTTCGCGATGACGTCGGCTTCCTTGATCAGAATGATCTCTTCGCCTTCCAGTTCGACCTGCGTCCCGCTGTACTTCCCGTAGACCACCCGGTCCCCCACCTTCAGCTCCATCGGGACCTTGTCGCCCTTCTCCGTCCGCCCCGGTCCCACGGCGATGACCTCGCCCTGGATCGGCTTCTCCTTCGCGGTATCCGGGATGTAGAGCCCGCCCTTCATCTGCTCGGTCTCTTCCATCGGCCGGATCGCGACCCGGTCGGCGAGCGGGAAGACCTTCAGCTTCGTCTTCGTCGCAGTCGGCATCGTCCGCCTCCACCAGAAGTAGAACTGTGTAAGTTGTTGCGAAATATGACTAGTAGCACTCTACCATGATGAGTGCCAGAAATCGGAAGGGGAATCTCTCTCTCCCCTCCCCTGATGTCAAGGGGCGCAGGAAGCTGCTAACCGCCTACCGGACCTATGGTTGGAAGGGTGGGCCGCGCCCTACGCCGAGTGAATCGAGCAACGCCTCGGCGCGTCCGGCGAGATCCGTCGGGAGCTGACCGACGACGGCCGCTGCCGCGCCGATGATCGCCCCCGTCCGTGTGTCCGCCAATCGCACATGCAATACCGGGCCCAGCGAATCGCCCGGCTCGCGATACAGGAAGTGCACCACCGCGGCCGTCGGACCCGAACCGCCCTTCACTTCCGAGAGCACGACGAACCGGTGCCGGCGCAGCGCGGCCCCCAGCGCGCTGCTCAGCGAATCGTTCCCCGAAACGAGAAACGCGTACCCGTGCAGCGAAGCGGGCATGTGGTAGCGGGTGGCGGGGGCACACGCCACGGCCAGGGACAGTGGAATGAGCGAGTACCTCACTGCAGCAAGCGTCGCACACCCACCCATTTCGGGATCCAGTAGGCGCCGTCGGGATCGCTCACATCGAGGCGCGACAGTTTCACGCCGGTCGATGAGCTGTGAATGAATTTTCCCTCTCCGACGTAGAGCCCGACGTGGGTTACGCCGCCGTCCTCGCGGCCCGAGAAGGCGAGAATGTCCCCGGGTAACAGAGAATCCACGACTCGCGCGATGGCGTTCCCCGCCTCGGCCTGGGCTCGACTCGTGCGGGGAAGACGAATGCCGTGACGCGCATACGCGTATTGAATCAGCCCCGAGCAGTCGAAGCCATTCTCGGCCGTCCCGCCCCACTGATAGGGGCTGCCCAGCACGTCGAGCGCCGTCTCGACCACGTCCATTCCCCGCCCACTCACGAACATCAACAGGGGCTGCGCCGAGTCGGCGCGCGGCTGATAGGCGGAAGGCGACCCCGGAGCGGAGGTCGAAATGGGAGGCGGCGGGACGATCGTCGCATCCGACCGATGCACCATCCCCCCCAACCCGATCGTCAGCCCGAGCGTGGTGCCGAATCCCTTGCGTGGTGTCCCCGGTCGCCAGAACCCATGCGGCCCGCGGTCGATGACGCGATAGCGCTCTTCCAATGCCAATCCCACGATCCGCAGCGGCCGCCACTCGACACCCATACCGGCCGTCCAAAGTGCCGCCAACGACTGGCGCGCGGTATCGGCATCCATCCCCAGCGCTCCACTCGCCATCCCGTAGACGGCGAGCGCCGACCCGCCGCGCGGTGTTTCCAGCTCGTACCCGATGCCGAAGAAACTGCGAGACGATCCGGTCCGCTCGCTGAGCACCTGCAATGCTGCGCCGTGGCGCAGGAGGGAGCCGAGGGGCCGGTCGAACCGCGCTTCGTACGTCGTCAGATCGCCGCCTGCCCAGCTGCCATAGAGCAGACTGAGATCGCGCTGCTGCGCGGTCAGCCGCCCGGCCGCGAGGCCGCCGGCGACCAGAACGATGGCGGACAACCGCTCAGTGATCCGCAACGCTCCGCTGCTCCAGTGACGGACGAGGCGCCATGCGATGGGCGAGGAGGTGCGGCACGCGGCGCATGAACCACACCCAGATCCACAGGGTCCCGAATCCACAGACGGCGGCTCCCACCAATCCCGGCGCGATCAGCGCGAGTGGGTTTCGAGAATGCGGCGCCAGGTGGGCGCCGAGCCACATGCCCAAAAACGAAGCTCCCCAGGCCCAGAGCGGCGTGAGGAGCCAACCGACGACGACGAGTGCGTGCGCCAACCAGCGGGGCATCCCCGCGACGCTCACGCGCTAGGCTTCCGGATAATGGACCAGAGGGCGAAGGCGGTGAGGGTCACCACGTATGCTCCGCCGATCACCACCGGCCACGCGACCGGGATGATCGTCACTTTCGCAACGACCGCGAGCACCACGGCGCCCAGCACCACCGGGGTCGCGATCTGCCCCAACGAGGCGGGTCCCCGTGCATTACGCCCCGCCGTGAGCATGCCGCCCATCCAGGCGACGAAGGTGCCGAGCATCCACCAAATCGGGAGATACCACCACGTGCTCCCGCCTCCGATCGCGTCCCAGGTCCAGGGATACGCCTTGAACGGGCGCAGCAACACGATATCGAATGCCATGAATACCACCGTACCCCACAACCCCACCGCCGCGGCTCCCGCGACACCCTCCGTACCCCGGGACCCGACCCATTGTCCCGGCAAGAGGCTCACGAGCACGCCGGCCACGAGCACGAGCAGCGCTTCGAGTGCCGTCTGCGCGACCCCCGCGGGCAACAGCCGGGAGAGGGCCAGGAAGGCCACGACCGAGACTCCGGTCGTGAGGCCTACCTTGGTGCCGCTCATGAGGATATGACGGAAATCGGACCGGTCGGTAGCCGCCATGGCGCTGGTTGTCATCGGCCCTAATCTAGCGTTTCGCCTCTACCAGCCAAGACCCAGTGCCCGAGCCGCCAACCGCAGCCCCACGAGCGTCAGGTCCGGTTGCACGGTCTCGATCTCGTGGGTGAGCGGAGCAACGAGCGGCGCCAACCCCCCCGTCGCGACCACATACGGCGGCTCGCCCGCGCTGGGCCACTCATCGCGGATCCGGCGGATGAGACCGTCCACCGCGTCGACGGTGCCCCAGATCACCCCGGAGCGGATGCAATCCTCGGTGCGGCGGCCGATCACCCGCTCGGGGGGCGTGAGCTCGGTGGCCGGCAGCTTGGCGGTGCGGCGCACCAGCTCGTCCGACGCCGTACGGATCCCCGGCATGATGACGCCGCCGATGAAGCGGCCGTCCTTGGTGATGCAGTCGAAGGTGGTGGCCGTGCCGAAATCGACGACGATCGTGTCGCGCTCGAACAAGTTGCAGGCGGCGAGGGTGTTCACGATCCGGTCGGCGCCGACCGTCAGCGGCTCGGCGACGTCGAGCGTGATCGGCAGGTCCGAGTGGCCATCCACCTGCACCGGGGTCACCCCGGTGATCCCGGTGACGCCGTCGCAGACGTGTTGGGTGACGGGTGGGGCGACCGAGGCAACCACCACCGCTCGGACCGCCGACGGCGAGTGTCCCGCGTTGGTGAGGTACGTCGAGAGCAGCGCGCCCCACTCGTCGGGAGTGCGAGCCGTGGTCGTCGTGAGACGCCAATGCCCCAGCAGCTGTTCCCCCTGGAACAGCCCGACTGTGGTCTCGGTGTTGCCGATGTCGAGGGCTAAGAGCACGCACGAATATACTAAGCGGTCTCCACGTGGCCCTCGCGCACGACGGCGACCTGCCCTGCACCTTCCACCAGCAGGGCCCCATCGGGGCGTACGCCGCGGGCGAGACCCGGGACGGGACCGCGCAACGGACGGTCGCGCAACCAGTCACGCGCCGCGAACGCGGCGCATTCCTGCTCCGAGAGCCGGTCGGCGGCGGTGTCCAGGCGGGTGAGCGGCGGCACCAGCCGGTCGAGCACATCGAGCAGCCGAACGCGCGGCACGATCGCCGAAAGTGCGATCGCCGCGTCGCCGACCTCGGCGGGAATCTCGTTCAGCACGTTGACGCCGAGACCGATGGCGAGCCACTGCAGCCGGTCGCCGTGCCACCGGCCCTCGCACAGTACGCCCGCCAGTTTGCGATCGTTCAGGAAGACGTCGTTGGGCCACTTGAGTCGAGCGAGCGGCCGACCGGCGAGCTCATCGACCACGTCGGCCAGGACGAGTCCGGCGCGGATCGAAACGATCCCGAGCGGCAGCGCGCGGGGCCGCAGCAACAGCGCGAGCCACACGCCCCCGGGGGGCGAGTGCCAGGTGCGGCCGTCCCGCCCGCGACCCGCCGTCTGCTCCAGGGCGAGCACTACCGTTCCGGCGGGTGCGCCTTCGCTCCCGAGCGCGTGGGCCCGGTCGAGCGTCGATCCGAGCGATTGCGCCAGCTCGCAGCGCGGTACGGTCCACCGCCGTCCCAGCGCGGCCGCGGGAATCCCCTCGAGCGTTCCCCTTGTCCCCCCCGTCACGCGTACCAGCGCATCAGCACGGCGACGATCCAGCACGACGGAGCGAAGGCATTCGCGAGTATAGCCCAAAGCGATAGCTTGGCCACCATGCACACGATCATCGTGGCGATCATCCTGGGGCTCGTCGAAGGCGCGACCGAGTTCCTCCCCGTCTCGTCCACCGGTCATCTGATTCTGGCAGGACACGCGCTGGGCTTCGTCGGCCCGACTGCCGACGCGTTCGAGATCATCATCCAACTCGGCGCCATTCTGGCGGTTGTCTGGCTGTACCGCGCGATGCTGTGGAAGGTGACCCGGGACGGGTTCACCGTGCCGGCGTCGCGCCAGTTCATCGGCGCGCTGTTCGTGGCATTTCTGCCGGCGGCGATCGTGGGGCTGCTTACGCACCACTGGATCACTGCGCACTTATTCATTCCCCCGGTCGTGATCGCCACCATGATCCTCGGCGGCGTGGCCATTCTCGTCATCGAGCGGCTGCGCCCCGCACCACGCATAGAAACGGTGATGGAGATCGGCTACCGCACTGCGCTCTTAATCGGCATCGCGCAGCTCTTCTCTCTCATCCCGGGCGTGTCGCGCTCAGGGGCCACGATCATGGGGGCGTTGCTCGCGGGCGTCGGCCGACCGGCCGCGGCTGAGTTCTCGTTCCTGCTGGCGATCCCAGTCATGCTCGCCGCTACGGGCCTCGAGCTCTGGGAGAACCGACGGCTCCTGTCGGGATCGGATGCAGGGGTGTTCGCGATCGGCTTCGTCGTGGCTTTCCTGGGCGCCCTGGTGGTCGTCCGCTGGCTCGTAAGGTTCGTGTCGCGTCACTCTTTCGACGTCTTCGCCTGGTACCGCATTGCGTTTGGGTTCGCCCTGTTGGTGCTGCTCCTCCTGGGTGTGCGCTGGATTGCGGCGTAGCGGTCCGTCGTTACGACTCGCCGATGTCCTCATCCAGTTTCAAATGGCCGCATCTGATTGCGTCGAGCTGCAACGGTTAACGCAGGTGAGTGATTGTGCGACAACTGCCAGCTTGGCCGTGACGACAGCGATGCGATCCTGTGACGGCAGGTGATTCTTTTAACCCCTACACCGCGCCCGGCACCTGCATGTAGTTCACACCACCCTCCCGAGGACGAGTGCGCCAAGACCGAACACCATTGCGACCTTGAGGAGTCCGCTCGCCGTCACGAACCGCCGCTGCTGGAGGGCACGCACCGCGACGAGCAGGATCACGAGCGCCGCGCCCGCTACGCCGAAGTACATGGCACCGTATCCCGCGACGAGGGGCAAGATCACGGCCAGTGGCAGAAAGGCTGCGCTGACCCAGACGGCGACACGCGTGGCCCCAATCAGCCCGAACCGCACCGGGAGCGTTTGCCGACCGGCGGCGCGATCCCCCGCCTCGTCTTCCAGATCCTTCACGAGCTCCCGGGCGAGGTGCAGCCACCCCGCGAGCACCCAGGGCACGACGCCCGCCGCGGGACGGCCGACGGCGAGCGCGCCGTAGAACAGCGGCAGACCCCCTACGACGGCTACCGCGACGTTGCCCGGCGCCCCGCGCCGCTTCAGGAGCGGCGAATAGCCGAGCATCACGGCGAGCGCCAGGAGCGCCATCAGTACCTGGCGCCCGGAAACGAGCGCGGCGGCGCCGATGCCGACCATGATCCCGAGCCAGATGACGAGGTGGGCCGTCTCGCGGCGCAGGCGTTCCGCCGCGAGGGGATGGCGGCCGGGAGCGTTGACGCGATCGGCGGCGACGTCCTGCACGTCGTTGGCCGCATTCCCCGCCGCCCCGAGACCGATCGCGGAAAGCGCGGCGAACCCCAGCAGCTTCGGCACGGCCATGGTGCCGAGCGCGATCCAGCCGCCGGCGAGTACACCGGCTGCGGCCAACAGGAGATTGTGTGCGCGGACGAGCCGCCACAGATCAGTCACGCAGTACGTTCTCATAGAGGCGCTCGTACTGCGGCACGATCCGGTCGGCCGAGAAATCATCCGCTCGCCGCACCGCGTGGCGCCGCATCTCCTCCAGCCGCTCCGGATCGCGCAGCACTTCGATGGCCCGATCGGTCATCGTCGCGACGTCGCCCACGTCCGCGAGGAAGCCCGACTCTCCTTCCGTCACAACTTCGGGGAGCCCGCCCACGCGGCTCGCGATGACCGGCACCCCGCACGCCATCGCCTCGAGCGCCGCCAGACCGAACGATTCGGTCTCGGAGGGGAGCAGGAAGAGATCGCCGCCGCGCAGCAGGTCGGCGACATCGTCGACTCGTCCCGCGAAGCGGACGTTGCGCTGCACGCCGAGCCGGACGGCCTCACGTTGCGCCGGATCCCGGTCCGGACCGTCTCCGACCATCACGAGCGTCGCCTTCATCGCCTTGCGCACCCCGGCGAATACGCGCACGACGTCGACGAGGCGTTTCACGGGACGGAAATTGGAGATGTGCACCAGGACACGGTGGTCCGGCGGCGCCAGCTTGCAGCGCATCGCGGGATCGGTCGCCGGGAAGTACTCCACCTTATTGATGAAGTTGGGAATGACGAGCACCTCGCACCCGTCGCAGCCGAACGTGCGGTACGTCTCCTCGCGCAGGAACGCGGAGACCGCGGTGACGCGATCGGAGTGCTCGATGGAGAACTTGGTGAGCGAGAAGTAGGACGGATCCTTGCCGACGAGGGTGATGTCGGTGCCGTGCAGCGTCGTCACGACCTTCAAATCCCGCTCCTCGGCGAGCATCTGCTTCGCGAGCCACGCCGTGGCGGCATGGGGAATCGCGTAGTGCACGTGCATGACCTGCAGCTCTTCCCGCTGGGCGACCTCGTGCTGTTTCACCGCCAGCGCGAAGGCGTACTGCGACTGTTCGAACAGCGGATAATCGGCCGGCACGACCTCGTGAAACGTGACGTGCTCGGTAACGCCGCGCAGCCGGAACGGACTGGCGTAGGAGATGAAATGCACGTCGTGCCCGCGCCGCGCGAGCTCGAGGCCGAGCTCCGTCGCGACGGCCCCGGAGCCGCCGTAGGTCGGATATAGAGTGATGCCGATTCTCATGGGAACCGAGACCTCAGACCTCAGACGTCAGACCTCAGACCTCAGACATCAGACACCAGCCGACACCAACCGCCAACGGGCTTCAATGGTGGCGGCCAAGTCGTTCGCCGATTCCGTCGCGTCGAGCATCCACACCTGATCGGGCTGATGTCCGACCTCTGACGTCTGAACCCGTAGTTGATTTCGAAACCACGTCTCCTGCCGCTTCGCATACTGGCGTGACGACCGCACGATCGCGTCGCGCAGTTCGCCCGGCTGGATCCGGCCCGCCAGCATGGCGACGATCTCGCGATACCCCACCCCGTCGAGACCGGCGGCGTCGGGCGCCGTGCCGCGCGCCAGCTCGGCGCGAACCTCGTCCACGAACCCGGCCGCCAGCATGGCGTCGACCCGCTCGGCGATGCGGCGCCGCAGCAGCTCGCGCGGAATCGTGAGCACGATGTACCAGGGGCGCATCACCCCGGCCGCGCGGGCCATGCGCTGCCACAGCGAGAGCGGACGTCCCGTCAACAGCGCGACTTCGAGCACACGCGCCGCGCGCTGCCGTCCGCCGCCGGAAAATCGCGGGTCGAGGCGCAGCGCCCAGCGCGAGAGATCCGGCCCCGGCAGCGTGGCCGTCCAGTCGCGCAGCCGATCACGCCGCGCCGGATCGAGTGGTGGCTCCTGAAACAAGCCGTCGGCGAGCGCGCGGACGTAGAATCCCGTTCCGCCCACGACCAGCGGCACTCGGCCCCCGGCCCGGGCCGTCGTGAGCCATCCCGCCGCTTCGCGGGCGAATCGGCCGGCGCTGAAACGCTCCCCCGGCTCGACGAGATCGACCCCCTCGTGCGGGACCTGGGCGCGCAACAGAGCGGTGGGCTTGGCGGTCCCGATGTCGAGGCGGCGATAGACCTGCCGGGCATCGGCCGAGATCACCGTGAGCGGGAGACGCTGCGCCAGCGCGATGGCGACCGCGGTCTTCCCGACGGCCGTCGGACCGACGATGACGGGTGTGAGCGGGCGGTCGGGCGGATAGGCAGACGGGCGGAGGAGACCCACAGGCGATACGCGCCCGCGCCCGACCGACTGACCGCCTGACCGCCTGACCGCCGTCTTTCTCATCTCCCAAATCTCCGCTCTAACTCGCCTTTGGGAAGCTGCACGATCGTGGGTCGTCCGTGAACGTCGTGTGCGGGGAGTGTGGCGCTCAACAGCCGGCGCACCAGCTCTCGCGCTTCCTCGGGATCGAGATGGTGTCCCGCCTTGATCGCGGCGCGGCAGGCGAACGTCGCCCCGAACCGCTCGAGCCGGTTCGCCCAGCCGCCGAACCGGCCGCCCGCCAGGTCGCTCACCAGCTCTTGCAGGCAGCGTGCCGCCTCGAAGCGCGGATGCGGATTGGGGGCCGTGTGCACCACGACGGTCCGACCCGAGAACGGCTCCAGCTCGAATCCCACACGCGCCAAGAGCTCACGATGCGCGTCGATCGCTTCGAGCTCGGGGCCGCTGAATTCCAGGGTGAGCGGCAACAGCAAACGCTGGGCCGGTGCGCCGTCCCCGGAGAGCTGCCGCATCACCTGCTCGTACAATACGCGCTCGTGCGCGGAATGCTGGTCCACGATCGCGACCGCGTCTTCGGTCTGGAACAGGAGATAGGTGTCGAACACCTGCAGCAGCTCGGGACCGCGTGGACGCCCGCCCATGGGCTCGGTGAACAGCTCCGTGGGCATCCCGGCCGGAATCGTCCCCGTCCCGTCCCACGGCGTCGCCTCGAGCACCGGCGCGGCTCCGCTGGAGGCTCCCCCGAGCGGCGCGGCGGCGTCCAACGGAGCCAGCGCGCGCCGCACCCCCTCCTCCACCAGCTGCTCGATCTGAATCCGATCGCGGAACCGTACCTCCGCTTTCGTGGGGTGCACGTTCACGTCCACGGCGTCGCCCGGAAGATCGAGAAACAGGAGCAGCGACGGCCGGTCCCCCGGCGCGATCGCCGAGCGATATCCGGCCTCGGCCGCGCGCAACAGGAATGGATCCTTCACCGGACGCCCGCGCACGAACACGAACGCCTTGCGGCCCGCCGGACGCGCCTGTGACGGACGCTGTGCGAACCCCGACACTTCGGCGCCACCGACCCGGGTCGAGAGCGGCAACAGCGTGTCGGCCAGGTCCCGTCCCCACAGGGCGTGGATGCGCTCGATCAGGCGCGCGGCCGCCGGCGCGTCGAGCAGCGGCCGTCCATCACTCGTCAGCGAGAAGGCGACGTCGGGGCGCGCCAGCGCGAGCACGGTGAGCACATCGGAGACCGCGCGCGTCTCCGTGGCGGGGGCGCGCAGGAACTTGCGCCGCGCCGGCGTATTGAAGAACAGGCCGCGCACCGTCACCGACGTCCCCTGCTGCCGCACCGCGGGCTCCGCGGCCTCGATCGTCCCGCCGGTCACCCGCAACCGGATGCCGCTTGCCCCGTCCGCGGTCTCGAGCTCGAAGCGGGACACGGAGGCGATTGCCGGCAGCGCTTCGCCCCGGAAGCCGAAAGAGCCGACGCCGATGAGATCGGCAACGGAGCGGATCTTGCTCGTGGCGTGGCGCCGCAATGCCAGCTGCGCGTCGTCGGGCGCCATTCCGTGCCCGTCGTCCGAGACCCGGATCAGCGCCCGCCCGCCTTCCTCGATCTCGACCCGGACCACTCGCGCCCCGGCGTCGAGGGCGTTCTCGACCAGCTCTTTCACGACCGACGCCGGCCGCTCGACCACCTCCCCCGCCGCGATCTGATCGGCCACGCGGTCGGGGAGGACGGCGATGCGCGGCGGGTTCACAACCGCACGACCTGGCTCGAGAGCACCCACCCGTTGACGCCGTCGCTGCGCCGGATTCGCAGCCAGCGTCCGCCGGCGAACGTGTCGACCACCTCCGCCGCCGCGCCCGGCTCGAGCACCAGACTCGCGCTGGAGGGACCGTAGGGCGCGGCCCGCACGGGGGTGCGCGGGCTCGTGATCACGACGAGCGGCCGGTCGTCACGACGCTGCTCGAACACCCCGAGCACGGCCGCAGTGAGCGCGAGCGTGCCGAACGAGGCACCCACGATGCGCCGCGCCCCGCGACTCACGATCAGCACCCCCCAGCACACGATCCAGAGCGTCGCCGCCACGATCCACCACTCACCCGGAGTGAGCAACCCGACATCGAGCAGGCTCGCGCTCGCGGCGTCGGGAGGCGGCAGCAGGTCGCGCGCGCGCCGGATCGCGCCGTTGCGGGGCGCGAGACGCTCCGCCATGACCCATGCCGCGACCGCTTTGCCGTCCTCGCCGCTGCGGTACAGCGTCGCTCCGAGATCGTACCAGTGCGCCGGATCGAGTGTGTCGCGTGCCGCCCGGCCGGAAAACGAATCCGCGGCGGCGCTCAGGGCCCCGGCCTGGTAAAGCGCCTCGGCGCTCGTCCCCTGAGCCCGTACGTCGCGCACGCCGCCGATCACGGACAGAAGCAGCACTCCGAGCCCGACACTCGAGCGGCGGCGCCGCCCGCGGCTGTCGTGCGACAACGCTTTCAACACCGCTCGCAGCTCGGCCGCCAGCTCGTGCGGGTCACCGGAAGTGCGCGGCCCATAGCGAATGCCGCGCAGCCGCTCGCGCAAGCGCCCCACATGCTCGGCGAGCTTGCGCTCGACGCCCGCGGCCCGGAGCGCGCGGGCGAGGCTCTCGCCGTCGTGGTTGAAGGCATCGGCGACGTGCGCCTGCACCAGGATGCCGAACGCCCGCTCCAGCACCGCCAGCTCGCCCGGGTCGTGCACGGCGGGCTCGACCGGGGGCGGTGGCGGGGCCCGGCGGCGCAACCGCAGGAACAGCCCAAACGGTGGCACGAGGAATACCGCGAGCCAGCCGACGGGCCACAGCCAGCCCTTCAGCTCATCGCTCCAATCGCGCTGGCCCGGCTCGAGCAGCTCGGGTGTGGCGCGCGCCGCGCGGTGCTCCCCGCTCTGGGCCGTCACGAAGGAACGGGCAGGGATGCTGGCCACCTCGTAGCGGCGGACGGAAGGATCGTAGTACGGATACCGCACTTCGGGGAGCAGGAACACCCCCGCCGAGTCGGGCACGACGAGGAGCCGGAACGTCTTCTTGCCGCCGACGTGTCCCCCCGGCGCCTCAATGCGCACGGTGGTCTCTTCCGGATAGGAGCGGAATCCCGGCGGCCAGTGCAGTGCGGGAGGCGGCCAGAGCTCGACATTCCCGCCGCCGTCGAGCGTCGCGGCGACCTCGAGCGGCTCACCCACGTGGCCCTCGGGGGGATTCACGGCGACCGTGAGCTGCAGGCTCTCGGCGACGACCCCCAGGTCGCCGGGGGGACGGTCGGCCGCCGGCAGCGGTTGGACGGCCACGACCGCCGAATCGGTCGACAGCGAATAGCGCTCCTCGGAGCTGAAGAACGAAAAGTTCACCGGGACGGCGTACTCCACCGATCCCGGCGGGATCACGATGCTCCCCGCCGTCAGCGGAAAGAGGATCTGGTGGACGGCGTACAGATCCATCGGCAGGCCGTGTACGGTGCGTGACAGCACGACGCCGCTCGGCGTGGCGGGTGGATAGCTCCACACGTTTTCAGGCGTGAGTAGCGTGAGCAGCGGCGGACGGCGCAGCCGCTCGCGCAGCGGCCGCGGGAACCAGGCCGCGAGAATGACATCGAGCTGATGACCGACGGTGGCGGGGGCCGCGGGAGCGACGATTGAGAGCGCCACCTGATCGCCGCGGTAGGGTGGCGGTGCCGCAGTGAGCAGCGCACGGGCGGCGACGCTGAGTGCGCCGGTTGGGAACGACGCTGCACTGTCCACCGCGATCGTGAACGGGGCCGTGGTCGCGACGGCGTCCCCGACGTGCACGCTCACGGAGCCGATCGTCAACCGCCCCGGCCGCTCGGCACGGAGCGTGAGCGCCCGCAGCGCCGTGCGCGACGCACCCGCGGTACCCTCGAGCGCGACCTCCGCCGCATCCCGTGTGCCCACGACCGAGAAGCCGGAGAGTGGCGGCAGGTCGAACCGCGGGGCGTCCACGCCCTGAGCCCGCACCTGGATGGTAAGGGTGACCTCCTCCCCGACCCTGACGCGCGCGCGATCGACCGCCGCGGTGACGTCGAGCGCCTGCCCCTGCAGGACCACGAGCAACGCGAGACAGGCGCCGCTCACCAGTCTTTCACTCCCGGCTCGGCGGCGCGCCGCGCGCGTCCCATCCGCTCGCGCCGCGTCTTCAGTTCCTCCTGGCCGATCGAGCGCAGGATCTCGTCCGCCTGGGCTTCCGTCATTCCCTGCGGAGTAGGTGGCGGCTGCTGGCGCTGTTGTTGTTGATTCTGATTTTGGTTCTGCGGCTGCGATTGGCTCTGCCCGCCGCCGCCCTGCCGGCGGCGCCGCTGCGCCAGCTCGAGGTTCCACTTGGCGGCGCCATCGAGCGGCCGGAGCAACAGCGCCTCGCGGTAGGCTCGTTCCGCTTCACCGAGGTGGGCGTCGCGATGGATGGTGTCCATCTCCGCCGCGCGCAGCGCCAGCAATCCTTCATTGTAGAGCGCCCGGAATCGGATATCCGGATCGAGCGAGGTCGCGGCACGCGCCAGTGCGTTGCGGGCGGTGGAGAAGTCGCGCGCCGCCATCGCCGCGGTGCCGGCGTTGAACCAGGCGGTGTCGCCGTTCCGCGCGTTTACTTCCCCGAGGTACGCATCGCTCGCCCGCGTGGAATCGCCCAGGTCCCAGTAGAGCTCGGCGAGCGTGCGCCGCCGCGACGGCGTGGGTTGCTGCGCCGACGCCTCCTGCACGCCGGCCAGCCCCAGCGCCAGGAACACGCCCACGAGCGCGGCGGTGCGCCGCGAGAACGACTGCGAAAGCAGGATGGCGATCGCCAGGACCAGGGGAATCCAGCCGCGCGGCATGCCCTGCTGCGTGTTCGTTTCGGTCGCGGGGTTGCGCTTGTATGACGCCACCAGGTCGCGCACCGCTCCGGCCTGATCGGGGAGATCGGCGGCCACGATCGTCCCTTGCGCGGCATTGGCCGTCGCGCCGAGTACGTCGTCCATCCGGCTCGTCTCGACCACCTGCCCCTCGTCGTCGGACTGGTACCCCTGGATCGCCCCCTGGTCGTCCCGCAACGGGATACGCACCGGATCGCGGCCGCCTTCCGCCACGAGGATCAGATGGACGCCCGCTTCCTTGAGCTGCTGGGCGATGCGCAGCACCGTGGACATCGAGTCGTGGGCTTCGCCGTCGGTAAAGACGACGAGCACGCGGTCGGCGGCACCGGGCTCGGCGGCAAGCAGCTCGCCGCCCATCGCGAGCCCGGGCGCGAGCGAGGTACCGCCCTCGGAGGCGACGTCGGGGTCGAGTGCGTCGAGATACAGCATCAGCGCCGAGCCGTCGACGGAGAGCGGCGACAGGATGTAGCTCGCCCCCGCGAACGCGACGAGACCGAGCCGGTCGCCGTCCAAGTCCTGAGCGAGACGCCGGCCTTCGCGCAACGAGCGCGCCAGCCGACTCGATCCCCCGCCTGCATCCTCCGCCAGCATCGAGCGCGAAATGTCCACCGCGACCACGAGATTGAGCCCGCGCGTCTCGGTTTCGATCCGCTCGTTCCCCCAGCGGGGGCCGGCCAGCGCCACGACGCCCAGGAACGCGGCGAGCGTGATCCCGGTCGGGCCGAAGCGGCCCGCGCCGCGCGCCTGACGCGCCGTCTCGGCCGACCAGCGGGCTGCGCGGCGCAGCCGCTCGCGGCGCGCCCAGGTGGCGCCGATCCACACCAGAAACCCGATCACCGGGGCGAGCGCCAGAACGAGCGGGGCGTCGAACGCCATCACGGCACCCGCACGACGATGGTGGCCGACAAGACCAGCTCGATCGCCAGCGCCAGGAGTCCCAGTGCCAGCGGGAGCTTCAGTGCTTCGTCGAAGCGGCGGTAGATCACGTGCTGCACGGTCGTCCGTTCGAGCCGGTTGATCTCGGCGAAGATGTGACGCAGCGATTCGCTGTCGGTGGCGCGGAAGTAGCGTCCCCCCGTCGACGTCGCGACCTCCGTCAGCAAACCCTCGTCGATCTCGACCGGCAGCATTTGATAGCGCAGGCCCTGCCCGCTCTGCCCCGTCGGCACCGGCGCCTCGCCCTGCGTCCCCACACCGATCGTATAGATCCGGATCCCGAACGCGCCCGCCGCGCGGGCCGCGGTGCGCGGATCGACGGTGCCGCGATTGTTCACCCCGTCGGTGAGCAGGATGATCACCCGGCTCTTCCCCGGCGCCCGGCGCAGCCGGTTGGCGGCGGTCGCGATCCCGGTGCCGATCGCCGTGCCGTCCTCCAGCTCGCCGATGTGCAGATCCTGCAGCGCCGCCTCGAGCACCGCGTGGTCGTTGGTGACCGGCACCTGCGTCAGCGCCTGGCCGGCGAACGCGACGAGGCCGATCCGGTCCGAGGGCCGGGCCCGCACGAAGTCGATCGCCGTCTGCTTCGCCACGTCGAGCCGGTTGGCCGGGGTGAAGTCCTCCGCCAGCATGCTGCTCGACAGATCGACGGCGAGGACGATCGAAATCCCCTCGCTGCGCACCTCGGCGCGCGACGCGCCGACGCGGGGGCCCGCCGCGGCGATGATCCAGGCGACGAAGCAGATGCAGCGCAGCACGACCGGGACGTGCACCATCCAGCGCCGCTGGGCGATACCGGCGGCGGGCCGTGAATCCGAAACGGGCGTACCCGACAGCCGCCCGAGGCGCCGGTGGCGCAGCCAGAGCCAGAGCGGCACGAGCAGGAGGAGCGGCAGGAGCCAGGGACGGGCGAAACTCACGGCTTCAGCTCCTGTGCCAGCGACCGCGCGCGCTGCGCCAGCGCCGCGACGTCGACCGGCGCGTCGCTGCCGAACGCCACGGCGTCGAGCGCGCCGAGCACGACTTCCAGCTGAGTGATCTGGGCGGGCGGCCGGTGTTTCTTCGCCACGCCCAGACAATCGGCGGTGGAGAGGCCGCCGTGTGCCGCCGGGACCACCCGGGCG
>DATJJY010000046.1:0-68337 GCA_035491895.1 Gemmatimonadales bacterium
GCAACCAGCGAAAGTGCGACGCGTTTCATCCAACCCTCCGAGGTTGAGTTATGTGTCGGCGTGTTCGGCTACGACCCGCACGGTATCGCCGACGACCTGCAAGAAACCGCCCGCTACGGTGAACCGGCTGCTCGATCCGCCCTGGGCGATCGTGAGCGAGCCGGTGCCCAGCAACGTCAGAAACGGCGCGTGCCCCGGGAGAATCCCCACCTGTCCATCGAACGCCGGGGCCACGACGCTGGTGGCTTCACCGTCGAACAACGACCGGTCCGGGGAGATGAGGGTCACGCGCATCAGGCCGAGGCCAGCTGTTTGGCTTGCTCGACCACGTCCTCGATGCCGCCCACCATGTAGAACGCCTGCTCCGGCAACTGGTCGAACTCGCCGGCGACCACGCGCTCGAACGACGCGATCGTCTCCTCGAGTTTCACGTACTTCCCTTCGCGGCCGGTGAACTGCGAGGCGACGAAGAACGGTTGCGACAGGAAGCGCTGCACACGGCGCGCGCGCGCCACCAGGATCTTGTCTTCCTCGGACAGCTCGTCCATACCGAGAATCGCGATGATGTCCTGCAGATCCTTGTAGCGCTGCAGGATGCGCTGCACTTCGACGGCCACGCGGTAGTGCCGCTCACCGAGATATTGCGCGTCGAGAATGCGGCTCGACGACGACAGCGGGTTGACCGCCGGGTAGATGCCGAGCTCCACGATCGCGCGGTCCAGCACCACCGTCGCGTCGAGGTGCGAGAACGCCGTGGCTGGGGCGGGGTCGGTGAGGTCGTCGGCGGGCACGTAGATCGCCTGCACCGACGTGATCGACCCTTTGCGCGTGGACGTGATCCGCTCCTGCAGCTCGCCCATTTCCGTCGCGAGCGTCGGCTGATACCCTACCGCCGACGGCATCCGGCCGAGCAGCGCCGACACCTCGGAGCCCGCCTGCGTGAACCGGAAGATGTTGTCGATGAACACGAGCACGTCCTGGCCTTCGACGTCGCGGAAGTACTCGGCGACGGTGAGGCCGGACAGGCCGACGCGCAGTCGTGCGCCCGGCGGCTCATTCATCTGGCCGTAGATGAGCGCCACATTCTCGAGAATGCCGGCTTCTTTGAACTCGAGGTAGAGATCGTTGCCTTCGCGGGTGCGCTCGCCCACACCGCAGAACACCGACTTGCCGCCGTGCCCCTTGGCGACGTTGTTGATCAGCTCCTGAATGACGACCGTCTTGCCCACGCCCGCGCCGCCGAACAGGCCGATCTTGCCGCCCTTCACGAACGGCGCGATCAGATCGATGACCTTGATGCCGGTCTCGAACACCTCGGTCTTCGGCTCGAGATCGACGAACTTCGGCGTCTCCCGATGGATCGGCCAGCGCTCGGCGCTCGCCGGAATCGGGGCGCCCTCGTCCACCGGATCGCCCAGCACGTTGAGGATCCGCCCCAACGCCGCTTTCCCGACGGGCACGGTGATCGGTCCGCCGGAGTCGACGACCTCCATGCCGCGCACCACGCCGTCGGTCGAGCTCATCGCTACCGCGCGCACCTGATTGCGCCCGATGTGCTGCTGCACCTCGGCCACGAGCTTGAGCGGCGGCACGCCGTTCCCACCCGGCTGCTCCACCACGAGCGCGTTGTACAACTCAGGCAGGTGCCCCGGCTCGAACTCCACGTCGAGCACGGGGCCGATGACTTGGATGACCTTGCCGACGTGGTGCGTCGCGCCCGCCGACTTCTTGCGAGACTCTTTCGTCAGTGTCGCCATGGTGTTCCCCTTGGACGTCAGACTTCAGACATCGGACGTCAGATTTCTGAGGTCTGACGTCTGACGTCTCATCCTTGCAATGCCTCAGCCCCGCCAACGATCTCCGCAATCTCCTGCGTAATCTGCGCCTGCCGTGCACGATTGTACGTGCGGCGCAGAATGTCCAGCATGTCGCCCGCCGAGTCGGTGGCGTTTTTCATCGCCGTGCGCCGCGCCCCGTGCTCCGCCGCTGCCGTCTCGACCAGCGCCCGGTACACCTGGTTCTTGACGTAGAGTGGCAGCAGCTTTTCGAGAATCGCCCCCGCTGACGGTTGCAGAATAAAAAACGGGCGGGTCGTCGCAGCCTGGTTCGCTCGGGGCGGGGTGACGGGGAGGATTCGCAGCGTCGTCGGCGGGGTGCTCACCGCGCTGTTGAACTTCGCGAACACCACCTCCACCGCGTCCAGCTGTCCAGCCGCGAACTGCTGCATCAGCGGCTCCATCAGCTCGGCGGCATGCGCGGCCGTCGGGCGGTCGCCGATGTCGATCCGCGTGGACACCGCCTTCCGCTTCGTGAAACGGAAGAAGTTCACGCCCTTTTTGCCGACGAGGTGCAGGTCTACCGCGGCGCCGCCAGCCTCGAGGTCCGCGATGCGCCGCCGTCCTTCACGGATCAGGTTGGCATTGAAGGCGCCGCACAGGCCGCGGTTCGACGTGATGACGAGCAACGCGGCCCGGCGGAGCTTCCCCGATTCGGGCTGCCGCAAGAGCGGAAAGTCTTCGGCGAGCTCCGGCGCGTACAGCTCGGCGAGCACCTCGGCGAGCGCGGCGGCGTAGGGCCGCGCCCCCACCACCCGGTCTTGCGCACGCTTCAACTTGGAGGTGGAGACCATCTCCATGGTGCGCGTGATCTGGCGGGTGCTCTGCACCGAGCGGATGCGCCGGCGCAGCTCGCGCGCCTGCGCCATCAGCGGCTACCCATCGCCTTGTATTGCTCGATCGCCTTGCGCAGCCTGGCCGTCAGATCGTCGGACAACGCCTTCTTGGTGCGAATCTCCTCCACGAGCGCGGCGTGCTGGGCGGCGATAAACTCGTGGAATCCGGTTTCCCAGGCGCGGACGTTCGCGACGTCGACGTCGTCGAGGTAGCCGTTGGTGACGGCGAAGATGATCATCACCTGCTGCTGCACCGGCACAGGCCGATACTGGGGCTGCTTCAGAATCTCCACGATCCGGGCACCGCGCGACAGCTGCTTCTGCGTCGCGGGGTCGAGCTCGGAGCCGAACTGCGCAAACGCCTCCAGCTCGCGATACTGCGCCAGATCGAGTCGCAACCGGCCCGCGACCTGCTTCATCGCCTTGATCTGCGCGTTGCCGCCGACGCGCGACACCGAGATACCGGCGTTCACCGCGGGGCGGATGTTCGAATAGAACAGGTCGGTCTCGAGAAAGATCTGCCCGTCAGTGATCGAGATGACGTTCGTGGGGATGTAGGCCGACACGTCGCCGGCCTGCGTCTCGATGATCGGCAGCGCCGTGAGCGAGCCCCCGCCCATCTCGTCCGAGAGCTTCGCGGCCCGCTCGAGCAGGCGGCTGTGCAGGTAAAACACGTCGCCGGGATACGCTTCACGGCCGGGGGGGCGCCGCAGCACCAGGGACAGCTGGCGGTACGCCGCCGCTTGCTTCGACAAGTCGTCGTAGATGCACAGCGTGGCCGCTTTTTCCTCGTACATGAAGTACTCGGCCATGGTGCACCCCGAATAGGGGGCGATGTACTGCAGCGGAGCGGGCTCGGACGCGGATGCCACGACCACGATGGTGTATTCCATCGCGTCGTGCTCCTTCAGCCGCTCGACCACTCCCGCCACCGTCGAGTTCTTCTGTCCGATCGCAATGTAGACACAGATCACCCCTTGGCCCTTCTGGTTGATGATCGTGTCCACCGCGATCGCCGTCTTTCCCGTGCCCCGGTCGCCGATGATCAGCTCGCGCTGGCCCCGGCCGATCGGGATCATCGAGTCGATCGCCTTGATCCCCGTCTGCAGCGGCTCCTTCACCGGCTGGCGCTTGATGATCCCCGGCGCCACGACCTCCACCTTCCGCGTCGCCGTGGTGCGGATCGGACCGAGGCCGTCGACCGGACGCCCCAACGCGTCGACCACGCGGCCCACCATCGCCTTCCCCACCGGTACTTCGAGCACCCGGGCGGTGCGGCGCACCTCGTCGCCTTCCCGGAGCTGGAGGTAGTCGCCGAGGATGACGGCGCCGATGTTGTCCTCCTCCAGATTGAGCGCTTGCCCGGTCACCTTCTCCCCGGTCTCCGACGAGCTGAACTCGAGCATCTCTCCGGCCATCGCCGAGGTCAGACCGTAGATCCGGGCGATGCCGTCTTTGACCTCCAGCACCGTCCCCACCTCGCGTACGTCGATCGCCGCGAGATCGGCTGCCTGGATCTCTTTGAGGAGGATGTCTTTCAGCTCGCCGGGACGGAGGATCAAGTCGCTGGCCATGAAGTATCCGTTCTGGTGGTTAGCTTGTGAAAATTATCACATGGAAGCCATCCCCGCCACCCCACCGCCCCAACGCGCAATCCCAAGGTGGAGGCACGGTTACGCGCTCCGCATTCATCTATAGACGCGATCTCGTCCGCCCCTTCAGAAAGGCGGCCAACACCCCCCGGGGCCCCAGCGACTTGAGCTCCTGAGTCGACACGCCGGTGACGCGCCGGGCAGCCCCGGCCAGGTGGCTGGCGGACGCATAGGCCAGGATCCGCGACACGTTCCCCACGGTGTAGCCGGGGTTCTGGAGCAGATCGGCGGCGCAGGCGGTGCGCACCAGGTCGATCACCCGCTTGAGGTTCGGCGCGCCCCCCGCGGCGAACTGGCGGGAAAGGTGCTCGCGCGTCACGCGCAGCGCCCGCGCGAGATCGCAGGTCTTCGTCGGCTCGGCGACGCGGCGCCAGACTTCCTCCCACGCGCGCAGCTGGAGCGCATCGGTGAGCCGCAACAGCCGCGGCGCATCGACGAGCGCGAGGCGCCGTGCCACCTGAGCCGTGCGCCGGGCCACCCACTCACCCGCCACGGCGTGGTCCACCGGCTCGACCAGCACACCGGCGAATCCCGCCCGTTGGCAGTCGGCGACGAGCGGTCCGTCATCGGGACGGAACGCGGAGAGTGCGAACACCGGAATGCGCGGAAACCGCCCCGGGAACGGCAGCCAGACTTCGGGCGCCGCTTTGACGTCCACGACGATGGCGTCCACGAGCCGGGCGGCGAGCAACCGCTCGACGCTCTGCGGCGTGCGGCAGCAGCGCACCGCACCGAGGCGGCGCGGATAGCCCCGCATGAAGGCGCGGCGGGCTTCGCGCCGCTGATGGTAGACGGGGACGACCGGCGTCACGACGTGCGGGGCTCGCCGCCCGAGACGGCGGAAAGGGCTCGCACCATTTCGGCCGCGCGGCGCAGCACCCCGCGGGCGTTGTCGTATGAAATCGTGGCAAGCGCCGCTTCGGCGGGGTGCCAGGCACACTCGGTGATGCCCTCTTCCGCCTGCGGCACCGGCTCGCCGGACCGGGACTCGAACAGGAAGAAGTGGCAGTACTTGTGGATCGTCTTGCCGCGGAAGCGGAAGTACCAGTCGATCACGCGGATCGGGCCGTGCAGTGTGAGGTCGACGAGCCCCGTCTCTTCCGCCACCTCGCGGCGGGCGGCGTCGGCCGGAGGCTCGCCGCTCTCCAGGTGCCCTTTGGGAAAGCCCCAGTTGCGATACGAATCGCGGATCAGCAGGTAGACCACGTGCCCGTCGGCGCCGCGCCGGAAAACGACGCCGCCGGCACTCGTCTCCCGTTGAGCCCGCTGACTTCCCCCCCGGCGCTGCGCCATCGCTGCTCCGTTAAAAAACGCTGAAGGAAAAGTACTTGCGCGGATTCGCCTGGATGTCCGACAGGAGCTGCCGCAGCTGGATCATCGTGAGCGTCGTTTCACGATACAGGGCCGAATCGGCGACCAGGAGGCCGAGCGTCCCGCTGCGATTGGCGATTCGGGAGAGCACGGTGTCGGCGGCGACGAGGGCGTGGACCATGCTCTCCTGGTTCTTGTGCGCGGCTCCGACGAGATCCCGGACGTCCTGCGAGGTCGCCCGCACATCCTGGCTCGCCGCCGCTGTGTTGTTGAGAATGGTCGCGAGCTGGCCCTGATTGGTCGCGGTATCGACCCGACCCAGCGCGCCTTCGAGGGTGCTGGCGGCGCGGGCCATCGCGTCCGATCCCTTGCCCAGGTTCGTCCCCACCCGTCCGATGACGTCGGCCTGCTCGTTGGTGACGCGCGCCATGCGGTCGGCGATTTCGCCGAAATCCCTGATCGAGCGGCGCAGCTCCGCCACCGCCTCGGAGTCGAAGGCGCTCTGGACCCGGTTGGCGACGGAGGCAATATCGCCGGCGATCCGGCTTGCCTGAGCGGTCAGCTGGCCGATGTCCGGGAGCGTCGCTCCCGGCCAGCGTCCTCCGCCGACGGCCTGCGCCTCGGTCAGCGCCGTGCGCACGTTCGGATCCGAGAGCGGCTGATCCATCGAGATCAGCGTCGCGGCCCACTCGCCGAACAGGGAGGCCGAAGCCGCGATCACGGCCGGACGGGCGGGAAGCGTCACGCCGGCCGAAATCTTGAGGTCGGTTTCCACCCAGTTTCCCTGCGCGAGCCGGATCGCCTGAACCTGGCCCACTCGCACACCGCGCAGCACTACGGGGTTCCCAGCGCCCAGCCCGCCCACGGTGCGGAAGCGCGCCGTGTAGAGCTTTTCCGTCCCGCCGAGGCGAGCGCCGGAGAGCCACAGGGCGCCGCCGACCACCGCCGTCGCGGCCGCGATCACTACGAGCCCGACGGCCAATTCGTTCTGCCGTTTCACGCTGGCCGTCCTTCGATGAACTGTCGCACGATTGGATCGGAGCTGCCTTGAATCTCCGTGACGCTGCCCACCTGGCGCACGCGCCCCTCGTACAGCATCGCGATGCGGTCTCCCACGGTGTAGGCGCTGCGCATGTCGTGCGTGACGACGATGCCCGTCGCGCCGAGCTGCTCGCGGGTCCGGACCATCAGCTGGTCCATGACGGCTGACGTGACCGGGTCGAGCCCGGTCGTCGGCTCGTCATATAAGATGTAGCGCGGCCGGAGCGCGATGGCCCGGGCGATCCCCACGCGCTTGCGCATCCCCCCCGAGAGCTCCGCCGGATAGCGAGACCCCTCGTCCGGGAGATCCACCAGGCGCAGGGCGTCCTGCACCCGGGTCGCGATCTCGCGCTCCGCAAGCCCCCGGCGCACCAGCCCCAGCCCGACGTTCTCCTCCACGGTGAGCGAATCGAACAGCGCGGCGAACTGGAAGACGTAGCCGATCTCGCCCCGCAGCGCGGTGAGCGCCGGCCGGTCGAGGGTCGACACGGCGCGCCCGTCAACGATGACGTCCCCGCCATCGGGGTGCAACAACCCGACGACGTGTTTGAGGGCCACGCTCTTGCCGGAGCCCGAGAAGCCGATGACCACCATCGTCTCGCCATCCTTGACGTCGAGCGAAAAGCCGTCGAGCACGGGCCGCCCGTTGAACGCCTTGCGCAGCTCCCTGAACTGGATCACAACAACACCACCGCCCAGAAGGCGTCGAGCATCAGAATCAGCATCGCCGAGATGACGACCGCGCGCGTCGTGCTGCGCCCGACCCCTTCAGCGCCGCCCCAAGTGGAGAGTCCGAGCAAGCAGCCGACCAGGGTGATCGTCATGCCGAAGCTGGCGCTCTTGGCGAGCCCGAACCAGGTGTCCTTGAACTGGTAGAGCAGCTTCAGCCCCTTCACGAATTCGGGGGTGGAGAGGTGAATCAGGCTGAGGCTCGTGAGCCAGCCCGTGATGATGCCCACGACGATGCCGAGGGCGACGACGAGCGGCACCATCACCGTCCCCGCGAGCACCCGCGGCAGGACGAGGTAGGCCTGCGGGTCGTAGGCGAGCGTTTCCAGCGCGTCGACCTGCTCGGTCACCCGCATCGTGCCCAGCTCGGCGGCCACGCTGGCGCCGACGCGGCCGGCGAGCGCGAGGCCCGTCAGGACGGGGCCGAGCTCCAGCATCATCGTCTTGCCGACGACGGTGCCGACGATGTAGAGGGGAACGGTGCCGGTGAAGGTGTAAGAGGCCTGCAGCGCCAGCACGACGCCGGTGAAGGCGGCGATGAAGAGGGCGACCGGGAGGGAATCCACGCCGATGCGCCGCATCTGGACGACCAGTGGGCCCCGCCAGGTGGCGACGTCGGGGACGGCCCGCACGAGATCCGCCAAGAAGTGACCGAGCCGCCCCGCCGCGTGCACGCGGTCGATGGCGTATCGGCCGATCCGGTCGATCACGCCTATAAGCTAGCGAGAAGCAGGGAACCGGACAAAGACGTGTAGACGCACAGGGGTGAACAGTCCACGGAGATCAGGTCTACCTGAACTCCGCTTTTCTGTTCACCCCTGTGCGTCTGTACGTCTAGAAGCTAGGCAGCGAAGCTCGCCAGCGCCTTTCCGACATCTCCCTCACGCAACCGCTTGAGCGCCCGGTCGCGGAGCTGGCGCACCCGCTCGCGCGTGACGCCGAGCATCCCGCCGATTTCTTCGAGCGTATGCTCGCGCCCGCCATCGAGACCGAAGTAGAGGCGCAGCACCTTCGCGTCGCGCCGCTGCAGCGTGTTGAGGGCGCTCTCGATCTCGTCCGACAGGAACCGGTCCATCGCCTGGTCTTCCGTGTCGGGGAGATCCTCGGCGATGAACCGCTCGATCAGTGACCGGTCACCGTCGGGGTCGAGCGGCGCGTCGAGCCGCACGTCCCCGGTGTTCAGCGCCGCCAGCGACTGCACCACCTCGAGCGACAGCTTCGTCGCATCGGCGATCTCCTCAGGGGTAGGCTCGCGGCGCAGCGTCTGGCGCAGGTACTCGGCCGTGCGAACGATGCGGGACAGATCGGCCGTGCGGTTCAGCGGCACGCGCACCGTACGGCCCTGGCGCGCCAGCGCCGCCAGAATCGCCTGCCGGATCCACCACACCGCGTAGGAGATGAACTTCACCCCCTGATCGGGATCGAACTTCCGGGCGGCGGTGAGCAGCCCGACGTTCCCCTCCCCGATCAGATCGGTGAGGGGCAGGCCCCGGTTCTGGTACTTCTTGGCGACGGAGATGACGAACCGCAGGTTGCGCTTTACCAGCTCCTGCATGCTCTCCTGGTCGCCGGCCCGGACCTTCCGGGCGAGCGCGATCTCTTCCTTCTGAGTGAGCAGGGGCGTCTTGCTCACCTCATGGAGGTACTGATCGAGAATGTCGCGCTCGTGCTCCGGCCCGAGCCCGGAGAGCAGGCCGCGGCGCCGGCCGCGCTTGCGGCCGGGCTTCGCCCCGGTAGCGGACCCCGGCCCCTTGGCCGCGGCACGCTTGGGCGTCGTGGCCGGCTTCACGGTCTTGGCGCGGACCTGCTTGGACGCAGGCTTGGCGGCCGCCGCTGGGGTTTTGGTACGGCGCTTGGACTTGGTCATAGAATTGTGGGCTCGGGGTCGCCCCGTGATACCGCTCACGGCGCGAAAAGTTCATTTATGGCTTGACACTGTGGAAACGCCCCGATAACATGCCGTGTTCCCGTCGGGAGGCTCCGCGGGGCGCCAATATAGCCCGGCCGTAGCTCGGTTGTTAGCGGGGGCGTAGCTCAGTTGGGAGAGCGCGTGAATGGCATTCACGAGGTCAGGGGTTCGATCCCCCTCGCCTCCATACGCAGGGCTCGGGCGGACGCAGCCGGACCTGGTTAGATTTTTGCCCGCGCGGGAATAGCTCAGTTGGTAGAGCACAACCTTGCCAAGGTTGGGGTCGCGGGTTCGAGTCCCGTTTCCCGCTCTCCAAGAATGGACGCAGGACACAAGCGACGCGGGGTGGAGCAGTCTGGTAGCTCGCCGGGCTCATAACCCGGAGGTCGTGGGTTCAAATCCCACCCCCGCTACTGGAAAGAGACAGGCGGACGGGCGGACCGGCGGTCGGAAGCTTCAGATCACACCGACCGCCTCGACCACCCGACCGCCTGTCCGATTTCGGGGCGGTTAGCTCAGCTGGTTAGAGCGCTACGTTGACATCGTAGAGGTCACTAGTTCGAATCTAGTACCGCCCACCTGTGGTGAAGCTGGAGAGCAGCCTACAGGAAGAGACGCAACAGACGCACAGGGGAAAACAGGTGGAGTAAACAGAAGGGAACAGGCTGAGAACAGGCCTACCTGACGCTGCTCAACTGTTCACCCCTAAGCGTCTGTGCGTCTCTATCTGTTTACTAATCTCCAGCCTCGCGCCCATAGCTCAACTGGATAGAGCGCTTGACTACGGATCAAGAGGTTGGGGGTTCGACTCCTCCTGGGCGCATGTGGCAGCATGGTCTACAGAGAGGAATGTTTTTCCTCGGCGTCTCGGCGGCACGACGGCTGGGCGTCTAGCATTTCGGGGCGTAGCGCAGTCCGGTTAGCGCGCCTGGTTCGGGACCAGGAGGTCGGAGGTTCAAATCCTCTCGCCCCGACTCGCAACACCTAGAAACCAAGTATTCTCGGCTGTTCCGAAGCACCAAAGTGTCCGTTTTCCAGAACACTTGCGCGGTCCGCCCCCCGGAAGCAGGTTAAAACGTTACCTCAACGGGGGTTCGGTTATGCGTCCTTCTTTGTCCGGCTCCACCCTTCGGTATTGCCCTCCTACGACCCGATGTAGCGCGCACGGCTGAGCCGAGCAGCAGCCACCGGTAGCGCACCGTTGACCCCCGCCGTCAGGTCAGCGGACGGTGTGCTGCACGTGTCCGCTTGGCCCTGCCGTGCGGCCGTTTCCCAGAGATATCGACCGTAGCTCCATCGCCACGTCTTGATAGAGGGCACACATGAATACCACGCGTTTACGTCGACTGTGCGGGTTCGCGCTGTTCGCCGCATTCGCGAGCCTCGCTGCGCCGCTCGTGGCGCAGCAGGGCTCCGTCGCGGGGCGGGTGACCGACAAGGTCAGCTCGCAGCCGATTCAGGGAGCGGAAGTGCTCCTCTCCGGCACGAACCTGCAGGCTATTACGAACAACGACGGGCGGTATCGCATCGATCACGTCCCGCCAGGACAGTATCAGGCACAGGTGCGCCTGATCGGCTACGCCATGGGCCAGCAGCCGGTAACCGTCGCCGCGGGTGAGGCCGCCTCGCTCGATATCGCGATGAGCGCCGCGGCGATCCCCCTCGAGGCACTGGTCGTCAGCGCCACCGGGGAGACGCAGCGGGTGAAGGAGCTGGGCAATGCGGTCGCCAATATCGCGGCCGACAGCATCACCCAGAAGGCTCCCGTCACGAACGTCGCGGATCTCTTGAACTCCCGCACGCCCGGCCTCCAGGTGATCACAAGCGGCGGGACGACCGGCAGCGGCACGCGCCTCCGCATCCGTGGTGCCTCGAGTCTCTCGCTCAGCAACGAGCCGATTCTCGTGGTGGACGGGATCCGGGTGGACAATGAAGCCCAATCGACCTCGATTGGCGTCGGCGGGCAGACGCCGTCCCGGCTGAACGACTTCAACCCGGGAGACGTCGAGGACGTCGAGGTGGTGAAGGGTCCGTCGGCCGCGGCGCTGTACGGTACCGACGCCGCCAACGGCGTGATTCAGATCCGCACCAAGCAGGGCCGCCCCGGGCCGACGCGCTGGACCTCGTTCATCGAAGGTGGGGTGTTGAACGACGTCGGCAATTGGCCGGCGAATTACCGCGGCCTCACCGCCGCGGGGGGTGGCTGCTCGCTCGAGCAGCAGACTGCCGGGCTGTGCACCGTTGCCCGCCTGCAGACCCTCAACCCGATCGAGCAATTCAGCCCGTTCCGCCAGGGGATCCGCGAGCAGTACGGCCTCTCGGCGTCGGGCGGCAGCGAGCAGACGACGTTCTACACGTCGGGGAACTTCGAGCGCGAGCGCGGTGTGTTCGCGTCGAACGATCTCCGCAACGTGAGCCTGCGCGCCAACCTGCACAATCAGCTCAGCCGGCTGATGGACGTCACCGTGTCTACCGGCTACGTGTCGAGCGATCTGAATCTGCCGCAGAACGACAACAACGATCAGGGCATCCTGCCCAGCGGTCTCCTGGGCACGTCGGATACGTCGCGCAACTTCTGCGCCCAGGGCCACGACTGCCACGGGTACGGGTTCCTGACGCCGCAGGAGGCGAACCAGATCTTCACGGGCCAGAGCATCGAGCGGTTCACGGGCAGCCTGAACGTGAACTTCCGCCCGGCGAGCTTCCTCACGTTCCGCGGCGTGGCGGGGACGGACGTCACGAACCAGTCGGACAACGAGACGACGCCCCCCAACACGATTCCGCTCGATCAGGACCGCCTCGACGGCAATCACGTCGCCGATCGGATCCAGACGTTCACCTATACCGGCAACTTCTCGGGGACGGCGAGCTACAGGCTCTCCCCGACGATCAGCGCCAGCACGACCGCCGGGATGCAGTACACGAAAGACGTGTTCAACGAAGTCGACGCCTCGGGGCGCAAGCTCGTGGGCGGCACCAACTCGCTCGCGGGCGTCGTCGTGCCCACGGTGGGCGAAAACACCGACGAGTTCGTGACGCTCGGCTTCTACGGCCAGCAGCAGGTCAGCTTCAACGACCGGCTCTTCCTCACGGCCGCGCTGCGCGGTGACGATAACTCCGCCTTCGGGGCGAACTTCAATTTCATCACCTACCCCAAGATCTCAGGATCGTGGGTCATTTCGGACGAGCATTTCTTCCCGCATCCGTCGTGGCTCAGCTCCTTCCGGCTGCGTGCGGCGTGGGGAAAGTCCGGTCGGCAGCCGGGCCCGAACGACGCGCTGCAGTTCTTCACGCCGGTAGCCGTCGCGGCGACCGGTACGGACGTACCGGGCGTCACCATCGGCAGCCTGGGGAACGTCGACCTGCGTCCCGAGAAGACACGGGAGGTCGAGGCGGGGTTCGACGCCGATCTGCTGGATCAGGGCCGCGTCCACTTCGAGTTCACATACTACGACAAGGACTCGCGGGACGCGCTCATCGCGCGCAAGCTGGCGCCGTCGCTCGGCGTGAGCGATACGCGCTTCCAGAACCTCGGCGAAGTGAGCAACAAGGGCGTCGAGCTGTTGCTCACGGCCCAGGTCATCAACAGCCAGAACCTCGGCTGGAGCCTGTCGGCCAGCGCCTGGAGCAACAAGAACCGCCTGATCCACCTCGGCCAGGGGATCACGCCGATCATCTTCGGCCTGGGCGGGGCGTCGCAGCGGCATGAAGAGGGTTACCCGTTGGGCGGGTACTGGGACTACTCCTACACGTTCACCGACGCGAACCACGACGGCCTGATCGACGTCAGTGAGATCACCGTCGCGTCGGCGCAGTCGTTCCAGGGCTCCACGCAGCCCGACCACGGCGGCACGATCACGTCGGAATTCACGTTCCTGCGGCACTTCCGGTTGTACGGACTGCTCGACGCGCGCTACGGCAACAAGCTGGACAACAGCACTGAGGAGTTCCGCTGCCTGTTCGGCATCTGCCGCGGCAACCGTGATCCGACGGCATCGCTGGCCGAGCAGGCCGCTTCGGTGTCGACCCGCAACTTCGGCCTCGAGACGGGCTATTTCGAGGACGCGAGCTTCGTGAAGCTGCGCGAAGTATCGCTGACCTACTCGGCGCCGGAGCAGTGGGCGCGCCGTATCGGGGCGTCGACGCTGAGCTTCACGGTGACGGGACGGAATCTGCACACGTGGACGAAGTACAAGGGCGTCGACCCCGAGCTGAACAACTCGGGCCAGACGAACTTCTCGACCGCCGACTTCCTGACGCAGCCGCCGGTGCGGTACTTCATCGGTCGCGTCAACATCACCTTCTGAGCCGAGGCACGATACCATGAGGAACACCATGCAAGTATCAGGCGTGCTGCTCCGGCTCTCACTGCTCGCGGCGGCGTTTTCGCTCGTGCCGCTGGCCGGATGCAACGACCCCCTGCGGGTCACCGACCCGGACATTCTGACGCCGGGTCAGCTCGGCGACCCCTCTACCCTGCCCACGGTCCGGGCGGGCGCCATCGGCGATTTCTCGTTGGCCTACACCGGTGATGGCTCGGACGGCTCGGGCGGTGTGGAAGGCGTGATCATGTACGGCGGATTGCTCGCCGACGAATGGATCAATTCGGAAACGTTCCCGACGCGCATCGAAGTCGATGCGCGCCGCACCCAGCTCACCAACGCCGACCTCGATCTGTGGTTCCGCACGCTCTCGCGGTCCCGCCGGTCGGTGGAGAACGCCGCGGGCCGGTTCGCGCAGCTGGCGACGACCGATCCGGGATATCCCGAGATGCTGTCGTTGTCCGGCTACACGTACTTGTTCTTCGCCGAGAACTTCTGTAACGGCGTGCCGATCAGCCAGGCCACGCCGAGCGGGACACTGGTCTACGGTGATCCGCTCACGAACGCACAACTGCTCGATACGGCGATCGCGCGCTTCGATTCGGCGCTGGCGGTGTCGGGAGATCCCGACATGTCGAGCCTCGCCAGTGTCGGAAAGGGCCGGGCATTGGTGGATCTGGGCAACTTCGCGGCGGCAGCGACCGCTGTGAGTGGCGTCCCCACCTCGTTCGCGTACTTCCTGGAGCACTCGGAGAACACCGACCGGGAGAACAACGGGGCGTTCAAGGCCAACGTCCCCGATCAACGCTATTCGGCCGCGGACGTGGAAGGAGTCAATGGCTTCCCCTTCCTGTCCGTTCCGGACCCGCGCACGCCGATCGCATTGGATCCGGCGGGGACGGGATTCGATGGGACGACGCCGCTATACGACAACCTGCGCTACGGTGATCGGAAGTCGTCGATTACCCTGGGTGCGGGCGTCGAAGCACGGCTCATCGAGGCGGAGGCGGCGCTGCAGGCGGGCGATACGCTCGCGGGCGGTGGGTTCTACACCGCCTTGAACGGCCCTCGGGCGAATCCCGCGGATCGCGGCTACTTCGACGCGACCACGCGAGCCGGCACGCCCGCCATCGGCGTGTTGCCGGACCTGACCCCGGTGGATGCGGCGAACGCAGGGGGAGCCGTGAACCTGTTGTTCAACGAGCGGGCGCGCTGGTTGTGGCTCACGGCACATCGCTTGAGCGATCTGCGGCGGCTGATCCGCCAGTACGGGCGGGCCGCGGACTCCGTGTTCCCGACGGGGCCGTACTTCAAGGTTCAGTTCCCGCAGTATGGGACGGACGTGAACTTCCCGATCCCGATCGACGAGCAGAACAACCCGAACTTCGCTCAGTGCATCGACCGCAATCCCTGAGCGAAGTGCCGAGGTGAAATCGAGCGGGGGCCGAAGTGGCCCCCGCTCTGCTTTTTCAGGATTCGGGACCGCGCTTGGTGTGAATTTCGATGACGCCGCTCGCGGCGTTCGTGCCGTAGTAGGTCGTCCCTTCGATCCCCGACATGATGTTGATCGTCTGGATCTGCCCGGCGGGGATCTGGCTCAGCACCTTCCAATCGGCCGAGCGCACGCCGTCGAGCACGACGACCGGCGCGTCCTCCAGATAGATGCTCGAGCGGCCATGCCAATGAATCCGCACCGGGTTGCCGTTGCGGTCTTCCTCGAGCGTCAGCATCGGCGCCTCGTGTTTCAGCACCTCCCAGGCGTTGTTGCTCCCCGAGCGCTCGATCTGGGCGGCGGTGATCAGCTTACCGCCGGTGTTCGGCCCGGCACTCGAATGCCGGGACGTGGCATGCGAACAGCCCAGCGCCCAGAGCAGGCAGACGACGCCGACTGCGGACCGACGGAACAGGGTCATGGGACCTCCCGGGAGGAACGCCTGGGTTTTGTGCTCGAAACTAATAGTCGGTGGCGCCGCGCCGCCGGGTCAAGGGTGAGCGCCTGCCACTTCCAGCGTTGAGTCGGTATCTTCTTCACCCGCGCGCCAGTAGCTCAGCTGGATAGAGCGTCGGCCTCCGGAGCCGAAGGTCGTGGGTTCGAATCCCGCCTGGCGCATTGGCTGACTCTGCTCCCCTCCCCCACGCTGCCGTGCCGTATCCCGGGAACACCGCCGTCACAGCGTCGTACTACGCGCGAACAACTCATCGAAGAGGCTGACATGAAGCTCGCCATGGCGCTGGTGGCACTGGCCGCACGCGATGCGAATGGGACCGTGCTGCAACGGCTGAACTTCACGGTCGGCCAGTAGGAGGAGCTCTGGAGCTCAAGGTCCTGGGACCGGCCCTGCTGCTCGCCTCACTCAGCGCACTTGCTGGACAAGGAAAGCAGGACGGCGTTCGCGTGGCATGGCGACCTGCCAGGCCGCTGCAGGGCTCGCTCGTGGTGGTCGGCGTGCGCGCTGCCCCGGTGGACAGTGTGCACGCGGTCCTGGGGGAGCTGGCGGGTAAGCCGCTCCATTTCGAGCTCATCGACGGCTGGTTTCGGGCGATCGGCGCCGTGCCGCTCGACGCCGGGGCCCGCACCCAGGCGCGGATAGTGATCGAGTGGATTGGGGGGGTTCGGGATACGGTGATTCGCAGCGTGTCGGTGGCCCGCCGGCGGTCATCAAGCGAGCGACTGCGGACGGACCCGGATTTCGTGACACCGCCCGATTCCGTCGCGCCACGTCTCGCGAGCGAGCGCGCGCTGGTGCGCGGCCTGCACCGCCGGTCCCACGACGTGCCGCGCCTGTGGCGGGAGCCGTTCCGGCTGCCCCATCCCGGACCGACGGAGGATGAATTCGGGATCCGCCGCATCTTCAACGGCCGGCTGCGCAGCCGGCACCTCGGTGTGGATTTTTCAGCCCGGCGCGGTGACAGCGTCGTCGCCACGAACCGCGGCGTCGTGGCGTACGCGGGCGATCTCTACTTCAGCGGCACGACGATCTTCCTCGAGCACGGGGCCGGTTTGCTCACGGCATACCTCCACCTCAGCCAGGTCCTGGTCGCGCCGGGCGACACGGTCTCGGCGGGCCAACTCATCGGCCTCGTCGGGGCGTCGGGCCGGGTCACCGGCCCGCATCTGCATTGGTCCACATCCTACGGCGGCGTGGCGGTCGATCCCATGAGCCTCCTGAAACTCGACCTGGCCGCACCGCTGCCCTGACGCGTGTGCCCTTGTGGACTGAGCCGTCCCGGGAGCGCCTGGTGCCCTATTCCTGCCGCAGCGCCTCGAGGGGATTCACCCGAGCCGCTCGGCGCGATGGCGCCCACGCAGCTGCACCACACACCAGCAACACCGTCACCACGCCGAACACGTATCCCGACGGATCGAAGGTGTTCACGATCACGAGCACCGACTGGAACAGCTTCGAGACGGCGAGCGCCAGTACGCCGCCGGCCACGATTCCTACCACGGCATACCGCAACGATTGCCGCAGCACCTGGCCCACGACGATCGGCCCGCTCGCCCCGAGCGCTATCCGAATGCCGATCTCCTTGGTCCGTTGCGCCACCACATACGAAAGGAGACCGTAGATACCGATCAGCGTGAGCAAGAGCGCAACCACGCCGATAGCGGACGAGACGAGGGAAAAAATCCGAAACGGCCAGCGCTGCGTCGCCAGGTAGTCGTCGAGCGTGTGCATTTCGACAACCGCACTCGGATCGACGGCCTCGAGATCGCGGTCGATCACGCGCCGCGCCTGGCTCACATCACCCGTCACACGGGCCACGATCTTCGCGCCTTGGGCTTCGGAGGACGTCGGGTAATAGATGACGGGCCGATCGAGACCAGTGCCGATCCAGCCGCTCACGGCGTTGCGCGAGACGCCGATGACCTGCGCGAACCGGACGCGAGCCAGCGGCGATCCGCGGGGCGGCTCGGCGCTCTGCTCCACGAACTGCCCGATCGGATCGCCCGTCGGCCACAGCGCGTGCGCCGCCGCTTTGCTCACGACGGCGACAGCCGCCCCACTGCGCTCCTCGTCGGCGCTGAACGCGCGGCCGCCCATGATGGGAATGTCGAGCACGCGAAAGAAACCGGCGTCCACGAAATCGACGGCGACGACCGTGATCTGTGGCGTCCCCGTCGCGCGCACGCCGAGCGACGGGTACATGCCGTCCAGCGCTGACTGGGACGACGAGCCGATGAGGGAGACGGTCGGCTCGGAGCGCAGGCGTCGCAGCGCCGGGCCGCGGGCCCGGTCGTCGAGGTCGAGCTGAACGACGTCGCGTGTGCGCATCCCCGTCGGGAGGCGATCGGCCTTGCGAGTCCCGCCAATCAGGACGCCGGTGACCATGAGCAGCAGCGAGCAGACTCCGATCTGGACCACCACCAGAGCCGCACGCAGGCGGCCCGGTCGGACGGCCGTGCAGAACTCGCCGCGAGATGCCTGCAGCACGTTGGTCCGCGTGGCCTGGAGCGCCGGCAGCAACCCGAAGGCGAGTGCCGATGCGAGGGCAGCCAGCAGCACGAACGCGAAGACTCGCAGGTCAGGAGACAGTGGGATGACCCGCAGGTAGGACACGAACTCGCCCGGGGCGCTCGCGTACATGATCCGCACAGCGGCGTCGAGGATCCATTGTGAGAGGACAAATCCCAGCACTGCGGCCGGGATCGCCAGGAGCGCGCTCTCGGTCAGCAACTGGCGCACGAGCTGTGCGCGTGCCGCGCCGAGCGCCAGACGAATTCCGATCTCTCGCTGCCGCGCGATGCCGCGAGCGAGCATGACGTTCGCGACATTCGCGCAGGCGATGAGCAGGACCAGAACGAATGCGACCCCCGCCGGAGTGAACAGAGCGATCGTCTCAGCCGTGAGCGGAATTGCGCTCGCCGCCGACACCAGCTGGACGTTGGTCCAGCGGAGCGAATCCGGCAGGCTTGCCGTCGCGCGGGCCGCCCATGTCGCGAGCGCCGCGTGTGCCTGGGAAGCGTCAACCCCCGCCTGCAACCGCAGGGTGACCGAGAGAACCTCCGGCTCGGTGACGCTGAACAGATCCGCTGTTCCCTCGAGTCGACTGTAGAGCGTCACCGGAGCCCAGAAATCGGCCGGGATCGGACCGAGGCCGGTGAAGCGCGCTCCCGTCACCCCCACAACGGTGACGGGAATGCCGTGCAGCAGGATCTTTCTGCCCACCACGGCGGAGTCGCCGCCGAACTTCGCCTGCCAGGCGCCGTAGCCGAGCAGCACCACCGGCTCGCCGTCCGGCGGGGTCGCATCCTCCGGGAGGAGCGGCCGACCCAGGATCGGCGCAGCCCCAAGCACGGTGAACGCGTCGCCAGACACCGCCTGGCCGAGCAGCGGGCGGCCCTCGAAGCGCGGCTGTATGGAAGCGTGCGCGAAACCCTCCCTCGCAACGGGCAGCGCCCGCAGCTCCCGGTACTGCCGCCACGAGAGTCGCCGCCCCACCCCGCGCCGGTCCTGGAAGAACACTTCGTAGAGCGCCCCGGGATCGCGCACGGCGAGCGACCGCAGGACATAAGCGTCGAACACGGTGAAGACGCTCGTATTGAGTCCGAGGCCGAGCGCGATGGTGAGCACGACCGTCAGCGCGAACGCCGGCGAGCGGCGGAATCCGCGCAGTGCGACGCGGATGTCCTGGAGGAGCATGCCCATGACCTCGAACGAAAGCACACACTATACCGGCGGACCGGTCGGAGGCAACACAAAGCCCGAGAAGGAAGTACGGACGCTTCAGCCGGACGTCGCGTCCCGCCGGACGCCCGCTTCTGGGACACTCCGTCCCACAAGCGCACAGGTGGCGACTCCGGTGACGGAGCCATATCATGGCCCCGTGATGGTCCTCGCGCGCGTCGCCGTCCTGCTCGTAGGGATTTCGACTCAGCAGGGGCGCGACTCGGCACGCGCCGACACGATCCGGGCCCTCGCGATTGCGAGCGGCACCGGGCCTGATTGGGCGGCAGCCGATTCGATCGACGACCTGCGCCAGCGCGAACCGTTCCAGGGCGCACCGGCCAGCGAGCGCACCGTGGTGCGTGTGGCCCACGACGCGACCGCATTGATCGTCGTCGTGCGCTGCCATGACTCGGAGATGCGACGCATCCGGGCCACGGAGCTGCGGCGCGACGCCGATCTCTCCGGTGACGACCACGTCGAGCTGTTGATCGACTCGTTCGACGATCATCGCAGCGCGTTCGTGTTCGCGACGAACCCCAACGGGGCAATGTGGGATGCGCAGTTCGCAGGGGTCGATGACCTGAACGCCAGCTGGAACGGTGTCTGGGACGTGGCGGTCGCGCGGGACAGTCTGGGGTGGACCGCCGAGTTCCGGATTCCCTTCCTCGCCCTGCGGTTCCACGCCGGTGCCAATCCCACCTTTGGGTTCAACGTCCGTCGCTTCATCCGCCGGAAGAATGAAGAGGATCTCTGGCGCTCCTATGGCCGCGCCCAGGGGTTCTACCTCCTGAATAAGGAAGGCGCGATCACCGGCCTCGGGGACGTGCATCGCCCCCGCGATCTCGAACTCTACCCCTACGCCCTGGGCCGTATCGTGGAAGCCGAGCACGACAGCCTCGGCACGCGCACCACTGGTGGCTACCTCGGCGGCAAGACGGGAATCGACGCGAAGCTGCCGCTCACCCCGACCCTCACCGCCGACCTGACCGCCGGCACCGATTTCGCCCAGGTCGAGGCGGATCAGCAGGTGATCAACCTCACCCGCTTCCCGGTGTTCTTTCCGGAGAAGCGCGAGTTCTTTCTCGAATCGAGCGGATTGTTCGACTTCGGGACGGCGGAGCGCTTGCTGCTCTTCTATTCGCGGCGTGTCGGCCTCGATACGAGCGGTGCACCCGTGCCGATCCTCGCCGGCGGCCGAGTGTACGGCCGACTGGGACCGTGGAAGGTCGGCGTGCTCGACGCCCAGACTGGCCATGGCGATCAAGCGAACGACGCCGTCATCCGGATCCAGCACGATCTGTTCGACCGGTCCTACGTCGGTGCGGTCGCGACGATCCATGCGCCGACGACGGGCGCCGGCATGGACCGCGCGGGTGGCCTGGACATCGACCTCCCGCTGCTCGTACACGGCGCCAACCTCGAGCCCAAGGTGTACGTGGCGGCGAGCCAGGCGCCGGGAATTCCCGGGACACCCATCGCGTGGCGCATCTCCACCGATAACCCGAACGATCTGTTCGACAACTTCGTCTCCCTCTACCGCATCGACGACGGCTTCGCCCCCCCGCTGGGCTTCGTGCGACGCACCGGGATCTGGGAGACCTCGGGGCACGTCGACTTCCAACCCCGCCCCGGCATCCTCGGGATCCGGCAGCTCGATTTCACCTTCCCGATCCCGAGCTGGGACATCATCGCGAACGAGACCGGGACGCCGCTGCGCGCCGGCGACTGGCAGAACGCATGGTTTGAGTGGCGCGTGCTCGGGGGCGACCGGCAGAACGGGGATCACTTCGAAATCAATCTGCAGCGCCTCTTCGACGCGCCCACCGATACGTTCACGCTGTTCCCCGGGGCCGTGGTCCAGCCGGGGCGGTACTGGTGGTCGCGCACCGAGCTGCAGTACGAAATGAGCCCCGGGCGGCCGCTCAGTGTCGGGGCGTTCGTGAACTGGGGGCGCTTCTACGGCGGGCACAGTACCGACCTCGAGCTGACCGCCGCTTGGCACGGTGGTGGCCACCTCATCCTCGGGAGCGACCTCACGCGCACCACCGCCCGTCTGCCCGTCGGGCACTTCACCGCCGTGTTGTCGGCGAGCCGGATCGAGTACGACTTCACCACCCGCGCCAGCCTGCTTGCCTTCGTGCAGTACGACAATGAGAGCGAGCGGGTCGACTTCAACGTGCGCTTTCACTGGATCCCGGTGATCGGGGACGACTGCTACCTCGTGTGGAATTCGGGATACACGACCGACCCACAGGCGCCGTCCCACTTCCCGAATGCGCGAGCCTTCGCGCGCCCGTTGAACGGGGCTTTCGTCATCAAGCTCGTCCACCGCCTGACGCCGTGACAGCGCCGGATGTGGGGAGGCTGTTTCTCACGCGGGGGGTACGGCTGTTCGCGTACGGCGCCCTGTCCGTCATTCTCGTGGTCTATCTCACGAGCCTCGGACTCAGCGCGGCGCAGGTCGGCACGCTCCTCACGCTGACGCTGGCCGGCGACACCGCCGTGTCGCTGTGGCTGACCACCCGCGCCGACCGACTGGGGCGGCGGCGCATGTTGGTCGTGGGGGCGATCCTGATGGCCGCGGCCGGCCTCGCCTTCGCCGCAACGCGGAATTTCCTGTTGTTGACGATCGCCGGGACGATCGGCGTCATCAGCCCGAGCGGCAACGAAGTCGGGCCCTTCCTGCCGATCGAGCAGGCGGCGTTGTCACAAGTCGTGCCCGCTACCGAGCGCACCAGGGTGTTCGCGTGGTATACGCTCGCGGGCTCGTTCGCCACGGCCCTGGGATCGCTGGCTGGTGGTGTCCTGTCCCACGGATTGCAGCGGGCGGATTTCACGGCGCCGGCGAGCTACCGGATCATCGTCCTGGGCTACGCAGCGCTTGGTGTGCTGCTCGCCGCGGTATTCAGTCGATTGTCATCGGTCGTCGAGGTCGCGACACCGGCATCCGCCGAGAGAACTGCCTCGGGGCTGGGACGGTCTCGAGCCATTGTCCTGAAGCTCTCCGGGCTGTTCGGTCTCGATGCGTTCGCGGGTGGATTCGTCGTGCAGAGCTTCGCCGCATACTGGTTCTACCTGCGGTTCGGGGTGAACCCCGCGGCGCTGGGAACGATCTTCTTCGGTGCGAATGTCTTCGCCGGGATCTCGGCGCTCCTGGCATCACGGCTCGCCGCCCGCTTCGGGCTCGTGCGGACGATGGTGTTCACCCACCTCCCTTCCAACGTTCTCCTGATTCTCGTGCCGCTGATGCCGAACCTTCCGCTCGCGGTGCTCGTTCTCCTGCTTCGTTTCAGCATCAGCCAGATGGACGTGCCGACCCGGCAATCCTATGTGATGGCGGTGGTCCGACCCGACGAGCGCTCCGCGGCCGCCGGTGTCACGGGCGTAGCGCGCACCACGGGAGCAGCGCTGGCCCCGGTGTTCGCGGGATGGATGTTGGCGCGGCCGGAGTGGACGAGCGTCCCGTTCATCCTCGCGGGAGTGCTCAAGATCGTCTACGATATCCTGTTGTATCGCGCGTTCGTGGGCGTGCGACCGATGGAAGAGAGCTAGGACTCCACCGCTGGCCCTTTGTTGCGGAGCTGCAACACAACGACCATACTGTCATAGCCAAACGATTGTACCGTCTACGCAACACCCTGGCACAGAAGCTGCCGTGCCGATGGTCGTGCCAAGTCAGCCTCCTATCAGGAAGACCCCGATGACCCGATTCGCTCGTCCGCTCGTCAGCGCTGGAATCCTGGTGCTCGCCACCCTCGTCTGGACCTGCCATGGCGATCAGACGGTCAATCCGCCGGGTCCCGCCACGTCCCTGACGTTCACGGCTGGGCCGGCGAGCGTGACGGCGGGGGTGCAGATCGCCACGGTGACCGTCACAGCGCTCGACGACGGCGGCCATACAGCGACCGCGTTCGCGAGTCCGATCACGCTCTCCATCATCAACGGTACGGGGACCGCGGGCGCGACGCTCTCCGGCACGACGACCGTCAACGCCTCGAACGGGGTCGCGACGTTCACGACGCTGAGTATCGACAAGAGTGGTTCCGGTTATTCGCTGCAGGCGGCGGCGTCGGGTCTCACCTCGGCGGCGAGCGGCACGTTCAGCGTCGCCGCGGGTCCCGCGGCGCAGCTCGCGTTCACGACGCAGCCCTCCGGGACGACGGCTGGAGTGGCGATCGCTCCCGCCGTGAAGGTGACGGCGCTGGACGCGCTGGGGAACACGGTTGCGAGTTTCACGGGGACGGTGACGGTCGTAATCACACCGGGGACCGGCACGGCCGGCGCCACGTTATCGGGGACGACGGCGGCCGCCGCGACAGCCGGCATCGCCACGTTCGCGGACCTCAGCCTCGACAAGGTCGGAACGGTGAACGCCGGGACCGGCTACACCCTCTCGGCCACGGCGCCGAGTCTCACCGCTGCAACCAGCGACGCGTTCGACATCCAGAGCGGCACCGCGACGCACCTGCAGTTCACCTCGCAGCCGAGCGCCACGGCCGCGGGCGCCGGCTTCTCGCCCCTCGTCGAAGTCAGCGCACTCGATGCCGTCGGGAATGTGGCAGCCACCTTCGCGGGGAATGTGACCCTCGCGATCGGGACGAACGTCGGAGGCGCCACCCTCGCCGGGACCAAGATCGTCGCCGTCACGAACGGCGTCGCGACTTTCCCCGGCGTCTTCCTGGATAAGGTCGGCACGGGTTACACGCTCTCCGCCACCGCCTCGGGCCTGACGGCGGCGGCGAGCGCGGCGTTCAACGTGACCGCCGGCGCCGCCGCACGGCTCGTCTTCACGACGCAGCCAGTGACGACCACCGATGCCGCGCCGATCGCCCCCCCCGTCCGCGTCACCGCCCGCGACGCGTTCGGCAACCCCGCGGACGGGTTCGCCGGCAACGTGACGGTGGCGATCGCACACAATCCCGCCGGCGGCGTGCTGTCGGGTTCGACCACCCTCGCCGCCACGCTGGGCGTGACGACATTCGCCAATCTGGCCATCGACAAAGTCGGTGCGGGCTACACCCTCGCCGCGAGCGCCGCTGGCATCGCCGGCGATACGAGCGCGGCGTTCGATGTCGTCGCTTCCACCGCCGACAAGCTGGTGTGCACCGTCCAGCCGACCAACACGACGGCCGGCAGCTCGATTGCGCCGGCGATACAAGTGAGCGCACGCGACGCGTCGAACCAGGTCGTCACGAGCTTCACCGGCAACGTGACGCTGACCATCGGCACCAATCCCGGCGGCGGCACCTTGTCGGGAGGTGGGCCGCTCGCCGCCGTCAGCGGTGTCGCCACCTTCGCCAGCGCGAGCATCGACAAGAGCGGGAACGGTTACACCCTGACGGCGTCCGCCGCAGGACTGCAGTCGGCGGCCTGCGGGCCGTTCAACATCACGGGCGGCACGGCGTCGCAGCTGGCCTTCACCGTGCAGCCGACGAACGTCGCGGCCACGGCGACGATCACTCCACAGGTGGAAGTCACGGCGCGCGACGCCCTCGGCAACGTCGCCACCGGATTCACCGGAACGGTGACACTCACGATCGCGAATAACCCCGGGAGCGGCACGCTGGCCGGGACGAATGCGGTCGCGGCCGTGGCGGGTGTGGCCGCCTTCAACACTCTCAGCATCAATAACGTGGGTACGGCATATACCCTGGCCGCGTCTGCGACCGGGCCGACGGGTGCCACGAGCGCGGGGTTCGACGTGACGGCCGGCGCGCCGAGCCACCTGGTGTTCACCGTGCAGCCGTCCAACGCAGCGGCGGGTGCGAACCTCACTCCCGCAGTGCAGATCACCGCCAAGGACGGCTCCGGGAACGTCGTCACGACCTTCAACGGAGACGTGACGCTCTCCATCACCGCTGGGACCGGCACCGCCGGGGCGATTCTGACGGGGACCCGGACGGTCACCGCGTCTTCAGGGATCGCGAACTTCACCGATCTGAACATTGATCGGGCGGGCACCGGCTACACCTTGTCCGCCACGGCGGTCGGGCTCTCCGGCGCAACGAGCGGCGCGTTCGACATCACCTCCGGGGCAGCGACCCGCCTCGCGTTCGCCGCACAGCCCGTTTCTGCGGCTGCGGGAGCGTCACTGGGCACGATCGTGGTGACGGCACAGGATGCCCAGGGCAACACGGTGCCGAGCTACACCGGCAACGTCAGCGTCGTCATCGGCGCCAACCCGGGCAGTGGCACACTGTCGGGGACGACCACGACGGCTGCCGTAGCCGGTGTTGCCACCTTCTCGGGTCTGAGCATCGACAAGAGCGGCGTCGGATACACCCTCTCGGTGTCGTCGGGGGCCCTGACGGGCGCCACGAGCACCCCGTTCACCATCAGTGCCGGCACCGCCACCGCCCTTGCGTTCATCGTGCAGCCCTCCAACGCAACGGCCGGAACGGCGATCGCCCCGGCCATTCTGGTGTCGGCGCAGGACGCCCTCGGCAATGCGGTCACGTCCTTCACGGGGAACGTGACGATCGCGCTCGCGACGAATCCGGCCGGCGGGGTGCTCTCCGGTACGGCGACGGTCGCCGCCGTTGCCGGCGTCGCGACCTTCTCCACGCTGAGCATCGACAAGGCGGCGAACGGCTATACGGTGTCGGCCAGCGCCGCGGGACTGACGGGCGCCACGAGCGCGCCGTTCAACATCGGACCGGCCGCCGCCACGCTGCTCGCCTTCACCGTGCAGCCGAGCACCGCCACCACCAACGCGAACATCTCCCCGGCGGTGAAAGTGACGGTGCGGGACGCGCTGGGGAACACGGCCACCGGGTTCAACGGCAACATCACCGTGGCCATCGGGGCCAATCCGGGCGGCGGAACGCTGTCGGGGACGCGCACGCTCGCCGCGGTGAACGGCGTCGCCAGCTACCAGGCGCTGGGCATCAACAACACCGGAACGGGCTATACCCTGACCGCCGCGGCCGCGGGCCTCAGCGGCGCCACGAGCGTCCCGTTCAACATCATCGCGTCGGTGGGCACGCAGCTGTTCTTCACCGTGCAGCCCCCCGACCCTGCGACCGCCGGCACGGCGCTCGCGCCGTCGATCGTGGTGACGGCGCGGGACGCGTCCGGGCAGACGGCGTCCAGCTTCACCGGCAACGTGACACTGGCGATCGCCGCAGGGACCGGCGCGGCGGGTGCCACGCTCTCGGGCACGAAGACCCTCGCCGCGGTGGCCGGCGTGGCCACCTTCACCGGCCTGTCGATCGACAAGGCCGCCATCGGCTACAAGCTCACCGCGACGGCGTCGGGCCTCACCGCGGCGACCAGCGCGTTCTTCACGATCAACCCCGGCTCGGCCACACAGCTCAGCTTCACGCTGCAGCCCTCCACGACGACGGTGGCGACGGCGATCACGCCGAAGGTCGAGGTGACGGCGCGCGACGCGCACGGGAACACGGCGACGGCGTTCACCGGCAACGTGACCGTGGCCATTGCCGCAAATCCGGGTAGCGGGGTCCTGGGCGGCACCGCCAGCGTGGCCGTGGTGAATGGCGTCGCCTCGTTCTCCAGCCTGACGATCAGCCAGGCGGGGATCGGTTACACCCTGTCCGCCGCGGCGAGCGGTCTCACGGGGTCGACCAGCGCCGCATTCGACATCACGGCGGCGCGCGCCACGCAGCTTGGTTTCTCGGTGCAGCCATCGTCCACGACGGCGGGAGCCGCGATCGCGCCCGCGGTCAAGGTGACGGCGCGCGACGCCACGGGCAGCGTCGCCACGGGCTTCAGCGGCGCCGTGACGCTCTCCATCACGGCCGGCTCCGGCACGGCGGGCGCCGTGCTGTCGGGTACGGTGACGGCGAACGCCGTCGCCGGCGTCGCCACGTTCTCCAACCTGAGCATCGACAACAGCGGCACCGGCTACCGGCTCTCCGCCGTCGCCGCCGGCGTCTCGGGAACGACGAGCACGCCGTTCACGGTCAATCCGGGAGCGGCCACACTCGTGACGTTCACCGTGCACCCCGGCTCCGCTCCGGCGGCGACAATCATTCCCGGCGCTACCGGTCCGACGATCCAGGTGACGGTGCGCGACGCGCTCGGGAACCCCGTCAAGACGTTCAACGGGAACGTGACCGTGGCTCTTCTCACGAACTCCGCGGGCGGCGTGCTCTCGGGAACCACCACGGTCGGCACGGCCCAAGGCGTGGCCAACTTCAACGACCTGACGATCGACAAGGCGAGCCAGGGCTACCGTCTCGAAGTCAGTGCCGCGGGGCTCGCGCCCGACACGAGCAATGCGTTCAGCATCACCGCGGGCGCCGCGACGACGTTGCTCTTCACCGTCCAACCTTCGAACGCCACCGCCGGCGGGGCGATCGCGCCGTCGATCCGCGTGACGGCGTTCGACGCGCAGGGGAACCAGGCGACCGGGTTCGCCGGGAACGTGACGCTCGCGATCGCCAACAACCCGGGCGGTGGGATCCTGTCGGGAACCAACCCGGTGACCGCCGCGAACGGCGTCGCGGTCTTCAGCGGGTTGAGCATCAGCCTTGCGGGGACGGGCTATACGCTGCTGGCCACAGCTGCCGGAGTGGCACCGGTGACGAGCGTGGCGTTCAACATCAATTGAGCCGCTAGTCCGGGCGTGGGTGTGGTGCGATTCCCACACTCCACGCCCGCGACCAGCGCGCTTTTTGCGTGGCCGTATCGCGGCCACAACTTCAATAACGACCGAGACTTGTCGGTCCGTTTCGGACTGGACAGGCGGTTCCCGGGGAATAGCTTGGGCTCCCCCAAGCACAATCGTCGCCTTTTACTCGAGGGGTACGGTATGCGCTCTACCTTGTCCGCCGCTCTCTCCTTTGCACGCCCGCTGGCCACGACGGTGGCGCGCGCGAGCGCGGTCGCACTCCTCACGCTGCTCGTCGTCTCGTGCCACTCCGACACGACGGCCCCGGCGATTCCGAAGAGCCTCGAATTCAGCGTGCAGCCGGCCAGCACCGACGCCGTCACGTCACTCGGGTCGATCAAGGTCACGGCGCTCGACGGATCCGGCCACGTGGTCACGAGCTTCCTCGGCCAGGTCACGATCGCTCTGGGCAACAATCCGGGCAACGCGACCTTGGGGGGGACGAAGTCACAGAGCGCGGTCGCGGGCGTCGCCACGTTTTCGAACCTCACCGTCAACCGCCCGGGCACTGGCTATACCCTCGCCGTGTCGGCCTCGGGGGTGACGCAGAACAGCGCGGCGTTCAACATCGTCCCGGGCCCGGTCGTGAGCTTCGTCTTCAGCGTCCAGCCCAGCAACGCCACCGCCGGTGCCACGATCGCGCCCGCGATTCAGGTGCAGGCCATGGATGGCGCCGGCAATCTCGTGACCCCGTTCAACGGCAACGTCACGATGGCCATCGGGACGAACCCGGCGGGCGGCACGCTCTCCGGGACGGCCTCCGTCGCCGCGGCGGCGGGCATCGCGAGCTTCAGCTCCCTGAGCATCGACAAAGCGGGCACGGGCTACAAGCTCACCGCGACGGGCGGCGCCGGCAGCGGAACGAGCAACGCCTTCAACATCACGGCCGCCGTCGCCACGCAGCTCGTCTTCGCCACGCAGCCCACGGCAACCGCCGCCGGCTCCAACATCACCCCCGCCATCATCGTCACCGCGAAAGATCAGTTCGGCAACAACGCGGCGAGCTTCGCCAACGCGATCACCGTCGCGATTACGGGCGGCACGGGGAAAGCGGGCGCCGCCCTCTCGGGAACGAAGACCGTCACGGCGTCAGGGGGCTCGGCGACGTTCTCGACGTTGAGCATCGACAGCGTCGGCACCGGGTACACGCTGTCGGCCACCGCCACCGGGCTCGTCGGCGGGTTCGCCAGCGCGACTTTCAACATCGTTCCCGGTGCAGCGACGCAGCTGGTGTTCACCGCGCAGCCCACGAACGCGACTGCCGGCGCCAACATCGCGCCCGCGATCGCCGTGACCGCGCGCGACGCGAAGGGCAATACGGCCACGGGCTTCACCGGCTCGGTCACGCTGGCGATCGGGACCAACGCGGGCGGCGGAACGCTGGGCGGGACGGTGGCGGTGAACGCCACGGCCGGCGTCGCCTCGTTCTCGACCGTCAACATCAACAAGAGCGGGATCGGCTACACGCTGACGGCTGGCTCGGGCACCCTCACCGGAGCCACGAGCAACGCGTTCAACATCGTTGCCGGCGCGGCGACGAAGCTCGCGTTCACGAGTCCGCCGACCAATTCGCTGGCCGCGGCGACGATCAATTCGTCGGGCGGGGTCAAGGTCACGGCGCAGGACGCGCTCGGGAACACCGACCTCAGCTACACGGGCAATGTGACCGTCGCGTTCGGCACCAACGCCGGCGGCGGCACCCTCTCCGGTACGCTGACGGCGGCGGCGGCGGCGGGCGTCGCGACGTTCGCCAACCTGAGCATCGACAAGGTCGGCACGGGCTACACCCTCGCGGCCACCGCAACGTCCCTCACCAGCGCCACGAGCGGCGGGTTCAACATCATCAACAGCGTCGCGACCCACCTGGTATTTACGCTGCAGCCCGGCAACACCGTCGCGGGCGCCACGATCGGCACCGTCACGGTGACGGCGCTCGATGCGGCCAACAACCCGGCCGTCGACTTCACCGCCTCGGTCGCGATCGCGATCCTGAACAACGCGGGCGGCGGCACGCTCTCGGGCACGACGTCGATCGCGGCGGTCGCCGGCGTCGCCACGTTCTCGACGTTGAGCATCGACAAGACGGGGACCGGATACACGCTGACGGCGACGGCGGGCGCCCTGACGAGCGCCACGAGCACCGGCTTCAACATCACGCCGGGCCTCGCCACGCATCTGGCGTTCGTCACGCAGCCAACCAACGCGACCGCCGGAGTGTCCATCGCCCCGTCGGTCGTGGTCAACGCCCTCGACGCCAACAACAACATTGCGACGGCGTACACGGCGAACGTCGTGGCGGCGATCGGCACGAACGCCGGCGGCGGCACGCTCTCCGGCACGACGACTGTCGCCGCGGTGGCGGGTGTCGCGACGTTCGCAAACCTGAGCATCGACAAGTCCGGCACCGGCTACACGCTGCATGCGACGTCGGGGAGCCTCACCGACGCGACGTCGACCGGGTTCAACATCAGCGCAGCGGCATTGAGCCAGCTGATCTTCACGTCCCAGCCCGTCGCGACCCAGGCCGGGTCGCACATCGCCCCGGCCGTCGAGGTCTCCGGTGACGACGCCTTCGGCAACCTGGTGACGACCTTCACCGGCAACGTGACGGTGGCGATCGGGACCAACGGCGGAGCGGGCACGCTCTCCGGAACGACGACGGTCGCGGCAGTCGCCGGCATCGCGTCGTTCGGCGATCTGAGCATCGACAAGACCGGCAGCGGGTACACGCTGGCGGCGACGGCATCGGGAGCCTCCGCCGGAACCAGCGTCGCGTTCGACATCACGCCGGGGGCGGCGTCCAAGCTCACCTTCAGCGTGGGTCCGGCCGCGAGCACCGCGGCGGGCACTGTGATTGCGCCGCCAATCATCGTGGCGGCCCAGGACGCATTCGGCAACACCGTGCCGAGCTTCGTGGGCAACATTGCGATGGCGTTCGGGGCGAACCCCGGCACGGGGACGCTGTCCGGGACGACCTCGATCAACGCGGTGGCCGGCATCGCCACCTTCTCGAACCTGAGCGTCGACAAGGCGGGAACGGGCTACACCCTCGCCGCGTCGTCGTCCGGCGTGACGGGGGCGACGAGCGCCGCATTCGACATCACCGCCAACACGGCGACGAAGCTCGTCTTCACCGTCGAGCCGGTGAACACAACCGCGGGAATCGGCATCGCGCCCGCCGTCGCGGTGTCGGCGCAGGACGCCCTCGGCAACACCGATCCGACGTTCACCGGGAACGTGACGGTCGCGATCACCGGTGGCACCGGCAAAGCGGGCGCGCATCTCTCGGGTACGCTGACCCAGGCCGCCGTTGCGGGTGTCGCGACGTTCGCGGGGCTCGCGGTCGACAGCGCCGGCACGGCCTATACCTTGACGGCGTCCGGCTCGAGCCTCACCGACGGCGCCAGCGCTACCTTCGACATCACCGCCGGGGCGGCGACCGCGCTGGTGTTCGGCGTGCAGCCGTCGAACGCGGCGGCGGGCGCGACGATCGCACCGACGGTGACCGTCATCGCGAAGGACGGCCAGGGCAACATCGATCCAGCGTTCACGGCCAGCGTCAGCTTGACGGCAGCCGTAAACCCGGGCGGGGCCACCCCGAACAACGCGACGGTATCGGCGGTCGCCGGCGTCGCGACCTTCTCGACTCTGTTCCTCGACAAGGTCGGGATCGGCTACAAGCTCCAGGCGTCGGGCGGCGCGCTGACGTCGGCCCAGTCGGGCGCGTTCAACATCACGCCGGGCGCGGCGGCGCATGTCGCGTTCACGGTGCAGCCGTCGACGGTGACGGCGTTCGCGAACATCAGTCCCGCCGTGAAGGTGACGGTGCAGGACGCGTTCAATAACACCGTGACGAGCTTCGCCAACAACGTGGTCGTGGCCATTGGAAACAACGCGGGCGGCGGCACGCTCGGCGGCGGGCAGTCGAAGGCCGCTATCGCCGGCATCGCCACCTTCCCCGGGTTGAACATCAATGCGACGGGGACGGGATACACGCTGACGGCTACCGCAGTAGGCCTACCGGTCGCGACCAGCGCCGCATTCGATGTGATCCCGTCGGTGGCGACACGGCTCTTCTATACCGTGCAGCCCTCGAGTGCCATCGCCGGCGCGTCGACGATCGGCGTGACGGTCGAAGCGCGTGATGCCTCGGGCCAGCTGGCCTCGAGCTTCACCGGCAACGTGACGGTCGCCATCACGAGCGGCAGCGGGACGCCGGGAGCGACGCTCAGCGGCACGACGACGGTCGCCGCGGTGGCGGGCGTCGCGACGTTCTCCGGCCTGAGCATCAACAAGGCGGCTTCCAACTACAAGCTCACCGCCACGGACAACCCCGATGGCGTGACGGCGGCAACGAGCGGCTTCTTCACGATCAATCACGACGTGGCCACCCATCTGGTCTACGCGATCCAGCCGTCGACCACCGGGGCGCTTGCGACCATCGCCCCCCAGGTGGAGCTCAACGCGCTCGACGCGAACGACAACCTCGTCACGGATTTCGCCGGGAACGTCACGCTGGTCATCAATAACAACCCCGGCACGCCGAGCGCAGGAACATTGAGCGGAACTCTGACGAAGGCGGTTTCGGGCGGCGTGGCGGTGTTCAACGACCTCAGCATCGACATGCAGGGCGTGGGTTACACCCTCGACGCGACGTCGTCGTTGCCGACGGTGACCAGTAACGGGTTCGACATCACGCCGAGCACGGCGAACCACCTCGTGATCACGGCGCAACCGACGACCACGACGGCGGGGCAAGCCATCTCCGCGTTCACTCTCGAGGCTCGGGACGCGTCGAATGCCCTGCTCACCGGCTTCACCGGCAACGTGACGGTGCAGATCACGGGCGGAACCGGGACGTCGGGCGCGACCCTCTCGGGCACCACGACCAAGGCGGCGGTCGGCGGCGTGGTGAGCTTCACCGATCTCAGCATCAACCGGAAGGGGACGGGTTACAAGCTCTCCGCCACGGCGGCGGGCCTGACGGGAGCAACCAGCAGCTCGTTCCAGATCAACACCGGCGCGGCGTCGCAGGTGTCCTTCAAGGTCGATCCGCCGTCGTCGCCCACGGCCTCAGGCGTCGCGCTGTCGCCCGCCATCACGGCGGAGGTGGAAGACGCGCTGGGCAATCCGGTGACGACGTACAACGGGACGGTGACGGTCGCGATCTTCGCCAATCCGAGCGGCGGCACCCTCTCCGGGTCGACGTCGGCCACGAGCGGCAACGGCCAGCTGGTGAACGGGCTCGCGACGTTCAGCGATCTCAGCATCGACGCCGCGGGTTCCGGGTACCGGCTGCAGGTGACCGGCACCGGCCTCTCGACCGGCGACATCAGCACGGCGTTCACGATTTCGGCGGGCGTCGCCGACCACCTCGTCTTCACGGTGGCGCCGAGCGATCGGACGGCGGGGCTGAATATCTCCCCGCAGATCAAAGTCACGGCGTTCGACGCCCTCAACAACGTCGTTACCTCGTTCGTCTCGAACGTGACCGTCGCCATCACTTCGGGCACGGGCACGGCCGGGGCGACGCTCTTCGGCACCACGACGCAGGCGGCGGTCAGCGGCGTGGCGACGTTCGCCGGTCTGAACATCGACAAGGCCGGGGCGGGCTACACCCTGTCGGCCACGGCGAGCGGCGTGACGGGCACGACGAGCGCGACGTTCAACATCACGCCGGCGGCCGCGACGCACCTCGTCTTCACGGTGCAGCCGACCAATACGGCCGCAAATGCGTCGATTACGCCAGCCGTCGAGGTGACGGCCGAGGATGCGTTCGGGAACGTCGACACCAGCTACAACGCCATCAACGTGACGGTGGCGATGGGCACCAACGCCGGTGGCGCGGGCAGCCTCCTCTCGGGCACCAAGGTGGTGGCGACCTCGCATGGCGTCGCGACGTTCAGTGACCTGAGCATCAACAACACCGGGGTCGGCTACACGATTACGGCGCAATCGGGCGCCTTCCCGTTGGCCGGCAGTAACGCGTTCAACATCTTCTGATCGGGAGCGGCAGGATCCGCGAGCTAGCACCCAGACGACAGCCCGGCCCAGCCGGGCTGTCGTCGTTTTGCCGCCCGATCCCGTGTAGGCATTTTTCCTACCCTACCCGGACGGCTGCGCCGCTCCCATTGTAGTAGGAGGGAGGACCGGGATGGGCACACCGTTGCGCCTGCTGCTGGTTGAGGATTCCGACGACGACGCGCTGCTGGTCGTGCGCGAGCTGACCCGCGGGGGCTACGAAATTGCCTACGAGCGGGTCTGGGATGCGGGGTCGATGCGTGCGGCGCTGGATCGCCAGAGCTGGGATCTGGTGCTGAGCGACCACAGCATGCCGCAATTCAGCGGCCGGGCGGCCCTGCAGGTGCTGCGCGACAGCCATCCCGACGTCCCCTTCATTTTCGTGTCCGGCACGATCGGCGAGGACGCCGCCGTCGAAGCGATGCGCTTGGGCGCCCAGGACTACCTCAACAAGTCGAATCTGCGCCGTCTCGTGCCCGCCATCCAGCGTGAGCTGCGCGAGGCCGAGGGAAGGCGCGAGCGGCGCCGCGCTGAAACGGCGCTGCGAGAATCGGAGCAGCGCTTCGAAAAAGTGTTCCAGTCGAGCCCCGTCGGCATCACCATCAGCACGCTCTCCGAGGGACGCTACCTCGACGTCAACGCCGCATTCCTGCGGATGATCGGCCGAACGCGCGACGAAGTCGTGGGTCACACCGCGTTCGAGATCGACTTCTGGCGCGACCCGGCCGACCGGACACGGATCATGGAGCAACTGCGGAGCGATGGCGGCGCCGCGCAGGAGATTGAGACGACCGTGCAGGCGAAGGGCGGGGCCCTGCGGCACGTGCTCGTCGCACTCGAGCAGGTCGATTTCTCGGGCCTCCCCTGCGTAGTGGCGCTGGTGCACGACGTCACCGGCCCCAAGCTCCTGGAGCAGCAGCTCAACCAGGCGCAGAAAATGGAGGCCGTCGGGCGGCTCGCCGGCGGGGTCGCGCACGACTTCAACAACATGCTGACCGTCATCACGAGCTACAGCGACCTGTTGCTGGGCGACCTGGATGCCGGGGACCGCCGCCGCGAGGACATCGAAGAAATCCTCAAGGCCGCCCGCGGCGCCGCGACGCTGACGCGTCAATTACTCGCCTTCTCCCGCCAGGAAGTCATCCAGCCGCGACCGATCAGCGTGAATGGCATCCTGGCGGGCACCGAGAAGATGCTGAAGCGGGTGATCGGGGAGGATATCGAGCTGGTGGCCGATCTCGCCGCCGAGCCTTCGACGGTGATGTGCGATCCGGGTCAGCTCGAGCAGATCGTCATGAACCTCGTCGTCAACGCCCGCGACGCGATGCCCGGGGGCGGGAAGCTGCGCATCGCCACGACCGCGACATCGCTCGACCAATCCACGCTGCGCGAGCACCCGCTCGCGGGGCCCGGACGCTACGTCGTGCTTGAGGTGAGCGACACCGGGATCGGAATGGATGCGGCGATCCGCGAGCATATCTTCGAGCCGTTCTTCACCACCAAGGAGCAGGGCAAGGGCACGGGACTCGGCCTCGCCACGGTATACGCCATCGCCAAGCAGGTCGGCGGATTCGTGTGGGTCGACAGCACTCCGGGAGTGGGATCGCACTTCCGCGTCTTCTTCCCTGCGATCGACGCTCCGCCGTCCTCGGTAGAGCAGAACAGCGCGACAGGGCTGCCACGCGGTACCGAAACGGTGCTGTTGGTGGAGGATGCCACCGCGGTGCGGAACGTGATCCGCCAGGTGCTGGAGCGGCTGGGCTATACGGTGCTGGACGCGGCGGACGGGCAGCTGGCACTGGAGGTCGCCGCCCGCCACCATGGGCCGATCGACCTCGTGGTCACGGACATCGTGATGCCGGCCCTCGGCGGCCGCGAGCTGGCCGAGCGGCTGCGGCGGGTCCGTCCCGACATTCGCATCCTCTACACGTCCGGCTACACCGACGACGCCGTCGTGCGCAACGGCGTGCTCGACGCCCGCTTCGTGTTCATGCAGAAGCCCTTCACACCGGAGATCCTCGCCAGCAAGGTTCGGGAAGCCCTGGCCTAGGGAGTGGCCGGCCGCCTCGCCTCGATCGTCTGGACCTCCGCCCACGTCTCCCCGTTGTCCGTCGACAGCTCGGACCGCCAGCGAAACCCGGCCTCGGCGATGTCGAAGAACGTGTTGCGAAACACACTGTGAAGCGGGAAGAGCCGGCCCGCCCGGCCGCGCGGGCGGCGATGCCTGAAGGTGATCGTCCCCTCGCGTACCGACACGCCGCCCAGATCCTCGGGGCCGAGATCGAGCCACGTCGCGTCCAGCGCATCGAGCCACTTCATGACCCAGGTCTTCGAATCGGTATTGAACAGGCGATACGTCTGGCCGAGCATCGCCACTTCCCCCGCCGGCCCGAGCTGGCGGAACTCGTCGCAGATGGCGTAGCCGTCGAGGATGTAGCGCCCCACCCAGGTCGCCGCCCGGGTGCGCACGACGTCATCCGGTCCCCGGACGTGCGACTCGCATTCCCAGGCGCCCACGAGAAAGTCGAACGCCACGAGCTCCCGCGGCGCGTTGGCGTTGGGCATCCCGAATCCGCCGCTCACGGGGCGCCCGCCTGCTCCGCATAGACCGACCGGGCTCGGTCGATCAGGTGCATGACGCTGTCGCGTTCCGCAGTCGTATTCCAGCCGGCGGCGCGCGCGGCGGCCGTGACGCGGTCGATCCACTGAACGAAGAATCGCGCGTCGGCGCTCGAGCGCCGTGGCGCTCCCGCAACCGTGACGTACACCGGCGACGTCGACGCAAAGGGGTAGAGGTCGAGCACCGGCTCGCGCGGGCCGTCGCCCGCGGCCCGCAGCAGCAGCCAGCCGCTGCGCGCGACCGGGACCGCGACCGTCGTGTCGACCGTGGTCCTGTCCCCCCGCAGCAGGATCGACGCCACGACGGCGCCGTTGCCGACGACGTCGAGGTGGTCGACGGGGACGCCGGACAGCAGCCGCACGTGGACGAGGAGAGAGCGCGGCGCTGCCAGCGACACGTCGTCGCCGGGCCCGTGGCCGTCGACGGTCAGGGCGAGCAGCGGACCGTTCGTCACGAACGTGCGCCCGGCCTTGAGTCCGGCGAGAAAACCCTGATGCGTCAGCACCGGGCCGGCCCGGACGTACACCCGCTCCAAACCCACCGGACCGTGCAGCATCGCGAAATTGGGGAACGCATCGGTTCCCGCCCCGGCCGGGATGCGGAAGCCGCAATTCAGCAGCCGGTACCAGACCGCCGATGTGAAGCGATGGTTCGAGAACCCCATCACCTCGACGTAATCCACCTTGCCGAGCGCCACGTCGACCGGGAGCTCCGACGAGAGCGCCGCTGTCGTGTCGAACGGATCGGGCGCGCTGTCGTAGGGGTGCACCCAACCGAACAGGCCGCCCTGGAGGTGGGTCAGATCGGCGATGACGGCATTCGGGGGATAGGCGCTGGCCAGCGCGGTGTTGGGGTACCCGGCGTAATCGGGAAGCAGCAGGTGGTCGCGTAGACCGAGGACACCCGCGTGATCCCAGAAGCCGGTGTGGAATTCCTGACCGTGAAAGAGCTGATACTCGCGCGTCGATGCCGGATCCGGGCCCGCACGGAAGTACCCGATGTCCGGGACCCGTTGCTCCTTGTTCACGATCAGGTTCTCGACGAGATGGAGATCTTCCGCCCGCGCCTGCGCCACGAGGTGGGCGGGCGTGTTGCGGTACGTCCCCCCGTAGTTCATGTGCACGTGGAGGTCACCGCTCCACCATCCCTGGGCGGGCAGGTCGGCGAGCCGCTCGAGCGCCACGTGCACCGTGTCCCGCACCCCGGCGGCGATCGTCACGACGCGGCGGAATGCGCGGTACTCCGGCCCGCGCGTCACGTCGACGGTCAGCGGTCCCGGCGGAACCACCACATCGACCGATCCGTCCGCCGCGAAGTACTCGTAGGTGGACGCGCGCTCCCGGCGGTCGAATGCAAGATCGGCCTGGCGCCACGCGTCGTCCGGCGCCCAGGCCCGGCCGTCGGCGCCGGTGAGCCGCATGCGCGCGGCGACGGCGCGTCCGCTGGTGCGATCGACGAGCGTGAGGTGCAGGCGCCCCACCGGGTGGAGATAGCGCCGTGCCCGGGGGTCGACCGGCGTACGCGCGCCGCCCGGGATCTCGAGCACCACGAGTGACGTATTGCCGTGCTCGTTGGAGACGTACACCACGCGCCGGCCGTCCGGCGACCAGCGCGGGCCCGTCGCGTCGAACTCACCGTAGGTGAGCTGGACCGGGTCTCCGCCATCGGGAGTCATCACCCAGAGCTGATTCCACTGGCGGCCGAGGTAGGAGCTGTACACGATGCGGTGCCCGTCCGGGGACCAGTCGGGGCGGGCCTTCCAGTTCGTCTCCTCATATCTGATCTCCCGCAGCGCCGCGCCCGACTCCGCCGGCATGCGCCAGAATCCGCCGCTGCCGTGAATGCGCCCCCGATTCGAGACGAGGATCAGCTCGCGCCCGTCGGGAGACCAGGTGGGCGAGAGATAGTGATCCCACCGGCTGTAATAGCGGCGCGGCAGCCCGCTATTCGTGTCGGCGGTGAGGCGCACCGCCCTGCCGAGCGAGTCGCCCGCGACCGGCGCCACGAAGACGTGCCAGCGACCGAAGGCCATCGTAGAGACGAAGGCGAGGCGCGACCCGTCGGGCGCCCAGCGCGGCTCGAGGTTGATGCCGCCGTTCGCGGTGAGCGGCCTGACGGCGCCGCTCGCAATGTCGAGGGATTGCAGCTCGATCGTTTCGTGGGCCCAACGCGCGAACACGATGCGGCGGCCGTCGGGGGACCAGTCGGGCTGGAAATCGTATCCCGGGCCGTCGGTGAGCTGGACCGCGGTGGTGTCGCCGATCGTCTGGCGCCAGAGCGTCCCCTGCATCGCGTAGACGAGGCTGCGACCGTCGGGCGACCACGTCGCCGCAGACGGCCCGCTCGTCACCTGCGGCACGTACATCTCGAGCCAGTAGTAGGTATGCGGCAGCCGGACCTGGCTCAGGACGGTGTCGCGCTGCGCCGCGAGCGGAGCGACGCAGATCACGCTCACCACACCCCACATCCCGCGCTGCGTCATTTCCCGAGCCGACCGTACTTCTGCAGCGCCGCCCGCAGGCGGTCGCGGGGCAGCGCGGTGACGCGCAGGTCGTTGGCTCCGGTCATCGTTTCCGCGGCCACGAGGGCATTGGTGATCGACTCCTCGGTTGCCTGCACCGTCGCCTCGAACACCGTCGTGATCGCTTCGTTCGGGATGAACGTCGCGGAGTGGAGCCCTTTGGTGTCCGCCGCGTTGGGGTTGGCGGTCGAAAACGCGACGTAGATGTCACCCGAGCTGTTGGAGCCCAGGCCGCCCATCTTGCCGATGCCGAGCGAGACGTGCCTGGCGACGCGTTGCAGCTGGTGCGGGAGCAGGGGCACGTCGGTCGCGACGACGACGATGATCGACCCCATCTCCCCGATACCGCCGGGGCCCGGATCCCGGGTCCCGACTCCCGCGGGACACCGCGGATACCGCTCGTCGGCGTTGGGGAGGGGGCCCGCGACATCCAGACACGGCAGCAGATCGGCGATCTCCGCGCCCACCGGAACGCCGGCGATGCGCAGCAGGCGTCGCACACCGTAGTTGCACTGTACCAGGACCCCCAGCGTGTACGTCTTCTCTTCGATCGTGAAGCGGCGGCTCGCCGTGCCGATCCCACCCTTGAATTGATGGCAGATCATCCCCGTGCCGCCCCCGACATTGCCCTCGGCGACGGGGCCCGAGCGCGCGCTGTCCAGCGCCCGAAAGGCATCCTGCTTCGTGACGTGAAATCCGTTGATGTCGTTGAGGGAGCCGTCCCACGTCTCGGCGACAACCGGCAGCGACCAGTCGAAATTGAATCCCTTGTGCACCAGCCACTCGATCACGGCGTCACGCACCACACCGACGGAATGGGTGTTGGTGATCATCACGGGCCCGGCGAGAAACCCCGATTCCTCGAGCCACGTGGTGCCGGTCATTTCGCCGTTGCCGTTGAGGGTGAACCAGCCGGCCATCACGGGATCGCCGTTCGCGGCGCCGCGCGGCAACACCGCGGTCACGCCGGTCCGCACCGGCCCCTGCCCCACCACCAGCTTCCCCTTTCCCGACACGATCGTCACTTGACCGACCGTCACGCCTGCGACATCCGTGATGGCGTTCAGCGGCCCCGGCGTCCCGTCGAAGGGCACGCCCAGATCGCGTGCGCGTGGCTTGGCCTGGCCGGATACCACCACCGGCAGGGCGAGGGCAACGAAGCTGAGGATGGCCGGCACTCTCACGAGGACTCCTTGCGGCGGATGTGAATCGTCGTCTCGACCGAAGCGTAGACCGTCCCGTCACGGCCGGTCCAATCGACCTGATATTGACGTTCCAGCTTCGGCTCGGTGGCCGCTCGCTCGCGGATCGCGTCGATCTCCCGCGCGTCGAAGGCGAACGTCGCATACACCGTCATGCGGCAGGGCTTCCGGAAGCGGATGCTCGCGCTCTTGTCCCAGACGACGTGGCCGGGACCGAGCAGCTTCAGCAGCATCACCATGTAGATCCCGTCGGTGGCGGCGTAGAGGCTGCCCCCGAACATCGTGCCCACGTAGTTCCGCGTCTGCCAGTTGAACGGCAGCTTGACCCGCACCTCGTGCCAGTCTGCGGCGATATAGACGAGCCGGCCGCCGGTACGGCGGAACGCCGGGAACCAGTTGAAGCCCCAGCGAGCCAGGCGGGACCGGAACGACTCCGCCATGCCGCGGCTCAGCCTTTCAGGTACAGTCGGTTCGGGTCCAGCACTTCCCGGAGCAGCGTGAGCTCCCGCTCGGTCGGCGGCGCGATCTCGCGCAACGTCGTGCGCGCGGCGAGCGGCCATCCCACGCCGCCGCGGACCGCTGCCGCACTCACCCCCGGATACAGGGCCGCGAGGACGAGCTCACCGGTGCGGCCGTCGGATTCGAGCACGCCATTGTCGGTGATCACCTTCACCGGTCCCGCCCCCGGCATCGCGAACGTGGAGCGGGGCGTCCCCCGGTAGCGATGCCCGGGGCTGGTGACGAAGTCCACCTGCTCGGGAAAGGTACGGGGGTCGAGCTTGGCGACGATGAGGGTGCGCCGCGCGTGCGCCGCGATTTCCGTGGCGCCGCCGGAGCCGGGCAGCCGCACCTTGGGATGGGCGTACTCGCCGATGACCGTGGTGTTGATGTTGCCCCAGCGATCGACCTGGGCCCCGCCGAGAAACCCGACCTCGATGCGGCCGTTCTGCAGGAAGCATTGGAACACATCCGCCATGCCGCACACCATCAGCGATCCGGTGACGAGTGCCGGGTCCCCGATCGAGACGGGAAGCCGCGCCGGGGTGGCCCCGACGGCACCCGATTCGTAGATCAACACGAGGTTCGGCGCATGGGTCGCCCGGGCGAGGTTGCAGGCGAGGTTGGGAAGACCGATGCCGACGAAGACGACTTCTCCGTCGGCCAGCTCGCGCGCGGCGACGGACGCCATCATTTCGTCGGCACTATAGCTAGAAACCGTAGTTGACTCCGGCGCATACCGCCTGGCTCGCCCGGAGCCGCTCGATGAGTCCCGGGTGCCGGGCGAGGTAGGTCGTGCGATCGGGGACGCCCAGTACGAACTCATCGAGATAAGCGGCGAGTCCCGCGGGATCCCGCGAGATCCGCTCCCAGGCGACATAGAAATCGTTGTCGCGATCGTAGAACCCCTGGGCGTAGGAGGGGTGCGCCCCCCACGGCTCGACGACTACCGCGGAGACGATCACGCCCGGGATCAGCGTGCGATTGGGATCCGCCCGGATCACGGCGGTGTCGACGAGCTCTTCCACCACGACGATGACGCGCTGCGACGCGAACGCCGCCTCCTTCTGCACGCCGACCAGTCCCCAGATCTGCGTATTGCCGGCGGCATCGGCGCGCTGCGCATGCACGATCGTGACATCGGGGTTCAAGGCAGGTACCGTCGCCAGCCGCTCGCCGGTATAGGGACAGGTGATCGTCCGGATCTGTGGATTTGCGATTGGCAGGTCGGTGCCGGCGTAGTCCCGCATCGTCCAGAACGGCAGGCGCGCCGCTCCCGCCGAAAACCGCGCCACCATCCCGAAATGCGAGTACTCCTCGAGTGCCAGCGACGGTGACGGTCCTTCGGTCGCCCGCCGGAACGCGTGCAACGATCCCACGCCGGGATTGCCCGCCCACGAAAAAACGAGCTTCGTGGCACAGCCGGCGGCGATCATCTGGTCGTAAACCAGATCGGGAGTGAGCCGGGCCAGGGTGAGATTCCTGCGTCCCTGCCGGATGATCTCGTGGCCCGCGGCGAAGCAGATCAGATGGGTGAAGCCTTCGATGACCACGGTGTCGCCGTCGTGCACGTGGCGCGCGATGGCGTCGTGCATGCTGAGAACTTTAGAGGCGCTGTCAGCCATCAGCTGTCAGCTTTCAGCTGTCAGCCAAGCTCGACCAGACACTGGTCGAGAATGGACAAGGCAGTGTCCACGTCGTACTCGTCCACCACGAGCGGAGGGGCCAGGCGCAGCGAGGTCTTGCCCGCGCCGAGCAGCAGCAGGCCCTTGGAGAACGCCAGCCGCTCCAGTTTGGCGACGAGCTCCGGATTCGGCTCGCGGGTCTGCTTGTCCTTCACGAACTCGATCCCGATCATCAGCCCCTTGCCGCGCACGTCGCCGATCCGTGCGTGCCGCGTCGCCAGCTGCTTCAGGCCGGCCATCAGCCGCGTCCCCATCGTGACCGCGTTGGCCATGTACTCGCGCTCCACCAGGTCGAGCGTCGTGAGCGCCGCCGCGCAGCAGACGGGGTTGCCGCCAAAGGTGGACCCGTGCGCCCCGGGACCCCACTTCATCACCGACTCCTTCGCGATGAAGGCCCCGATCGGCATCCCCGAGCCGAGTCCCTTGGCGACGGTGATGACGTCGGGCTCAATGCCGTCGTGCTCGCAGGCGAACATCTTGCCTGTCCGCCCGACGCCCGACTGCACCTCGTCGCAGATCAGGAGAATCCCGTGCCGATCGCACAACGCCCGCAAGTCTTTCAGGTATCCCGGGGGCGGCACGACGTAGCCGCCTTCTCCCTGGATCGGCTCCACGACGATCGCCGCCACGCTCTTCGGATCGAGCCGCCGCCCGAACAGGTCGTCTTCGATGTGCCGCACGCAGCCGCGCGAGCAGTCGGGCTCGCCGCGACAGAAATCGCAGCGGTACTGGTACGGGTAGGGGACGTGGTACACCTCGGGGAGGAACGGCCCGAAGCCGGCGCGCTGCACGACCTTGCTCGCGGTGAGTGACAGGGCGCCATAGGTGCGGCCGTGAAACGAACCGGTGAAGGCGACGAACGCCGGGCGGCCGGTGGAGTGTCGCGCCAACTTCATCGCCCCCTCGACCGCCTCGGCCCCCGAGTTGGCGAGGAAGACACGCTTCTTGCTCGACCCGGGCGCGAGCCGCGCCAGGCGCTCACACAGCAGCGAGAATTTCTCGAAGTAGAAGTCGGCGCCGCAGATGTGCAGGAATTGGCCGGCCGCCTCGCGCACCGCCGCGACCACGGCGGGGTGGTTGTAACCGGTCGAGGTCACGGCGATCCCCGCCATGAAGTCGAGGAAGCGGTTGCCGTCCACGTCCTCCACCATCGCCCGTTCGCCGCGGGCGATGACCAGCGGGTACTCCTTCGGCAGCGATGTCGAAGCGTACTCGTCGTGCTTCGCGACCACGGCGCGCGCCTTCGGCCCGGGCGGCGGGGTGACGATGCGAGGATAGTCGCGCGCCGCGGTCATGGCGCGACCACCGTGCGGCTCTGTTCGCGCATGAATTGGGAGACGTAGTAGGGACCGCAGCCCCCTTTCCCCGTCGACCCCGACCCCTTCCACCCGGTGAACGGCTGCGCCCCGGGCCATGCCCCGGTCGTGGCGCCGGCACGGCGGTTGGCGTAGCACACCCCCGCCTCCACTTCATCGAAGAAGCGCTCGATTTCCCGGGTGTCGGCCGTGAAGATGCCCGCCGTGAGTCCGTACTCGACCGAGTTCGTCCGGGCGATCGCTTCGTCGAAATCCGAGACTGCGGCAACGGCGAGCAGCGGCACGAAGAGCTCCTCCTGGAAGAGTGGGCTTTCGGCAGGGAGGCGGGCCACGGTGGGGGCGACATAATGCCCATGCGCGAGCGCCCCCTCGGTGAGCCGGCAGCCACCCGTGAGAATCGATCCATCGCGGCGCGCCTGGGCGACTGCCTGCTCGTAGCGGGCGACGGCGCGCTCGTTGATCACGGGACCGAAATAGACGTCGCGCTCGGTCGGGTCGCCGATGCGCATCGCCTCGGTCGCCTCGAGGAGGCGGTCCTCGAACGGCCCCGCGACTGCCTGGTGCACGTAGACACGCGAGGTGGCGCTGCACTTCTGGTTCTGCAGCCCGAACGCGGAGCGCACCACGCCTTCGGCGGCGGCAGCGAGGTCCGCCGTCGGCATGACGAGGCAGGCGTTCTTGCCCCCCAGCTCCATGAGGCATGGCTTGATCCAGCGAGTCGACACGCCGTGGTGGATCCGCAGCCCGACAGTCTTCGAGCCGGTGAACACCACCCCGTCGACCCCGGGGTGCTGCCAGAGATAATCGCCGATTTCCTCGCGCCGCCCCACGAGATAGTTGAACACCCCCGCCGGGACCCCCGCGTCGCGGTAGATCTCGTACAGCTTCAATCCGGTCCACGGTGTGTCCTCGGACGGCTTGTACACGACGGCGTTGCCGGCGAGCAGCGCGGCGGCCGACATCCCGGTCGACAGCGCGAGGGGAAAGTTGAACGGGGCGATGCAGACGAACACGCCGTAGGGCCGCAGCACATCGACGTTGCGCTCGGCCGGCGTCACGCGGGCCATCTCGCGGACGAACCCCGCTGCGTCCTCGAGCTGCCGGCAGTAGTAGTCGATGAGGTCCGCCGACTCCTCGGCGTCGCCCATCGCCTCGAGCCGGCTCTTTCCCACTTCGAGGCTCATGAGCGCCGCGAGATCGAACTTGCGCTCGCGGATCAGGGCAGCCGCGCGCTCGAGCGTCGCGATGCGCTCCCGCCAGGGCGTGCGTGCCCACCCCCGCTGCGCCGCGTGTGCGACCTGCACGGCGCGGTCGACATCGGTCGTCCCCGCGGCCGCGAACCTGCCCAGCGGCACCCGGGTGTCGATCGGCGTGACGTCCACGAGCGGCAGGCCGTCTCCCGACGCCGCCGTACCGCCGATCCAGCTCGCATAATCCCGCCCCAGCGATTCCCGCACCAGGCCCAGCGCGGCGTCGAACGCCGCGTGAAACGCACCGAGGTCGACGTCGGCCGAGGTGTAGGTGACCTTCGTCATGGGACGAGCGCGCCCCCGCCGCTGCCGACGGCGCTGCGGGTGCGCTCGAGGGCGACGGTGAAGCGCGCGACGATTTCGTCCAGCTCGGCGTCGGACACGATGAACGGCGGCGCGAGCATCGCGAGGTCGCCCGATGTCCCGTCAACGTGCCCGACGTTGGGCCAGACGACCAGTCCCGCCTCGAGTGCCTGGTCGGCGAAGGTTTCGGCGAAGCGCAGCGTGCGCGGCAGCGGGCCCTGTCCTTCATCCACGAATTCGACGCCTGCCAGCAACCCCCGCCCGCGCACGGCGCCGACCGATGGCAGCTCGCGCAGCCGCTGCAGCCGTGCATGGAGCTTGGCCCCCATCTCCGCGCAGCGCTCGACCAGGCGCTCGCGCTTGAGTATCTGGACGGTGGCGAGGCCGGCGGCGCAGGCGACGGGATGAAAGGAGAAGGTCTGCGCGTGGAACAGACTGCCCGCACCGGACGCGAGGACGTCGATGATGCGGCGCGGCGCGGCGAGCGCCGACAGCGGGGCATATCCCGCGGCGATTCCCTTCCCCATCGTCAGGATGTCGGGCGCAACACCGAACGGCTCAATCGCCCACCACGTTCCGGTCCGTCCCGCCCCGCAGAGAACCTCGTCGGCGACGAACAGCACGCCGTAGCGGTCGCACGTTTCGCGCACGACCCGGAAGTAGTCCGCACGCGGCACGGCCGCACCGGTGGACGATCCGCCGACGGGCTCCGCGATGAACGCCGCGATCGTCTCGGGTCCGACCCGCTCGATCGTTTCGGCCAGGGTGACGCCGGTGCACGTCGGGCAGGAGGGGTCGGCGCCGCCGCAGGCACAGCCGTAGCAGGGCACCGGCATGCGGATCACGTCGACCAGCCAGTCGCGCACGTACGTCTTGTACTGCGGCCGCGCCGACGCCGATAGCGCGAGCAGCGTGTTGCCGTGATACGCGGGGGCGAGAGCGATGATGCGCCGCTTTTCCGGATGACCTGCTTCGACCCAGTATTGCCGCGCCAGCTTCAGCGACGCTTCGACGGCCTCGGAGCCACTCGAGAGGAAGTAGAGGTGGGACAAGTCGCCCGGGAGCGTCCCGGCCAGCTCCTCCGCCAGCTGCTCCGCGGCGCCGGTCGTGAACATCGTCCCGTTGACGTATGCCACCTGCCGCGCCTGCTCCTCCAACGCCCCAGCGACGGCGGCGTTGCCGTGGCCCAGCGACGCAACGAACGCCCCGCTCGAGGCGTCGAGGTAGCGCTTCCCGCTGTCGTCCTCGAGCCAGCATCCTTCGCCCCGGACGATCCGGGGGAAGGATTTGGTCAGCTTGCGATAGAACAGGTGGCCCTGCGGATACGCGTGCATTGGCGAGGAATCTACAGACTCACTCCGGATTCAGCTTGTATCGCTTCGTGAAGGTTCTGCCGGCCTCGACCTGCACGGACACGCGTTGGGTCTGATAACCCGACGCTTCGATCCGCAGCGTGTGCCGTCCGGGCCGCAACCTGTGGTGGAAGAGCGGCGTGGGGCCCATATCGACTCCGTCGAGAAACAGCTCGGCGGTGGGGTCGGAGTCGATTTCCAGATACCCGTCCGCTCCGCTTGGCGCGGCAGGTGGCGCCGGCCGCTCGGCGCGAGTCGGCGTAGTCCGCAGCGGCGGCGCCGGCGTGCTCAGCGCCTGGGTAGGCGCCCGTGCGACGGTCGTTTCCGGAATGTCCCGCGGGAGCACCGTCGCGGTCGATTGCGCCGACTCGGTGGTCGTCTCCGGGAGCTGGGCGATCGCCGACGAATCGAGTGGAGTGAGAGGTACGGCTGCACCCCGGCCGCGCAGGCCGAGGTAGCCCGCCACGCCCGTGGCCGCCAGGGCGAAAATGACGAGGGCAGCGAGGGGGACCTTGGACCGTCGCGCCGTCCGCACGGTGGCCGGCAACGGCGCGGACGGTGTGGGCAACGGCGTCGTCGCGTCGGCGGTCGCGGCCACGTGCTCGGTCGGTGTGTCGGACGAGACGGGCCCCGGCGCGGCAGGGCGACGTGCTCCGGGGCGCGGCGTCGACTTCCCCGTCGTGGGCACCGCCTGCTCCGGCCAGACCGCTTGCGCGAACGCTTCCATCGTGGGGAACCGATCCGACGGCTCTTTGGAGAGGGAGCGCTGGATTGGTTCGGTCAGGTAGCGTGGGATTCCCGTCCGCAGCGCGGACACCTTCGGGGCCGGCTCAAAAATGTGCTTGTAGAGGATGGTGTGGACCGAATCGCCGCTGAACGGCAGCGAGCCGGCCAGCAGGCGGTATCCCACGATGCCGAGCGAGTACTGATCGGCGCGGCCGTCGACCGGCTGGCCCTTGGCCTGCTCCGGCGCCATGTAGTGCGGCGTCCCGACGATCATGCCGGTGCCGGTGAGGCCGCCAGCCGACTGCAGTGCTTTCGAGATGCCGAAGTCGGTGAGCATCACGCGGCCGTCGTGGTCGAACATGATGTTGGCGGGCTTGACGTCGCGATGGACGACATGGCGCGAGTGCGCGTGCCCGAGGGCACAGGCGGCTTCCCACAGGACGCGCTGGACGTAGTCGTACGAGAGCGGCTGCCTCGTCTCCAGCACGTCCTCGAGCGACGTCCCGGAGATGAACTTCATCACGAAGAAATTGAGACCCTCGGCGCTCTCGACCCGGTAGATCGGGATGATATTCGGGTGGTCGAGCTTCGCAGCGGTCTTCGCTTCCTGCTGAAACCGCTTGATGACTTGTGGGTCGGTGGAGAAATCTGGCGGGAGGACCTTGATCGCCACCTCGCGCTCGAGCGTCAGGTCCTGGGCGAGAAACACCATGCCCATCCCGCCCCGGCCGAGCATGCGCTCGATCTGGTACTCCCCGGCGACGATGCGCTGCAGCCGGGCCTGCAGCCCTTCCACCGGTCCCGTCGCCTGCGCATCCGCGCCGGCGGTCTGATCCGTTCCGCACACGAAACAGAACCGGCTGTTGGCGGGCAGCGGCGTGTGGCACTTGATGCACTGTGTCACCGAAGTAGTGATGGCGACCTCGCGGAGACTGCTGATGGGTTCATTCCAAAATACCTCAGAGGTGGCCGCGCCGCTTCAGCTCCAGGTAGCGGTCCACCACCGATTCGGCGGCCCGCTCGGGAGCCACGTCGAGCACCATGACGCCGGTGCGCCGCATATGCGACAGCGCCTCCTCCCGCGCCCGCAGCATCTCTTCGGCGGCGGCCTTGCGCCAGGCGTCGGCAGCGAGCTCGGGACGCCGCACCGCCACGGCGTCGAGCTCGGGATTGCGCAGCGTGACGGCGAGCGGCAGGTGGCGCGGGCGCAGCGAGGCGAGGTTGGCGACGAGCGCCTCGGAGGCGAGACGGTCGATCACGTCGGTGAAGACGACGGTGAGCGCCCGCTTGCGGTTGCGCGCCGCCAGGTATCGAAACGCGCCGGGGTAGTCGGGCTCGACGAGCGACGGCGTGACGTCGGCCAGTACGTCGAGCACCTGCTTCAAGCCGCGGCGGCCGCGCTGCGGGGCGACGAAGTGCTTCACGCCGTCGGCGAAGACCATGATGCCCACGTTGTCGTCGTGCTGCGCCGCCGCATAGGCCAGCTCCAGGGCCGCCTGTACGACCGCGTCCATACGGGCCGACCCCGCCACGTCGGCAGTGAGGAGGCGGCCGGCGTCGAGGACGAGCAACACCTGCTGGCGCCGCTCCGCCTCGAACTGCCGCGTGATCATCTTGCGGCGCCGCGCCGTCGCCTTCCAGTCGACGTGGCGCGGATCGTCGCCCGGCACGAAGTCGCGCAGCGACTCGAACAGCCGCCCTTCGCCCAGCCGGCGGAACGGCTGCCGCCCCTGCTCGCGCCGCCGCAACGCCTGAGCGACGGCGGCGCGGCGCCGCAGCGTCGTCAGCACCGGGTAGACCCGCACATCCCACGGCAGGGCGAGTTTCGATCGGACGAGACCGAGCCCCATCGGCCCGATCGAATCGATCGTGAACTCACCGGCGGTTTCGTGACCGCGGCGCACCGGACCGACATGGACGACGTCGGATTGATCGGCAAGCGCCGACACGCGCACGGCACGCGGGGCCTCGAGCCCCCCCAGAATCTCCGGGCGCAGCTCGCGCAGCACGAGGCGCGCCCGTCGGCGGGCGTCGTTGCGCCAGCGGTAGGTCACTACGGCGTCGTGCCCGAGCGAGAACGCCGGCGGCGCGTCGCGCGTGACGCGCACGGCGCCGGTCAGGCCGACCGTGGGAGCGAGCAACGCGTCGGCGAGCGTGAGCGCGAGCAGTACCGCGTCGGCCAGGAGCATCGCGTCGAGCCCCCACGTCACCCGCAGGCCCGCGAGCCCGATGAGCCCGAGTGCCGCCGCGATCCAGAGGAACGCCCTCGTCGGCAGAATCACGCGGTCGGGACCTCGGTCTTGTCGAGGATCGCCTTGAGCGCCGCGTCGGCGGTCACCCCTTCGAGCTCCAGCTCGGGGGCGACGTTCACGCGGTGCCGCAGCACCGCCGGCGCGAGCGCTTTCACGTCGTCCGGCACGACGTAGTCGCGCTCGTCGAGCCGGGCGGCGGCGCGGGCCGCCTTGAGGAGCGAAACCGCCGCCCGTGGGCTCGCGCCGAGGGTGAGCGAGGCCGCCTCGCGCGTGGCCCGCACGATCGCCGTGATGTACGCGGTGATCTTCGGCTCGACGCGCACGCGCTCGACGGCCATGCGCAGCGCCTCGATTCCCGTCGCATCGGTCACCTGGGACACGCCGTACGTCGCCGGGCGGTCGGCCTCGAATCCCTGGACGTAGCGCGTGAGAATCCCCTGCTCCACCAGCGCCGCCGGGTACCCGAACAGGACCTTCACCATGAACCGATCCAGCTCGGCCTCGGGCAAGGGGTAGGTGCCCTCGAACTCGATCGGGTTCTGGGTCGCGAACACGGTGAAGACGGGCGACAGCGAATGGCTCACGCCATCCACCGTCACGGTGCGCTCCTGCATCGCTTCGAGCAGCGCCGCCTGCGTCTTGGCGGGGGCACGATTGATCTCGTCGGCGAGCACAAGGTCCGCGAAGATCGGGCCGGGCCGAAAGACGAACTCCTGCGAGCCGGCGAGCATAGAGATGCCCGTGATGTCGGCCGGCAGGAGATCCGGAGTGAACTGGATCCGCTGAAATCGCACGTCGAGCGCCAGCGCCAGGGTCCGGGCGAGCAGCGTCTTGGCGGTGCCGGGAACGCCCTCGAGCAACACGTGCCCCCGGGCCAGCAGCGCGACAACGACTTCCCGGGTCGCGGCCTCCTGGCCCAGGACGACGGCGTTCAGCGCGTCGAGAAGTCGGCGGCCTTCACCTGCGGGTGCAATGCCTGCCACACATCCTCCACTGCTTGGGCGGCGGCGAGCACGCGCTCGGCGCCACCGGGTTTGGCCAGCGTTTCCTGCAGCCGGCGCGCCGCAGCCCGTCCGCGTGCTCCCGGCAACACCAGCTCGAGGGTCCGCAGCCACTGCCCCAGATCCCCGCGGATCGGTTGCGCCGTCCGCGACAGCCGGCGCCGCAAACCGGAGATCATCAGCAGCACCGCGGTGTCGGCCCCCGATGCCCCTTCGAGCCCTGCCGCGAGCGCTTCGACGTGCTCGAGCGGCGAGCGGCGCCGCCGATCGAGCACCGGCCGCGGCGGCCCGAACCGGACCGCGGTCACCGCGAGCCAGACGAGTCCCACCACGCTGAGCTGCAGCAGCAGCCACCCGGCCGGAGAACGCGCCATCCACTCGAGCACAGCGCCGGTGGTCGAGGTGCTCTCGCCGAACCCGTGATGGTATTCGTCCCAGGTGACGTGCCCGTGCGCACCGGTCTGCGGCTCGAGCAGCGGCACGAGCAACTGCGGGACGTCGGTCGTGCGCCAGGCCGCATTGCGCAGGTAGGCGTCGTCCGCGACCAGCACCACTGATCCCCCGCCCTCAAAGCGCAGCCGCACGAGCACGGGTATGCCGGTACGCGTCGTCAGCAGCGTGTCGACTCCTTCACGCACCACCGACCGACAGGCATCGTCCTGCTTCAGCAGGCGACGAAAGCCGGTCTTGGATTGCTCGGCGGAGCGCTTCAGCTGATTCTCGAGCGTGTCCGCTCCCCGGCCGCGCGGATGCAGGACCCATTCGACCCGCGGGAGATGCCCCACCCCTTCAGGCGCCGCGACGGCTACGCTGTCCAAAGCCGCCGTCGCGTCGGGCTCCGCGGTGCGCCAGCCGAAGCACTCGGTGAGCCCACCCGCGTCGCCGGCGGCGAACAGCACGCCTCCCGTACCCACGTACTGCGCCACCGCTTCGCGCTCCGCGGGAACGAGCCACTCCTCCGGGGACACGACGGCGAGGACGGCGGGGCGGCGCCGTCCCTGCCGCGCGAGATCGAACAGGGCCGTGCGGCGGCGCTCCACCGGCACGCCGAGCCGGGCGAGGACGTCGTAGGCGGCCCGCCCTCCCATGGGACCGGTGCGATAGGTCGACACCGGCTCCCACGTCGACGTGGGTCGCGTCCCCGCGGTCCCGGCGACGAGCGCGATGGCCACCGCGCCGGCCAGCAGCAGGACGAGGCCGATCTCAGTGCGATGCGACATGGCGCGCGACACTCCCGGCCAGCATGCCGAAATCGCGGTAGCACTGCTCGTCACACGGCGCCATGCCGAAGACGTGCTGGTACAGCCGGGCGACGAGACCCGCCAGCGCGCCGCGTTCCTCGGGGCTCAGGCGCGCCTCCCGCACGTATTCGGCGGGGGTCTTCGAGGGATGAAACGACAGGGCCTCGACGCGGTCGAGCTCGAGCAGCAGGGCGGCGAAGCGGTGCGCCAAGGCCTCGGTGAATCGTCCTGTGCGGGCCAGCGCCTCGGCGCGATCGAGGTGGGCGCGGGCATCGAGCGGCGCGGCGAGCGCCCCCGGGACGCCGGGCGCCGGCCGTTGCACCGTCACCCGGTAAATGCGCCAGGCGGTGAAACCGAGATGGACGAGCAGGGCGATGAGGAGGGCGAGCGAGCCCCAGAAGACGAGCTGGGCCCCGACCGGATGGGCCGTGGTGAACCGGTTGAGCCACTCGACGAACCGGTGCCACAGGTCGCGAAACCAGTGCAGCGGCCGATCTCCCGGCACCCACTGGTACTCGGGACGTGCGAACACTTCCCGCACGGCGCGCCGCACGGAGTCGGCAGGGACCCCCTGCAGAGCCCGAAGCAGGACCACCCGGAGGCTAGACGCTCCCCAGCTGCTCGCTCAACAGCTGGAGGTCGAAGCCCTCGTGCCGCACTCGCAGATCGTAGTACGCGAGGGTGAGAACGCACGGGACGATCGGCGTCAGCACCACCGGGAGCACGGCGGCGATCACGGTCCAGGCGATGCTCGCAGCGGGGGCGAGCTGCGCGATGAGGGCGCCCAGCGCGGACAGCACGAGCGCCGGCAGCACGCTCGAGATCAACCCCGCCACGAACACCAGGCCGAAGACGCGCCCCCGCGCGCCCTTGGTCAGCTCCCAGGAGCGCCCGAACGCGTCGAAGTTGGAGGACAGCGTCTCCAGAACGACCACCGGCGTGGTCACCATGTAGCCACAGGCCACGTAGATAAAGAGCCAGACTGCCGCTATGACCTCGATGAAGACAAGCAGCACCGCCAGACCACCCGCAGCGCCGGTCAGGCCGATCACCACACCGCTCAGGATGAGCAGGAGAAAGAGCAACAACGTCTTGCCCAAGCCGACGAGGAAGAGCGGCACGATCTTGCCGACGCCGAACTGCAGCGAGTCCCCGAACTGCGGCTCCCGTCCCAGGTAGGAGTCGGAGATGACGCGGATCGATCCCGCGGTCAGCAGCAGCATTCCGGCGCCGTACAACACCCCCCAAACCATCCCCCACAGCATGAAGGGGACGATCTGGCTCTGCATCACCGCCGCCGTCTGCTCGGGCGTGGCAGTGGCGAGACCGAAAAAGCGGGCGCGCCAGTAGATGCTGAATGCGAGCGGCAGCCACATCACCGCGAGACTGAGCTTCAGGAACAACCCGAAGTGGCGCCGGAACAGCTGCAGCGCGCCATCCAGGATCTCACCGAATTCCATCGGCCGGAGATCGGCCATGCGGGCTCGCCCTCAGACGGGGGATGGCGATAAGATGAGGACGTGCCCCCTCCCGCGCGAGCCCCGCATCAGCCGTTCGACCTCCGACAGCAGCTGGGCGTCGAGACGCCCGAGCACGTCCTGCTCTCGTTCGACCTGGCAGGCCTCGGCACCCGCGCCGCCGCCGCCGTGGTCGATCTCCTGATACTCGGCCTCATCAACGCACTCGTGCTCGTCTTTGCCGCAGCGGCCGGAGTCACGGAGAGCTGGGAATCGGGGTTGGGGAGCTGGGGCGCGGCCATCGTCATACTGTTCTTCAGCCTGGGGTATTTCCTCTACTTCGCGCTGTTCGAAGCCCTGTGGCACGGTCGGACGCCCGGCAAGCGCTCCCAGGGGATCCGCGTCGTGCAGGACACGGGGCGCCCGATCACGGCGAACGCCGCAATGGTGCGGAACCTCCTCCGCATCGTGGACTTCGTCTTCCCGTTCGGCCCGCTCCCGGGCATCGGCTTCGTCTTCTTCCACCCCGCCAACAAACGCCTGGGCGACCTCGCCGCGGGCACCATAGTCGTGCGGGAACGCGCGGCCGCCTGGGGACTGGCGCCCGTCGCAGCGGCGCCGGCTGCGTCAACGTCAGCGTCGTTGGAGCTCGGGCCCCCCGACCTGTCCGACCAGGAATTCAACCTGCTCGACCGCTTCCTGGGACGCGCCGACCAGCTGCTCCCCGCCGTCCGGGCGCGAATGGCCTCCGATTTGGCGCGCCGTCTGGAAGGGCGAATCCCCCGGCGGACGACGGACGCCATGGGCTACCTGGTGACGGCGTTCGCCTCCGAGCAGGAAAAGCGGCGCGGCCGGTTCGGAACGCGGGCGACGGCGGGCGCCGGCCGCACAACCGTCACCGCGGAGCGGTTCGTCGCCCGCAAGCGGGACAGCTGGGAGGAGTTCCGGACCGCTGCCGAGCGGCTGGAGCGCGGCGGCCTGTCCCAGCTCCCGGCGGCCGAGATCCCCGGATTTGCCGCCCGCTACCGTGAGGTAGCGGCCGACCTGGCCAGGGCCCGTACCTACGGTGTGGACCCCCAGGTCGTGGCGTATCTCGAGCGCCTGGTGGGCGCCGGGCATACGGTGCTGTATCAAGCGCGTGGCGCCAACCGGCCCCCGTTCTTCCGGTTGCTCGCGTCCGATTTCCCCGCCGCGGTCGTCGAATCATGGCGTTACGTCCTGGCGGCCTTCCTGCTGGTCATCGTCCCGGCCACGATCGGATTCGTGATGCTGCGCGAGCAGCCGCAGCTCGCCGAGGAGATCGTGAACCCGGAAATGGTCAGCCGGGCCGAGCAGGCGGCGGAGCGGGAGTCCCGCGGTGAAGGCTACGCGCGGGCCGAGAGCGGGGTACGACCGGTGATCGCCGCGGCGATCATCAGCAACAACATCCGCGTCTGTATCATGGCGTTCGCCGGCGGGATGCTCTTCGGGCTGGTCACGGTGTGGGCGCTGGTGTTCAACGGCCTGCAGCTGGGGATGGATTACGGCCTGTTCGCCAACGATCACGCCGCGCTCTACCTCACGACGTTCATCGCCGGCCATGGCGTGCTCGAGCTCTCCGCAATTTTCATTTCGGGTGGAGCGGGCTTGCGCCTGGCGCATGCGCTCGTCGCTCCCGGCGATCGCCCGCGGCTCGAGGCGCTGGTGGTCGATGGACGCATCGCGATGCGGATGATGGGTGCGGTGATCTTCCTGCTGGCAATCGCCGGATCGATCGAGGGCCTGCTCTCGACCAGCGATGCGCCGCGGGCCCTGAAGTTCGCGGTCAGCGGGGCGACGGCGCTATTGCTGACCCTCTACCTCGCCAACGGCTACCGCTACAACCCCCAGCAGCGCACCTAGCCCCACCACTGCACGCGGCACTTCGGCCACCACCACCGGGGGGCCCCCCAGTGCCGGTGCGCCGAACGCCACCACCGCGGTGGCGGGCAGTATCGTGCACGATGACGCCGGCTCACAGCCGGCCGCGAACCTCGAGACGCTTAGAGGAGCGAGCGATACAGATCACGCAGATGGTGGTCTCGCAGGTCGCGGACCGAGAGCCACAGGTCCTGCTCGGAAGCAGCGCAGAAGATCTCCGCCGTGGCGCGTTCATGCTCGGTCTCTTCGGCCCCGAACAGAATCCGCCCCCGCCAGGCCCCGTCTTCGGCGTGCCGCAGGGCGAGCCGAACGAGGACACTTTGTCCTTCGAAACGTATGGCGGGGAGATCGTGAACGACTGCTTCGTGTGGCGCCGGAACCGCTTGACGTGCCGGTTGTGCGGACATGTCGAGCCGTGGGCTGGTTTGGAGAAAGATTATAGGGATAGGGGGGTTACGCAATATGTTCGGGTGTCATAAGACCGGGATCAGGGGTCAGGGGTCAGGTAACAGGACACCCTGACAACTAGACGCACAGACGCACAGAGGTGAACAGAGGTCAGGGTTCAGGTATACCTGTCCCCCGTCCCCTGTTCACCACTGCGCGTCTGTGCGTCTAGTAGTAAGCCCTGTCCCCTGACCCCTGTCGTCTAGACCGAGAAGGGGATCGGTGCAAACGTCAGTATGAACAACGCGAGGGCCGCCCACGCGAGCCAGCGGCGCGAGGGCGGCAGCGGGCGATACGCGTCGAGCACCGTCGGGTGATCGAGTCGCCCGCGGGACAGCACGAGCACCATTCCAGCCCACAGGTACCAGCCCGGCCACCAGTGACCGAGCACCAGGATCGTGAGCCAGAAAATCAAAGCCACACGGCGGTGCCACTGCGGCACCGCGGCATAGAGGACATGTCCGCCGTCGAGCTGGGCCATCGGCAGCAGATTCAACATGGTGACGAACATCCCGACGACCCCGGCGAACGCCATCGGGTGCAGCGACACCTGACCGACCATGCGGTGGGCGGCGAGCCGGGCGAAGAGCGTTATGGGGGAGTCGCCCACGACGAGACGTTCCGCACCCATGGCCAACACCATGTCGCGCGAGCCGCCGAGCGGCGGCAGGTAATGCGACAGCGAAAGCCCGACGATGAGCACGGGGAGCGCCACCACGAAGCCGGCGATCGGGCCCGCGATCCCCACATCGAACAGCTGACGGCGGTCCGACAATACGGTCCGCAGCCGGATGAACGCGCCCAGGGTCCCGATGAAGAACGGCCACGGCGGTACCGGGAGGAAGTACGGGGGCGAGGCGTCGAGCAGGTAGCGGCGGGCCGTGAGGTAGTGCCCCATTTCGTGCGCGAGGAGAATGGCGACGAGCGGCAGGGAGAACGCCAGCCCCGGCGCGAGGGCGGCGAGCGGCGTCGGGTAGAACGTGATATGGCCGCGCAGCAGGCCCCAGATTCCGTCCACGTGGACGGTGTCCTTGAACACCGCGCCGGCGACGGTCGTGGTGACGATCGTCAGCAGGAAGAGCACGACGTGCACTCCCCACCGCTCCGCCCTCGCAGCGGTGGGCCGGGTCAGGACGAGCCAGCGGCCACCGGGTTCGTTCGACCAGTAGTACCGGCCCGGCCACGCGCCGAGCGCCTGAGCGAGCGCCGCGGAAGGCTGGGCATGGGTCGGATGTACAAGCACATCAATGACTTCCCGGTCGCGCAGCGTGGTGGTCCGCCAGGCGACTACGAAGGGAGTGAGCTCCGCCGGGATTGGGTGATCTTGACTAGAGGGCACGAGGACCCCTATGATAGCGGCTGCACGCCTGGTACGACCCTTACGCTTCCATCATCATAGATCAACGCGTTCACCACCCTGCCACGGGTTTGTCTCCCCGCCGTTAGCCCAACGGAGTTCCCGCACACGTGGATATCGCCGAGCTGAAGAAGAAGTCTGTCGCGGAACTGCACGCGATGGCCGAGAGCCTCAACATTCAAAACTACTCGGGGCTCCGAAAGCAAGACCTCATCTTCCGAATCGAGCAATCGCTGCTCGACACCGACACGGTGCTGCGCGGCGAGGGGGTGCTCGAGATCCTGCCGGAGGGCTACGGCTTTTTGCGCAGCCCCGACTGGAACTACCTCTACGGGCCGGATGACATCTACGTCTCCCCGAGCCAGATCAAGCGGTTCGACCTGCGCACCGGCGACACGATCCTCGGCCAGGTCCGGCCCCCGAAGGAGGGTGAGCGCTACCTCGCGCTGCTGAAAGTCGAGACCGTCAACGGTGAGGAGCCCGAGAAGGCAAAACACCGCGTCGCGTTCGACAACCTGCGGCCGCGCTACCCGGAAGAGCGCATTCGCCTCGAGCGCAAGGACGGCGATCTGTCGATGCGGGTGATGGACATCCTTTGCCCCATCGGCAAGGGCCAGCGCGGCCTGATCGTGTCGCCGCCCAAAGCCGGCAAGACGATCCTCATGCAGAAGCTCGCCAACTCCATCATCGAGAACCATCCCGAGATCTACCTCATCGTGCTGCTGATCGACGAGCGGCCCGAAGAGGTGACCGACATGGAGGAGAACGTCAAGAGCGCCGAGGTGATCTCGTCGACGTTCGACGAGCCCGCCGACCGCCACGTGCAGGTCGCCGACATGGTCATCGAGAAGGCGAAGCGCATGGTCGAACACGGCAAGGACGTCGTCATTCTGCTCGATTCGATCACCCGGCTGGGTCGGGCGCACAACGTGGTCGTGCCGCACTCGGGCAAGATTCTCTCGGGCGGCGTCGATGCCAATGCGCTGCAGAAGCCGAAGCGGTTTTTCGGAGCGGCGCGCAACATCGAGGCCGGCGGCTCGCTGACGATTCTCGCGACCGCCCTGATCGACACCGGATCCCGCATGGACGAGGTGATTTTCGAGGAGTTCAAGGGCACGGGCAACATGGAGGTCATCCTCGACCGCCGCATCGCCGACCGCCGCGTCTACCCGGCGATCGATGTGCAGCGCACGTCGACGCGCAAGGAAGAGCTGCTGCTCGCCAAGGAGGAGCTCAACAAGGTGTACTTGTTGCGCAACTTCCTCTCCGACATGCCGCCGGTCGAAGCCATCGAGTTCCTGCTCGAGCGCATGAAGCGCACCAAGTCGAACCAGGAATTCTTCGCGACCATGTCGCAAGGGTGAACTCGGTGGGTCGGCTGCTGGCGGTGGACTGGGGCGAGCGCCGGATCGGGCTCGCCCTCTCTGATGAGACCCAGACCCTCGCCCAGCCGCTCGCCACGCTCACCCGTCGCACCGGGAAACGTTTCCCCATGCAACCGCTGCTCGACCACGTGCACACCCACGGCGTCGTCGGCATCGTGGTCGGCCTCCCGCTCGACGAATCGGGAGCCGAGGGCGAGCCGGCCCGCGCCGCGCGCGCGCTGGCAGCCGACATCGAGCGGCGCTCCGGCCGCCCCGTGGAGCTGTGGGACGAGCGCTTCACGACCGCCCGCGTGCGTCAGGCGGTGCGCGAAATGGGTGGGCACACCCGCGGGCGGGAGGCCGACGTGGACGCGCTCGCCGCTACCGTACTGCTGCAGCATTATCTTGACGGCAGGCGGGGGAGCGGGACATGAAACCGACGAATGTAGAACGCAGAACGATGGATGCCGAATGGTGGCGGCGCCCATTCCGCACCCTGCCTTTTGTATGCTGCGTTTTCGCGCTGGCATGCCGCGCGGATCTGGCGACGCCGTGCGACGCCGGCGGCACCGACTGCGTCGCACTCACGATTCCCCGCGGCGCCACGCTCGGAGCGGCGATCGACTCGCTCTCCGCGCACGATCTCATCGCCCGTCAGTTCCTCTTCTCGATCTATGCCCGCGTCCGGGGGTTGGGGCGCGACCTGAAGAGCGGAACGTACGCGTTTCATCGCGACGCGCGCTGGAGCGACATCATCGACGCGCTGAAGGTGGGTCGTGGCACGCTGATCCGATTCACCGTGCGCGAAGGACTGCGCGTCGTCGAAATCGCCGACCTGGCGTCGCAGGAGCTGGGCGTACCGCGCGATTCGTTCCTCGCGGCGGCGCGCGATACCGCCCTGCTCGACAAGCTCGGCCTGCCCCCCCAAACGGAAAGCCTGGAAGGCTACCTCTACCCCACGACCTATACCGTGCGGCCGCATCTCCAGGCGCGCGAGCTGGTGCGCCTCATGACCGATCAATTCACGACCCACTGGTCGAGTGCCTGGAAGGCACGTCTCGATACGCTGCGGCTGTCGCGGCACCAGCTCGTGACACTCGCGTCGATCATCGAATCGGAGGTGCGGTATGCCCCCGATCGGGATTATGTCTCCGCCGTCTACCACAACCGGCTCGACCGCGGGATGCTGCTGCAGGCCGACCCGACGGTGATCTACGCGATGGGCCGCCGGCCGCGCCGGGTCTACGAGAAGAACCTGCTCTTCCAATCGCCCTACAACACCTACGTGCACCCTGGACTGCCGCCGGGGCCGATCAGCCAGCCCGATAGCGCCTCGATCGCGGCGGCGCTCTACCCCGCGCCGTCGCCGTTCCTCTATTTCGTCGCGCAGCCGGACGGCAAGCACATCTTCTCAGCGACCTACGCCGAGCATCTCGCCGCCATCCGCGAGGTCAAGGAGCAGATTTCGGAGATCCGCGCGGCCCGCCAGCCCGAGCCGTAACGACCGCGCCGAGAATGGCCGCCGCCGCCGCCCGCGGATCGGCCGCCCCCAGGACCGCGTGGATCACCGCGACGCCCGCCGCCCCCGCCCGCACGATCGACGCGGCGGTCGCCGCACCGATGCCTCCGATGCCGATCACCGGAACTCCGGGCGCGAGCCGGGCGAGCGCCCCGAAGCCGTTCACTCCCAGGGGCTCTCCTGCGTCCGCCTTGCCGGTAGTTGCGAAGCAGGGCCCGATACTCCAATAATCCGCGCGTAGCCCGCGTGCCCGCTCGGCCTCGGCCGTTCCGCCGACGGAGATTCCGAGGACAAACCCCGGCGGGACGTGGGGCCGCACCGCGTCGAGCGGGACGTCGTCCTGTCCGAGATGCGCGCCCGCCGCGCCGGCGACGAGGGCCACATCGACTCGGTCGTTGACGAGTATGGGGACCGGGAGCTCGGCGGTGAGCGCGCGGGCCAGCGCCACGAGGTCACGGACCGGCGTGTCTTTGCCGCGCACCTGCACCATCGTGGCCCCGCCCAGGACCGCGGCGCGGCACACGGCGACCGGATCCCGTCCGGCGAAGAGCACCGGATCGGTGATCACCATCAGACGTAGCTGATCGGCGAGGGACATGGAGTCGGACAAAGCTATCGCGGTGGTCTCGGCAAAGGGCGCGGCCCGCTGGGCTGCGGCACACCCCTGGATCTACAAGACCGACGTGCTCACGGCGCCGAAACGGGGAGCGGGCATCGTCCGGGTGCTGGACCGGCGGGGGGCGCACCTCGGCCAGGCGTTGTTTTCGCCGAAAAGCGAGATCCGCCTGCGGTTCCTGACGAGCCACGAGCAACCAATCGACGCCGCCTGGTGGCGGTTCCGCATCGCGGCCTGCGCCGCCCGTCGAGAGGGCATCGCGGCGACGGCGTATCGCGTGGTCCACGGCGAGGCGGACGGACTGCCGTCACTCGTCGTGGACCGCTACGGCCCCTACATCGTGGCACAGCTCCTCTCCGCCGGCCTCGAGGCGGTCCGCGGCGACGTGCTCGACGGGCTGCGCGAGGCCCTCGAGCCGCGCGGCATCCTGCTGCGGCACGATACCGCCGTGCGCCGTCACGAGGACCTGCCGCTGGACGTCGAGCTGGTGCACGGTGAGGTCCCCGACGCCGTGGAAGTGCGCGAGGGCGAAGTGCGCTACCTCGCGGCGCCGCGGCACGGACAGAAGACGGGAGCGTTCCTCGATCAGCGCGAGAACCGCCTGCTCGTGGCCGCCAGCGCGCGCCCGGGCGGGCGCGCGCTCGACGTGTTCACCTATCACGGCTCGTTCGCACTGCAACTCGCGCGCACGGCCGGTACCGTGCTGGCCATCGACCAGAGCCGCGAGGCGCTCGAGCGCGCCGCGCAGAACGCGGCCCTCAACGGCCGCACCACGATCACCTGGCGGGAAGCAAATGCCTTCGATTTCCTGCGCACCCAGGAGCGCGCCCGCGAACGATTCGACACGGTGGTCCTCGATCCGCCGGCCTTTGCCAAGACGCGGGCCAGCCTGCCGCGGGCGATCGCCGGTTACAAGGAGATCAATCTGCGCGCGATGCGGCTCCTGGCCCCGGGCGGGCTGTTGTTCACCGCGTCCTGCTCGTATCACCTGCACCGGCCCGCGTTCCTCGAGATGCTCGCGGACGCCGGGCGTGACAGCGGCCGACGGCTCGAGCTGCTCCGGCTCACGGGGGCCGCGGGCGACCACCCGGAAATCCTGAACGTCCCCGAGACGGGCTACCTGAAGGGCGCCTTGCTGCGGGCGGTGGACTGATTATTCCCGTTGACTCCCGGAGCCGGCCTTACAACCTTGCATCCATGCCTGCGGCACGGCTGGAGGAGCGGACGCGCGATCGGGCGACACTGGTCCGCCGCGTGCTCGTGGGACTGTTCTTTGCGAACTTGGCCGTGGTCGTGGCGAAGCTCCTGGTGGGCCTCGCGGCCCAATCGCTCGCGGTGTTGGGCGACGCCCTGCATTCCTCCGTGGACGCGGTGAACAACATTCTGGCCCTCGTCGTCATTCGCGTAGCGGCGCGGGCCCCGGATGAGGATCACCCCTACGGTCATGGGAAATACGAGTCGCTCGGCGCCCTGGCGCTGGTCGGGTTCCTCTCGATCACCTGCTTCGAGCTGGCGCGGGGCGCCATCGAGCATCTCGCCGGGTCGCACACCGCGCCGGCGGTGTCCGACCTGCAGCTGACCATCCTGACGGCCGGGTTGGGGGTGAACGGACTGGTTGCCTGGTATGAGCATCGCCGCGGCGTGGCCCTGCAAAGCGAGCTGCTCGTCGCCGACGCCGCACACACACGGAGCGACGTCTATATCTCCATCGGGGTCATCGTCGGACTCCTGCTGGCGCGCCGCGGCCTGTGGTGGGCCGATCCGGCGATCGCCCTGGGGATCGCCGTGCTGATCGTGCGGGTGGCGTATGAGATCACGCAGCGCTCCGTCCCGATCCTGGTGGACGAGCGGGCCGTGCCGCGGGACGCCATCCAGACCGCGGCCGAAGGCGTGGCCGGTGTGCAGCGCGCCTACGACATCCGCTCCCGCGGCGGCTCGCAGGTGCGCTACGCCGAGGTGACGATCGCCGTCGATCGCAATGCCGACGTCGCGTCGGCGCACGCTATCGCCGATGCGGTGGAGCAGCGGCTCAAGCTCGACCTCAAGCTGAACGAAGTCACGGTGCACATCGAGCCATGCTGACCACCGCCGAGACCGGCGCCCGCGCCCGGCGGCCTCGCCGAGTGGCGCGCTCACTGCGCCAGGAGTACGAAGAGTTTCTGTTCCAGCGCATCGAGGAGTACAAGAATTCGCTGTCGCGCGCCCAGTTGCTGGAAATCGGCGACGAGGCCGTGCGCGAGCTCGAGACGGCCGCCGCCGATCAGTATCTCCTGACCGAGGTGCTCCTGCTCGAGCACGTCGACCGCATCATCATGCGGCGGTTGCGCCTGCCCACGTTCCAGCGCTGGTCACGCACTCATCGGGCGCTGCGTGCCGCCCAGCGCGAGCCGACCCACTGGGAGATCGAAGCCGGCATGCCGCTGGTGCACTGGGCACGACGACTCGAGCCGGGGGACGCCGCGGTCGTGATCGGCGCGACGGCCTTGCCGGCGGCGCTGTTCGTCGCCGCGCACGACGTGGAAGTGCTACTGCTGGATCAGGAGCTGGCCGCCGTCGAGGCGGCCGAGGCGCGGGCGGTCTCGGAGCAGCTGGCGGGCCGCTTCCACGCGCTGGTGGTGCAGTTCGGCAGCTGGATGCCGGACGTTCCGGTGACCCTCGCCGTCGTGCATCCGGCGGCCCTCGCGGCGCTCGACCCCGAATCCCGTCGCTCCCTCGTCACCGATCTCCAGACGCGCACGCCGCCGAGCGGCGTCCACATCGTGCTGCCGTGGGAGTCGGGCGAGGACAAGGCGGTGATCCCCATCGCCACCGACACGCTGCTCGCCTTGTACGAGTCCTGGCAGGTGGAACGGCGCCCGCGCGGGCGCCGCGGCGGGTTCGCCGCCACTAAGCCGGCCGGCCGCGCCGAAACCGAGGCGCGCCAGTCCGAGTAGCTCACGGGGCGAGGATGTCGAACGTCGCCTCGGCGTGGAGCTGATCGGCGCCACAGAGCGCTGCCCGCACCACGTAGCGGCCCGGAACTCGAGCGACGGAGTCCGGAATCGCCACGATCTGCCGGAACACCGCCCCCATCCGCAGAATGACCTGCTGATCTCTGCCGGTCACCTTCCAGATGATTTCGTCGCCCCGATCGGTTTCGACGGGTTGCACCCCGACGCACACGACTTCCGTCGTCAGGAAGAACGCGTCACAGGGACACAGACCTACACGTGTCAAAGTGTTGAACAGCGAATTGGCTGTTTATCGTAACCAGTTATCATGAAATGACTTAACAACTGCATGGAGATGGCCCTCCACTTGCCTAAGTGAAGGGCATGACCAGTCTTCCGCTCGTGCTTGAGGACGAACCAATCGGCATCATTCTCCGCGCGGGACAGCGTCTGGTGCGCCCGGCCCGTATTTGGGCGTACTGCTGGTGCGCCGACGACCCCGAGTCGGGAGATCACGTCCACCAGCGGCTGCCCGTCGATCCCCATCCTGCGGGGACCTGAGACGAGGCACACCGCAAAGGACGCCAGCGGGGCCGGCATGATGCCGGCCCCGCTTTGCATTTCGGCGTGCGTCTGGCGGACTATATTACCGGCGCGATCACACTCGACTCTCTGACTTCGCCCCGCTCCCCGGCCCGTCGCACACATGCCCGATACAATGCAAGCCGTCGTGAAGGAGTCGCGCGCCCCCGGCCTCAGCGTCCGAACCGTCCCCAAGCCCCGCGCGGGATCCGGTGAGGTGCTGATCGCGGTCCGCCACGCAGGAGTGTGCGGCACCGATCTGCATATCGCCGATTGGGACAGCTGGGCGCAGGGGCGCATCCACCCGCCGATCGTCGTCGGCCACGAGTTCGCGGGCGAAATCGTTACCGTCGGCGATGGCGTCACCGAGCTCAAGCTCGGGCAACTCGTGACCGCCGAGGGGCACATCGTCTGCGGCCACTGCCTGCAGTGCCGCACCGGCAACGGCCACATCTGCCGCAACACCCGCATCATCGGCGTCGACCGCGATGGGGCCTTCGCCGAGTTCATCTCGATGCCGGCCACCAACGTGCTGGCGCTGGACGGAATCCCGACCGAGATCGGCGCCATCATGGACCCGATGGGCAATGCCTTTCACACGGTGTTGAGCGCCGAGATCCCCGGCAGCACGGTATTCGTGGTCGGCTGCGGACCGATCGGGTGTTTCGCGGTGGGTATCGCCCGGGCTGCCGGTGCGGCTCGCGTGATCGCGTCGGACGTCAACCCGCGCCGGCTGGCCCTGGCGCGGGCGATGGGAGCCCACGTCGTCATCAATGCCCGGGAGGCGGACGTGGAGGCGACCCTCCTGGCCGAAACGGGGGGGGAAGGCGTGGACGTCGTGTGCGAGATGTCGGGTGTGCCGCAGGCGTTACACCAGGCGTTTCACACCGTACGGATGGGAGGTCGGGTGCAGCTGCTCGGCATCCCCAAGGGAGAGGTGCCGGTGAATTTCGCCGATGAGATCATCTTCAAAGGCATCACCCTGTACGGCGTGATCGGTCGCAAGATGTACCAGACGTGGCAACAGATGCGTCGCTTTCTCTCCGCCGGACTGTTGGACCCCCGCCCCGTGATCACCCACCGCTTTCCTCTCGCCGACATCGATCAAGCCATCGCCGCGATCCGCGCCGGCGACGCCGGCAAAGTCATCCTGGAGATCGCATGAGCTTCCGGACGAGCCTCGAGACCGAGCTGGAGCAATTCAAGCGGGACGGAGTGTACAAGCGCCTCAATTACCTCGAGGGCCCGCAGGGTGCGCGCGCCCGCATGGAAGGGCGCGGCGAGGTCGTCATCCTCTCCTCCAACAACTACCTGGGGCTGTGTAACGAGCCGAAGGTCGTGGCCGCGGGCCGGGCGGCACTCGACCGCTATGGCGCCGGCACCGGGTCGGTCCGGTTCATTTGCGGCACGTTCAGCATCCACCGCGAGCTCGAGGCGGCGCTGGCCCGGCTGGTCGGCTGTGAGAGCTCGCTCACGTACGTGAGCTGCTGGAACGCCAACGAAGGGCTGGTCCCGACGATCCTGAGCGAGCAGGACATCGTCATCTCGGACCAGCTCAACCACGCCTCGATCATCGACTCGATCCGCCTCGCCAAGACGATCACGAAATGCCAGACCGCCGTGTACCGGCACTCCGACTTGCAGGACCTCGAGGAGAAGCTCCGGGCAGCCAGCGGCGCGCGCCGGCGCCTCGTCTTCACCGATGGCATCTTCTCGATGGAGGGCGACATCGCCCGGCTCCCCGACATTCTCCAGCTGGCCAGGAAATACGACGCGATCGTCGCCGTGGACGACTCCCACGCCACCGGCGTGCTCGGCGCAACGGGCCGTGGAACCGCCGAGCACTGCGGCGTGCTGGGGGAGGTCGACATCATCACGTCGACCTTGGGGAAGGCCTTGGGCGGCGCGGCCGGCGGCTTCACCGCCGGCCCCAGCGCCTTGGCGGACTACCTGACGCAGCGCTCTCGGCCGCAGCTCTTCAGTAACGCGCTCCCCCCCACCGTCGCCGGCAGCGCGTTGGCCGCGGTGCAGGTGCTCGAGGCCCACCCGGAGCGCGTGCGCCGCCTGCACGAGAACGCACGCTACTTCCGTGAGCAGCTCATGAGCCTCGGCTTCAAGCCATTGCCGGGGGAGACCCCGATCGTCCCCGTGATCCTCGGCGAAACGGCCAAGGCGATCCAGATGAGCGACCTGCTGCTCGAGGAAGGGGTGTTCGTGACGGGGTTCGGGTACCCGGTCGTCCCCCAGGGACACGCGCGCGTACGGTGCCAGCTCTCGGCGGCGCACACGCGGGACGACCTGGATTTCGCGTTGCGGGCGTTTCGAACGGTGGGGACGCGACTCGGGTTGATTTGAGACATTGTAAAGCCACCATCGATACAATTACGACACCATATCTTCGGTATAAGTTCGGCAAAATATCAGCTACTTCAAGTAGTTTCGCAGTGCAAGCCCTTAACCGACATTGCAGCAATAGGCTAGCAACGACCCCATGGCTTGCCAAACGGACGCCGATCCCTATTTTGGGTGTCCACCCGGCAGCCCCGAACGAGCTGCCTTGGAACCCGTGGAGGTAGTCCGATGAAGCCGCTGTCTCGCATGGCGCTGTTCGCGCTCGTCGCGATCGCCCTGGTTCGGCCCGCCGCCGGGCAGGTCCCGGAGGATCGCTCGCACCGCTGGTATTGGGGCGCAACGGCGGGCGGCTTCGCCTATAAGACCAACGATCAGGGCTACTTCATCGACCCGATGATCGGCGTTCATTGGCTGATCACCGCGAAGCGCACGGCGCTCTACCTGGGCGGCGATCAGGCGTTCCTCCTCACCTCGGCGCGCGCGACGGTCGTGGACCAGAACACGGGGAGCGCCCACGACGTGACGTTCGATCAGGTGCGGCGGCTGTTCATCGGGCTGATGGCGTTCCCGCTGCAGCAGCACGTCGAGCCGTTCGCGGGGATCGGTGTCGGCCTCATGACGATTCAGAACCCGACTGCCGATTGCAGCGGCGTGACGCCCACCGCCGTTTGCGCGAGCCCCGCCGACGCCGCCAACGCCGAGGCGCTGGCGCAGTCCGCGGGCAGCAAGGCGATCGGGTGGGTGATCGGCGGCGTGCAGATCAACGTGGGCAAGCTCGCCGTCTTCGGCCAGTACATGATCAATTCCGCCGCCAACGATTTCCTGCTGAGTGGAGCGACGCACACGTTCCAGGGCGGGATCCGCTACAGCTTCGGCAGCGCCAAGGAAGACATCACGTCGGAGCATTGATCCGCCGGCGCCCGAGCAGGTCGAAGAGCCCGGAGATCCTGTCTCCGGGCTCTCGTGTTTAGCGGGACAACCAGGGGGAGTCTGCGACCACGAAGCGGAGCGGCCAGTCTTGGGCCGTCGTGATGCCGATCCGGGGGGTGACCGCAATCCGGAAACGGGTCCGACCGTCCCGTAGGATCCGGAGGTCGCCCCGCTGCAACGAGCGGCCGTTCTGTGCACCGGTGATCCCGAGGGCTTCGCACAGCCGGGCCGGACCGGCACACAGGGCGTGGTCGGGAACCGTGCCGCGCCGGCGTCGCATCAGCTCGATCCCCGCCAGCGGCTCCAGCGCCCGAATCAGGACTGCCGCCGGGTAATCCACCCGCTCCGTGACCGCGTTGAGGCACCAGTGCATCCCGTAGGTGAAATAGACATAGGCGATGCCCGGGGTTCCGTAGAGCGTTTCGGTGCGTGCGGTCCGCCGGTCGCCATAGGCATGGCAGGCGGGATCGTGCGGACCGATGTACGCCTCGGTCTCGACGATGCGTCCCGCGACCTCCCGTCCGCGGATCCGGCTCACGAGAACGTGGCCCAAAAGCCGACGCGCGACCTCGGCTGTCGGTCGCGCGTAGAAGGCTCCGGTCAGGGGCGTCCGCTTCACTCGCCGCCGATCAATCCCCGTTTGACGCGCGACCAGAACGAATCCCCTTCCTCCCGGCTTTCCGCCGGCGGAGTGGGCCGCAGGGGCGGAGGTGGCGGGGCGGACGGCTCGGGGGAACGGGCATTCTCGAAGGGTACCGCGGTCCGCGTGCGGTCCTCGCCGTTGCGCTCGGACCGCCCTCCCCCGCCGCCGCGGCCACCGTGCCCTCGGCCACCGCGGCGCCCCCTGGAGCGATCGCCTTCACCGGCGGCGCGACCTTCCCTGCCGCCCTCGCGGCTCTCATGTCCGCCATGTCCGCCGCCATGCCCGCCGTTCCCCTCGCGGCCCTCGCGGTT
>DATJJY010000047.1:0-9161 GCA_035491895.1 Gemmatimonadales bacterium
TCGCTCGCCCGTCGCGGCGTCGATTTCATCAAGGTGCACGAGGGCCTTTCGCGTGAGTCGTGGTTCGCGATCGCGCGCGCTGCGCGCATCCACCACCTCCCGCTGACAGGCCACGTCGCTACGGGACTCACGCCCGAAGAAGTCTCCGACTCCGGACTCACGAGCATCGAGCATCTCGAGTTTATCCCCGATCGGTGCCTCGTGATCTTCGACTCGACGACACGCGCCCGTCACTCCGCGCCGGCCGGCTGCCGACCGGCGGATCTCCAGCTGCTGCTCGACCACCTGCATCGCAGCGGCGTCTGGCTCGATCCCACGATCTCCAGTTTCCGCATCTTCGCCCCACACCAGTTCGCGAGCATCCTCGCGGGATTTGTCGATTTGGCCGAGGAGATCCGCGCCGCTGGCCTGCCGGTTATGGCCGGTACCGACCTGGGGAGCGCCGGCATCATCCCCGGCGAGAGCCTGCATGATGAGCTGGCAGTGCTCGTGACGGCGGGCTATACGCCCGCCGCAGCGCTGCGCGCTGCTACGCTCAACCCGGCCATTTATCTCGGTGCCCAAGACAGCCTCGGAAGGGTGAGCGCCGGATACGTCGCCGACCTGGTGGTGCTGGACGCCGACCCTCTAACGGACATTCGCAACACGCGGCGTATCGTCGCCGTCGTTCGCGCCGGAGTGGAATTGGCGCACTAGATTACGTTCATGTCGACTTCTCTCACCCCCGTTGTCTTTATCCATGGCCTCTGGATCCACGCCACGAGCTGGAAGCCGTGGATCGATTTCTTCAAACAGGCCGGCTATGACCCGATCGCCCCGCCATGGTCCGGCAGCGCCGACACCATCGAAGCGGCCCGCGCACATCCGGAGCAGGCCGCTGGGTACGGCGTCAACGAGATCGCCGATCATTACGCAAAGATCATCGGGACTCTGCCGTCGAAGCCCGTCGTGATCGGGCACTCGTTCGGCGGATTGCTCGCCCAGGTGATCCTGGGTCGCAACCTCGCGAGCGCTGCCGTGGCCATCGACCCCGCCCCGATCAAGGGAGTGCTCGCCCTCCCCTTCTCGGCGCTGCGCGTCGCCTCCGTCGCACTGAAGAATCCGGCCAACATGAAGAAGGCCGTGTCGCTCACCGCCGCCGAGTTCCGCTACGGCTTCGGCAACATGCTGTCACACGAAGATTCCGAGGAGCTCTTCCGCCGCTGGACGATTCCCTCGCCCGCTCGCCCGCTGTTTCAGGCGGCGTTCGCCAATTTCAATCCCAATGCCGCGACGAAGGTGGACACGGGAAATGCCAACCGCGGGCCGCTGCTGTTGATCGCGGGCGAGCACGATCACACCGCCCCGCCGGCGATCACGCGCGGGACGCTCAAGCTGTACCACCGCTCCACCGCGGTCACCGAGCTGAAGGAGATCCCGAACCGCGGCCATTCGCTGACGATCGATAAGGGATGGCGCGAGGTGGCGGCGATCGCGCTCGACTGGCTCAAGACGAAAACGGGCTGAATTCCAGATCGCGGGTATACTGAAAAGACCCGCGCTCGACGAGGAACTCGATGAGCATCTCCCAAGCGCTGCTGCCGGAATTCGATCAGGAAATGGCCACGACGCGCAAGCTGCTCGAGCGCGTGCCGAGCGATAAGGGCGCGTGGAAGCCGCACCCCAAATCGTTCCCCCTGGGCCACCTCGCTCAGCTCGTCGCGACGATGCCGGGTTGGATGACGACGATGCTGCGGGCGACCGAGCTCGACCTCGCGCAGTCCCCGAAGTACAGTCTCGACACGACCGACACGCTACTCGACAAGTTCGATGGCTGCGTGAGCGAGGCGCGCGAGGCCCTCAAGGCCACCAAGGATTCGGATTTCGTCGTGCCCTGGTCGCTGAAGCACGGCGACCGCGTGTTGTTCACGGCACCGCGCGGCGTCGTCGTGCGCCAGCACATCAACCACCTGGTGCATCACCGCGGGCAGCTCAGCGTTTACCTCCGTCTCAACGACGTGCCGCTGCCCTCAATGTACGGCCCCACCGCCGACGAATCGTGGTGATCGACGAATCGTGGTGATCTAGGAAAAGAGCGCCTTGTCGTCTCGAGAGCCGGTCCACAGGTTATGTGGACCGTTTCAATCTCGAACACGCCGTCGTGTCTCATGTCGGTCACCCGAAGCGTCCGCTGGTGTTGCCGCCGCCCCGACGGCTGCGGAGGTTGTCGATTTGGGCCTCCCCCGAACGACTACCTGTCGTCCACAGCCGGTTCACCCGTTTGGGAGGAAGCCATGAAGTATCTCTGCCTGATCTACGACGAGGAGAAGAAGCTCGGCACCATGCCGAAGGGCGAGTCGGACGCCTTCACGGGCGAGTACTTCGCCTTCACCGAGGGCATCAGAAAGAGCGGGCATTACGTGGCGGGCGAAGCGCTGCAGCCGGTGGGGACGGCCACGACGGTGCGCATCCGCAACGGCAAGGTGTCCACCACCGACGGCCCCTTCGCCGAAACGAAGGAGCAGCTCGGCGGGTTCTACCTGATCAACGCCAAGGACCTGAACGACGCCATCCAGGTCGCATCCAGGATCCCGTCGGCGCGGATCGGCAGCATCGAGGTGCGTCCCATCATGGTGTTCGACCAGCAATAACGCGCAGCGGCCGCTCGCGGTACCGAATCCTTGGACCGCGAGCGGCGGCTCTGACCCGGGACAAGGGGAGTGCCGTCCGATGACCGCGCCCAAACCGGCAGGCCCACCGCCTCGCATCAACCCCCTCTTCGCGATCGGAGCCGTACTCGCCTACGTCCTCCTGGTAGGGCTCGGCTTCCTCAACGCTCCCGATCGCCGCGGCGATTCGGCCTTTCTGGTCGGCACATTCGTGGGTGCGACCGCGGTCGCCGTTCTGCTCTGGCTGATCGTGTTCGGAATCGCGCGCGCCATGGGAAGGGCACGCAGCGGCGCCGCCAGGGTGCAGATTGCCTTCTGGACGACGGCCGTGCTCGCACTCGGCCAGATCACCACTTTCGGCAACGTGGGGACCAGGCGGCTGCGGCACATCGCCCAAACCGCCGTCTCGGACAGCGAGCGCGCCGGCCTCATCTTCGATGCCGCACAGATCCGGCACCGGCAGTTCGGGTTTTCGCTCCCCAATCCTGGAGCGGATTTCCAGCCCGACAGCACCATGCAGCAGAGAACGGACTCGGTGCTGCGAGGCAATAGCGACCTCGCGGCGTGGGTACTCCGCTCCGCGAGCACCGGACAGGTCATCGTCATCGAGATCTACAAAGACACCGCCGCCGACGAGGCGGTGTTTCGCTCGTTTGCCAAGGGCGTGCGCGAGAGCTCCACCGGACAGGAGGGCGTCGAGGTTCTGCTCGACACTACCACCTGGGCCGGCGGAGCCGCGGAGTACCTGTTCGCCTCGCGCACCTCGGCCGGCGCCTACCTGCAGATCCGGTGCCTCCCGCACACGGGGCAAGGAATCGGGCTGATCGTGTGCGTGACGACGGGGAGCCCCGATCCCCACGGCCTCGATTCGGTCCGGGCTGGACTGGCGTTCGCGGAGCAATGAGCGAAGATGCGGCCGCGGCGCGTACCATGGTAGAGAGCGTCTACCGCGCCGAGTCGCGCCGCGTCCTCGCTACGCTGATCCGCTTGCTCGGCGATTTCGATCGGGCCGAAGAAGCGCTGCACGATGCGTTCGCCGCGGCGGTGGAGCGCTGGCCCTCGGACGGCGTCCCGAAGAACCCGCGGGCGTGGCTCGTCTCGACGGGCCGCTTCAAGGCGATCGACGCCATGCGTCGCCGCGCGCGCTTCGACGCCTCGCAGGCCGAGATCGCCCGCCGCTTCGAGGCCGACGCGCGAGTCTCGGACGACGCCGCGGACGAAGACATCCCCGACGACCGGCTGCGGCTGATCTTCACCTGCTGCCACCCCGCCCTCACCCCCGACGCTCAGATCGCCCTGACGCTGCGCGAAGTATGCGACCTCACGACGGAGGAGATCGCGCGCGCCTTTCTCACCGCCGCACCCACCGTGGCCCAGCGCATCGTGCGGGCCAAGGCGAAGATCCGAGACGCCGTGATCCCCTACCAGGTGCCGTCGGCGGACGACCTTCCCTCTCGGCTCGACACCGTGCTGCACGTCGTCTACCTCGTCTTCAATGAAGGCTACTGGGCGTCGTCCGGCGCGTTGCTCGTGCGCACCGACCTCTCGGGTGAGGCGATCCGGCTGGGACGCGTGCTGCACGAGTTGTTGCCCGATCCGGAAGTCACGGGGCTCCTCGCCTTGATGCTGCTGCATGAGGCGCGGCGGCCGGCCCGCGCCACCGCCACGGGAGAGCTGGTGCTGCTCGACGAGCAGGATCGTTCGCTGTGGAACCGGGAGCAGATCGCCGAGGGTCAGGCACTGGTCGAGCAGGCGCTCGCGTCGCGCCGCTTCGGTCCCTTCACGCTGCAGGCGGCGATCTCCGCGGTGCACGCCGATGCGACGCGCGCCGCCGACACCGACTGGGCGCAGATCGTCGGGCTGTACGACGTCCTGCTCCGCGTCGATCCGTCACCAGTGGTCGAGCTGAACCGCGCCGCCGCGGTGGCGCTGCGCGACGGCCCCGCGGCGGGGCTGGCGCTGGTCGACGCGATCCTGGTCCGTGGCGACCTCGCCGACTATCACCTGGCCCATTCGGCGCGGGCGGACCTGTGTCGCCGGCTCGGCCGGACGGCGGACGCGCGGGCCGCATACCAACGGGCGCTGTCGCTCACGCGCCAGGAGCCGGAGCGGCGGTTCCTCGAGCGGCGGCTGAGCGAGATCGGCTCGTAGAGATCCTGCGGGGGCGCTGATGACATGCCCCTCGTCCCACCGGTAACCCCGGGCTTGCGTCCGGGGTTAGTAGAACCTCAGCCTCACCGGTAACCCCGGGCTTGCGCCCGGGGTTAGTAAAACCTCAGCCTTATGAGATGAACGTCTCACGGTCAGGTGTCGCTGACCCCGGGCGCAAGCCCGGGGTTAGGAGGCTCGTTTGCGCAGCCCTCCTCCTCGCGGCGGCTCCGAGCCCCACCCAGACGCCTGTACCCACCGGGCACCTATCGCCGTTTGTCGTGTTCGACTCCGCTTATCACCGCCTCCGCCGGATCTGGGTGTACACGCCCCCCGGCTACACCGCGCACCCCGCCGCACCCTATCCGCTGGTCGTGGCGTTCGACGGTGACGAGTATCGCGACACGATGCCGCTGCCGCAGATGCTCGATACGCTGCTGGCCACGCACAAGGCCCCGGCGTTCATCGCTGTGCTGATCGACGACTCGGCCTCGAGCGTTCGCATAGCGGACCTCGGCAACTCCGCCAGGATGGTCCGCTTCCTGGGACAGCAGCTCATCCCCTGGATGCGTGCCCGCTGGCCCGTCACCACCGATCCGCACCGCGTCATCATCACCGGCTCGAGCGCCGGCGGGCTCGCCTCGGCGTATGTGGCGTTCGAGCGCCCCGACCTCTTCGGGAACGTCTGGTCGCAGAGCGGAGCGTTCTGGCGCGGGGCCGAAGCCTCGAACGGGGCCCCGTACGAGTGGCTGACGGCGCAGGTGGGCGCCGCACCCCGCAAGGCCGTGCGATTCGTCCTGGATGTCGGCGCGCTCGAAGATCACGCCACGCTCGGTGGAGCGGGCCCGAACTTCCTCGCGGCGCACCGGCGATTCACGAACGCCCTCGTCGCCAAGGGATATGACGTCACAGCGACCGAGGTACCGGGCGGCAATCACGCCCCGCAGTGGTGGCGCGTACGCCTGGCGTTCGGCCTCGCGACGATCGCCGCGGAGTGGATGACGCCCGACGCAACGACGGGGTACCTCGATCGGCTGCTGCGCGGCGACAGCGCCGCGCTGCTCGCCGGCTTCTCGGGGGACGCCGCGATCGACGATCCGATCGGCGGGCGGGTGCGGGGCCGCTCCGAGCTCGATCGATTCGTCGCCGAGCGCCACGCCTGGTTGACCGCCCGTTCGGCTCGACTCGAGATTCTACGGACCACGGTGGACGCAAGGCACAGCGTCGTCGAGGCGCTGCTGCACTTGCGGCTCCCAGATACCGCGGTCGACCTGCCGATCGCGGTGGTCGGCGACAAGACCGATGGGAATCGCGTCACCGCGATCCGCGTCTACCACAGCCATTGGCCGCTCGAGGGCAAGCACGAGATCCGCCACCCACTGCTCCCGCGCGATTCGACCATCGTGTTGCGCGACATCGTCGCCGAGTATCAGCGCGCGCTGGCGGCGGGGGACGCGGTGGCCGCGCTCAACACCTTCGAGCCGGACGGCTATTTCCGCGAGCCCTCGGGCGGGATCTATGTCCACCGCGGCCCGGAGGCGCTGCGGGGATTCCTGTCGGCGATCCTCGCGGGCGGGGGCATTCAGCTGGAGCACTGCAGCGTAACCGACGACGGTGTCGTCGCCGCGATCGAGTTCAACGCCGTGCAATTCGGTGCCCGGCGCCTCGAGCCGCAGGCGGGGCTTGCGATCTACGAGCGCGGAGCGATGGGACATCTCGCGGCGGCGCGGATCTACGACGATGTCAACGTGGAAGCGCTGGCACCGGCAACCGTGCGCTGACAATCGGCGCCAGTCTCGTCCCCGGGATGCGGGCGGGACGCGTGGATCCGAACATCGCCCTGCGAACGGAATGACCGGGCGACGAGGGCACGAGACCATATGAGCTTGGAGGTCGTCTCTCGGCTCTATCAGGCGTTCGCGGCCCGCGACCACGAGACGATGGCCCGATGCTACACCCCCGATGCGCGGTTCTCGGATCCGGTGTTCACCGAGCTTCGGGGGACGCAGGTCGCGGCGATGTGGCGCATGCTGTGCCAGCGCGCCACCGACCTGCGCATTGTCTACCGCGATGTCTCAGCGGGTGGAGATAGCGGGGCCGCTCATTGGGAAGCCTGGTACTCCTACTCGGCGACGGGCCGTCCCGTCCACAACGTGATCGAGGCGACATTCACGTTTCGGGACGGCCTCATCGCCACACATCGCGACCACTTCGATCTCTATCGCTGGACCCGGCAGGCGCTGGGCCTGACCGGCATCTTGCTGGGATGGACTCCGGCGTTGCAGAGCGCCGTGCGTCGCAAGGCGGCCGTTGCCCTGGCCCGCTTCAGCGCTGCTTGATGAACGTTCCGTCGCGCAGCTCCGCGTAGGCTTGCCGCAGCTGCGCTTCGGTATTCATCACGATCGGTCCATACCACGCCACCGGCTCCTCGATCGGTTTACCCGATACGAGCAGGAACCGGATTCCTTCGTCCCCCGCCCGTACCGTGACCTCGTCGCCGCGGTCGAACAGCACCAACGAGCGGTTGCCCGTCTCGTCACGCGTGACGGGAGGAGACCCGGGTCCTTCACCCACCTGCTCGGTGAGCACGCCACGCGGCGCCGCTGCGTCACGGAACGAGCCCGCGCCGTCGAACACATAGGCGAACGCATGGTTCGTCGTCGCCACCGGGAGCGTCTTGCGTTTGCCCGGCGGCACCCAGACGTCGAGGTAGCGCGGATCCGCGGCCACGCCCTGGACCGGGCCGGTCTTCCCCCAGAATTCCCCGGTGATGATCCGCACCCGCGTGCCGTCGTCGTCCGTGATCTCGGGAATGTCCGGCGCCTTGATGTCCTGGTAGCGAGGCGCCGTCATCTTGAGATTCGCGGGGAGATTCGCCCACAGCTGGAAGCCGTGCATCCGGCCTTCGGGGTCGCCCTTGGGCATCTCCTGGTGCAGGATTCCGCTGCCGGCAGTCATCCATTGGACATCGCCCGAGCCGAGCTCTCCCCGGTTACCAAGACTGTCGCCGTGGTTGACGGTGCCCTTGAGGACGTAGGTGATCGTCTCGATACCGCGGTGGGGGTGCCACGGAAACCCGGCGAGATAGTCGTCGGGGTTTTCGTTGCGAAAATCGTCGAGCAAGAGAAACGGGTCGTATTCGTCTGTGTCGCCGAAGCCGAAGGCGCGGCGCAAGCGGACTCCCGCTCCTTCTAGGGTGGGCTTCGACTCGATGATGCGTTTGACGGGACGGATGGACACGAGCAACTCCTGAACGCACGTTGAGTGACGTGAAGATCGTGTTCTTCAAGACCCCGGCGGCCTTTCGCACCTGGCTCCGGCGCCATCACACTGAACACCGCACACTGCACGTTGGGTTCCGGAAGCGCCACACCGGTCAGCTCAGTATCACGTGGCCGGAGGCGGTGGACGAAGCACTGTGCTACGGCTGGATCGACGGCGTGCGCCACCGCATTGATGCCGATGCCTACATGATCCGCTTCTCCCCGCGGCGGCCCGGCAGCATCTGGAGCGCGGTCAACCTGCGGCGGGTGCGGGCCCTCATTCGAGACAAGCGGATGAGTCCCCAGGGCCTCGAGGTCTACGAGGAAAGGAATCGCAAGAAGACACGGCTGTATGCCTACGAGCAGCGCAAGGAGTGGCGCTTCAGCCCGCGCTACGCCAGGCAGTTTCGCGCCAACCGGCGCGCATGGACCTGGTTCCAGGCGCAGGCGCCGTGGTACCGGCGCACCTGCACGCATTGGGTACTGCGTGCGAAGCAGGAAGCCACCAGGCTGAGGCGGCTCACGACCCTGATCGACTGCTCCGCAGCGGGGCGTCCGATCGGCCCGCTCGACCGGACGAGATACCAGAACCGGTCCTGACAAATTCTTGACAAAATCTCCGGCCGTGCGTAGTAGGAAAGCAGGAGTTCATTTCTCATCCGGAACGCCCGCAAGGAGGCCGCATGATCCGCTGGCTCATGAAGGGCGCTTTCGCTGTGCCGCTGGGAATGTTGCTCTTTGGAACGGCTCCGGCCGCCGCTCGCGCCACGATTCCGGCAAGCACTCGCCTGACCGGAGCGATCGTGAGTTCCGGGTCCACCACCCTCGCTGTCACGACGTATCGGGCCGCATACCGGACGCTCCTGCTGCACCGCGCGACCACGATTCCGGCGTTCGCGCGCAAGTACTCGTTGGCCTGCTCCGCCTGCCATACCGTCTGGCCCGAGCTGAACGCGTTCGGCCAGCGATTCAAGGACAACGGGTATCAACTGGGCAACGACCGTGACTCGCCGATCTGGCAGAGCAATGGCTACTGGCCGATCGCGATGCGAACCACACCGAACGTGCACATCGAATCCACCACCAAACAACTCGTCGACCA
>DATJJY010000048.1:0-75928 GCA_035491895.1 Gemmatimonadales bacterium
CTGACGGCGATCTCTTCGGGCGTCTCGGCGCCGATCGGTAGTCCGACGGGCACGTGCACCCGCTCCAACGCCGCCGCCGGCACCCCTGCCGCACGCAGCGCCTTCGTCACCACCGCCTGTTTGCGCCGGCTGCCGAGCAGCCCCACGTATCCGGCGCCGGTCGTCGCCACGAGCTCGAGAATCGCTGCATCGTGGCGATGTCCCCGCGTGGCGATGACGACGGCGTCCTGTGCTCCAATCGATACCTGAGCCAGCGCGGCCGCGACGGGAGCGGCGACCACGCAGGTCGTACTCGGAAACCGCGCGGGGTCCGCGAACTCCGGCCGGTCGTCCACCACGACGACGCGGAATCCGGCCACGGCGGCGGCGTGAGCGATCGCGCTGCCCACGTGACCGGCGCCGAAGACGACGACCCGCGGCGGCGGGAGCAGGTGCTCGATCATCGTCCGCCGGTCCAGGGAGAGCACGGCTGCCGCACCGCTGCCGTCGCCGGTCCCAGGGGAAAAGTGCTTCACCGGCCCGTGGGACCAGTCGAGGGCCGTCGTCAGGGTCCCCTGCACCGCCTGAGCCGCTGCTTCGAGTGCCGCAATGAACGCCTCGTGCTGCACCAGCGGCTCGACCACGATGTCGACGGTTCCGCCGCAGGACAGACCGAGATCACCGGCGATATCGGCGTTCAGATGGTGCGTGCGAATCAGCGGCCCGTGGCCCGTGGCCGCCTGCGCCGCTTCGAGGACGTCGGCTTCGACGCACCCGCCGCCGATCGATCCCTCGAGCCGGCCGGCGGGACCGACCAGCATCTTCGTCCCCACCGGCACCGGCGTGGATCCGAGCGTGCGTGCGACCGTCGCCAGCGCGCCGCCATTCCCCGCGCGCGCCAAGAGCGCCGCCGCCCGCCAGATGGTCACGGCGCGGGGAGCTCCTCGAGTCGCGCCACCGCGCGCCGCAAATGGGGGATCACGATCGATCCGCCGACGACCAGTGCCACTGCGAAGGCGTCGTACAGCTCGGCGTCGTTCACGCCCTCTTCGCGGCAGCGCACCAGGTGGTAAGTGACGCAATCATCGCAGCGCAGCACCATCGAAGCCACGAGGCCGAGCAGCTCCTTGGTCTTGACGGGGAGCGCGCCGGTTTCGTAGGTGCGGGTGTCGAGAGCGAAGAACCGGTTGATGTTGAGATTGCCGGCCTCGAGAATGGCGGCATTCATCTTTTCGCGAAAGTGCCGGAAGGCTTCCAGCGTCTGCGCGGAATCGCTCATGCGGAAAAACTAAGCTCCCGGAGTGGAATCCGCCCCGGGAGCGCCGTGATGTGCCGCGACTGGGACTATTGCACGACGATGGTGCCGTGCATCCCCGTCCCCGGCCCGCCATGGATGCTGCAGTGATACTGATACGTCCCCGCCACCAGAACGGGGCTGTACGTCCCCGACGTCAAGACCGCAGTGTTCGCCGGCAGCGTCCCGGGGCCGCTGTCCCAGATCACCGAATGACCGTTCGAGGGAGTCGACCAGGTGAACGTCACCGTACCCGCGGAGACGGTGTCGGGGGTCGGCGAGAAGAGATTGTTCTTGACCGAGAGGCTCGTGGTGTGGCCGCCCGTGGTCCCACCGCCTCCGCCACCGCCGCCACCACCATACGTTGGAGAGTTACTGCAGCCGCTCAGCGTCGCGTAGACTGCGATGATGAAGATGGTACGCTTCCGCATGAAACGCCTCCCACCAGGGGTCGAGTACTTCGACGGACGCGCCCTGATACCCGACCGGTCAGAGAGGTTTCGTCAGGCTCCAGTCAACGCACCTGAATCTCGCCTGTCATCGTGGGATGGATGGAACACTTGTAGAAGTAGTTGTAGCCGGCGCGCGAGAAAGTCCGCAGGACCAACGACCCTGGATTCAGCTGGGCGTTGACCGAGTCGGCGCTCCAGCTCGAGTCGACGGGGCTCACGGTGGTCGCGGTGACGGTATGGGCGATCGAGCCGAGGTTCTGCCAACACACCGATTCGCCATGCGTGACCGTCGTGATCTGGGGCGTGAACGTCTGGTTGTCCTGGGCGTTGATGACGAACTGCGCGCCCGTACCGGCGCAGCCATTGCCCTCGCCGGCAGGATTCCCGCACGCCAACGCCACTGCTACACCGGCCGCCAAACCGAGCGCGCCAGCCAGATTCCGAGGACCACGATTGGATTGCCACATGACTGTAGTACCTCAGTGCCCGTGCTCGCGCTCCAACGTATCGGCAGCGAGCCGGGGTGAGAGCATGGGATAGCGCCCCGCAAACCAGCTGTAGGACAGTGCGAACAGTCCGCCGAAGAACAACGTCGCTCCGATCTCGGGAAGGCCGATGGCGGGCGCCGCGCCGCCGCTGATCGACGGCACGATCTCGAAATACCGCTCCAGCCAGATCCCGGTGAGACTGATGAGCGCGATGGCCATCAGGAACGGCGGCGACCGCTTCGGCTTCTCGCCCAGGATTCCGATGAACGGAATCAGGAACACCATCAGGAATACCGCGATCCCGACCGGCCGCCAGGCACCCCACAGCCGGTAGAAGATGAAGTACGTCTCCTCGGGAAGATTGCCGTACCAGATCACGAGGAACTGGGCGAACATGAGGTAGGCCCAGAACACCGTGAACCCGAAGCACAGTTTCCCGAGATCGTGCTGCTGTTTCGACGAATACAACCCGCCGAGGCCCATGCTGGAGCGCATTCGCACGCTCAGCACCGCGAGCCACATCCATGCGGCGAGGAAGCTGCCCATGAAGTAGAAGACGCCGAACAGGTTGCTCACCCATTGATGGGCGAGCGACATCACGGCATCGAACGCGAACAGGCTGAGGCCGAAGGCGTATCCCAGCACGACGAACGCCGCGTCCCGGGCGATCCGGCCCTTCTCAATCGGATCGGTCTCGACCGGCTTCCCCGTCGCGATCTCGCGAATATCGGGCGCCATGTCGGCGCGCACGAACCGCCACGACAACCACGCGAGCAGCGTCAGCACGAGGCCGTCGCGCACGTAGAACCCGACCGGCGTGAGCCACCACCCCAGATCGGTGCGGGGCGTCGTGACCCAGGGATAGATGTAACTCCGCCCGAAGAACGAGATGAGGAACAGCACCACCGCCACTGGCAGAAACGCCACCGCAGCCTCGGCCAGCCGGATGATGACGCCCGACCAGTGACCCTTGGCGAGTTTTTGCGACGCGCCGACGACCACCGACCCCATCGCCAACCCGAGCCAGTCGAACAGGTTGAAGTGGTACGCCGACCAGACGCGATCGGGGTGCGAGCGGAGGTTCAACAGCAACAGCACCAGCCCGATCGCGGTCGCGCCCAGCCCGATGATCCGGAACGACGCGACCGGAAACGCCCGGGCCTTTTCCGCGAGCTCGACTCGATTCACGGCGGTCGTGGTGCTCACGGCCGGCCTCCCCGGGCTTCGAGCTGCAGCGAGCGGACGTAGTTCACCAGATCCCAACGGTCCGCCCCATGGACCTTATCCCCGTAAATCGGCATCAGCCCTCGCCCCATGCTGGGGGCGTGGACGAGCACGCCGTAGATGTAGCCGTCCGAGCGCCGCGCCACCGTGTCAGTCACGAGGGAGCGCACGCCGACGAACGGGCCTCCCGACATCGAGGAGATTGGGCCGTCGCCGCGGCCGCTCGGGCCGTGGCAGACCAGGCAGTACGTCTCGTACTCCCACTTGCCGCGGTTCAACGACTCGGAGGTGCGAGTCCGCGGATTGGCGAGCTTCTCCGCCGCCTGAGGCCCGAGCGAATCGGGCTCGACGCCCGTTATCGGGACCGTCCCCGGCACCGGATTACGCGGCATGGCGTACGGCTTGATGCTGCGCTGGTGGCGCATCGTGGCGAACCAGCCGACGTGGTGCACGACGTAGTCGGGATCGCAGGCCGCCAGTACGATCAGCGCGAGTGCGGCCACGATGCGCTTACGCACGCCGTACCTCCTCGGCGCCCGCGCCGCGCAGCACGCCTTCCATGGCGCCCGCCTGATCGGCGCCGCAGCGCACGAACACGCCGAACTTGTCGTTCGTGAAGCGCGGATCGTAGGCGATCGTCCCCTGGTGGCGCGATGCCAGCAACGCGTTGAACAAGAGCCCGAGGATCGTGGTGAGCGCGCCGAACAGCACCGTCATTTCGAACATGATGATGACATAGGGCAAAATCGACCCCACCGGTTTGCCGCCCACCACCACCGGCCAGTCGTAGGACATGTAGAGCGTCAGCCACGCGCCGATGCCGCACCCCGTCATGCCCCCGATCAGCGTCCACATGCGCACCGGGCTCGTCGGCTGGGCGATGGCCGCCTCGAGCTCGTGCCGCGGGATCGGCGAGTAGACCGTCAACTCGTCGCCGTGTCCCCCCGCCTTCAGCTTCTCGATCGCTTCGACGGTCGCGTCGAGGTGGCCGAATACGCCGAGCACGCCGGGCGTGGCGGGGGGATGAAAGATGTCGGCCAGGGCCTTGGGCATCATCATGCGCCGGCCCTCGCCTTCGCGCGCGTAGGCGGCGGCAGCACTTCCTTCACCTCGGAGATCGAAACCGCCGGGAAGTTCTTCACGAACAGCAGGAACCACATGAAGAACCAGCCGAAGCTGCCCGCCATGATGCCCCAGTCGGCCCAGGTCGCGTTGTAATTGGCGTTGGTCCAGTGGGTGTACGGCTCGCCGGCGAGCGACACGACGATGATCACGAAGCGCTCGAACCACATCCCGATGTTGACGAAGATCGAGATGACGAAGAGACCGGTGATGCTGGTGCGCACCTTCCGGAACCACAGCAGGTAGGGCAGCAGGCCGTTGCAGATGTTCATCGTCCAGCTGGCCCACCAGAACGAGCCGAACGCACGGAACCAGAAGCCGGCGCGCTCGTCGGCGTTGCCGCTGAACCAGGCGACGAAGTTCTCGGTGACGTAGGAGAAACTCACGATCAGCCCCGTGAAGAGGCAGAGCTTCGCGAGATTCTCGAAGTGGTGCACCGTGATGATGTCTTCCAGATGGAACAGCTTGCGGATCGGCACGAGCAGCGTGATGACCATCGCGACGCCGGAGTAGATCGCCCCGGCCACGAAGTAGGGCGCGAACAGCGTGGCGTGCCACCCCGGCACGATCGCCATGGCGAAATCCCACGACACGACGCTGTGCACCGAGAGCACGAGCGGGGTCGCGAGCGCGGCGAGGTACAGATAGCCCCGCGTGTAGTGGCGCCACTGCTCGTTGGTCCCGCGCCAGCCGATCGCCGTCAACGCATACAGCTTCTTGCGCCACCCGGTCGCCACGTCGCGCGCGGCCGCGATGTCCGGGATGAGCCCCATGATCAGGAACACCGTGGAGACGGTGAAGTACGTCCCGATCGCGAACTCGTCCCAGATCAGCGGCGACTTGAAGTTCGGCCACAGGCCGCGCTCGTTGGGGTACGGGATCAGCCAGTAGAAGTACCACTGCCGGCCGATGTGAATCAGCGGGAAGAGCCCCGCCGTCATCACGGCGAACACCGTCATCGCTTCCGCGGTGCGGTACACCGCGGTGCGCCATCCCGAGCGGAACAGATAGAGAATCGCGGAGATCAGCGTGCCCGAGTGCGCGATACCTACCCAGAACACAAAGCAGGTGATGAACACCGCCCAGTACACCGGGTGCGAGTACCCGGCCAGCCCCAGGCCATAGCGCAGGAGAAAGAGCAGGCAGGTGATGCCGATCGCCAGCAGCGTGACCGCGGCGCCGAGCAGCACGAAGTAGCCGCGGCTCGGATTCCCGAGGGTGTTCGCGATCGCCCGCGTGACGAAATCGTAGGTGACGCGCGTCGGAGTGGATCCGGTCTGGGCCATTCTCAGGCCTCCTCACCCGCGACGACGCGGGCGAGGTAGGTAATGCCGGGCTTCGTGTTGAGACGGGCCAGCACGTGGTAGCCGCGTGGGTCCTCCGACAGGGCGTGCACCCGCGAGGCGGGATTGTTGAGATCCCCGAAGACGATCGCTTCCGAGGGACACGTTTGCGCGCAGGCGGGTACGATCTCCCCGTCCTGGATCTGGCGATCTTCGATCCGGGCCTTGTGTTGCGTGGACCGGATGCGCTGCACGCAGAAGGTGCACTTCTCCATCACGCCCTTCTCGCGCACCGTGACGTCCGGGTTCAGGAGCCAGCTCAGCGGCTCGGGCCAGGCCTCGTATTCACCGCCGCGCTCGGCGTAGTTGAACCAGTTGAAGAAGCGGACCTTGTAGGGGCAGTTGTTGGAGCAGTAACGCGTGCCGACGCAGCGGTTGTAGACCTGGCCGTTCAGCCCGTCGGGGGTGTGATAGGCGGCGAAGACCGGACACACCGGCTCGCACGGGGCGTTGCCGCACTGCTGGCACAGCATCGGCGTGACCGACGCACCGGCCGGTGCCGCGGGGTCGCCGCGCCAGTACCGCTCGATCCGCATCCAGCTCATCTCGCGCCGCCGCACCACGAGATCCTCGCCCACCGTCGCGAGGTTGTTCTCGGCGTAGCATGCGGTCACGCACGCAGAACAGCCGGTGCACTTGGCAAGGTCGATCGCCATCGCCCAGCGCGGATGCTCGCCCGCATAGTTGCCGAGCGACGCTTTCTCGTGCTGCGCCTCGGCCCACCCCTGCTCCGCTTCCCGGGCATACTCCGGGATCGACTCCTCATCGAGCTCGCCGACCTTCAACCCCCGGGCTTCGGCGAGCGGCAGCACCGTTACCACCTGTGCACCATGCTCGCGCGAGCTGCCTTCGCTCGTCGCGAGCTTGCGGTGTTCGTTGGTCTTGGTGACCGTCACCGACACGACGTGCGTCCGGCCGCCGTAGACGTTCGGCTCGCCCGGCAACAGGTCGAACGCGTTGAAGGAGCGATCCTTCGCGTAGCGTCCGTAGGCTTTGTGCCCCTGTCCCGTCGGCAGCGCCACGACTCCGGGACGGATCGACGGTGTGATCCAGACCGGCGCGCTCACCGCCCCGAACGGCGACTTCACGAGCAGAAAGTCGCCGCTCGCGAGCTGCCACTTGTCGGCAGTGTCCGGATGCACCTCCACCCAAGCGTGCCACGTGATCTTGGAGACGGGGTCGGGCAGCTCCTGCAGCCACGGCTTGTTGGCGCCGCGGCCGTCGTGCAGTGCCGGATGAGGAAAGACCACGGCCGCGAGATGCTCGGGCTCGGGATGCCAACTCGGAATGATCGCCGTCGCGAAATCGCCGAGTGGGGCCTTCGTCAGCCGCACCGGCCGGCTCGGCGCGTCACCGTAAATCCCGCCGTGCTGCAATGCCGTGTCCCACCAATCCTCGAAGGCCTGCCTGCCTCCGATACGGGTGTGCAGGGTATTCCACTTTCCCTGCAGGTACGCCTTGAACGATCCGCCCTTCCCGGACGCTTGCAGCAGGACGTCCCCCGTCTGCCGCGTCCCGTCGAACACGGGCATCATCACCGGTTGCTGCAGCGCGAACACTCCGGCGCGCGGCCGGCTGTCGTTCCACTGCTCGAGGGGGTGGAGATCGGGGAGAACGAGGTCGGCGCCCGCGGCGGTTTCGTCCAGATAGGACGAGAAGCTCACGCGGAAGCCGGCCTTCCCCCACGCCTGCGCGAACTGTCCCCCGAGCGTGTGCACCGGGTTGGCGCCATGCACCAGCAGCAGGGCGACGCCGCCCGAGGCCAGGTCGCTCGTGAGCGTGGCCATGTCGGCATGTTTCCCGGCCGACCCCTGCGCGAGATCGGCGCCGAACTTCACCGTCTTCCCGACGGCACCGGCGACGTAGTTCAGGATGTTGACGGCGGCGACGAGCTCCATGCCGCCCGGGTAGTGGGTGGCCATCCCGCCGGCGACGGCGAGCGGCGCCGCCGTCCGCGTGAATTCCGTCGCGAGTCGCTCGATGACGGCGAGATCCACGCCGATCGCCTTGGCGACGTCGGCCGCTCGCGGTAACCCGAGCCGGGCCGCGTCTGCGGGAACGTTCCCCAGCCGCTGCGAGACGATGACTTGCGCCATCGCGAGCGCGAGCAGCCCTTCCGTCCCGGGACTCGTGCCGATCCATTCGTCAGCGATCAACCCCGTCTGCGGCAGGCGCGGGCCGACGAACACGAACTTCGCCATCGATGCGTCGCGGCCAGACTCGAAGCTGTGCGCGCGGGTGAAGGCGTTCTGGAAGCCGACGGGAGAGAGCCACGTCTCCATGAAGTCCGCGCCGAACGACATGATGTACCCGGCCGCGGCAAAATCGTAAGTCGGGATCGTCGCGTCGCCGAAGACGAGTCGATTGCCCTCCCGCAGCGCCTCGAACGCGAACGGCTCGTAGGTGACGTGGCGCCCTCCCACCTGCTGCATCCACTCGTCCACCAGCTCACCGAAGCTCCCGGTCTCGACGCCGGTGACGAAAACGATCCCCTTCCCCCGCGCCGCCGTCGCCTTCTCCTGCAGCGTGGCGATCGCCTTGTCCCACGTGGTCGTCTCGAGCGTGCCCGAAGCGGAGCGTTGCATCGGGCCGGTGACGCGATCGGGGTTGTAGAGTCCCTGCAACCCGGCCTGCCCCCGCGCGCACAGGCGGCCCTGGTTCACCGGCGAGTCGGGGTTGCCTTCGAGCTTGATGGCGCGTCCTTCCCGAACCTTTACGTGCAGACCGCACCCCGCCCCGCATTCGCGGCAGGTGGTAGCGTACCAGGTCGCGAGACCGGGCGTCTGGTCTTCGGGAGGAATGACGTACGGAATGAGCTTCTCGGTGGGCTCGGGACCGATTCCACACCCCGACAGCGCGGCGGCACCGCCGCCCGCGACGCCGAGCACTTTGAGGAACCGCCGCCGATCCATGCCGTCGCTCATATCGTCTCGCCTAGTAGTGGCACACCGAGCAGTCACGGCTCACGTTGCGGGCCATGTGACAGCTGATGCACCACCCCATCTTCAGGGTGGGCACCTGGTAGACCTGCGTCATGCCGTTGACTTGGCCGTGGCAGTTGGCGCACGACTCCGGGCCAGTCCCGAGCACCTTGATGTGGCGCATGTGAGGGAAGTGCACGAACCCGGGGAGGGCGTGCACCCGGATCCATTCGGGAGGCCTCTTATTGCTCCAGGCAACGCGCACCTTCCCGATTTCGACCATATGCGCCGGCGTCGATCCCGAAATGATCTGATGGCAGCCGAAGCAGGTGCGCAGGGCGGGCATCCCCGGCTCGCTCGATACCGCCACCGTGTTGTGGCAGTACATGCAGGGGATCCGGTCCTGCCCGGCGTGGATATCGTGACGGAAGAAAATCGGCTGACGGGGGCCCTGGAGGCGCGAGGTGTCGGTGATGACCGGAGCCTTGTAGCCCGGGGTGCCCGGAGCGGCTTGGGCGGCCTGAGCGGCGATGCGGCCGCCGGCGGCCACGGCGATCATCAAGAGTATCCCAGTCGCGGTCCTACACCCTCTCGTCGTCGCCAAGGCGGTGGCCTCGATCTCCAATCCAGGGATGATGGGGCAACGGCACGGCACGGCAACAGCTTGCGGGCGCGAGGAATGTAGCGCGCCCGCCGAATGCCGCACAAGTCCCGGATCAGTCGGAGCGCGACAGAAGGTGATGCTTCAGGCGGATGACGTCCACGAAACCGTCGACGGTGTCGAGGTCGGGAAACTCCATCCAACACCAGCGCACGCCGTCGACCATCTCGCCGTCGCGCACCGCGTGTTTCACCGCGCGCCCGAGGCCGTCGGCGAGAACGAGCTCCTGCTCTTCGCTGTCACTGAGGACGAACGTGCCGCTCACCCCCGATTCCATCGGGTGCAGGAACCCGAGCTTGCGACCGCCCACTTCGTACATCCACACCCACTTCCACGCGATCCCCATGAACACGACCTGCTCGGTGACGTGGCGCAACGAACGGATCCCCTCGCGTGCCCGTTTGAACCGTCCTGCGGCAAGCTTGGGAAGGTCGCGCGTCGGCGAGTCGGTTTTCGGCCGAGCGCGGGGACTCTTATAAAGATTGGTCGCCCAGTACTCAGTCGGCTGTCGGGACATCGGGTGCCTCGGCTGTCGGCTGCGGTGATCCGGCGTGTGACGGCAATGGCGCCCAAGAACTTACCCGTGTCGTCAACCAGCGGCGTATCGTAAGGCGTTGTAGCGAGTTATGCCTTCAGCACCCGGAGTGATCGCGCGGCGCCCCGAAACCGCGCACCGTCCAGGAGTCGGGCGACCGACTGCTGCGGAACTGCCATTCGACCATCCCGTCCCATCGTCAGTTTGATGACGTCCCGGTCTCGGCCGAACCAGCGTTCGCTGGGCTCGAGATCGGAGGGGTAGACGCAGAGCGGCAGCGCCGCGACCGCGAGCGGCGCTTGGGAGCCGATGCCCGATTCGGGCATCGTCCCGGTCCACAGCTCCGCACCGAACGAGAGGGCGATGCCGTAGATCCGGCAAACCTCCGAGAGTCCGCCGACACGGTGCACTTTGATGTTCCAGATGCGCGGCCCGTCGAGCTCGACCACCTGTCGCGCATGGCTCGCGCTCTTGAGCGTTTCATCGAGACAGATCGGCGTCTCGAGCGCGCGGCCCAGCCGCGCGTGTCCCACCAGCTCGTCGGGGGCGAGCGGCTGCTCGATGTAGAGCAACCCGGCGGCGTCGAGCTGCATCAGCTCCCGCTCGTGACCCGGCCAGTCGTAGGCGCCGTTGGCGTCGACGGTGAGCGGAAGATCGGCGCCGGACATCCCCTCGCGCGCGGCACGCACCGCATCCGCATCCCAGCCCGGCATCACCTTGATCTTGACGCGCCGGTAGCCACGCGCCACGGCCTCCTCCACCCACCGCGCCAGGGTCGCGGGGCGACGATCCTCCGGAATTCCCAACGCGACACCGCACGGCACGCTCGTCGCTGCGGCGATCCCGAGCCGCGCCGCCAGCAGCGCCGCGAGCCCGACGTTCTGCCGCAGCGCTGCGAGATCCCACGCCGCCGTTTCGACCCCGGCGCGCGCAAAGGGGTTGCCGCGAATTCCTTCGCGCAGTGCGGCATCGACCGCCTCGGGATCCCGGAACTCCTTCCCCACCAGACGCGGCAGCAGCACGCGCTCGATCAGATCGCGCGCGCTGACGAGCGTTTCTTCGGAATAGAACGGCAGCTCGAACGGCGGCGACTCGCCGTACCCGGTATGCCCCGCGTCGTCGTGCAGCAGGACGATCAGCGAGCGCCGCTCGCGCATGATGCCGCCGGAGATGATGAACGGCTCCGCCAGCGGCAGCGCGAGCTCGAACAGCTCAGCGCCGGAAATGCGCATCCGGTATGTCGAGGAAGTGCAGCTCCCCGCCTCGCCGGTGGACCAGCCCGCGGCGCTCGAAACGGTCGAGCTCGGCGATCACCCCATCGTCGGGATGGAACAGCAGCTGGTGGAGCACGCGCTGGGTGCGCGAGCCGTCGCGCGCGGCGTATTCGTCGAGCGGGAGCTGGAACATGGTGTGCAGCTGCACGGCCTCGCACCCCGCCTGCGCGTACGCGAGGATGTCGCGACCGGAATTGATCCCGCCCGTGCCGCAGAGGCTCTGATGGGGAGCGAAGCTCGCGAGCACCCGCAGATTGCGCTCCAGGAGATCCCGCCCACCGTACGCCACGCCGAGCTCGGGGTCGAACATCCGGTTGAAGACCACCTGCGCGTCGGCGGCCGCCGCGGCCAGCATCATTTCGTGCTGAAATCCCTCCTCGAACCGTGCGTTCATGAGCTTCACGGAGACGCGGGTCTCGATCGGCGACGCCCACCGGATGAGGTCCGGCACCTCGCGCAGCCATCGCAGAATCTGCGCCCGGTCCTCGGCGAGCGAGTCGCCGGCGAGCGTCGGCGAAAAGTCCTTCTCGAGCAGCAGCGGCGGCTCGTCCCATGCCTCCGCCAGGTGCGTCGTCGTGTGGCGATACTCGGACTCCACGAACGGCACACCGAGCCGCGGCAAGTGGTACTTCACCGATGGGATCACCAGCAGCTCGCCCGCCCGGGTGAGGTCGCGACCGACGCGAACGAGATCGAGATAATCGTCGAAGGAGCGGTCCCATCCCCGCCCCTTCCAGGTGACCGTCCAGCCGCGGTCGGCGCCGGACACGCGGCGTCGCTCGACTTTCATTTTGGTCTCGTGAATCGCCCATGCCGCCATCGACTGAACGCCGGCGTCGTCCTGCGCGATCAACGTCTTGAGCACGACGAACGCGAGCCCCGCGGCCCGGTCTTCTTCGAGCTGGCGCTCATTGAGGGAGAGTTGGCCGGATCCCTTGCCGATGGGATGTGGCAGCGTTTGCCCGAGGTATCGGGCGGTCAGATCGATGTGGTAGGCGTCCCGCACGTAGGCGGGAAAATCCCGAGGGAGCCCGTCCTTGAACCGCTCGAAATCAGCGACGAGCTGCGCGCGCATCGTGCACCGCCTGGATCACGGCGTCGCGCTGGGACTCGGGCAGCGAGGGACCCCAGGGGTCGTCACTGGCGTCCGACGACAACACGCCTTCGACGACCATCGCCCACAGCATCCGCTGCACGTACCCGTCCATCGGAGGAACGAACGTCTGCTGGGAGAACCGGTCGATCAGCCCAGAGAGATGCAGGAACTCACCGCCATCGGCCGTGGCGTGCGCCCGCAGCAACGCGCATTGCAGGTCGGTCAGCGCCGCTCCCATTCCGACGAGCGCGCACTGGCCGCCGAGCATCAGCGAGTAGCCGAGAAACCGGTCCTCCCCGCTGATCACGAGCTTGCCGGGATGCTCACGCACCAGGGCGACGATGCGCTGAAACGTCATGACGGAGTCGAGGGTCGCCACCTTGATCCCGATCACCTCGGGCAGCGCCAGAATCGCGTGCAGGGCGGCATCTCCGTACGACACTCCACCGGCTGCTTCATAGAGGTAGAAGGCGATGACCGGGAGCTCCGCCCCGAGCGCCGCGTGCCACCCCGTGGGATCCTTCGCCTGCGGAAAGGCGAGCAGGGCGTCCGCGCCGCCCGCCTTCGCCTGCTTCGCCATCTCGAGGCTCGAGGCCCCGGCGATCACCAGCCGGTTTGGCAACGCGGCGCGCCAGGTCTGCAGCACGGTACGCCGCTCATCCACGGAGAGGTGGGGTCCGCGGCCGGTATGCGCCCACACGGCGACGCCGGCCACGTCCTGCGTCGCCATCCAGCGCGCGTAGACGTGCTGGGCGTCGGCGGCGAGCGCCTTCCCCCGGAACGGCACCGGGACCGCGGGCACGAGCCCGCCCTCGAGCCGGCGCGCGATCGTCATCGCGCCCGCCCCTCGCCACGCGCCGCGCCGGCATTCTTCGATTCGATCGCCGCGCGCTGCTCCGGAGAGACGTCGAGCAGATCGAGCTTCGCGACGGCCGCCTCGGGCAGGCGCAGCGGCTGCCCCGTGCCGAACACGAATCGATCGGGACCGATCGTCCGCACCAGCGTCGCGAGGTGATCCTCAGGCGGCCCCCAGATCCAGCTGATGTCCCACCAGATCCGCCGCGCCTCATCCGGTGTCGACCCGAAATGCACTTCCTCGATGAAGCCGCGATCGGCGTGGGTCACGACGAGACGCACGGCCGGACCGCTGCGGATCAACGCCCGTACCGCGGCGGCCGGGAGCTCCGGTGTGACGTCGTTGGGATGTCGCTGCCGGGCGTCCTCGAGACGCACCGCGAGCAGCAGAGGGCGGCCGGCCGCCCCGGCGGCGACCGCCAGCGCGACCAGCTCGGGAGCGGATGGCGCGAGTGCGAAATAGCAGGGATCGCAGCGGATCGCGGGCGCGCCCTGTGCCACGGCCTCGCGCAACGCGTCGGACCAGTTGGCGAGCCCCGGGTGCACCGCCGGCACCGGGTGCAGTCGCGGAAACTCGCGGCAGGTGTCGTAGAGCCATGCGTTTCCCGCCGACGGATCGCGCCAGAACAGGCCGGGGAGATGCGTGACCCACGCGGCGTCGATCGCCGCGCGATCCATGGCCGCCAGCACGTCCTGCGGAGATGTGCCAGGCACCTTGGCAAACGGGTAGCCGCCGAGGAACGCGTTGACGTCGATGCGCATCAGTCGCTGGGGAAGCTGCCCGGTGGAAAAATGCGCGCGGCGTTCTTCCACGCCACCAGCTCGAAAGCGGCCGGGGACAGAATGTGCTTCAGATATCGCAGCTTGGCCCACCCGGTATCCATCGTGATGTCGGACCCCCAGAGCAGTCGTTCGGCGCCTGCGGCGGCGATACACGCCTCGAGCATGCCGCCGTCGACGCCGCTCCCCGACAGATCGAGATAGACGTTGGCGTGCGGTGGGACCACCGCGAGGGTGTGTCGCCAGTCGCCGCCACCGGCGACGTGGGCGAGGATGAACGCCACCTGCGGGTGGCGCGCGGCGAGCCGGCACAGCTCGGCTCCGTCGGACGCCTCCTGCCCCGGCCAGTCCCGCCGTCGCCCCTGCCAGATATGCTGCAGGATAGGAAGCCCGTGGCGCAGCGCGGTGTCGCAGATCGCGTCGAGCAGCGGATCGTCGGCGCGCCGGCTGGCGGCGAGCTTCACGCCAATCAACCCGGCGGACCGTCCCCGGGCGATTTCGGCCCGGGCGTGGTCCTGATAGTTCGGGTTGACGCAGGCGTAGCCGCGGATCCGGGCGGCGTGCTCCCGCTGCAGCGCGATCGTGAAATCGTTGCCGTAGACGACGTCGTCGGGCGAGGGAAAGTAGGTCGGCGATGTGAACCCGAACGTGCCGAGGGTCGACGTGACGTGCACCGTGATCCCGATCCGCTCGCCGGCCCGCAACCGGCTGGCGTTGTACGCCCGCCAATCGGGCCGGGGGCTCCGCTCGGGAAAGAAGTGGGCATGAACGTCGATGAGCATCATATGACGGTCTTCAGCGCCTCCCCCAACGTCGCCAGCGCCTGATCCACATCGGCCTCCGAATGCGCGTACGAGACGAAGTTATATGCCGTCCGCTTGAACAGCAGTCCGCGCCGCGCACATTCGACCGCGACGCGGCTGGACAGCTCGTCGTTGGCGAAGTGCAGGAAACACATCTCCGCGATTCCGCCGACGCTGGTCGCGACGTGGCGATGGTCGCGCTGCAGGCGGTGCAGCCCGTGCAAGAGGCGCGTGCCGACGCGATGGAGGTGCGCGCACACCGGCTCCGACTCGTACACTGCGAGCGTCGCGAGCGCCGCGGCCAGCGCCACCGATTCCGTGGCCAGCGTCGACGAAATCCACGTGTGGTTGACAGCCGCCATTACGTCGGCCCGACCGCCCAGGGCCGCCAGCGGAAAGCCGTTGGCGAAGGCTTTGCCGATCACGGCGATGTCCGGCGTCACACCGTAGCGCTCCGCCGCTCCACCCACCGCGAGACGAAAAGCGGTTTTGATCTCGTCGAAGACGAGCACCGCCCCGGCGTCCCGCGTTTCGGCGTGCAGCGTCTCGAGCCACTCGCGCGACGGCTCGGTCACCACCAGCGGCTCGATCACGACCGCCGCAAGACGATTGCCGCGGTACCGGATCATCTCGCGCGCCCGCTCCACATCGTTGAACGGCAGCTCGGCGAAGACGGCGCGCGTCCCCTGCGGCACGCCGTCGGTGCGTCCCTGGCACCAGTCGAGCCAGCCGTGATACCCGCACGCCAGGACCTCTTCGCGCCCGGTGAAGACGCGGGCGATCCGCACCGCCGCCGCCACCGCCTCGGCGCCGGTCTTCAGGAACCGGATCCGTTCCATCCACGGCAGTCGGCGGGCGAGCGCTTCGGCGAGGCGCTCCTCTTCGACCGGCGGCAGCGGGCCCACCGTGCCGGCGGCGATCGCCGCAGTCGCGGCGCGGCTCACCGCCGGGTGGCCATAGCCCAAGCCGACGGCCCCGAGCGCCATGACGTAATCGAGGTACTCGCGACCGGTTTCGTCCCAGATCCGGGCGCCCGACGCCCGGGCGAGGCGCGACGGCAGCTCCTCGCCCGCTCCGGCCCCGAACAGCGCTTCGGGACGCTTACTCCCGGTCGACGTGAATCCCGGTACGCGCCAATCGGTCACGGTATTTCACCACCTCGATCGCCATGGCGCGCAGCAGCTTCGCTTCGCGCTGGTCGAGCGGCACGCGGTGCACGACTTCCCGCACGGTCCGCATCACATGCTCCCGGTCTCGCACCTTGAAAAACTCGATCGCTCGGAGCGCCTGCTCCGCATCCGCGAAAAGACGCTCGATCTCCGCGACCGTCGCCGGCTCGGCGGGCCGGCGCGGCGACTTGAACGGCCGCTCCTCGTCCCCGCGGGCGAGGGCCAGCTCGTACAGCATCACCACGACGGCGTGCCCCAGGTTCAGCGACGCGTACGACGGGGACGACGGGATCGTCATGACGCGGTGACAGCGGTCGAGATCCTCATTCGACAGCCCCTTGTCTTCCCGCCCGAACAGCAGCGCCGCCGTGCCGCTCGCGGCCGCGGCGAGGATTTCCGCCGCGGCGCCCCTGGGCCGCTGCAAATTGCGCTTGGCTGAGCGCGGCCGGGCGGTACACCCCGTGACGTGGGAGCAATCGCCGAGTGCCGCCTCGAGGGAATCGAACAGCGCGACGCGCGACACCACGTCGTGCGACTGGTGCGCGATCCCTTCGACGCGATATCCGTCGTACTCGCGCGGATTCACGAGCCGCAGGTCCTGAAACCCGAAGTTCTTCATCGCCCGTACGACGTGCGCGATGTTCACGAGATCCTGGGGCTCGTGCAGCACCACGATCGTGCTCATCCCAAGAGCTCCAGGATGCCGTGCCGCCTGGGATCCTGCCGGTCGCCGCGCAGCCACACCCAGCCGCCGCCACCGCTCCAGACCAGCTGTCCGACGCGCCGCTCGCGTCCCGCGGCCATCTCGTTGACGATCAGATCGAACCCCACCCGTCCCCCGACGTGCGTCAGCAGCCCCTCGGGCCAAGCAACGGCCAGCGTCACGCAGTACCCCTCGACCGTCGGGCGCCAGGCTCCCCGCACATCGTGAGCGTCACCCGCCGCGTCGGAGACGACACGCGTGCGAATCGCCGATCCCGCCGGATCGGGCACGACGAGATACCCCCAGTGTGGGCTTCCGTCTCCGGCCGCGGTCGAATCCGACAGATAGACCTGTACGCCATCCGAGTGGATCTCGTCGGGCTCGTTGTCGAGCTGCGACGGTGGCGCATCCGGACCGCGAAACACGACATCCTGCTTGTTCACGAGGATGCCGAGATAGAGAGCGTCATCGTCCCAGTTGGCGAAGACGCGCGCCGAGAAATCCTCGGGGCCGGAATACGACTCCTCGCTGCGGCGGTACTGATCCTCGAGCTCGAGCAGCAGCGGCTCCGCCGTGTCGAATCCGTCGAGCGACCCGTCGAGGGGCGGCGGCGCCGCGACGCGCAACGCCGCCGCCGTCGGACGGACGGTGGGGTCCAGATCGAGCGCCGCGGTCAACTGCTCCGGCGCCTTCACCGTGGCGAGACCGATCCGCTTCCCGCCCTGCTCGATCGTCCACTCGTTTCCGGCGAACCGGTGACGCTCGTTGCCGGTCGGCGTCTTGATCTCCACCAGGTCGCCGCTCAACCGCACACCGAGTACCGCGGTCCCGCGATGCCCGTATTCCAGTACGGTCACGCAGCGGGCGTTGCGGGCCCGTACCCGCTGGAGGTAGAAAGTCTCCCGCCGCCCGCCGTCCGGTCGTCCTGGACCCTCCGCGCGCAGCAGGTCGCCGGAAAAGACGAAATGCGCCGTCAGCCGTCGGCCATCAGCCGTCAGCTCCAACACCGCGGGAGTGGGTCCCGGAGAGACGAGCTGCTCCACACGACTCACGAATTCGTCCGTGAGCTGCGCAGCCTGCCAGCGACTATCCACGACTTCCCCGCTGCCAGCGAAGTGCCAGGGCAGCTCGAGCAGGCGCTCGTCGCGACCCACGAGCTCGACGATATCGAGGGCGTAGCGTTCTCCCATGACGACCGTTCGCGTCAGCGCTCCGCCTGCGAACTTGCCGCGCGCCCATCCCCATTCCGGTCCCGCCTCGTAACCCTCGAGCGACGCTGGCTCGAGGTTCTGCGACTTCCCATCGAGGCGTGGCGCATTGTGCGCCAGGGTAGAGCGATACCAGAACAGCTCGCGAGCGACATAGGACCCGGTCCCGAAATCCGGCAACCAATGCACCCCATCACCGTACAGGGTGAGGCTTAATCGATCGGGATGGCCATGCCCGCCGCCCGTCGCCCCGCACTCGAGGCTCGCATAGCGGCCTCCGACCCGCAGCACCGCGAGTCCCTGGCCCTCGAGCAAGGCGCTGGGCGCAGACCACGTCTCGTTGGATGCGGGGAGATCGGGGAGCATCTCGAGCAGCGACCACCAGGAGAGCTGGCGACGGGAGTGGGGAGTGGGGAGTGGTTCCAGCGGTGCGTCATGGAGGTAGGACTCGAACAACTCCTCTCTCGTCGCACCGACCGCATAGAGTGTCTTGAGCCAGGGCACGAGATCCTCTCTGGATGGCCCCATTCCCGACTCCACCCTCCCCAGTCGTCCCAAGCCCACCTCCCACGTTTCGAGGTACATCGGTTGAGCGAGCGCGACGCCGAAGCGGGAATCCTTGCGAGCCGGGAACGTGAAATCCGGCAGCGCCGTCAGCGCGGGCGCATACAGCGCCCGCTCGAGGGCGTTGGCCAGCGCGGGCTCCGCGTAGAAGTCGACGCCCGCCTCCGCCGCCCAGGTCGTGCCCGTGAGCATGCCGCGCAGGGCGAAGAGATGGTAGTTCTCTCCCTCGTACCAGAGTCCATCCTCCTGATATCCCCGCAGGTGGGCGATCAAGCCGGTCTGCCCCTGAATCGCGCGGGTGGCGAGATCTTCGTCCTCGAACCACACGGCGATGGCACAGAGCGCCGCGTTGTTCCACGTCTGGCGATTGGAGAACGCTTCGTCGAAATCGCCGATCAGGTTCGCCGCTTCGTCGGCCACGTTGGTCACCGCCCGGCGCGTGGCGTCGTCGAACCATTCGGTTTCCCGGAGCAGCATCGCGGCGGAGAGGTAGTTGAGGATCCAGATGGATTCGAGATACGTCGAAAAGAAGAGCCGGCTCGGGCCGAGCACGTTGTCGCGATTCGGGTACTGGAAGTAGCGATCGCCGTACGTGCGCAGGATCTCGGCCGAGCGCCTGGCGGCGGGCTGGCCGCCGTCGGCGAGCGCGGTGAGCGCCGCCAGTTCCACGGCACGCTCCACCACCCAGAGATGCTGCAGCCGCGCCCAGGCACGGTGATGGCGCGTACCGGAGTGCCGTGTTTGACAAACCGGACAGGTATGCGCATCGGGACTCCACGGATCGAAGCGCAGCGTGGCGCCATCGTTGGGACAGCGCCCCCCGTCGACGCTCAGCAGCGCCTTCACCTCCGGAATCGGTGGGAGCTGTTGCAGTACGGGCGTGTTGCGATGCGTGATGTGTGCGGCCAGCGCCTGCAGGTCGGCCGACCCCGCGATCAGCTCGCGCCGTTCCGTCAGCAATTCGGCGGTCACCATACCCGCCCGCCCGCCCACGCGAACCGAGCGGGCAACACCGTGGCGCCGGCCGCACGCGCGGCGTCGGCCGCCACTGGTCCCCCCGCCTTGGCGAGAAAGAACATCGAGCCACCGGCGCCGGCGCCGGCGGCTTTGCCGCCGAGCACGCCGACTCCCCGCATCGCCTGCTCGAGGCGACTCATCTCATCCGTCTGCATCCCGGCATCGAGTGCCTGCTGGCAGTTCCAATTCTGCGTCAAGAGCGCCCCGATCTTCGCCACGTCCGCCGCCCGCAGCGCTTCCGCCATCGCCTCCGCGACGTCCTTCATCTCGTCGAGCGCGCCGGTTACGCCGCGGTCGCCGCGCTCATAGGCACCCATGACCCGGGCGATGGTGTCCCCCGATACCCGCGAGCGGCCGGTGTAGCACAGCACCAGCTGCCGCTCCAGCGCGGCCGCGAACGCCGGGTCGATGGTGATCGGCTCGACCCCGACGTCGGGATCCCGGAAACTCAACCGGTGGAAGCCGCCCAGCGCCGCTGCGAGCTGGTCCTGGCGCCCGCCCGGAATCCCTGCCTCGCGGGTCTCGAGCAGCCACGCCTGCTCCGCCAGCTCGCGCGGATCGAGCCGCTCCTGCCGCGCCGCGGCGAGACAGGTGACGAGCGCGACGTCCAGCGCCCCCGAGCTGCCTAACCCGGAACCCGGCGGCACCTGCGCGCGGGTGCGCAGCGTGAGCGGTCCCAGCACGGGGAACATGCGCAACCCGGCTTTCAGGAGATTCAGCTTGCCGTCGAGCACCAGACCGTGGGAATTGGCGCATTCGACCGTCTCGCCCAGATCGTCGGAAACGAGGCGGACGAGGGCTCCCCCGAGCTCCAGCTCGACTGTTACTTCGAGACCGATAGCGGCGTTCACGACGACGCCGCCCGCCCGCGCGGAAAACGGCGGAACGTCGGTCCACCCTCCGGCGAAATCGAGCCGCACCGGCGCCGTCGCTCGATAGGTCGTCGGGAGATCGGTACGCCGCGTCATGGAGCGGTCCACCAGTGGGCGATGCTCACCAGCTCGCCACGCATGTCCATCGTTACTCCCCGCAGGCGTCGATTCATTCCCTGCACGCCGCGCGCGTCGTACAGCCAGGCCACGGGCGTCTCCGCCGCGAAGTAGCGTTGCGCCGCGACGGGGTCGGACGGCGCTGTAAGTCCCGCGACCTGGGCGATCGGGGCGAGGTATCCGAGACCGACGTCGCCCGGAATGCCCATCACCGCCGCGTCGAACTCGTGCCGCGGACCGTACACCCGACCGAGGAAGGCGGAGAGCTCGAGCTGACGGATGGAGACGTCGAATCCGACCGCCGCGAGCCGCGCCTGCACCAGCTGCTCGAGTGCCGCCTCGCCGCTGCCGACGGTCAGCAGCTCGATCCGCGGCCGGCGACCCGCCAGCAGGCGCCTCGCGGAATCGGGCGCGAATGGTGTAGGCGCAGTCGCGACATACCCCGGCAGAAACGCGGGAACGGGACCCACCGCACGTGTCCCGAAACCGAAGAGAAAGCCGCGGATGATCTCATCGCGGTCGATCGCGAGATCGGCGGCATGACGCACCGCCGGATCATCGAACGGCGCATGTCGCGTGTTGAACACCACGCCGTTGACGAAGATGAGCGGGTAGCTCACGATCTCGAGCGACGGATTGCGGCGCACGAAATCGGCGTGCGCGGGGTTGATCCCCGCCACGTCCAGCTCGCCGGAAGTGAGCGCCGCCAGTTTGGTCATCGGCTCGTCGACCACGACCACGATGAACCGCTCGAGGCGCGGCGGTCCCCCCAACGCTTCCGGGAACGCATCATTGCGGGTGAACACCCAGCGGCGGTGCGGCTCGTGCGCCACAAACCGGAACGGCCCGTTGCCGACAGGATGATCATTCCACGCCGCCTGCCGCAGGCGTTCACGCGGCACGGTGTCGAGCAGATGGGCCGGGAGAATGGCGAGGTCGGTCAGGACATCGGGGATCCGGGACTGCGCGGTGCGAAACCGGATGACGACGGTCGAGTCGTCGGGAGCCTGGACCTGGGAAATCGTGGCCAGCTCCGCAAGACGCGGATATCCGGACACGGGATCGCGGGCGGCGTCCAGGGTCCACGCGACATCCTGGGAGACGGTCGGTCGACCATCATCCCACGACAGCCCCTGAAAAAGCGCGAAGGTGAGGGTGGTCCGGCCCTCCGACCAGCCCCACCTGCGGGCGAGATAGGGCTCGATGGCGAGCGCCGAGTCGTAACGCACCAGCGTGGTGAGCAGCACGTAGCGCTGAACCTGCCTGGCCAATGGATGCATGGTGAGCAGCGGATTGATACTCTGCAGATCGGCTCCGGACGCGTACAGCACCGTCGCGCCGCGGCGCGTCGCCGCGCCCGCGCGCCCGCACGCCGCCGCCGCGAGAGCGGCGCACCCCACGGCTACGATCGCACGCCGCATCAGCGGTGGATTCTAGCGGGCTCCGAGGGAGGGCGCGAGATTGCGGCATGCGGATGCTCGTCCACCGCGCGCTCACCGGAATCGCCGTGGTGGCCGGCGTTCTCACGTTGACCTTCCTGTTGCTCCATACCGCCCCGGGCGACCCTGCCGAGCTGCTGCTCGGGCCGACGGCCACACCCGCCCAGATCGCCGCCGGCCGGCACAGTCTCGGCCTCGATCGCCCGCTGGCGACCCAGTACGTGGAGTGGCTGGGGCGCTTCGTGCGGGGCCAGTGGGGCAGCAGCATCGTCACCGGGCGACCGGTCCGCGAAATGCTCGGCGCGGCGTGGCCGGCGACGGTGCGGCTCGTGCTCCTCTCTCTGCTCCTGAGCTACGGCCTCGGCCTCGCGCTCGGCGCCTGGCAGGCGGCGCGCGCCGGGAGCCGGCTCGACACGAGCCTCTCGGTGGTCAGCGTCTCGCTCGTCGCACTCCCCGGGTTCTGGCTCGGGCTCATGCTGGTGGCCGTCTTCACCTACCTGCTGCGGGTTCTCCCGGCGTTCGGCGCCGCGGGGTTCGACGCCGATGTCCTCGGGCCCTGGGCACGCTTCGTCGATGGCGTCCGGCACCTGGCGTTGCCGCTCGCGACTCTCACGCTGATCGGCGTCGGCGGCGCCGCGCGGTTCGTCCGCGGGTCGCTGCTCGACGCCCTGGAGCAGCCGTTCGTCGTCACGGCGCGCGCCAAGGGGCTCTCCGCGACCCGCGTCCTCCTGGGGCACGCCCTGCGCAACGCGGCCACGCCCGTCGTCACGCTGCTCGGCCTCTCCTTGCCCGCGCTCTTCTCCGGGGCGGTGTTCGTGGAAGGCGTATTCGCCTGGCCGGGCGTCGGCCGCGTGCTCGTGGAGGCGGTACAGGCACGGGACTACCCCGTCGTGATGGCGGCGACGGCGATCAGCGCACTCCTCGTCGTCCTGGGCAACATGCTCGCCGACATCGGCGCCGTCGCCGTCGACCCGCGGCTGCGCACCCGTGAGCCGGCGATCCCATGAGCGCCTTGTGGCGGGACCGGCGCAGCGCCGTCGGGGGGGCGTTACTCGCCGTCGTTATCGTGACGGCGCTCGCGGCGCCGTTCGTGACCGCCGGGGATGTCGACGTACCGTACGACGTCGTCGCGACCCGTTTCCTCGCGCCGCTGTCGCACGACGTGCACGGCGCGTTCCATCTCCTCGGCACCGATCGCATCGGTCGCGATGTGTGGACCCGACTCGTCTACGGCGGCCGGATCTCGCTCGCGATCGGGTTTCTCTCCGTCGCTCTCTCGGTGACGCTCGGAATGCTGGTCGGCGGATTGGCGGGTTGGTGGCGCGGCTGGCCGGCCGCGGCACTCACCGCGTTGACCGACTTCGCCCTGGCCCTGCCCCGCGTCGTGGTGCTGCTGCTGCTCGCGGCATTGTGGCGACCAAACACCTCGCTCGTCATCCTGTTCCTGGGGATGACCGGGTGGATGCCGGTCGCACGGCTGGTGCGGGGCGAGGTGCAGACGCTCAGCACTCACCCGTTTGTCGAAGGGGCCCGGGCCAGCGGGGCCAGGCCGCTGTGGGTGCTGTGGCGGCATGTTCTCCCCAACGCCCTCACACCGGTGTTCATCATCGCCGCACTGGGCGTAGGCAACGCCATTCTCGTGGAAGCGGGGTTGTCCTATTTCGGCCTCGGCGTCCAACCGCCGACGCCGTCGTGGGGCAACATGATCGCGTCGGGTCGTGATACGCTGGTCAATGCGCCCTGGGTCGCCGCGGCGCCCGGGGTGTTCTTGGCGCTCGTGGTCGTCGGTTGCACCCTGGTGGGGGATGGACTGAGAGACGCGATGAGCGGTCAGCGATCAGCGCTCAGCCGTCAGCTTTGAACAATGCGTTGCAGCACTTCCGGCACCACCTCATGCCCTCCTTCGAACCGCTCCACCCGATACGCGATGTCGTGGTCCTTGAGTCGTTGCTCGTCGCGGGCCAGCACCTTCGGCGTGATGAACTGATCGCCGCTCCCGGCGACGAACAGAAGGGTGGTGCGCTCCCATCGCTCGCTCGCCCGCGCCAGATCGAGATCGGGAGGGATCTCCCCACCCCAGAGAATCAGACGCTCGGCGCTGGCACTGCCGTGCACCAGCCAGCGGGATGCCGTGGCGGTGCCCTGGGAGAATCCCAGCACGTGGATTCCGCCGGCCGGTCGACGCTCGCGCGTCACTTCGGCGAACACGACGTCGAGGTAGTGCACGTAGTCGTCGATCTCCGCGAGCCGGTCCTCGCGCGTCATCCAGCTGGCGCCGACCTTGTCGCGCGCATCGCTTTCCAGGTAGAAGCGGGAGAGCCCCTCGGGAGCGACCACCGCCCGCTGCTCGTCGCCCAACGAGACGAAATGCCGCAGGAAACGTCCTGCGAGCTGTCCGTAGCCATGGAGCACGAACCAGATTTCACGCGCGGTCCGCGGATCGGCCCCGATAGTGAAGTAGCGCGCCGAGCGCGGGACGCTGAGGCGGTGCTCGTCCACCGCTAGCGCACGACGATGGTGGACGTCTCGTGCGGCTCCACGGTGAACCGCACGACGCGTCCGTGCCCTTCCAGCACGAGGGGAACCGGATCTCCCTCGTCCAGGCGAGTGCGGTGGGCGCTCTGGACCGGCTCGGCGAAACGCCACGCTCCCGCCGCGCGGCGGTCCGTCGGATTCACACAGCGCAGCGCCATCCCTGCTCCAACGACCGGCTTGAGCGTGGAGAAGACGAGGCCCGTACCCTCCAGCGTCACGCCTCCCCCCGGCGCGGCGAGTCCGATCGCGTCGCGGATCCACAACCCGCGAACCGGCACGAACACCGTTTCCCAGAGCTCGGGGAGGGCTTCGGCGCCGCTGAATGGCGCCACGGCCAGCTCGATCCGGGTCGGGCCCAGGCACTGCGCCTCCGGCGTCGCGGTGGGCCACGCCGCGTGACCGGGCCGGCCCGGGAGATCATGCCGCGACAGCGCGCCGACGGCGCGCAGCAGCGTGATGAGCAGGTCCCCCTGCGGTGCACGCTCGTATTCGAAGAACCCCGGCGCGAGGACCGCCACCCCCCCGGAGTCACCGGACACAGCGACATAGCGGTGCGCCGGCGCGGTGCGCGCCGGCGCCTCGAGTGGGAGTCCGGCGTCGGAAACTGGAATAAGCGATTGCAGGTCGTGACCAAACTGCGTACCCACGATGGCGGGACCCTGTGAGCCGGTCGGGACGCGGGCCCGCAGCCGATGATCGGTGGCCTTGTTGTCGATGTCGAGGATGCACCGGACCACCGGGCTGTCCGCATGCAGCATGACCGTCATCCGGACGTCCACGCGGCCGTGCTTCTTGCCGGCAGCCCGACCGGCCGCCTTGAGACTCCAGCGCACCTCGAGTCCGGCGACGAGCGGGCCGGCGGCTACGCGTCGCACGCGAATCGGACCCTGGCTGCGCACCGGCCGGTCGCGCGCCACCGGCCAGAAGGTGTAGGCATCGCCGGCGTCTCCTTCACTCTCGAGCCGCAGCACGTCCAGCCAACGTGCGCCGCTCGTGCGGTCGTACAGGAGCAATGCCCCCGTGCGATCGAGTGTCACCACGACATGGCGATTCACGAGCGAACGAGCCTGCACCTCGGCCGTGTCCTCGACACGTGTCGTGTGTGCCGCGCCGGGCGTCAGTATCGCCGTTCCGAGCCCCGGGACCGCGGGGACGCGCAACGCGATGCGCACGCGGTCCACTTCATCCAGGTCGGGATAGTGCCGGCGCGCGTCGAGCCGCTCCTGTCCGGCACGCCGATCGAGAACCTGAAGCGGGATCGGGACTCCGTCAGGACCGTGCAGCGAAAAGGCCTGAGCGCCGCGGCCCTCGCGCGGCGCGCGTCCTCCCGGCGGCCCGACGAGCACGTCCCGGCGGAAAAAGGTGCAGTCCGCGATGACGACGCCACCGCGCGCCCGGGGCGCCGGGTTCCACAATACGAGGGCGGGAGACTGCCTCACGCCCTGCTCGCGCGCCCGGTCGGGGTCGTGTCCGACGAGATCGAACGCGGCGACGCTGACGACGTCGTCGGCGTACGCCTGTACCGCGTCGAGCCGCACTGCCGCCTCGCGCGCCACGACGTCGCTCGTCGTGCCACAGATCGTATCGTGAAACTGGCATTGTATCAGGGAGCGCCACGCCTGCTCGAGCACGGGACGGAGATCGCGTCCCTGCCGGCGCTGTGCCAGGGCAGCGAGCGGCTCGGCGGCCCGGGTGAGCCACAGCTCGACGAGCGACATGCGTCGCTTGAGGGGCGCCCGTGTGCCGTGCACGCCTTGCAACGACCAGGAATAGCCCGGTGCGAAGCGGAGGGCGCCGGTCAGCACCGGTGCCTCCTTGAACTCGTCCGCCGCGGCGGCGAAGAATTCATCGAGGCGGGAGATCCGGACTCTGTTCGGCCGCTCGAGATCGCTCAGCTGATCGTACAGCCGCGACACGTCGGGGGGAGCGGCGTGATGGTCGGCCCCGATGAACACCGGAATCTCCCGGCCCGCGGCGCGAGCGATGAGCTGGCCACGTACCCACGCCCACGCCTCTTCGATCGACCCCGACTCGCTCGCCAGGTCCACACCGATCTCGTAACCCGACGGCGGGAGGTGCCACAGCCGCACCTCCGCGCCGCTCGGGGCTCGCCAGCGGTAGCGGTCGCCCTGCTGGCCGGGAGCCCCACCGAGCCCCCGCCACACGACCGCGGCGTCCATGCCCGCCCCGCGCGCCAGCTCGGGGAGGCACTCGGGATGGCCGAATGCGTCCGGAGAATAGAGCACGCCGAGCCGCCCGCCCCATGCGGCGGCGTCGGCGGCGCCGAGGAGCAGGTTGCGCACCAGCGACTCGCCGGCCGGGATCTGCTCGTCGGCCAGCACGTACCACGGCCCGACCTGCAGCCGCCCGGCCCGGACCAGGGCCCGTACCTCATCGGCACGCTCGGGCCGCGCCCGGGCGTAGTCCTCGAGCAATACCGATTGACCGTCGAGCAGAAAACTCTTGAACCCGGGATCGCGACCCAGTCGGTCGAGCAGATCGTCCATCATTCCGACCAACCGCGCGTGCAAGGCGGCCCGAGGGAGGTGCCACTCGCGATCCCAGTGCGTGTGGAAGATCAGATGAAAGGTGAGGGGCGCCATCAGCGGAGGGCGGTGGCCAGCTGGTCCACGTCTTCGGCACGGGACAGGTGGACGTGGCACACCCGCCGCCCACGTCCCAGCAGCGCCCGCACGTCACCCATGGCCTGAGCGCGCTCGAGCCGGCCGAACGTCGTCTGCATTTCGGGGATCTCGATATCCAGGGCGGCTTCGGCCGTGATGACGAGGAACAGCCCGGTGTTGGGTCCGCCTTTGTGCAGCTGTCCCGTGGAATGGAGATACCGCGGTCCGAAGGCCGCAGTGGTCACGACGCCGAGCGTCTGTCCCCACGACCGGCGCAGGCGTTGCAGCGCTGCGTCGAGCTCGGGCCGCGGTGGGAGATAGGCGAGCACGGCCAGGTAGTCTCCCGCCCGCGCCGCGGCCTGAAGCTCCGGTGGAGTGAGCGTGCGCGGCGCCTCCTCGCCCTTCCCTCCGGCCGCCAGCTCGCGCCGCGCCAGAGCCTTCGCCTCTTCGACATCCGGCTGGTCGAACGGATTGACGCCGATGCGATCGCACAGCTCCCACGTCGCGTATTCCCAGCGCAGAAACTCTTTGCCCAGGTCGAGCGGGTCGGACGAGAACTCGCTCACCGTCTGGACGTCGAGACCTGCCTTGCCGGGATCGCCGACGACGGGAACGACACCTCGGCCGTTCTTCCCGGAGCTCTCGGCGACCAGCTGCTCGATCCACGCGGCGAGACTCGCCACCGACTCCGGCGGACGCAACGCGACCTTGTCGATGCCGGCCGCGGCCGCCGACGCGATCGCCGATCCCAGGGCGCGCGCCGCCGTGAGATCGGTGCTGCGAGCGCGCTCGAGCAGCGTCGCGCCGTCGATGCCCGCGAGGGCCGCCGGGAGCATCCCGACGACGGTGAGCGCCGCATAACGCCCTCCGACATCCGGCGGATGCGGAAACACGTCGCGGAATTTGCGCTCGCGGGCGAGCTGCTCCAGCGGCGATCCGGGATCGGTCACCGCCACGAACTGCTCCGGCCGGGCTCGGGCGGAGAAGTAGTGGTACGCGGCGAGCGTCTCCACCGTCGACCCCGACTTGCTGACGATGAGGAAGAGCGTGCGCTCGATCGGGTGCCGGCGTTCCACGTCGAGGACGGCGGCCGGGTCGGTGCTGTCCAATACGTCGAGGCCCGACTTCATGAAGCTCCGCGCGAGCACGCCAGGAGCGAGGCCCGAGCCGCCCATGCCGCAGACCAGGACGCGATCGAGCCCGTCTCGTTGTGCGGCAGCAGCGAAGCGGGCCCACGTGGGCCAGAGATCGAGCGACGCCGGAACGGCGCGGGTCCAGCCGAGTCGGTCTTCCATATGGCCCGCTAAGCTAACGCTTACTACCTTTGCCCCCAACGTGATCTCGGGCCCCCGCCTCACTCGCTCGTTCCTCACAACAGCCGTCGCGCTGCTCGCCGTGCTGATGCTGGGCTACCTGGTGCACCCGGTACGGGCGGCGGTGCTCGAGGCGACCGGCTGGACGCTGACCGCCATCTTCCGCACAGCCGGCATCTGGCTCGCCTGGCGGGCGACGGCCGATCTACAATGGAAGCGGGCTTGGGGCTGGCTGGCCATCGCGAGTGCGATCGACCTCGTGGCCCAGCTCTACGCCGACGCCGTCCTCGGGCGAGGTGGCCGGGTGTACGCCACGTCGCTGGCCGACGCCGGATACCTCGCCGTGTACCCCTTCCTGTTTCTCGCCGCATGGGACTTCCTGGCGACTCCGGAGCGCCGCCGCCCCACCGTGGAAATCCTGTTCGACTCCACGTTGCTCACCCTCACGGTCGTCGCCTGGGCCTTCGAGCTGTTCGTCGAGCCGCTCCTGTCAGCGACGGGCAACGTCTCCGTCCTCGCCAGCGTGGCCTACGCGACCGGCGGAACGGCGCTCCTGTGGCTGATCGGCATGCTGCTGCTGCAGCCCAGCTCGCTCCCGGTCGGGGGCTACCGCCTGGCGATCGGCGGGCTCGTGATTTACGCGGTATCGGACATCCTGCTGGGAATCATCGCCCTCCCCCACGGAGCGCAACCGGGCGTGCTGCTCGATTTCGGGTGGAACGTCGCCAACGTCGTGCTCGGCCTGGCGGGGGCGCTGGCGGCCGCGCGGCCGGTCCCACCGCGGCCTGTGCCTACGGCGGCGACCAGCATCGCGCCGCGGCTGTTTGCCGTCCTCGCCGGCTTCGCGGGCCTCCTCGCCCTCTTCGTCCGCAACATTCTCACGGGCGAGCGCGGGCTCGAGGACGTCGTGCTGCCGGTCGCCGGCGGGGCCGTGATCACCGCCCGAGTGGCGTATTCGCTGCTCGCCGACCGTCGCTACGAGACCGCGCTGGAGCGCGAGGTGGAGCGCCAGACGCACACGCTGATGGGCTCGCTCACCGCGGCCGCATCGGCCGAGCGCAACCTGCGGCAGATCGTGGAGGCATCCCCCGATCCCATCGTGCTGGTGAACCGGGACGGCCGCGTGCTCGAGTTCGCCCCGGTGGGCGCGCCCACGCAGAGCGCCCACACGGTGTTCGACACCGTGGATCCGGAGGCGACGGGCCTGTTGCGCCAGCACCTCGACGCGGCATTCGCGGGCGAGGTGCGGCGCTTCGAGATCCCGCAACGTCATTCCGACGGGGGACGCAACGTCAGCTCCGTGGTCTTCGCTCCGATCCGTGAGCACGGCGAGATCACCAAGGTGCTGGCGATCTCCCGCGACGTGACGGAGCTGCGCCGCGCGCAGAGCCAGCTGCAACAGGCCGACAAGCTCGCGGCGATGGGCCAGCTCGTCAGCGGCGTCGCGCACGAGATCAACAACCCCGCGGCGATCATCTCCGGCTTCGCCCAGACGCTGATGCTGGACGATCTGCGACCCGATCAGCGGGAGATCGTCGAAATGGTGCGGGACGAGGCGATGCGCATCGGCCAGATCACGACCAACCTCCTGGCGTTCGCGCGCATGAGCGGCCCCGAGCGGTCACTCGTGGACGTGAACGAGCTGGTGCGGCGCACATATGCGCTGCGCGCCTACCACCTCAATACGCTGAACGTCAACGTGCAGATCGATCTCGATCCCGCCGATCCGCGCGTGTGGGCGAACGTGTCGGAGCTGCAGCAGATGCTCTTGAACTTCCTCATCAACGCCGAGCAGGCGCTCGAGTCGCACAACGGCACGCGGGCCATCACGCTGCGGACGCGTTCCGATGACGCCGAAGTCCGCATGGAGTGCCGCGATTCGGGGCCCGGCATCCCGTCGGAAATCAAGAGCCGGATTTTCGACCCGTTCTTCACCACCAAACCCGAAGGCGTCGGCACGGGACTCGGGCTGTCGATCTGCTACGGCATCGTGCGCAGCCATGGCGGACGAATCTGGGTCGACTCGGAGCCCGGCAAGGGAGCCGGCTTCCTGGTGGCGTTGCCGCTCGATCTCCGCACGATGCCGCGTCCCAGCGCCGAGCCGGTCGTGGGCCCCACGGGCACGGAGCCCCTCGCCGTTCTGGTCGTCGACGACGAGCCGGGGATTCGCCAGGCGACGGCGCGGTTCCTCAATCGCAGCGGGATGCAGGTGCGGGCGGTGAGTGACGGCGCGGAAGCGCTGCGCGCGCTCCGCGGCCAGAGCTACGACGTGATCCTGTGTGACGTCCGCATGCCCGGGATGAACGGCCGTGACTTCCTGATCCGGTTACGCGAGCAGACCCCCCTGCTCATTTCGACGCTGATCTTCGCGACCGGCGATACGCTCGACGCCGATACCGCGGCACTGCTCGCCGACGCCGGCGCGCCATCGCTCGTGAAGCCGTTCGATTTCGATGCGTTGGAGCGGTTGGTGCGGGATGTGGCGGCGAAGTCGCAGCAGCGCGCGGGATAAGACAACAAAAAGCGCCGCAGTTCGTTTTCTACTGGATGCCCAGCTTCTGCTTCAGATCCAGTGGCATGAGCGGTACCGCGTGCCGGATCGGCACCGACAGCGCGAACCCCGGCGCCTGCGGCAAACCCGCTCGATGGATCGAGATCACTTCCCCGTTGGCGTTGAAGACCGGGCTCCCCGACGATCCACCGACCGTCATGCCGTCGAACTGGATCACGTCCTCGGTCACCCGCGAGATGATCCCCGCCGTCATCGACGTCCGCACCACCGCGGAGCGCAGCCGCGCGAATCCGGCCCCGGCGGGGTACCCGATCAGCGCCGCGGGCTCTCCCTGGCGGGACTTCGTTCCACCCCAGTCGATCGCCGTGAGATACGGGCCCTGATACAGGCGGATCTTGATGAGCGCGATGTCGCGATCCTGTGACGTCACGACTACGTCGGCGAACCGCGCTGTCGACTGGTCGGCCATCGTCACCCAGATCGTGTCGGGCTTCGGGTAGCCGCTGTCGGTCACCACATGCCAGTTGGTGAGCATGTAGCCGTCCGCCGAGATCACGAACCCGGTGCCGTTGTAGTAGTTCTTACCGAAGCTCACCGTGATCAGGCCAACCGCCCCCTGATTCTGCTGCGCAATCGTGGCAAAGTCGGTGCCCCGCACAGCGCGCATGCGCGCGTCGAGACTCGCCGTCTGTGCCTCGGCGGCGTTCACCTGCCGGCGCAGGCTGTCGATCTGGCTGGACGAGGGAGCGCTCTTCTGTGCCTCGGTGAGCTGCTCCCGCAACCGCTGCAGCTCGCGCTCCGATGCCTGGCGCTGCGTCTCTCCCGCCGAGAGCTGTTGCGTCAGCGCGCCCTGGGCACGAGAAAGCGCCTGCCCCAACTCGGCGGTACGGGCCTGGGCCGACTCGAGCTGCACGCGCAGGCTGTCCACCGTCGCCGCCGGAGCCGCCTGCGACCGCGCGGAATCGAGCGCCTGGCGCAGGCGCTCGGCCTCGGCGCGGGAGGAATCCTCCCCGGTGCGCCGCGCCACCTCGGTCTGAGCGACTTGTTGGGAGAGCAGCTGGTAGACGCCGAACACGCCGGCGCCGAGCACGAGGACGAGCACCACGACGATCGCGGTGATCCAGCGGAACTTGCGGCGCGAATCCTTCCCGACTTCGGCCGCGACCGCCTTGAGGAACGCCGTCGACCCCCGGCCGCCGCGGCGCCGCTCCTCGCGCGCCTGCTCCAGCGCCGAGTTGATCAACCCCATCACCGTACTCTGTCCCATGACTGCGGGAGCGGCCTGTGGCCGCGCCGCAGCTTTCATCGGGCCGGTCCCGATACCTTCCACGACGAGGACGGGACCGCCGGGACCGAGCGTGATCCGGTCTCCCAGGCGCACCGGCATCGGATCCTGGATCCGGTCGCCGTTCAGGAACGTGCCGTTCTTGCTCCCCACATCGCGCAGCGACAGCCCGCCGGAGGGGCCGACGCTCAGCTCGGCGTGCACCCGGGAAACGACGCCCTCGCTGCCCTCGACGGGGCGAACCTCGCATTCTTTCCCCCGACCGAGCCGGATGCGCGTCCCCTTGGCCTCGAATCGCTTGCCGGTGGCGGTCGCGATCAGGGTGATGCCGTAGGGGCGGGCTTCCGGGGGTCGCGCCGACGATGCGAGGGACGGGGGCGCGGCGGCCGAGCTCTTGAGGGGATCGTAGGCGGGCTGCTCGGCGAGCGTGGCGCCGACGGCGTCGCTGGTCGCGACCACGGTGAGGCGCGGCCCGGTCTCGCCCAGGCGGATGTCATCGCCGGCGGCCAGCGGGGACTGACCCTCCACGCGCACGCCGTTCAGGTAGCTCCCGTTGCGGCTCCCCAGGTCGGCCAGCACCCATCCGCCATCCTGGTGACGCAGCTCGGCGTGCCGGGTGGAGACGACGCGCGCGTCGTCGCCCGTGAAGGTCACGGTCGCGGTGGGATCGCGCCCCAGGCTCGCGACGGCGTCGCGCACCTCGAGAGTGTTCCCGCTGGCGAGTAGCTGAAGTTTCAGATAGGGCATCGCGGCTACGACGTCATCCGAACGGACGAACGGACCCTCAGGACAAGAGGTCTTCGGGCGGCTCTTCCCGGCGATCGCCCGGCACCCGGCGCGGGTCGTCGCGGCGATCGACACCGGAACGACGGTCGAAGCCGTTGCGGTGATCGACCGCCACCTCCATCACCACCGTGCGCCGCTCCGTTCGCCCGCGACGGTCGACCCCGGACCGGCGATCCATGAGATTACGCCGTTCGGTGGTGCGCCGCCGCTCGCGCGCCTGTCGGACCGAGGTTGGCACGCCGAAGAACCTACACCACCTGTCCGACCTGGCTAGTCCGCCGCCTTATCTTGGGCGCGTGGACAACCTCGCGCACGCCCTCGTTGGTGCCGCCATCGGACGCGCCGCAGGCCGGGACGAGATCCCCGCCGCGGGGTGGATCGGTGCGGTCGCCGCCAACGCACCGGACTGGAGCGAACCCCTGATCGGATTCCGGTTCGATCGCGCAAGCGGGGCGTACTATTCGTTGCATCGCGGCATCACGCACTCGTTTCTCGGGGCCGCTGTCGAGACGGTGGCGATCACCCTCGTTCTTTGGGGAATCTTCGTGCTGGTGCGCCGCCGCACGCAGCGGTATGCGATCGATCCGCTCGTGCTCTCGCTGCTCGTGTTTCTGGCGGTCGCCAGCCATCTGTACATGGATTGGCAGGGCTCGTACGGCCTGCGACCGTTTCTCCCGTGGAGCGGCCGCTGGTACTACGGCGACTGGGTCGCGATCGTCGATCCCGTCTACTGGCTTGTCCCGCTCGGCGCGCTCGCGTGGGGCGCCGAGCGCCACTGGCGCGATCTGACTCCCTGCCTGCTGATCGCGGGAATCGTTCTTTGGCTCGTGCTCACCACTGACGGCGTGGCCGGCTGGCTCCGCTTCACGTGCGTCGCGCTCGTCGGAATCGGCGCACTCGGATGGATCCGACACTGGTTCGGCTGGAACCGGCGGCGACTCGCCGCCGCGCTGGCGCTCGGCGTTCTGGCCCTCTACACCGCCGCCCAAGCGGTGGCGAGTGTCCCCGCAAAGGCGGCCGCGCGACGGGCGGCCATCCAACGCTTCGGCCGAGACGCGCAGTCAGCCTCGCTCACCAACGTCGGGTATCCCTTTACCTGGACGACGATGATCGCCTCGCCGGACACCGTCGCCGGTGCGGCGTGGGCGTGGCCGCGTCACCTCAGCGACCCCGCCGTGCGGGAGGCGCTGCGCATCTCGCCGCCGGCTCGCGCCCTCGCGGGATTCGCCCGGTTTCTCGCGGCGGACGTCGACTCCGGCACGCACCCTACGCTCGTCACGTTGCGCGACATGCGTTACGCCCGCCCGCCGTCGAACGGCTGGGCGGTGGTGGCGGTGCCGTTGGCGGCAACCGCCGACGCGTCACCGCGCTAGATTCCCTCCCCACGTGAGTTCCGACACGCCGTCTGCCGATCTGCTCGCCGGTATCACACAGGCGTTGGAGCCCGATTTCCGGCTCGACCATCTCGTCGCCATCTCGCCGGAGCGCGCGATGTACCGCGCGTGGGACCGCCGTCTGAAGCGCAGCGTGGCGGTGCGCGTCCACCTCATTCCCGATTCACCGGGGCGGGCGTGGTTCCTGCGCGAGAACGAAACACTCGCCGCGCTGAACCACCCCGCCGTGCGTCACGTCTACCACGCGGGCGAAGTGGGGCCCTTCGCCTACCGCACCACCAACTGGGTCGACGGAGAAAGCCTCGCCGAGGCGATGCGCCGCGGACCGCGGCCGATTCCCAGCGTCATGTCACTGGTGCGCGACCTGCTCGGCACGCTCGAGCATGCCCACGCGCGCGGCATCATCATCCGCCGCATCGTCCCCACGACGCTGCTGCTCGAGATCTCCGGACGCGGCGTGATCACCGACCTGCGCTATGCCAACTGGTGTCTGAGTCACGTTCCCCCGGAGGACGAGGCCCAGCGGACGCTGTTTGTCGCGCCCGAAGTGCGGAAGGGGGAACCGGGAGATCCGGCGACCGACGTATATGCGGTGGCGGCGATCGTCTACTACGCGCTCACCGGGACGGAGCCGGCGGCCGAATCGCCGGCGCCGCCGCGATCGCTCCGGCAGGCGATCCCGCAGGCCGTAGAGCGCGTGATCCTGCGCGGCCTCCGGCCCGTGCCGCGCGAGCGCTACTTCACCGCCACCGAGATGCTCGAGGATTTCGTCAGCGACGCCGGCATGTTCCACGAACCGGCCGTCGCGCCCGCGACGATGGAGAAGGACTTCGAGCGCCGGCTACGGCGCGCGCTGGGCGACGATTACGAGCTGTTGAACGAGATCGGCTCGGGGGGGTTCGGCCGCGTCTACCGCGCGCGAGACCTGGGTCTCGAACGGGAAGTGGCGATCAAGGTCTTGCATCCGCAGCTCACTGCGGACCCCGGCGTGATGGAGCGGTTCCGGCGCGAGGCGCAGCTCGCCGCGCGGCTGCGCCACCCCAATATCGTGAGCGTGTACGACATTCAGAGCCGCGCCGGGCTGCAGTGGTACGTCATGGAGCTGGTGCCGGGGGCGAATGTCGCGCAGTTGGTGAAAAAGGAGGGACCGTTCCCGATGCAGAAGACGGAGCGGTTGTTGTTCGAGGCGCTGTCGGCGCTCGAGCACGCGCATAGCCTGGGCCTCGTGCACCGCGACATCAAGCCGGAGAACATGCTGATCGAGCCCGACGGCCGACTGCGGATCACCGATTTCGGGCTGGCGTTGGCGCTGCGCGGCGAGCGGTTCGCCGGTGCGACTTCCCGCAGCGGCACTCCGCAGTTCGCGGCTCCGGAACAGCTTCTCGGCGAGCGGGTCGAGCAACGCGCCGACCTCTACTCGCTCGGCGCGGTCGCCTACTTCACGCTGCTCGGCCGGCCGCCCTTCGAAGGGTCGACCCCCGAGGCGATTCTCGCGAAACAGACCGTGGACGCTCTGCCTTCACTGCGCGAGGCGCGGCCCGACGTGTCGCGCGAGTTCGAGGAGGTGCTGCGGCACACGGTCGTCTGCGACCCGTCGCAGCGCTACCAGACGGCGGGAGCGCTGCGACAGGCCCTGGAGCAGGTGACGGGGAGCGTCGTGAAACGGATCCTCGGGTGGCTCAAGGTCTAGCCGAGCGCCCCGAGCGCCGTCGCCGCCTTTTTCACGTCCCGCTGCTTCACCCACAGAATCGCACCGAAGCGTCCCGCCCCGGCGCACACCGCGTCCGCGGCGGTGACGCTGATCTTCGCCGCGGCGAGCCGCGCATGGATCTCCGCCATGGCGCCGGGGCGATCGTCGCCGTTGATCAGAAATGCCTTCTTGGGGCGGCTGAGCTTCACCTTCGCGGCCTTCGCGGCGGCCAGGAATGATCCCGTATCCACCGGCACGAAATCGAGCTGCACGCGCCGACCCTCCGGAAACCCGGAGAAGGCCGTCAGGTTGACGCCGGCGTCGCGCAGGGCCCCGAGTATCCTGGCCCCCTCCCCCACCTTGTCGGGTACCATCGTGTAGTAGTAATCGACCAGCGTCACCGTGTCGCTCATGGCAACCTCCTTGTATTCCGGGTACTCCGGCCACCTTTCGCTCCACCACCGCCGGCAGTCAAGGGCTTGAAGTCCGGGCTACTATTCTAGATCGTTTCATTGTGTCAGGAGGACGGTGCATGCGACTCAACGTGTTCGGCTGTCTCGCGTCGCTCCTCATTCTCGTCGGCTGCGGCGGCCTGTCGAAGACCGGGGCAAATGGGACCGGTGCAGGCGGTACGGGCCCCGGACTTACCGCCTCAATCACCGTCCGGGACTACAATTATGCGCCTTCCGTGATCACGATCAAAGTCGGGACCACGGTCAACTGGCTCAATGACGGTCCCTCATCCCACAGCGCGACGAGTGACACCACCGGCCAATTCGACAGCGGAGCGCTGGCGGCGCCGATGAAGAACGCGTACGGCGGGATGACGAACGGCGGGCTGTTCCAGGTGAATTTCGCGACTCCCGGCACCTACACCTATCACTGCATGTTCCACGCGCAGATGCACGGCACGATCACCGTGCAGTGACTACCGCCAGCGGAAGATCTTTACCGCCACTGCGAAGCTGACGAGCCCCCAGACGCAGACGATCGCGATCGCGGGGCTCACGCGTGTTAAGGAGGCTCCGTCGACCATCACGGCGCGCAGCGCGTCGTTCAATGCCGTGAGGGGCAGCGCTTTCACGAACGGCTGCATGGCGTCGGGAAACCGGGCATACGAGAAGAACGTTCCCGACAGGATCCACATCGGGAGCATCACGAGGTTCATGAGGCCCGAGACTGCTTCGACCGTCTTCGCCCGGCTCGCCACGAGCAGTCCCAGCCCCGAGAACGAAAACGCGCCCAGCAAGACGACCGTCGCGAGACCGGCCAGGGTTCCGTGGACGCCGACGTGGAATACCCACCAGCCGAACCCGATCAGCGCGCCGACCTCGAGCACGAGGAATACGAGCCGCGACAGGATATAGCTGAGGAGGTACTCGCTCTTCTTCATCGGCGTCGCGAGGAACCGCTTCAGCAAGCCCTTGGTCCTGGCCTGCACGACCGAGAATCCCACCCCCCACAATCCACTCCCCATCAGGTTCATTCCGAGGAGCCCGGGAATCAGGAAGTCGATGTAGCGCGACCCCAACTCGACCACGCGATCGTCGCGTACCAGCACCGGATCGGCTCGCCCCCGGGCCCGCTGCAGGGCCTCGTCGACCTCGAGGCGGGCCAGGTGGCTCTCCGTGCGCGTCGAATCGTAGCGGTAGGTGAGCGGCGCGCCCGGGATCACGAGGAGGGCAATCCGCCCGGTGCGCAGCTCCGCCTTCGCCTCGACGCTGTCGAGCACGGCGGCTGAAAGTCCAGGAGCGGAATCGAGCGCACGCGCGATGACGCTGTCGCCGGCGCCGCCCTCCACTCCCACCCGCAGCTCTCCCGGTCCGCGATTCTTGAACGCGATGCCGAGGGCGAACGCGAGAACGATGGGGAAGCCGAATACCCAGAAGATCGCCTCGGGCTCCCGATAGAACCCGCGGACCCAGGCGAGCGTGAGCTGCACCAACGACCGCTCAGTCATCGCGGATGTGGCGGCCGGTGAGGGAGACGAACACGTCCTCCAGGGACGCGTGGTGGGTGGTGAGCGAAGCGAGATGTCGTCCCCGCCGCTCGAGCAGGCTCATCACGGCCGGCAGCGCCTGGTGCAGCTCGGTGACGGTGAGCGAGTACATGCCGTCCTGCTGTCGCAGCGCCTGCACGCCGCGCAGCACGCCCAGATCGGCCTCCAGGCCCGATCCCGGTTCCGCCAGGGTGAACTCGACGACATGCTCGGCGCCGAGGCCGGCGATCAGCTCGCGAGGGCTTCCCAGCGCGATCACCTTGCCGTGATCGAGAATGGCGACGCGATCGCACAACCGCTCCGCCTCTTCCATGTAATGCGTGGTGAGCAGCACCGTGTTGCCGCGCGCGCGGAAGGTCTCGATCACCTCCCAGAGCTGGCGGCGCGATTGCGGATCGAGACCCGTCGTGGGCTCATCGAGGAACAAGAGCTCCGGTCGGTTCACCAGCGCGCAGGCGACGGCGAGGCGCTGCTTCTGACCTCCCGACAGCTTCGTGTACCACGCCCGACGCTTCTCGCCGAGCTCCACCAGGGCCAGGACCGCTTCCACGTCCTGGGCTTCACGGTAGAAGCTCGCGAACAGCCGGATCGTTTCTTCGACGGTGAGCTTGTCGGGGAGCTTGGTCTCCTGCAGCTGGATGCCGAGACGCTCGCGCAACCGCCGGTCCGATCCGCCCCCGGTCCAGCGCTCCCCCAGCACCTCGACGGCGCCCGCGTCGGACGGCGTCAAACCCTCGAGGATCTCGACCGTCGTCGTCTTCCCAGCCCCATTGGGGCCCAGCAAACCGAAGCACTCCCCCGCCTCGACCACGAGGTCGAGCCCGTCGACTGCCGTGAGATCGCCGAACCGCTTGACCAGACCGGCGCAGCGCACCGCCGGGGGTCGCACCGCCGCCGTCACTCTGGAGCCCGCTTCTCCTCTGGGGTCTGGGCCTGAACCAGGGCTCGATCGAGTTGGAACTCCAGGCTCGCCACGCCGTCCTTCAGCCCGCGGATCTTCATCAGCAGGCCCTGCGAGCGGGTCGCCAGCGTCGCGAGGCTACCGGCAACATCCGCGACCGTCCCGATGTTGGCACCGTTGGCCCGCTGACGCATGCGGGACAGCTCCCGGGAGATCCGAGCACACATCTCCTGGAGGATCTGGGGACGTGCCGCCCGGTTCGCCTCCAGATCCCCGACCAGCTTCTTGACCAGCGCCACGGTCTTGAGAAATCCCTGGATCTGGTCGACGCGCTGTGCTTGGATCGGGGTCAGCTTCTGTTCAGCCATGGGAAGGAAGATATTGCGTATCTCGGGCGGCGCAGTAGGATTGAGTCAGTGGTGTGGGGGTTGAGGCACTGGTACGTGGTGACGCGGCGTCCGTCCCTTCACTGGCGCGCTCCAAGTATAGTGCCGCACTCCCACACCCTTTTTTATCGTCCTTCCCCGCTGCCGTGTCCGTGCAGCGTGTCCCGGGGTCGCAGCGCGATGTACACGGCCGCGCCGACCGGCCAACGACCGCCGTAGCTGTCCCGCAACGTTGGTGGCACCAGGTTGATCGTGCCGCGCGCGCCGACGCCCAGGACGACGCCGGCCGTTTGCCGCAGCGTTCGGAAGTAGCCGAGCGACACCTCGCCGACATCGTAACGGAGATTGCCGGCACTCGGCACGGCGAGATCGGCCGCAGACTTCTGTACGTACTCGAGTCTGCCGAACACCGTGTTCTTCCGATCGAGGTCGACGCTCCCCTCGAACAATGCGCTGTTGGACCAGCGACTCGAGCCCAGTGCGACATTGGCTCCGTACACGAGCGAAGTCGACCAGATCCTTTCGCCGTGCCGGCCCGTGGCCAGCACCGCCGCACCGAGCCGGTGTAGCGAGATCTCGGGCTCGAGCGCCTCGGGGCTCTTGAGATAGCCGTACCAGGCGCTCACGCTGAGGCTGTGCGATGGATTCACGATCGCCCGGCCGGCATACGAGTCGAGCCGGCGTCCGCGAAAATCGAAGTCGGTCCGGTTTTCATCCGGCTCACGCCCGTTGAACGCGGACACCTCGAGCTTCATCGATCGCGTGTAAATGCCGGTCGTCAGAACACCGTAGGTGACGTGGCTGCCGTCTTGCCAGTGGTGGCCGATCGGCGCGAGCGGGTCCCATTCCGCCGACGGGCGGTGTGGATACGCCGGCGGCCCGAGGGCCGGCTCCCCCGCCGGGGCGAGATAGAGCGACACAGCCATCCTGCCGCCGATCTCCCGCTCGTACAATGCCGCCGCTTCCATGAACAGATCGTGCGGATGCTGGCGGTCGTGGAGGGCGAGCCCGTTATCCGACTCGCCGGACTGCAGGAGCAGCGGGTAGCCGCTCGAGCCGACCGTGCCGGGCTCCGCACTGAGCATGGCGCGCAACTCGAGTTGTCCGCCGGCGATGCGGCGCGTCAACGACCCCATCCCCCAGTTGACGAGCCGCACCTCGGTTGCGCCCCGTGGTCCACGCTGGGCGTCGAGCAAGAGGGAAATCGCACCGTGTGCCATCACGGCCCAAGCGCCGAGCGGAACGTGGATCGCGTGCATCGGTGCATTGTCGGGCAGCCACGACGTCCCCGACCCCATCCGGTTTTCGGGAATGCCGAGCGGCGGACCAGCGGCGCGCGGCATCCCGCTCATGACCATCTGCGCCGAGATGCGCTCGAGGGGCCACCCCACGGCGAGCGCGCCGCACAGCGCGACGATGAGGCTTCGCATTGTCGAGCGGATCGGCGTACGACGGTTACCTGGCGTCGATAGCCTCGGACAACACGCGGCCGTCGACGACGGACAGTGGAGACAACCCGAGGATGCGGGCCAGCGTCGGGGCGATGTCCACCGTATTGACACGCGTTCCGTAAATGCCGGCGCGCAACCCCGTGCCCCACAGCAGCAGCGGCACGTGCGCGTCGAGATCGGACGGCTGTCCATGTTCCGCGATCTGGAGCCCCCCGCCATACGCCCATGCATTCCACTCGGCCAGGGTCACGACCAGCACGACGCCTGCGTCGGGGGACAGCTCGTGCCGCCAGCGTCGCGCGATCGGATCCGCGACGGTGTCGGCGGCGGCTATGGCGGCGGGCGAATCCACCCGCGCCACGCCCGGCACGGCACGAATGCGGCGCGCGACCTGATCGACGACGCTGTCGGGCCGATAGCCCAGGGAGGCGAGCCTGCCGTTGTCGCGCAGGAACAGGAGCCCCGTGTCGAAGTCGAACCAGGGCCGCGGCGCCGGCGCCGCCGTGGCGCGATCCAGCTCCTGGTTCACCGCGCTCACGAGCGTATCGAGGCTCACGAATTGCGCCTGCGGGTGACCGTGCTGACGCGAGAAGTCCGGATACGGCGTCACGGCGTGGTCGGCAGTGAGCACGATGAGCAGCTTGTCCCTGCCGTAGCGGTCGAACAGCCGGTTGAGAAACCAGCCCAGGTAGCGGTCGAGCCGCAGCACCTGATCGTGAATCTCCCGCGAGTCGGGACCGAAGGCATGCCCGATGGCATCGGTCGTGGAGAGGCTGACGGCGAGGAGGTCGGTCGCGTCCCCGCGGCCGAGGCGCATGGCCTCGGTCCCCGCGAGCGCGAACGCCAGGGTGAGCGAATCCATCGACGACACGGCGGGATAGAGGAGGGCCGCCCGCGTGCTGTCCGTCGGCAACCGGTGCGGGAAGGAGACATCGTGTCCGAAGTTCTCCCAGGGCTGGCTGTCCGGCTCGGCGTAGGCGCTGTCGGGCAGCAGCAGGCGGTACTCGTGGCCCGCCGCCTTGAACGGAATCCGCAGGGCGTTGAAGCCGCGCACCCAGGCGGGGAGCGAGTCATGGTAGTACGTGCTCGTCGTGAAGATGCCGGACTGGTACCAATAGACTTCCTGGCGCGCCGTACCGATCGGGAGAATCGCGCCACGGTCCTTGCGCGACACCGAGAGCGCCCGGCTCTGGGGCTGGGCGGCGTGGAGCCAATCGAACAGCGCCGTGCCACGGAAGCGCTTCGGCGACGCGCCGGGAATACCGACCTCGAGCAGCTGTGTGGAGGAGTCCACCACACCGAGTGGGTTGGAGAGAATCCCGGTGTGCGCCGGCCACCGGCCCGAGAGGATCGTCGAATGCCCTGGGGCGGTTTCGGTGACCCCGTGATCCTGGAAGGCGTTCGTGAACACGGCACCGGACTGCAGTACGCGGAAGCCCCCGGTGAGCTGGTTGCGCCAGCGGGTCAGATAATCGGGGCGCAGCTGATCGACCGTGATCACCACGACGAGTTTCGGCTTGACGGGGGCGGGGCCGCCCGGGTGACCGGCGAGGCCCGCCAAAATGGATGTGACCGCGATGAGCGTCATCCCGGAAAGCTAAGGCGAAGCGGCCGCCTCGGGGACGGGGGTGCCGTGGCGTACGCGCGACGAGAGCGCGAGAACCACGGCCACGATTCCGGCGGCGATCCAGAAGGGGACGCCGTGCCCGAACCACTCATAGACCGCCGTCGCCCCGATCGGCCCGATGATGGCCATGATTCCACGGAAAGTCTGCTGCACCCCCATGGTGAGCCCCAGCTCGTGCGGCTCGGTCCGCTGGCTCACGAGCGACGACGTGGCTGGGAAGAGAAAGGCGGTGCCGCCGGGAACCAGCAGCAAGCACACCACGAATACGGGGAAGACCTTCGGGATGGGCAACAGCACGAGTCCCACGACGAGCAGTGCCGCCCCGACGCGCAGGGTGCGCACCTCGCCGATCGCGGCGTTGAGCCAGCCGACCGGTCCGACGCGCAGCACGAAGCCCACCACGCTGAACACGGTGAATACGAAGCCGACATTCTTTTCCGTGAATCCGAACGTGTCGATCAGGTACAGCGACATCACCCCGATCACCACGTTGAGGGCCAGCATCCCCACGGCGTAGATCCAGATCATCTCCGACACTGGCCGCCCGGGGTGGCGCACGACTTCCCACAACGCATGGGCGATCGGTCGCTCGCGTGGCGACACGAGGCGACCGCTCGACGTCGTAACCCTGGCCTGAGGAACGCGGGATTCCGGCAGCCAGCGCCAGGCGAACACGATGTTGATGAGGACGAGACCGGCCGCGACGAGCCCCGGTGCGGCGGGACCGATATTGGCGGCCAATGAGCCGAGCACGGCCCCGATGCTCACTCCGGCGCTCGTCGCCGCCGAGAGCCATCCCAAGGCCTTCGCGCGCTCGCTCGGCTCCATCGTGTCGGCGACGTACGCCTGTGCAACGCCGGTCGTCCCCCCGCCCAGTCCCTGCACCGTGCGGCATACGAACAGCAGCCAGAGACTGCTGGCGAATCCGAAGATCACATAGGCGAAGAATGCGCCCGTGAGTCCCGCGATCAGCGCAGGGCGGCGCCCGTAGCGGTCGGAGACACGGCCCCAGATCGGCGATGACAGAAGCTGCGCGATCGCGAAGGACGAGAACAGCACTCCGACGATCCAGTCGGGCGCCCCGAAGCGCCGCGCGTACGGCGTGAGCAACGGGGCGATGATCATCAATCCGATCATGTCCACGAAGCACACGGCGATCAGCACCCACAGCCGCTTCATCGTCTCGCCCCGATGCCGAGCACCACCGCGCTCGCGACCATCAGCACAACCCCGAATGCCGCCGCCACGCCGATCTCATTGACCCGCAGCGCCGCATTGATCTCCATCGAGATCGGGCGATTGCGATATGTGTAGAGCAGGATCGACGTCACGAAGTCCCCCAGCGCCCCGACGAAGGCGAGGCTCGCTCCCGCGGCGAGCGCCGGCCTGAGCTGCGGCAGCGTGACCCGGCGCAGCGTGCGCCACGGTCCGGCTCCGAGACTCGCCGCCGCCTCTTCGAGCGCGGGATCGAGCTGTCGGAATCCCGCGAGTATCGCGCGCCCGGTGACGGGCAGCCCGCGAACCAGATAGGCGAGCGGCAGGATCAGGACCGTCCCGACGAGAATCCAGCGCAGCTCGAGCGGCGCGGACACGCTGAATGCCGTCGCGAGCGCGACGGCGAACACCGTTCCCGGGAGCGCCCACGGGATGGCGAGCAGTCCTTCGATCCACCCACGCAGCCGCACACGCCGTCGCACCACCAACCAGCCTGAGGCCAGCGCCACCGTGACTGCGCCGGCGGTACTGGCGAGCGCCATCCAGAAGGAATTGAGCAGCGGCTCCAATCGCTCCGGCTCGGAGAACAGCCGGCGATAGTTGTCGAGCCCGAGCACGGGCGGCAAGGTCTCCGTGGTCCAGGTTGCGTAGGGAACGAGGGAGACGAGGATGAGCGTGAGGTGGGGCAGCAACAGCGTCACCGCGAGCCCCCAGCCCACGACCGTCGCCGCCGCGCGCACCAGGGGCCGGCGCAGCACGCGGCGGCGCGGTGCGGTCCCTTTGCCGAGACCGACCAGGATCGCGTCGCCTTCCGTGCGCCGCAGCAGCACCAGCCCCGCCAGCGCCACCAGCGCGAGCGCCATCGTTTCCACGGTCGCGAGCCCCAGCTCGCCGTTCTGCTTTGAGGCGAAAATCTGCGTGGTCATGACGCGGAAGCCGCCACCGAACACGTAGGGGGCGCTGAACGAGCCGAGCGACGTCATGAACGTGAGCAGTGCGGCCCCGGCGAGCGACGGCCGGAGCAGCGGCAGGACCACGCTCCCGATGGTGCGGAGCCGTCCGGCGCCGAGCGCCTCGGCGGCCTCGAGCATCGCCGCATCGAGCCGGGCGAGCCCCGCTCGCGTGAAGAGATAGAAGTAGACGTACATCGAATAGCCGTGCACCAGGAGGATCGCGCCCGCTCCCTGGAGCCGCCATGGCGACTGTGACAGACCCAGGAGTGATTGCAGGAACCGCGCGACGAATCCCGACTCGCCATAGAGAAACAGGAACGCGATCACGCCGACGAACGGCGGGAGCACTGCCGGGAGCGCGATCAGCGCACCCAAGACCTTCCGTCCCGGGAACTCGAACCATTCGAACAGAAAGGCGAGCGGTATGCCGACGAGCGCCGCCAGGGCCACGCTCGCGAGCGAAATCCAGACGCTGGCCCAGAGCGCGCTCCATTCCCCGGCGCGCATCGCGAAGCTCTTCAGCGCGTCGCCCTGCATCCCATCGATGACGAGGAGCACAATGGGGTAGAGGACGAGCCACGTCAGCAGCGCGGCGAGCGCGAGCCCAGCCGGCTCACTGCGGCCTCGCCGCGTCATACTCGAGGCTCCGGGAAGCTCAGTGTCCCGCCGGCGCCGACGGCGACTTGGTCCCCTACCCGTGCGGCATCAGGTGCGGCCTCGACCTCGAGGCGCTCGCCGCTCTCCAGCGCAACGGTGAAGAACGCCGTGGATCCCGTGTAGCGCCGTTCGGCCACGACCCCGCGCAGCCCATTCGCCCCGAAGCGCAGCTGCTCGGGTCGCACGAGGACGAGATGCCCCGGGGCCGCTCCCAGCGCCCGCGCGGCGGCGCCGCGCAGGACGTTCGCGCGCCCCACGAACATTCCGACGAACAGGCTCGCCGGCCGCTCGTAGAGATCCTCCGGGGTACCGACCTGCTCGAGCCGCCCGGCCTGCAGCACGGCGATCCGGTCTCCCAGATCGAAGGCCTCTTCCTGCTCGTGCGTGACGAATACCGCCGTAATGCCGATGCGCTTCACGAGCTGCCGCAGCTCGCGCCGGGTCCGCTCGCGCAAGCTCGGGTCGAGGTTGGACAACGGCTCATCGAGCGCCAGCACCCGGGGCGCCGGCGCCAGAGCGCGCGCCAGCGCCACCCGCTGCTGCTGCCCGCCGGACAGCTCGTGCACCTTGCGCCGCTCGAAGCTCGCCAGATCGACGAGCGCGAGTGCGTCCCGCACTTTCCCATCGACCGTGGCCCGTGCTCCGCTCCCCGCGAGGCCGAACGCGACGTTCTCGCCGACATCGAGGTGCGGAAACAGCGCGTAGTGCTGGAACACCATCCCGACGCGGCGCTGCGCCGGCGGGACCGCCGTCACGTCCTCGCCTTCGATCGACACGCGCCCGCCGTCGGGGCGCTCGAACCCCGCGAGCATACGGAGCAGTGTCGTCTTGCCGCTCCCCGACGGCCCGAGCAGCGCCAGGATCTCGCCGCGCTGGATGCCGAGCGAGACGGGACCGATCGTGACGGTGTCGTTGAACTGTACGCGGAGCTGGTCGAGCACGAGGAACGGCGCCTCAGCGACCACCCTTCCCCCTGACGTGCTCGTCCCAATACCGCATCCACTCGGGACCCCGCCGCGCGAGCAGGTCCCAATCCACGTCCGCTTGCACCATGTGGGACCGCACGTCGCGCGCCCATGCGGGCAACGAATCGACCGGCAGGTCGCCGCGGGCCGGAAGCCGGTACACCTCCCGGGCCGCCAGCAGCTGAACGCCCGTCGTCCCCACCCATTCGACGAAGGCGCGCGCGGCGGCGTCATGCGGCGCCCGGCGAATCACGCCGATCGCGTCTTCGATCACGGGCGTCCCGCTCGCAGGAAAGACGTAGCCGAGCGGCAGGCCGTCCCGGGTGTTCAGCTGGATGTCGGGGAGATCCCAGATCGTGATCAACCCTTCCTGCCGCACGATTTTCTGATCGAGCAGCGGCCCGTTCAGGACGTATTCCTTGGTCTGCGCATCGAGCCGGCGCAGCCATGCCCAGCCCACAGTGGTATCGCCGGTCTGCTTCAGGCTGCGCTCGATGAGCATCCCCCACACCGCGCGCATCGTGCCCGACGCGATCGGATCGCGGATCAGGATCTTGCCCCGCCACTTCGGGTCGAGCAGGGCGTCCCAATCCTGGGGCGCGTCGCCCGGTTTCACCGCCTGCGCGGCGTAGACGATCACTGCCGGGGTCTGGTAGCAGGAGAAGTAGAAATCACTCGGACCCCGCCCGTGCGGCGGAATGGCATCGGCCCACGCCGGCCGGTACGCCTCGAGCAGCGAGTCGGCGGCGCCCATCGCGAAAATCGTCGCCGGGCCACCGAACCAGACATCGCCCTGCGGATTGGCGCGCTCCGAGCGGACGCGGTCGTAGACCTCCTGCGACCCCATGTCGAGCCAGCGGATGTCGATCTCGGGATGGAGCTGCTCGTACCGCGCTTTCAGGAGCGTCAGCAGATCGCGACCATGTGGTGTGTAAATGACGAGTGGTGTCTTGCCGGATCCCGTACAGGCGGCGAGCAGAAACGCGCCGACCACCGACCACCGACCACCGATCGCGCGTTTACGGAACATGCCCCGCCCCGAGTCCCAGCAGATTCGCAAACAGCCGATACGCCCCGACCACGCCCGCGGGCAGCTCCCGGAAGAAGCTGAGGCCGGTGTAGACGTACCTGCCGCGTCCCAGCGGCGCGACGAGCATCCCCCCCTCGAGGGGCGGCCCCCCGGAATCGTGCAGCTCGAGCATCGGCACGTAGGTCGAGTCCCAGTCGTGCGCGAAGTAGAGCCCGCGCTCCTGCACCCACCCCTGCCAATCATCTGCGCCGATCGCATTGGGCACCCGAAACAGTGGAGCGGAGGGGTTGAGCAGCGTCACCGGTGCGGTCTCATCCGTGACGCGGTCGTGCGGCTGCGCGATCGTCATGCGGAAGGGTGCAAACCCGCCGTTGATGAACGGGTACTGCTGGTACTGCACGATCACGAGGCCGCCCCCACGGGCGTAGTCGAGCAGCCGCCCGTTCGACCGCACCAGCGCCGGGGCGGTCTCGTACGCGCGGCTCCCGACCACGATCGCGTCGAACTTCGAGAGATCTCCTCGCTCGAGCGAATCGGCATCGAGCATCACCACCGGGACGCCGACTCCCAGCAGGGCTTCGGGCACGCGATCCGAAGCGCCGCGGATGTAGCCGACGCGCGCGAGGCCCGGCAGGAGGATTTTTGCGACCCGGATCTCCACCGTCGACGGATGCACGGAGGGGCGCGGGCGGATATGCGGATAGTCGATGATCGACAACGCCCCCTCGCTCACATTGCCGTCGGCGCCCGTCACGGTCGCCTTGAGCGTGAAGCTGCCGACGGCGGGCGCCGCCGGGAGCCGCACCGTGAAAATCGCGCTGCGATCCTCGTCCTCCCTGCTGAAGCTGAGAGACTCCGGTCGCATGGGCGCCCAGGTGGCCGGCACGGAGAGTCGCACGACCCCCGTCGCCGCGCCACGCGTCCGGTTCGTGACCATCACCGTCACCATGCGGGTCCCGCCGGTGGATCCGTCGACCGGCCAGACGATCATTGCCGGCGACACGGCGACGTCGAACGGTTGTGTGACGAGGATCGGTCGACGGATCTCACCGATCGCCTGGTCGCGAAACCGGTACGCCACTTCGCGCGTGAGCGTCACCGGCGCACCGTCGATCGTACAGTGGACGCGCGCCACGATGGTCGGAGGCTCGAACGGCAATCCGCGGTTGTCGGCGGGGACGCCGCTCCAATCGTACATCGCTCCCGCGAGCGGGCGCCGCAGAAAGTACGGTTGCGAGCGCGGCGCATCCGCCGCGACCGTCACCCCGAAATGCCGCACCGTGATCGTGCCCGGGAGGACCGTGACCTCCTCGGGCTCCAGCCGATCGACGCGCCAGGCGGCGGGTGCCCCGAATTCGACCGACGAGACTGCGAGCGGCGCCGTGCCGGTATTCCAGACACTCACTTCCACCTGCAGGCGCTGGCCGGGAACGGCGATCCCGTCATCGGCGGTGCCGTCGACGACGACGCCGGCCGCTTCGGCCAGAGCGGCGTCGAGAGTGGCGCGCTGCTCGTCATCACCGGGGCGGAGCTGCTGTCTCGCACGCGCCAAGAGCGGCACGATACGCTCCGGTGCGTACGGCGTCAGCAGCGCGCGGGCCGAATCGATCAGCGCCGTGTAGCGCTCATGACTCGGCAGGACCGTGTCGACTCCCGAGAACAGCTCTCCGCCCGTTCCCACCTTCGAGGTGACAAGCGCCAGCCGCGCGAACGCCGGACCGGGCTGCAGCAGCTGGCCCATGTCCTGTGACCGGTGGCGGCTGCGCCCCAGCATCGCGATCTGGAAATACGACTGCCCCAAGAGCGGATCGATGCCCCCGGTGGGAATGCGGAGCGTGGTGCCGGTCGTGTCGAAAAATGTCGAGCGATAGAACTTGACCGGCCCCCAGGTGGAATCACGCAGCAAATCGTAGGCTTGCCGGGCAAGCAAGCCGGCCACCTGGTGATTGCCATGGCCATCGGCCGGTGTCCCGGAGAACACGGACACGATGATCTGGGGCCGGAAACGGCGGATGATGTCGATCACGTCCCGCAGCACCGAGTCGCGCGACCAGAACCGCAGCGTCTCCTCGGCGGTCTTGGAAAATCCGAAGTCGTATGCCCGGGTGAAATACTGGCGCGCCCCATCGATCGAGCGGGCGGCGAGCAGCTCCTCGCTGCGGATGATCCCGAGCTCTGGCCCGAGCTCGGGGCCGATCAGGTTCTGGCCGCCTTCACCCCGATTGAGCGAGAGATAGGCCGCCTGGGCCCCGATGCCCCGGGAGAGCCAGGTGAGCAGCTGGGAATTCTCGTCGTCGGGGTGTGCGCCGATGACCAGCACGCGCTTGTTGGCGCCGAGCTGGCGCAGTGCATCGGCCAACGCCGCGACGCCGCCGGTGCCGGCAGGAGGGAGCTGCTGCCCCCAACCGGCTCCGGCGGCGCCGAGCCCGATGGCCGCCAGCATGAGGAGCGCGCGTCGCACTATTGGGAAAGGTACACGGTGCCACCCTTCATAACGAACCGCACGCGCTGGAGTTCCGTGATGTCCTCGAGGGAATCTCCGGAGGGCGTTGGGGCGAGGCGAATTTAGTACATTACTATTTGATATGACCACCACCGCCGCCCCTCCCAAGCCCAAGGTCTCGGCCGACGAAGCGCGCGCCGTCGCCGAGGCGGCTCGCGAAGAGCAGTGGTCCGCCCCGAGCTTCGTGCGGGATCTGTTTCTCGGGAAGTTGCGGATGGACCTGATTCACCCCTACCCGCTGCAGGACCCGGCCGAAGCCGAGCGGGCCAAGCCGTTCCTCGACAAGCTGCAACGGCTGATGGCGAGCGTCGATTCCGACCAGATCGACCGCGAGGGCGAAATTCCCCCGGCCGTGGTCCAGGGACTGAAGGACATCGGGGCGTTCGGCATCAAGATCCCGCGCGAGTACGGCGGCCTCGGGCTGTCGCAGTTGTCCTACATGAAGGCGATCGAGCTGGTGTCGTCCGTGGACGGCTCGGTCACCGCGCTGCTCTCGGCCCACCAGTCGATCGGCGTGCCGCAGCCGCTGAAGATGTTCGGCAGCGAGGCGCAGAAGAAGAAATACTTCCCGCGCCTCGCCAAAGGCGCCGTGTCGGCGTTCGCGCTCACGGAGCCGAACGTCGGCTCCGACCCGGCGGCGATGGAGACCACCGCCGAGCTCGCGCCGGACGGCGAGTCGTGGATCCTGAACGGCGAGAAGCTGTGGTGCACCAACGGCACGATCGCCGAGATCCTCGTCGTCATGGCCCGGACCCCGTCCAAGGTCGTCTACGGGAAAGAAAAGAAACAGATCACGGCGTTCATCGTCGAGGCCAATACGCCGGGCGTGAAGGTGACGCACCGCTGTCACTTCATGGGACTCAAGGCCCTCTACAACGGCGTCATCACCTTCACCAACGTCCGCGTGCCGAAGGAAGACGTGCTCTGGGGCGAGGGGAAAGGGCTGAAGCTCGCGCTCGTCACCCTGAACACCGGACGCCTGACGCTCCCGATCTCCGCCGTCGCCTGCGGCAAGCGCTGCCTCGAGATTTCCCGCGAATGGGCCGACGAGCGAGTGCAGTGGGGCCGCAAGATCGGCCAGCACGACGCCGTCGCCCAGATGATCGGCACGATGGCGGCCAATACGTTCGCGATGGAGGCGGTGGCGGAGCTGTGCGGCGCCCTCGCCGATCGGGGGCGCTCCGACATCCGGCTCGAAGCGGCGATGGCCAAGCTGTACAACTCCGTCGCCGGGTGGCGCATCATCGACGATACGGTGCAGGTGCGCGGCGGGCGCGGGTACGAAACCGCCGACTCACTGCGCGCGCGGGGTGAGAAGCCCATTCCCATCGAGCGCATGCTGCGCGATTTCCGCATCAACCTGATCTTCGAGGGCAGCTCCGAGATCATGCATCTCTTCATCGCCCGCGAGGCGGTGGACAAGCACCTCCAGGTGGCGGGCGACGTCGTGATGCCGGGGAAAACCGCGGGTGAGCGTCTCTCGGGCCTCATCCGCTCGGCGCTGTTCTACGGCTGGTGGTATCCGTCCCGCTGGATCGGCTGGGGATTCTGGCCGAAGTACAGCGAGTTCGGCGCGCTCGCCGGCCACGTGCGCTTCGTGGAGCGCAGCGCGCGCCGCCTCGCCCGCAACGTATTCCACGCCATGGTGCGGTTCGGCCCGAAGCTCGAGTTGCGCCAGGGCGTGCTGTTTCGCCTGGTGGACGTCGGGTCGGAGCTCTTCGCGATGGCCGCGACCTGCTCCCGGGCCCAGCGCCTGCTGCACGATGATCCCGCAACCGGGGCGCACGCCGTTAAAGTCGCCGACGTCTTTTGCCGCCAAGCGCGCGGCCGCGTGAAGGGCAAGTTCCACGGGCTCTGGCGCAACGAGGACGTGCCGACGTACGCCATTGCCCAGGAAGTCCTGCGGGGCGAACATACGTGGCTCGAAAAGGGGATGGTTGAGCTGAAATACTGACGGTAAGGGACGGTAAAGGGGGCGGTGCGCGTGCCAGTTTCGGCATCAGCGAACCGTCCCATCTTTCTGTTTTCAACCCCTGCCGTCCCCTACGGTCTCCTGCCGTCCCCTACCGTCTCCTACCGTCTCCTACCGTCCCCTACCGTCCCCTACCGTCCCCTACCGTCCCCTACGCCGCCTGATGTGCGATCATGATGCTCTTCAGCCGCTCCGGGCTGTCTCCCACGGCATCGCCGTAGAGTGACGGTTGCGGCTCTTGATCCGCGAGCACGTTCGGGCAGACGAACTCGTACTGCCGCGCGCGGATCCGGTCCGCGGCGGTGGCGCTCGCGACCGGTGTCGCGATCGCGATGCGTTTCCCGCCCAGCTCCGACACCGCGCGGGCGGCGGCCAGCACCTTCCACGGGTAGAAGACCTGCCCATCGATCACGATGATCTGGCGGCCTTCGAACCTCTTGATCGGCCGTTGGGTGCGGTACAACACCAGGTCCCGGCGGACGCGGGCGCGGGACTCCTCGATCGCCGAGCCGAGCTTGTCGATCAGATTGGCTCCGGGCTCGAACTCCGGATCCATCTCCGTCGAGCTGTCGGTTTCGGCCAGCGCCCCGATTGGGGCGAGGTTCGAGCCCAATCGGATAAATGCTGACACGATGACGTCGAAGCTGGCCCCCATCGCCTTCGCGGCGTTCGCGGCGATCTCCACGCCCTCCGGTGTGACGCCGAGGAGGAGGCACGAGACGTACCCCTGGGACACGAGCAGCGCTCCGAGCGTCGCGCCTGCAGCCGAGCGCGTGGGATACAGGCTCTGACGCGGCGGCGTCCTGGGAGCCGGAGGGGGCCCGGGGGGCGAGGGGGGCTGGGGGGGCGGGGGCGGTGCGTTCGGCGCAGGGCTCACGTCGCCAAAATACGAGAATTGCGCGTTCCCAACAGAGGCAGCGTATCTTTGGCGCGTGCCAGCCAACACGTTGACCATCGTGGACAACCGGACCGGGAAGACCTACGAGATCCCGGTCCAGGATGGGGCCATCCGGGCCGCGGATCTGCGGCAGATCAAGACCGGAGACGACGACTTCGGGATGCTCAGCTACGACCCGGCCTACATCAACACCGCGGCGTGTCGCAGTGCCATCAGCTACATCGACGGCGATCGCGGCATCCTGCGCTACCGCGGCTACCCGATCGAGGAATTGGCGGAACGCAGTACGTTCCTCGAAACGGCGTATCTGCTGCTGTTTGGTGAGCTGCCGAAACCCACCGAGCTGGACCAGTGGGTGAACGACATTACCCACCACACGATCATCCACGAGAACATCAAGAAGTTCATCGATGGCTTCCACCACGACGCGCACCCGATGGGCGTGTTCGTGAGCACCGTCGCGGCACTCTCGACGTTCTATCCGGATGCGAAGCACATCGGCGACCCGACCTCGCGGCGCGACCAGATCCATCGCCTCATCGCCAAGACCCCGACGCTGGCGGCGTTCGCGCACCGCCACACCGTCGGCATGCCGTACGCGTACCCCGACAACGATCTCAGCTACGCGGGCAATTTCCTGAACATGATGTTCAAGGCGACGGAGGTGAAGTACAAGCCGCACCCGGTGCTGGAGCACGCCCTGGACGTACTGTTCATCCTCCACGCCGACCACGAACAGAACTGCTCCACCAGCGCGATGCGCGGGGTGGGCTCGGCGCACGCCGATCCGTATTCGAGTATGGCGGCGGCCGCGGCGGCGCTGTACGGCCCGCTGCACGGCGGCGCCAACGAAGAAGTGCTGCGGATGCTGCGCGAGATCGGCTCCAAGGACAGAGTGCCGGCCTACATCGAGCGGGTGAAGCGCGGCGATGTGAAGCTCATGGGCTTCGGCCACCGCATCTACAAGAATTACGATCCGCGGGCGCGCATCATCAAGCAGGTGGCGGACGAAGTGTTTGCGGTCACCGGCAAGAACCCGCTCATCGACCTGGCCCTCGAGCTGGAGCGCATCGCCCTGCAGGACGACTACTTCGTCTCCCGCAAGTTGTACCCGAACGTCGACTTCTATTCGGGCATCATCTACGAGGCGATGCGGTTTCCCGTCGACATGTTCCCGGTACTCTTCGCCATCGGACGCACGCCGGGATGGCTGGCACAGTGGCAGGAGATGCTCACCGACAAGGAGCAGAAGATCGCCCGGCCGCGGCAGTTGTACGTCGGAGCGCCGGTGCGGAGTTATCAACCGATAGAAAAACGATAGAGACGTCGAGGGGAATACCTCTCGACGTCTCTCGATCTCTACCGTCTTTTTCTTCCCCCACTCCGTCCCCTCACTGTCAGCGACGGCCTTTTCACGGCCGGCGTAGCGTGCCGCGGCTGCAGCGGCGCCACCGATGGCTCGAAGCCGGGGATGATCTCCCGCGGAAACACCTGCCCCACCAGTTTCTCGATGTCCCCCATCAAGAGCCATTCATCGGGCGATAGCAGGGTCAGCGCGAGACCGCGCGCGCCGGCGCGCGCCGTGCGCCCGACGCGGTGCACGTACACCTCGGCATCGTTCGGCACGTCGAAGTTCACCACCATGCGAATCCCGTCGACATCAATCCCGCGGGCGGCGATATCGGTCGCAACGAGAACCTCCGCCGTCCCCGCCCGAAACGCGTCCAGGGTGCGGGTACGGTGGCTTTGGGCTTTGTCGCCATGAATGGCGCTGGCCACGATCCCGCCACGCCGCAGGAACGTCACGAGCTTGTCGGCGCCGTACTTGGTGCGAGTGAAGATGAGGGTCTGCCCAGCCGGCTTGGCCTGCAGGATCGCCGCCAACACGTCGCGCTTCTTCAGCTTATCGGCGGCCACGATGATGTGCTCGATCCCCTCGGCCGTCTGGGCGCGGCGCCCGATTTCCACGGAGGCATGGCCGGAGAGGGCCTTGCGGGCGAGCGCGTCGACCTCGGGCGAGATCGTCGCCGAGAAGAGCAGCGTCTGCCGCTCCTCGGGAAGCGCTCGCAGGATGCGGTTCACGTCGGGGGCGAAGCCCATGTCGAGCATGCGGTCGGCCTCGTCGAGCACCAGCACCTCGATGCGGGAAAAGTCGACGTGGCCGCGCTCCATGTGATCGAGCAGGCGGCCCGGCGTCGCCACGACGATGTCCGTGCCGCGCGCCAGCGCCTTGGTCTGGGGCTCCATCCCCACGCCGCCGTAAATCGCCACGGCGCTCACGGAGACGTGGCGCCCGTAGCCGCGCGCCATCTGGAGCACCTGCTCGGCGAGCTCCCGGGTGGGAACGAGGATGAGGGCGCGCAGCGTATGGGGACGCTTGCCGGCCGCGAGCCGCTGGAGAATCGGCAGCAGGAATGCGGCGCTCTTCCCCGTCCCGGTCTGGGCCGAGCCGATGAGGTCGCGGCCCGCAAGGGCGAGGGGAATGGTTTCCTGCTGAATCGGGGTGGGGTGCTCGTATCCTTCTTCGAATACGGCACGAACGAGTTCGGGCACGAGGCCCAATGAAGCGAAAGGCATGAAAATCCTTATGCGATGACGGCGTAAGGAAAAAGGCGTATCGGGCTACACCGTATGGACAACGGCGTACGAAGGTTCCGTACGCAGTTCACCCTACGTCTTTTTCTCTACGTCGTCGGTTTTTCGAACCTGGGGATGAGCCTACAGATGTGAGGCCCGCTCCTGAGCGGGACCGTCCTACGGAAGGATGCCAGCTCGCGGTTCAGACTGCGGACGGAAGTCTAAATGGAAAACCGCGGAAATGGAAGCGATGGCAAGGGACGGTAGGAGACGGCAGGGGTTTACGCACCCGCTCCTACCGTCCCCTACCGTCTCCTACCGTCTCCTACCGTCTCCTACCGTCTCCTACCGTCCTGCGGTTGGAGGCTCCTCTCCCCACCACCACATGGTGGGCAGTTTCTTCTCCCGCGGCCAGACCTCGTCCAGCGTCGGTCCGTCGTAGAGGCGGCCGTTCTTCATCACGTAGTGAATCGAGTTCGTGTTGTGAATGTCCTGCATCGGATCGGCGTCGAGCACGATGAGATCGGCGTACTTGCCGGGCTCGAGCGAGCCGAGATCCCTGTCGAGGCCCAGGGCACGGGCGCCGTCGATCGTGCCGACGCGAATCACTTCGAGCGGTGTCATCCCGCCGGAGCTCATCGCCCACAGCTCCCAGTGGCACCCGATCCCGTCCATCTCGCCATGACAGCCCATGCCGACGTTGCCGCCGGCCCGGAGCACCTTGGCCGCCGACGCGGCGATGCGGTTGTAGACATACTGATCGTCGCGGAACCATTCGCGCCGCTGGAAGCGCTCGTCCAGGATCTCGTGCGGTACGAAGCGGCGCATCTTCGGATCGTCGTGCCCGTTATAGTGCTCGAAGAAGTAGTCCTCGCCGAACGGACCGCCGTAGTTGACGAGCAGCGTGGGCGTGTAGGTGATACCGGATTGCGCCGTCAGCTGCACCGCGTCCTGGTACAGCGGCATGATCGGATAGCTGTGCTCGTGCCCCGGATATCCGTCCAGCATCTCGGTGAGGTTCATCTTGAAGTCGAGCCCGCCCTCGGTCGTCGGCATCAGGCCCAGCTCCTTCGCGGCCATGATGACCCATTGGCGCTGCTTGCGGTTCCCCACCATGTACTGCTTGATCCAGTGCGTGTGGTAGAACTCGCTGTAGCGCTTCAGCGTGTTGCGGGCGTCGTCGAGACTCTGGAAGTTCTCGTTCCAGAACACCCCGGGGCCGGTGTGATACAGCCGCGGCCCGATCAGCTCGCCGGTCTCGATCTGGTCGGCGTAGGTGAGCACGTCGGTGGTGGCGGTCTGCGGATCGCGCACCGTCGTCACCCCCCACGCGACGTTGGCGAGGTATTTCCATACCTGCGTCTGGTGCACCCCGAACTGCGCCCACGGGTGGGCATGCACGTCCACCAGCCCCGGGATGATGGTCTTCCCCGAGACGTCGATGATGCGGGCGTTGGCGGGTACGGTCCCGGCGCCCTGCGGACCGACCCAGACGATCCGGTTATCGGTCACCACGACGTCGCCCTTGTCGATGACTTCGTCGCCTTTCATGGTGACCACGCGCGCGCCCCGCAACACGACGGTGCCGCGCGGTAGGTCGCGCGCCGCGCGGAGCACGACGTCCGTGCGCACGCCTTCGTACGCCGGGGCCTTGGCGAGCGAATCGAGGCGCGCCTTGGCAGCGGAATCGGGCTTGGGCCGCGTGCTGTCGGCCTGCGCCTTCTTGAGGGAGTCGGCACGGATCGAATCGCTCCGCGCTTTCAGCTTTTCGGCCGAATCGGCTGCGGCGATGTCCCACCGGAAGAACGACGCACCGATCGACCACGTCGCCGTCTTCCCGTCGGCGCTCCACCCCATGAAATCGCCGCCGATGCGGGTGACGCGCTTCACGGGGAAAGACGCCGCAGCCGGGTCCGACACGTTCACCGTGGGCGTCTCGCCGCCGACGAGCGGGAGCGTGACGATGTAGACGTTGTTGCCCTGTAACGCGAGCACGCGGTCGGTGTCGGGACTGATGATGACTTCGTCCGCCGCGTCGGGCTCGGCGCCGGGCCCCGGGTAGGTGTACCCGTTCACCTTGATGTAGCTGCGCCGGTCGGTGCCGTCCCACCGCACCGAGACGAGGCCGGCGGTGTCGGCGTAGTAGAAGATGCGATCGGGGCTGCGCGCAAAGTGCGGCCGGCCCGAGCCGTCGTACGGGGTGATCCGCGTCGGCGTACCGCCTGCGGCGGGCACCCACACGAGGTCGTAGCCGGGTCCAAATCGCTCGTTGATGCGCGGCTGCCGGGGGCCCTTCACCGCGACGACGCGCTGGCCGTCCGGTGACCAGACCGGGGAATCGAAGAAGGCCGGATCGGCGACCAGCCGGGTGCGCGATTTGCCGTCGGCGCGGACTTTCATGAGCGCGCCGCCCGTACCCGATGTCCAGGTCACGTACGCCACCCACTGGCCGTCGGGCGACCACGTCGGCGCCTGCTCGTGAACCGTGTCGTCGGTGAGCCGCCGCGGCGTTCCCCCCAGGTCCATGACGTACAGCTTGTCGAGCGCGCTGAAGACGATCCGCTTCCCGTCGGGCGCGAGCCGCGCGTCCCGGATCTGGCGGATCTGCACGACGCCCGTATCGACGTGATTCTCGAACCGCACCAGCGGTCCCAGCCGCTCCGACACGTGCGCCGTGAACGGGATCTCGGTCGCCTGTCCCGACGGGATGTCGATGCGCATCAGCTTCCCGCCGTACGACGTGATCAGGGCGCGCGCATCGGGCGTCCACGAGCTGCCGGGCTCGAGATCACGGGTGAAACGCGATTCCTGATCGTCGCGGGTGACCGGATAGGCGAGCCACTTCTCGTCGCCGGTGGCGAGATTGCGCAGCCGCAGCCCCGTCTCGGTATCGTAGCGCGTGGCGTACACCAGCCACTTCCCGTCGGGCGACGGAATGGGCCGCATCGCGCTGCCGTAGAGATCGGTCTGCACGAATGTCTTCCCGGTCTGGCGGTCGTAGATCGCGACCTGCCACAGCGGGAACTGCAAATCGTATCCGAAGCCGTTGCGGTGCCGCGCGACCCAGACGTAGCGAGGGTCCTGACCGAACGCCGCTCCCAGCGTGTTCCACCCCTGCCCGCCGAACAGCCCTCCTTTGACGCCGGACTTGATCATCGCGACGCCGGAGCCGCCGTCCTTGTGGTACAACCACAGCTCGTAGATGCTGCCCAGGACAGTGGTCCGCGACGCCACCACGTAATTGCCGTCCGGCGTCCACTCGGGGCTGGCGTACAGGTTCGTCGTACCCTTGGTGACCGGCTTGGCGTTCTTGCCGTCGGCGTCGCAGATCCAGACGTTCTCTGCCCCGTTGCGGTCGGAGAGGAAAACGATGTGTTTGCCGTCGGGCGAGTAGCGCGGCTGCGAGTCGAACGACGGACCCGAGGTGAGGCGGCTCGCCGTGCCGCCGGCGATCGGCAGCGTGTAGAGGTCACCGAGCAGCTCGAACACGATCGTCTGTCCATCGGGCGACAGGTCGAGCGACATCCACGTCCCCTCCGACACGTCGAAGGACACGGTGCGCGTCGTCGCGAGCGGCAGCGAGTCGTTTTTGAGGATCGTGTCCTTGGTGCTGTCTCGCCCCGTATCGGCGGACCACGCGCGCACGGCGCGAGGCGGAGTCGGATCGGGATGGAACAGCACGGGAATTACGGCGGCGAGGACCGTCGCGGTCAGGACACTTCGCATAACAGGGGCTCCGGGAAGGGGAACGACGGCGGCAGGTATACTGAAGACGTCAAGGGAAAACGTCAAGAAAGAAACCGACGCTTTTCTTCTAGACGCCTTCCCTCGACGTCTTTGCCGTTTTCCACAGCAGCACCACTACTCCCACCACCACAATCGCCGCAAAGCTGAACCACTGAATGGCGTAGGACAGGTGCGGCCCGCTGTCGAGCGCCGGCGGACGCCAGCGCTTGAGCCCGACGGGATGCGGCGCCGCGGTGTCGTCGAGCTGCAGGACGATGGCCAACGTCGTGTACGGCAGCGAGTCCTTGAGCGCCGCGGGGTTGACGTCGCCGCGATCGCGCGGCGCGGGAAGCGCGAGCCCCGTCACGTCGGCGGAATCGCCCTCGCGGTAGCGCGTGGCATCGACGTGCACCGCGTCCGGCGACGGCACCCACCCCCGGTCCACGAAGACCGCCGAGCCGTCGGACAAGCGGAGTGGCGTGAGCAGGGCCACACCGGGGGCGCCGTCGTACGTCCGCCCGGTCCAGACGCGCTCGTGCGCATAGTCGTAGGAGCCGCGCGCCTGGGCGCGACGATCCCGCAACGCTTCCGGCTCGACGCGATGCAGCGGCAGCTCGACCGGAGCCAGCGCGCGCGCCGCCTGGATGGCGGCGTTGGCCACCTTCCGCTCCGCCAGCCGGTTCAGCTGCCACACCCCGAGCCGGACGAACAGCGCGGCGACCGCCAGCGCGAAAATCGCTCCTGCCAGATCTCGCCGTCGCAAGCTCATCGCCCCGCCCGCGTCAACGCCAGCTTCGCTACCCGCGGCAGCCGTTTGATCGCCGCTTCCCGCGACTGCGCCGCGCCGCGGCTGCGTCGCCGTTCGCTGTAGACGAGCCGCACGGGGAGCCGGCTGCGGGTGTAGGCGGCGCCCTTCCCCGCCCGGTGCGTCGCGATCCGTCGATCGAGATCGTTGGTGATGCCCGTGTACAACGACCCATCGGAGCAACGCAGCACGTAAACGATCCAGTTCATCGGCAATGAGCCTCGAGTCTCAGACTCAACTCCAAGATGCAATACGACGCAAGCCGCGCAACTTCAGACCCCTGAAAGTGCTTGATCCAGATCGAAAATCGTGTCATCCGGGTGCTCGATCCCCACCGAGAGCCGGATCATGCGGTCGCTAATGCCGGCTGCCTGCTTGGCCTCCGGACTCACATCCGCGTGCGTCATCGAATACGGATGCTCGGCGAGCGACTCGGTGCCGCCCAGGCTGACCGCCAACTTGACGAGCTTGAGGGCGTTGAGGAAACGGAACGCCTCGCGCTCGCCGCCCTTCACGTCGAACGAGACCATGGCGCCGGGGCCGGAGCACTGGCGCCGGTACACGGCATACTGCGGATCGCCCTCTCGCAAATGCCCGAGATAGTAGACCCGCTCGATCTTCGGGTGTCCCGCCAGGAAGTCGGCGACGTAGCGGGCATTCTTCATCGCTGACGTCATACGCAGCTTGAGCGTCTCGAGGCTGCGCATCAGGAGCCAGCCGGTCCAGGGGTCGGCGAGAGTGCCGAAGAAGGTGCGCAGCGCCCGCACCGGCCCGAGCACGGCGCGGGACGCGAGCGCGGCGCCGGCCAGGAGATCGGAATGGCCGCCGATGTACTTGGTGGCCGAGTAGAGCACGATGTCAGCGCCATGGCGCAACGGTTGTTGCCACAGGGGGCCGAGGAAGGTGTTGTCGACGAGCACGAGGGGCCGGCGTCCCGCCGCGCCGCGGCGCCGCGCAAACTCGGCGCACGCCGCGAGATCGACGAGCGCATTCGTGGGATTCGCGGGCGTCTCGACCAGCAGAACCGAAACGGGATCGGTCTCGGGGATGCCCGCCGCCGCAATCGCGGCTGCGAGATCGTCGGCGCCGGAGCACGCATCGGCTCGAAACGGCACCGGGCGGACGCCGAAGACGGGCAACACGTACTTCAGCAGGTGATCGGTTCCCCCGTAGAGGGGCGTGCTGTACAGCACCACGTCGCCGGGGTGGACCAGCGCCATGAGGGTCGTGGCGATCGCCGCCATCCCCGTATTGAATACGGCACACGCCTCGGCGCCGTCCCACAGCGCCAGCCGCTCCTCCAGGATCTCGAGATCGGGATTGTTGATGCGGCTGTAGATCAACCCCGCGGTTTCGGTCTCGCCCTTCTGCCGCAGCCCGTAGGCGATCTCGAAGAACGCTTTGCCCTCCTCCGCTGTCTTGAAGACGAAGGTCGAGGTCTGGAAGATCGGAGCCTTGAGCGCGCCCTCCGACAGCTCCGGCTTGTAGGCGTACGTCATCATCAGGCTTTCCGGATGGAACGCCTGTTTCAGACGCAGCGACGCTTCGGAGAGACGCTTTCTTCGCATGGCGCGCAGCTAAGCTAGCGGTGGGGGGATGCCCGCGCCATTTTGCGCGCCGTGCAACACTCCACACCACGCCGGATCGCGACGACCGCGCTCGTACTGCTGACGATCGTCAATCTGCTGAATTACATCGACCGCTACGTCGTGCCGGCGGTGTTCGAGAGCCTCAAGCGGTCCGACCTGCATCCGACGGACGCACAACTCGGCTGGCTGATGAGCGGCTTCCTGCTCGTGTACACGCTCGCCGCACCCGTCTTCGGCCGGCTCGGCGACACCGGGCGGCGCCCGCGCGCGCTCGCGGCGGGCGTCGCACTGTGGAGCGCCGCGACCGCGCTCGGCGGAGTGGCCTGGAGCTATCTGTCGCTGCTCGCCGCCCGCGCGATGGTCGGTGTCGGCGAAGCGGCGTATGGAACGATCGGACCGAGCCTGCTGGCCGATCACTTCCCGCCCAAGAGCCGGGGCCGGGCGCTCGCGGTGTTCTTTACCGCGATCCCCGTGGGCGCCGCACTCGGATTCATGATCGGCGGTTTCGTCGATCATCATTGGGGATGGCGGCGTGCGTTCTTCGTCGCCGGCATCCCGGGCCTGCTCCTCGCCGCGCTCGTCGCCCGGCTGCACGAGCCGCCGCGCGGGGCGAGTGACGCCGGCGCCGGGGAGGCATCGCGGACGCCGCCGCCCTGGGCAGCACGCCCGGCCCTCGAGGCATTGTGGGCGAACCGTGCCTACCGCCTCACCGTCCTGGGATACGCGGCGTATACCTTCGCGCTCGGTGGAATCGCGACGTGGATGGCGCCGTTCCTCGAGCGGGTGCGCGGGCTGCCGGGGAACGTCGCCACAGTGCGGTTCGGGGGCATCGTCGTCCTGACGGGGCTCGTCGGCACCTTCGCCGGCGGCTGGTTGGGAGACGCGTTGCTGACCCGCACGCGCCAGGCCTACCTCTGGCTCAGCGGCATCGCCACGCTCCTGGCGGCGCCGTTGTTCTATCTCGCGCTCGCATCGACCGCCCCGGCCGTCTACTGGAGCGCGATGGTCGGAGCGGAACTCCTGATGTTCTGCTCGACCGGACCGATCAACACGGTGATCGTCAACGTCGTCCCGGCCGGCATTCGGGCCAGCGCCATGGCGCTCAGCATGTTCGCGATCCACGCCTTCGGGGACGTTCCGTCACCGGCCCTGGTCGGCGCCATCTCCGATCGTTCGTCGCTCGGGCTCGCGGTGCTGATCCTGCCGGCGGCCGCCCTCGTCGGCGGCACGCTCTGGACCTACGCCGCCGCGACTACTCGAGCGTCGCCTGCAGCGTGATCTCGACGTTGCCCCGCAACGCCTTCGAGACCGGACATCCTACCGCGGCATCGTTCGCCGCCTTCTGAAACGCGGCGTTGTCGATCCCCGGTACCGCCCCCGACACGGTCAGCACCATGGTCGTGATCTTCGGCGCGCCATCCACGGTCTCGATCGTGCACGCGGCGTCGGTGCTGATTCGTGTCGCGGGCGTCCGTGCCTTCTCCAGCCCAGCCGACAGCGCCATGGAGTAGCACGCCGCATGGGCGGCCGCGAGCAGCTCCTCCGGTGTCGCCCCTTTCGCGCCCTCGAATCGCGTCTGAAACGAATAGGCGGCCTGAAACGTCCCGCTCCCCGCCTTGAAATTCCCGCGGCCTTCCTTGAGCTTGCCTTCCCAGACCGCTGATGCGCGGCTTTTCGTCATTACCACCCTCCATCCGTGTCAGGTGTCCGGAATCTGGCGGGGTGGGAGCGACGGCGCTACGCTTTCAGCATCACCGTGCTTCGAGGAGACCACGATGGCCACCAAGAGAGGAGCGGAACAAGCCGCTCCCCGGGCGACGCGCCGGCCCAAGCGCAAGGCCCCTGAAACCTTTCGCGCGCGCGCGCTGACGCCTTCGCTGACCGTCAACGATCTGAAGCAGAGTCTCGCCTGGTACGAGACGGTGCTCGGCTTCACCGTGGAAGACCGCTGGGAGTCGGACGGCGCGCTGCGCGGCGTCGAGCTGAAAGCCGGCGCGACCCGCCTCATGCTGAACCAGGACGACTGGGCCCGGGGCCGCGAGCGGTTGAAGGGCGAGGGCTTCCGGCTGTTATTCGACACCGCGCAGAACCTCGACGACCTGGCCGCCGAGATCACCGCCCGCGGCGGACGGCTCGACCACGAGCCGCGGACCATGCCGTGGGGCGACCGGGCCTTCGCGCTCACCGATCCGGACGGCTATCGCCTGACGATCGCACAGCTCCAGCGCTAGAGTGGATAACGCGGCCGTCATTCGCGCCCTCGCGGAGACGTTCGTGCCCGAGGGCGAGGCCGTCCGGCTGGCCGACCACCTGACGGAAACGATCGCCTCCCTCCCCCGCCGTGCCGCCCGGGAGGAAATCGCGCACCTGCTCCAGCTGCTCGAGAGCCGGACCTTGAATCTGGTGCTCGCGGGGTCGGCGCTGCCGTTCACGTCGATGTCCCAGGCCCAGCGGGAGCGCTACCTCGGCGCCTGGGCGACGAGCCGCGTTCCGCTGCGCCGCAAGGCATTCCAGGGCTTGAAGCGCATGACGACGGTGCTGTATTACACGGCACGACCGCCATCGGGTGCGAACAACCCGAGCTGGGATCGACTGGGGTATCCCGGACCGCTCGGTCCCCCGCCCACCACCCCGAAGCGGATCAGACCACATACCGTCTCAGCGGACGAGACGCTGCAGTGCGACGTCGTCGTCGTCGGCTCCGGCGCCGGGGGCGGCGTCGTGGCAGGTGAGCTGGCCGCTCGCGGCTACGACGTCGTGGTGCTCGAGAAGGGAGGGTACTACAACGAGGCGGACTTCTCGCACTACGAAGGCGAGACGCTGTCACGCCTCTACGACGGCGGCGGGCTCCTCAGCTCCGAAGATCTCGGCGTCGTCATCCTCCAGGGCAGTTGTTTGGGTGGCGGCACCGTGGTGAACTACACCACGAGCTTCCGGACGCCCGACGCGATCCGCGAGGAGTGGGCGCGAGACCATGGGCTTCCCCATTTCACCACGTCGGAGTACACGCAATCGCTCGACGCCGTCGCGGCGCGCCTCGGCGTCACCGTCGACCAGGCACTGCCCAGCGGGCGCGACACGGCGATGCTGCGTGGGCTGGACGCCCTCGGCTGGCATCACGCGCCGCTGCCCCGCGACGTCCGCGGATGCTCGCAAGCCGACGATTGCGGCTATTGCGGCTTCGGCTGTCGCCGGGGGGCGAAGCAATCGACGCTCGTCACCTACCTGCAGGACGCACACGACCACGGCGCCCGCGTCATCGTCGATGCCACGGTGCGGCGCGTGACCATCGAGGCGGGACGGGCGGTCGGCGTGCAGGCGATCGTGCGGTACCCCCAGGGTCCGCGCCCGTTCACACTGGGCGTTCGGGCCCGCGCCGTCGTCGTGGCCGGCGGGTCGCTGCATTCTCCGGCGCTCCTCTTCCGCTCGGGGCTCACGCTCCCGGCCCTCGGCCGAAATCTCGCCTTGCATCCCGGCGGGGCCGTGTTCGGGCTGATGCCCGAGGCGGTTCGCCCGTGGACCGGGACGGTACAGGCGCACTACTCCGATCAGTTCGCCGACCTGGACCGGGGATACGGATTCAAGTTCGAGACGATTCCCGTTCATCCGTCGCTGTTCGCTCTCGCCGTGCCGTGGGAATCGCGGCAGCAGCATGCCGACGCGATGGCCGAGCTCGCGCACACCTCGCTCGTCGCGGTGCTGGTGCGCGATCGGGATGGTGGCCGTGTCTCCGTCGACGGCGACGGGCAACCGGTGGTTTCGTATCGATTGTCGCCGTACGACGCCCGGCACCTGCGGCGCGGCCTCTACGAGGCGGCCCGGGTACTCGAAGCGGCCGGCGCACGGGCAATCTGGGCGCCCCATGCCCGAACGATCGGCTATCGCCCCGACGGATCCGCGGCGCCGCGCGATGCCTGGATCGCGGCGCTCGACCGCGCCGGGTTCGGGCCGAACCAGGCGCAGCTCGCCACGTTCCACCAGATGGCATCGTGCCGCATGGGTGCGAGCGCACGCACGTCGGTGGTCGATCAGGACCATCAGGTGTGGGGCGTCCCGGGACTCTACGTCGCCGACGCCAGTACGTTTCCCACGTCCTCGGGAGTGAACCCGATGCTGACGATCATGGCGATGGCGCATAGAGCCGCAGCAGTGATAGCTGCGCGGCTTTGAAAGCAGACGTCAGAAATCAGACTTCAGACGATCCCTGATATCCTCTGACGTCCGACGTCTGACGTCTCCTCTATTCTAAGGAGAACCGCATGCTCGCCTTTCTGACCGTCGCCTCGCTCGCGCTCCAGTCTCAAGTCGCCGACACGTCTCCCTTTCGCGCGCTGCCGCTCCCCGCCGCGAGCCGGGTGCGCTCGAGCTCCGGAGCACCGGGACCGGACTACTGGCAGCAGGAGGCCAGCTACACAATTCGCGCGACGCTGGATACCGCAGGGAGCGTCCTCACGGGCACCGAGACGGTTCACTATGTGAATCACTCCCCCGACGCCCTGGCGTTCGTCTGGATCCAGATCGAGCAGAACATCTTCACCAAGAACAGCGTCACTTATCAGCTCAACCAGCCGCCGCTGCATTTCGCGGGCGGCGCCGTCTTCGATTTCACCGGTAAGGGTTTCATCGGTGGAATCACGATCGATCACTTCGCCGTCGGCCAGAAGGAGCTGCAGCGCACCGAGTACGGCACGATGATGCGCGTCGATCTCCCGGCGCCGCTGGCCCCCGGTGGGATGGTCGACTTCCAGGTCGCCTGGCACTTCCCCGTGCCGCCGTATGGCGGGGGACGTATGGGCCGCATCGGCAACCGGCTGTACGAGATGGGACAATGGTATCCGCGTCTCGTGGTCTACGACGACGTGAACGGATGGAATCCGCTGCCCTATATCGGCGCCGGGGAATTCTACCTCGAGTACGGCAACTACGACGTCACCCTCACGTTGCCGGCGGGCTTTCTCGTGGCCGCGACGGGGACGGTACAGAATCCCCTCGTCGTCTGGTCGCCCGCGATCCGCCGGCGTCTGCTCCAGACGGCGACCGCCAGCGAGCGCGTGCAGATCGTCACCAAGGATGAAGCGGTGGCGAACGGTGCGCGCGCCGCGGCGGGCACGAAGGTCTGGCACTTCACGGCGACCAACGTGCGCGACTTCGCCTGGGCCGCCTCGCCCGATTTCCGCTGGGACGCGAGCGGCTGGAACGGCATCCAGATCAATACGTTCTACCGGCCGGCGGCGGCGCCGTGGGAGGAAGCGAACCGCATGGCCCGGTTCACGATTCAACATTTCAGCGAGACCTGGGGGAAATACCCCTGGCCCCACGCCACCACCGTGGAAGGCCTGATCGAGGGAATGGAGTATCCGATGCTCACCTTCGTTCCCTCGATCGAGAAGCGGGAAGACCAGTTCTGGGTGCTGATGCACGAGTTCGGGCACGAGTGGTTCCCGATGACCGTCGGCTCCGACGAGCGGCGCTATCCCTGGATGGACGAGGGCTTCAACACGTTCATCGATTACGGGGCCGCGGAGGGCTACTTCAAGGGCACCGCGTACGGCGACACGGTCCGGCGTGAGCTGCTGACCGACTTCCAGGTATCGGCGAAACCAGGTGCGGAGCAACCACTCATCACAAAACCCGTCGAGCAGCGCGACCTCGCCTGGGGTGCCTACCAGAAGCCGGCGCTGATGCTCACCGTGCTGCGCGACCAGGTGCTGGGTCGCGAGACCTTCGAGCGCGCCATGCGCGAGTACGTGCGGCGCTGGCGCTTCAAGCACCCCCAGCCCGCGGATTTCTTCCGCACCATGGCGAATGTGAGCGGTCGCGATCTCGACTGGTTCTGGCGCGAGTGGATCTACACCACGGCCCGGCTCGACCAGGCGATCGATTCGGTCCGCGCGCTGGGGAGCGATTCGACCTACATCTTCCTCGCGAACCGCGGACAAATGGTGCTCCCCGTGACACTCGTGTTGCGCTACGGCGACGGGTCGAGCGAAACCCGGACGCTGCCGATCGAGATGTGGAACCTGGGAGACCGCTTTACGGCACGCTTCGCGACGGCGAAGCCCGTGGTGGGCGTCGTGCTCGATCCCGCGGCGGTGCTGCCGGACGTGAATCGGGGAAATAACAGCTGGAATAAATAGCTGTCAGCTGTCAGTTGTCAGCTTTGAACACCGACGCCCGAATCTGTGCTTCAAGCTGACGGCTGATCGCTGATGGCTGACGGCTTCTTTTCGACCGGCAGTCCCAGCGCTTCCCAAAGCGTCCAGCCTCCCACCAGCGCCCGCGCTTTGGGCCACCCAGCTTGCTGTAACGATCGCGCCACCCGGGCGCTTGTCGCTTCGTCTGTTCACGCGCAGTAGGCCACGAGCCACGCGTTCCGCGGCAGCGCCAGCTCCGCGGCGCGCAGTGCGGCGTCGTCCGGTGGGATGCGAATCGCTCCCGCCGCCATCACCTCGCTCTCAGCCCATGCCCCGTCCTTGCGGACGTCGAGCAACACTACCGGCTCCCCTTTCGCCTGGAGCGCATGGACCTGATCGAGGGTGATCCGCTCCTCGGCACCCGCCGCCGAGCCGCCGTCCACCATCATAGCTTCCCGCTCCTTAAGGCGACTTCGCCCGCGTCGGATACGCCGGGTGCGGCACCGCGTGCGAAGGCGGTGGATTCTTCGCCAACTCGTCGAGCACCACCGCCACGGCGCGCTCGAGCTGCGGATCGTGCCCTCCGATCACGAGCTTCGGCGTCATCTCCACCTCGATGTCCGGCGGCACCCCGACGTTCTCGGCATCCCATTCGCCCGTCGGGCTGAACAGAGCGATGCGCGGTGCGGTGATGAACCCGCCGTCCATCAGCGTCGGGTAGTCATAGATCCCGACCAGGCCGCCCCAGGTGCGTTTGCCGACGAGCTTGCCCAATCCCCGCCGCCGGAAATACAGCGGCATCGCATCGCCTCCCGAGCCCGCGTACTCGTTGGTGATCATGACCTTCGGACCATAGATGGAGCCCGCCGGGGACGAGAACACACGGCCGTTGCGCGTCGCCATGTAGGCGAGCACCGGACGGTTCAGCATGTCCTCGATGTAGTCGGCGATGGACCCGCCGGTGTTGAAGCGCTCATCGAGAACGGTTGCTGAGCGATCGAGCTGGGAGAAATAGTACCGATTGAATTCGGTGAAGCCGCCGCCCCCGGTGTTCGGCATGTGCACGTACGCCACCCGCCCGCCGGAGAGCGAATCCACCAGCCGCACGTTGCCCTCGACCCACGCCCGATGGCGCAGCCCGGTCTCGCCAGCGATCGGCACAACCGTCACCGTGCGGGCACCCTGCAGCGTCGGCTTCGTGTTCACCGTGAGCACGGTCTGCCGGCCGACGGTGTTGGCGAACAGGGAATAGACGTTCGTCGGGGCGCGCAGCGGCCGGCCGTTCACCGCCAACAGGTAGTCCCCGGCGTTGACGTTGACGCCGGGCTCGGTCAGCGGCGCCCGCATGGTGGGATTCCAGTTGAGGCCGGTATAGACGCGGCGGAACCGGTACACCCCGTTTTCGACCTGATAGTCGGCGCCGAGCAGCCCGACGGCGACGGTGTCGATGCGCGGCATGTCGCCGCCACCCACGAAGTTGTGGCCGACGACCATCTCTCCCATCATCTGGGCGATCAGGTAGTTGAGGTCGTCCCGGTGGCCGACGTAATCGAGCCACGGCCGGTAGTGCTCGCGGATCGCCGACCAGTCGGCGCCGTGCATCCCGGGATCGTAGAAGAAGTCGCGCTCGACGCGCCAGAACTCCTCGAACATCTGCTTCCATTCGGCGCGCGGCTCGACGTAGATCTGCATCGTCGAAAGATCGAGCTTTCCATCCCCGACGCTCGCCTTGCCGTCGGTAGCCACGATCCCGTATACGTCGCCCGGCGCCCCGTAGAGCAGTTTCTTGCCGTCATGACTCACCGCGTAGCTGGTCACACCGGTCAGGAAGTCTTCGGTCTTGCGCTCCTTCGGGTCGTAGCGGTGCAGCACGAAGCCCGGCTGGTTCGGCACATGCTCGAGATAGAAGAGCCGGCCGTCGGCGGCCGCCGTCAGCGACGCATAGTCCCGATCGGGAACCGCCAACGCGAGAATACGCTGATCGATCCCCGCGAGATCGACCCGGGTGGCGGGGACGGAATCGGCTTTCTTCGTCGTATCCTTCGGCGGCGTGGTCGCGGCCGGTTGCGCGGGCTCTTCATCGCTCTCCGGCGCCAGGGGGGAAGGCGACGTCCGGTCGAGCACCGTCACGTACAAGCTGCGCCGCACCGGTCGCTCTGATGACGAGAGATCGATCCAGCCGACGTTGAGCGCGAAGTTCGTGCTGGCCGCGAAGTAGAGGTACTTGCCGTCGAGGCTGAACGCCGGCGCGATCGCATCGCTGCGCCCGTCGGTCACCTGATGCGTTGCGCCGCCTGCTACGTCGTAGACCATGATCGCGCGCAGCTGATTGGCCTGGCGCTTCGCGTATGCCAGCCACTTGCTGTCGGGCGACCATACCGGTGACGACAGAGTCCGCTCGGGGTGCTCGTACGTGTCCGAGTCGACCGCGACGGGCCGCTTCGTCTGCAGGTCGACGATCCAGAGCTTGAGGCGCTTGTCGGTGTAGGCGATCCGTTTCCCGTCGGGAGACCACGTGGGCGTGTAATAGAAGCTGGGTCCCGCGAGCGCGATCGCCGTCTCGTCCCCCGCTCCGCTCTGGTCCCGCAGCATCAGCCGGTACTCGCCGCCCGCGTCCGAGAAGTACGCGATCGTCTTTCCGTCCGGCGACCACGCCGGGTCGCGCTCGGCAATCCCTGGTGTGCGGGTGAGGTCCCGGATGTCGCCTTTCTTCGCAGGGACGGTGAAGATGTCGCCACGCGCCTCGAACAGCGCCCGCACCCCGGTGGGAGAGATCTCCACGTGCTGGATGAACGGCACCGCACTCGTGAAGCGGGGACGCGTGTCGGGGAGATCGGGATCGATGTGGATCGCGATCGGCGTCGCCGTCCCCGTGGCCGGGTCGAACAGGTGAACCCGTCCGCCCTGCTCGTACACGATGACGCCAGCTCCCGCGGACGCGGCCTTGATGTCGAAATCGGTGTGATGGGTGAGCTGCCGCACCTGCTTCGACCTGGTGTCGTAGCCGTACAAGTTCATCGTGCCGTCCCGGTCGGATACGAAGTAGACGGCGTCGCCGATCCACATCGGCCAGGTGTCGTTCGTGTTGTCGTGCGGGACCGCTTCGACGTCCTGCGTCTTCAGATCGAAAATCCAGAGGAACGGCTCCTGCCCGCCGCGATAGTGGCGCCAGGTGTCCTCCGTCCAGATGTTGCGAATCGGGTTGTACGCGATCCGCCCGGCGTCCGCGGAATAGGCACCGCGCTCTGCCATCGGCATCGGCAGCGGCTCCTCGAATCCTCCTTCCACCGGCACGGTGAAGAGCCGGTCGTAGAACGAGTGGGAGAGACGCGTCGAGGCGAACAGCACCGCGCGTCCGTCCGGCGTCCATCCTTCCACGACGTCAACTCCGGGATGGAACGTCAGCCGGCGGGGGTCGCCGCCATCCACCGACACGACGTACACGTCGGCGTTGCCGTCGTACTCTCCCGTGAAAGCGATCCATTTGCCGTCGGGGGAGAAGTACGGGTTGGTCTCGCGCCCGGGGTGGACGGTGAGGCGACGCGCTTCGCCTCCGGCTCGCGGGGCCACCCAGAGATCGTTGGCATAGACGAACGCCACATTGGTGGCGCTCACCGTGGGCGAGCGAAGCAGCAGCGTCTCCGCGGGCGGCTCGAGTGCGCGGGGAGCGGGGCCGAGGCAGAGAGCGATGAGCGCGAACGGGGCACGACGCCGCACGAAACCTCCGGGAAAAGGCGAACGGGGCCCAAGCTACGGGGCCCCGTTCGATCACGCGAGCGACGGCGCGCGCTAGTGGAGTCCACCTCCCACGAACTGCTTCACCAGATCACCGATCACGGTCTTGGCGTCGCCGAACAACATCCAGGTGTTGTCCTGGACGTACAGCTCGTTGTCGATCCCCGCGAACCCGGGGTTCTTGCTGCGCTTGATCGCCAGGACCGTCTTCGCCTTGTCGGCGTCGATGATCGGCATCCCGTAGATCGGTGACCCCTTGGAGTAGCGGGCCGCCGGGTTCACCACGTCGTTCGCGCCGATGACGAGCGCGACGTCGCATTGCGACATCTCCGGGTTGATCTCCTCCATCTCCACCAGTGCCGAATAGGGGATGTTCGCCTCGGCGAGCAGGACGTTCATGTGTCCCGGCATGCGCCCGGCCACCGGGTGGATGGCGAACTTGACGCTGACCCCGCGCTTGGTGAGCTGATCGTAGAGCTCCTGCACCTTGTGCTGCGCCTGGGCGACGGCCATGCCGTACCCCGGAATGACGACGACGAGGTTCGCCTGCTCGAGCAGCTGCGCCGCCCCCTCGACCGATTCCTGCTTCCAGACCTTTTGCTCGCCGCTCGCCTTCACTTTCTGCACGGTGCCGAACGCGCCGAACAGGACGTTCGTGAACGAGCGGTTCATCGCCCGGCACATGATGATCGACAGGATGAGGCCGCTCGACCCGTCGAGTGCCCCGGCAGTGACGAGCAGCGCGCTGTTGAAGACGAATCCCATCGCGACCGCCGAGAGGCCGGCGTACGAGTTCAGGATCGAGATGACGGTCGGCATGTCGGCGCCCCCGATGGGGATGATGAGCAGCACGCCGAACAGCAGCGCCAGCCCCGCCACACCGAGAAACGCCTGGCTCGCCCAGGGCGCCGTGGGGTTGAGGATCACGAGCACGCCGAGCGCCACCGCACCCGCCAACACGCCGAGATTCACGACGTTCTGACCTGGATACGTGACCGGCCGCTGCGGGATCCAACGCACTTCCTGCAGCTTGCCCGTCGCCATGAGACTACCGGTGAACGTCAGGAACCCGAGGATCACCTCCACGACGAGGGCACTCATTCGGAACGTGGTGAACTGTTCCGGGCCTTCCTGCAGCCAGAGGAAATACTCCGCCGTGCCGACGAGGCCGGCCGCCAGACCGCCGAACGCGTGGGACAGCGCCGTCCGCTGCGGCACCGCGGTGAGGGGCACGCGCGAGAGCGGCACGCCGACCAGGAAGCCGGCGCCGATCGCCAACAGGATCCATCCGTGATGGACGATCTGCGGCTGGATCCACGTGGCGGCGACGGCGACGGTCATCCCGATCACACCCGCGTACACACCTTTACGCGCGGTTTTCGGGTCGTTCATCCAGTTGAGCGCGAAAATGAACAGCGCCGTCGCGGCGATCGCCGCGAGCTGACTGATCGCCTGGATCATTGCTTCTTGAACATCTTGAGCATGCGGTCAGTGATCAGAAACCCGCTGACGATGTTCGTCATCGAGGCGAACAGGGCGACCGCCCCGAGGATCCGGATCGTGCGCGGATAGTCTCCGCCCGCGACGGTGAGGGAGCCGACCACGGCGATCGCCGAGATCGCGTTCGTCAGCGACATGAGCGGCGTGTAGAGCAGCCGCGACACCCGGCGAATCACGCCCAGCCCGATGAACGTCGCGAGCACGAACACGAACAACATGGACCAGTAACCGGTCATGACACGAGCACCTTTCCATCGTGGGTGACGCAGGTGGCTTTGGTGATTTCGTCCGTGAAGTCGAATTGCAGTTTGCCGTCTTTGATCAGGTTGCCGAGGAACGTGGCGACGTTGCGGGCGTACATCTGGCTGGCGTGGAGCGGAACGGTGGCCGGAAGGTTGACGGGGCCGAGGATCGTCACACCCTGATGCACTACGGGGGTCCCGGCCTGAGTGAGCTCGCAGTTACCTCCCGTTTCGGCCGCCAGATCGACGATCACCGAACCCGCCCGCATTCCCTCGACCGCCGCGCGCGTGACGAGAATCGGCGCGCGCTTCCCGGGGATCGCGGCCGTCGTGATCACGACGTCGGCGTCCTTGACGCTCTTGGCGAGGAAATCCAGCTCCCGTTGATGCTGATCCGCGGACAGCTCCTTCGCGTAGCCCCCCGACCCTTCCCCTTCCACCTTCTCTTCCATCATCAGGAACTTGGCGCCGAGGCTCTCGACCTGCTCCTTCACCGCCGCCCGCACGTCGAAGGCCGACACGATGGCGCCGAGACGGCGCGCCGTGGCGATCGCCTGCAGGCCCGCGACGCCGGCGCCCAAAATCAACACGCGCGCCGGCGACAGCGTACCGGCCGCCGTCACCAGCATCGGGAAGAACTTCGGAACCGTTTCCGCGGCGATCAGCACCGCCTTGTAGCCGGCCGCGGTGGCTTGCGACGACAGCACATCCATCGACTGGGCGCGCGTGATCCGGGGCAGGAGCTCGAGACTGAAGGCGGTGATGCGTCGTTGGGCGAGCTGCCGGAGGAGCTCGGCGCTGGTGGCGGCCTGTAACAGCCCGATGATGGCGGCGCCTTCTCGCAGCTTATCGACTTCGCCGGAGCTTGGCTTTTGCACCTTGCAGACGACCTCCGCCGCCCACGGATCTCCCAGCGTCGCCCCCGCCGCGCGGTACGCCTCATCGGGAAACCCCGCCGACACGCCCGCACCGGCTTCGACCGCGACGGTGTGGCCGTCTTTCGTGAGCTTTGCCACCGCATCAGGCACCAGGGCGACGCGGCGCTCTCCGGCAACGGTCTCTTTCGGGACCCCGAACTTCATCACTGTCCTCGCGAGTGGCGGTGGTCTTAGGCGCTATAACTTATGAACGAATATGAAAGGTTGATGCAAATTGGCTTAAAGGCATCTTTAGTCCGGGGACGGTGGATTCTACGACCCCTTCGATAGCCGGTCGCGTTCCCGCTGCTGCGTGAGCAGCCGCTCCGTGAAATCCATCCGCTCCGCCAGCTCGCCGAGCTGCCGCTCCATGTGCTCCAGCTGCTCCGTCAGCTGCACTACCTGACGGGAGTCCATTCCGGCACGCCCCACGGCCACTTCGGCCGGCCCCCACTCGCGCAGCGGCAACCCCTCGACGTCCCGAAACTCCCCCGCAATCAGCATGACCAGATCGTACAACCACCAGACGCCGAGGCCGCCCAAGGTGACGGCCATCCAGATGCCGCTCTCGATCCGCCCGGTATAGAACCGATGCAAACCGAGGTAGCCCCCCAGCACGCCGAGCACCAGCGCGACACCACGCGAGCGGGGGGACGCCTGCGGCCGCGCCGGTTCTTCCTCGTCCGGCGGATCGTACTGTGCGGGATAGCGACCGGTCATGCGCTCAAGATACCGCGCACGCCGGAGAGCGGTTACTGGGTGGGTGAGGCGATAAACGCGTCGAGCTGCGCGCGCGGAACGGCGCCGGTCTGCCGGGACGCTTCGCGACCGCTGCGGAACAGGACCAACGTGGGGATGCTGCGCACACCGAATGCCTGCTGCGTGACCGGGTTGCGGTCGGTGTCGAGCTTCAACACCAGGAGGTGTCCCATCCGGTCGCGTGCGACGTCGTCGAGGATCGGCGCCATCATCTTGCATGGGCCGCACCAGTCGGCGTAGAAATCCACGAGCACCGGAATCTCCGTATCCTGGATGACCTGCCGGAACGTCTCGTCGGTCACGTGCAATGGACGATCGAGCAGGATCGGTCGCCCGCACGATCCGCACTTGGGACCCTGTGCCACTCGATCGAGCGACACACGGTTCAGCGTCGAACAGAACTGGCAGGCGACGGTCGCGCTCCGGGCTGCCTTGGCGGCGGTCGTCGGATCGGTGGTCATGATGAAATCCTCAGGGTGCTGGTTTCGAGTTCTCCGCTACCGCACAGAACCGCTACGCACCACCAACTGTTCCCGTTCTTCATCGTAGGTGACGAGGACGACGCGGCGCGACGCCACCACCACTGTAGTATCGAGCGTCAGGTGGGCCGGCGTGCTGAGACCGCCCATGGCGATCGCACTGTCGCCGACTGCGCGAGACTCACGCGCGAAGGTCACGACGAGACGGTGGGAGCCCGGCTGAACCGGCAGGTCTCGGGACACATAGAGGGGCCGATCTTCACGCGCACCGGCGCCGTGAATCACCTCCTCCACCGCCGCCACTCCGTCCAGCTCGACGACCAGACGATACGGGAGAATGCGTCCCTCGCAGACCTCCTCCTGTCGCATGTGCGGCGGCAACTTCTCGAGTTCTTCGGGGGTCCGGTGGCGACAGTTGCGAACCCGTTCGCCACGCGCGCGCCAGGCGAGCCGTACGAGGGCGTGCGCATCCGTTTCGGCAGTATATGTCGATAGGGATCCGAGCCGCACGCCGGCGAGGGTCGCGGCTGCCACGAGCACCCCGACCGCCCCACGCAGCAAACGGTTCACCGCGCGTTCCCCGCGCCCGCTTCCGTCACTTCGCAAAGGCGCTCCAGATCGATGTCGGCTTCGGCCGTCGTCGACTCGAGGACCGCGATCTCCCCACGAAACGTCGCCAGCGCCGCCCGCAGCACACCACGCTCTCCCATCCCGGCGTGGACCAGGCGTACCCGCCGGCGATCCACGCGCTCGCGCAGCTCGGCCTCCCGCTCGTGAAACAATCGGGCTTCGAGCCACTTCGGCCCTTCCCGGTTCCAGCAGTCGCGTGGCGGGCAGGACACAATCAGCACGC
>DATJJY010000049.1:0-4074 GCA_035491895.1 Gemmatimonadales bacterium
ATCGCATCTGCACTTCGAGATTCGCGGGCCGGGACAGATAGCGCTGGATCCCCTCAATTGGCTGAAGAGCCGATGAGTGATGTGACGACGTATGGAAAAGGCGTATGGTGAGAGACGTAAGGAGACTACGTAGAACACGTATGCTCTCCCTACGATTCTTCCTCACGTCTTTCTGTTTCGGCTGCAACTCCCCCCCCACCACGTTACAGATTCCCGGGACCGTCGAAATCCGCGAGGTCCATGTCTCGTCTCTCGCGGCGGGGCGTCTCACCCGTCTCCTCAAGGACGAGGGAGACTCGGTGGGCCGCGGCGACACGGTCGCCGTGCTCGAGCAGCCGGGGCTCGCGGCGTTAGGCGGACAGCGGCGCGCCCAGGCGGAAGCCGCCCGGCATCGCACGGCTCAGGTTGCCGCCGCTGTAGCTGACAGCGTGCGCGCCGCCAATGACTTCGCCCGCGCCATTCCCCTGCGCGACCGCGGGATCATGTCGGGGCAACAGTTCGACAACTTCGCCAGCGCCGCGGCAGCGGCGAACGCGCGGCTCCAGTCTGCACGGGCTGCCCCGAGCGAGTCGCGCGCGGCGGCCGAGGGGCTCGCCTCGACCGAAGCGATCCGGAACGACCTCGTGCTGACCGCGCCGGCGGCGGGCATCATCCTCACTCGGTACCTGGAGCCGGGTGAAGTGGCGGGCGTCGGTACGCCCGTCGTGTCGATCGGGATCGTGTCGGACCCCTGGGTGCGCGCCTACGTGGGCGAGCGGGACGTCGCCAGGATTCGGGTGGGAACGGCCGTGCTGATTCACGCCGACGGCGTCGCGGCCGCGATTCCCGGCCGTATCGTGGAGATCGCCCCACGCGCCGAGTTCACGCCGCGGGCGGCGCTCACCGATCGGGAGCGCGCCGATCTCGTTTTCGGGATCAAGGTGAAATTCGACGATCCCGCCGGCCGGCTGAAGGCCGGCCTGCCGGTGACGCTGGACGTGCCGCTCACGCCGTGACCGACGTCGCGGTCGATATCCGCGATCTCACGCGCCGCTTCGGCGCACTGACCGCCGTCTCCCACCTCACCCTCCGGATCCTGCGCGGAGAGGTGTTCGGCCTGCTCGGCCCGAACGGCTCGGGGAAGACCACCACCATCCGGATGTTGTGCGGCCTGCTCGAGCCGTCGGAGGGCGACGCCACCGTCGCCGGGATCGACGTGCGCCTGGCCCCGGAGCGGGTGAAGACGCAGATCGGCTACATGTCGCAGCGGTTCGGCCTGTACGAAGATCTCACCGTCGGTGAGAACCTCGACTTCTACGGCGGGATTTACGGCCTGCGCGGCGCCGCCCGGCGCCAGCGGATCGGCGAGGTGGTTGACTTCCTCGGCGTGGGTGGACGGCTCGGCCAGCTCGCGGGACAGCTGTCGGGCGGGTGGAAACAGCGTTTGGCGCTCGGGTGCGCCCTGTTGCACCGACCCCCCGTGCTGTTTCTCGATGAGCCGACCGCCGGCGTCGATCCCGCGGCGCGGCGCAACTTCTGGCGGGCCATCCATGACCTCGCCCAAGGCGGCACGACAGTGCTCGTCACGACCCACTACATGGACGAAGCGGAGCGTTGCGACCGGCTCGCGATGCTGAGCCTCGGGCACTTGATCGCCCTCGGCACGCCGGCGGAGGTCGCGCGAGCGGTCGGGGGCCAGACGCTCGAGGATGCCTATGTCATCCTGCAAGAGAAGGATGAGCAGTGATGCGCCGCTTCTGGCCGATGGTGCGCAAGGAATTCATCCAGATGCGGCGCGACCGGCTGACGCTGGGCATCATGTTCGGCATCCCGGTGGTGCAGCTCCTGATGTTCGGCTATGCGATCCAGACCGACGTGCGCCACATCCCCACCGTCGTGGTGGATGCATCGCGCACACCGGAGAGCCGCTCCATCATCCAGGCGCTCGAGAACACCGGCAACTTCCGCATCGTCGAATACGCCGACGACCGCGGGTCGCTGGACGACGCCATCGCGCGGGGCCGTGCCCAGGCGGGGGTCGTGGTCCCGTTCGACTACGCGCGCAACCTCGGACGCGGGTCCACCGCCACCTTCCAGGTCATCGTCGACGCCTCCGACCCGCTGTCATCGCAGTCGGCGCTGGCAGCCGCGGCCGGGGTGGCGCAGGTGCGCAACCTGGAGCTGCTCGCCGCCGCCGCGGGGCGGTCCACGCTGCCGCTCGATGCCAGGGTCCGGCCGCGCTACAACCCGGGTCTGCGCTCACCCACCTACATCGTACCCGGCCTCGTCGGCCTCATCCTCACGATGACGATGGTGCTGATCACGGCGGTGGCGATCGTGCGCGAGCGCGAGCGCGGAACGCTGGAGCAGCTGATCGTCACGCCGATCAGTCGCACCGAGCTGATGCTCGGCAAGATCACACCGTACGTGGGCGTGGGGTTGTTTCAGATGACCGCGGTCCTCCTGTTGGGGCGATTCGTGTTCGACGTCCCGCTCGTCGGCAGTATCGGATTGCTGTACGCCGTCAGCTTGCTGTTCATCGTGGCGAGTCTCAGCCTCGGCCTCTTCATCTCCACCCTGGTCACGACGCAACAGCAGGCGATGCAGCTGAGCTTCTTCTTCATGCTGCCGAGCATCCTGCTGTCGGGGTTCATGTTCCCACGCGAGGGGATGCCGGTGGCGTTCCAGTGGATCAGCCTCCTGATCCCCCTCACCCATTTCCTCAAGATCCTGCGCGGCATCCTGCTGAAGGGAGTCGGGGTAGGGCCGATCGCGCCGCAGATCCTCATCCTGTGCGGCTTCGCGGTCGGTCTGATCGTCCTGGCGGTGCGGCGGTTCCACAAGACGCTGGACTGAAGAACCGGTAGTATTGAGTCGTGCGTCTCGCTCCCAAAACGATCGCGCAGCGCAAGCGCATGGTCCGCTCCCAGATCGCGCGACGCGGCATTCGCAGTCCACGCGTCCTTGCCGCGATGGCGTGGGTGCCGCGCGAGTGGTTCCTGTCGCGCGACCTGGAGCCTGATGCCTATCGCGACGGCCCGCTGCCGATCGGCAACGGCCAGACGATTTCCCAGCCGTTCATCGTCGCGCTGATGACGGAAGCGCTCGGCCTCTCGCGGCGACACCGCGTCCTCGAAATCGGCACCGGGTCGGGATACCAGACGGCGGTGCTCGCCCACCTCGTGCGACATGTGTTCACCATCGAGCGACTCCCCGACCTGCTGGTCGAAGCTGAGGTGCGCTTCGAGCGACTCGGGCTCGGCAACATCACGACGCGGCTGGGCGACGGCGCGTCGGGGTGGCCCGAAGCGGCGCCGTTCGACGGCGTCATCGTCACCGCGGCCGCGCCGCGCGTGCCGGAGCCGTTGCTCGCTCAGGTGGCGCCGGGTGGGCGGATCGTCGTCCCGATCGGCGACCAGACGGAGCAGGAGCTCGTGATCCTGGAGCGCGAGGCGGGGGGGTGGCGTGAGCGTTCAGGCGGCGGCGTGCGATTCGTGCCGCTGGTTTCGCGACTCGCCTTCCCCGCCGAATCGCCTCCCCCGTGACGATCCGGGCGCCAGTCCCCCTGCTCGGCGCGCACGTCTCCACGCAGGGCGGGGTCGCGGCCGCGCCGGACCGCGGGCGGGCGATCGGCGCCACCGCGATTCAGGTCTTCACCAAAACTCCCAACCAGTGGCGCGAACCCGCCATCGACCCCGCGGCGGTCGACGCGTTTCGATCGCGGCTCGAACGATCGGGAATTCAGGCGGTCGTCGCGCACGACAGCTATCTGATCAATCTCGCGTCGCCGGACCTCGCGCTTTGGACGAGGAGCGTGGACAGCTTCACGCGCGAGCTGGAGCGCTGTGGCGCGCTGGGGATCGCGTGGGTGGTGAGTCACCCGGGCAACTTCATGGACGAACGCGGCCGTGGCCTCGCGCGTAATGCACGCGGATACGCCTCGTGCCTCGCGCGCGTGGACGGCCCCGGGGTGCTGATCGAGGGCACGGCAGGAGCGGGGACGGGCCTGGGCGCGACATTCGAGGAGCTGGCGGCGTTGCGCGACGCCCTCCCTCCGGAGGCGCGGCGGCGCGTGGGGTTCTGTCTCGACACGGC
>DATJJY010000050.1:0-43622 GCA_035491895.1 Gemmatimonadales bacterium
ATCAAGAAGGGCGCGGCGCTGCTGCTGGCGTTTCCCGATGCCGTCGAAGCGGCGAGCGCGACGTTGCTCTGGTCGCTCACACCATCGCAGCTCCGGAGGCTCCGTGACTGACCGGGCGACCGAGCTGCTGTCGCGTCCGGCGGCGCAGAGCGTGCGCCTCATCGCCCAGGGGTACCTGGACACCGCCACGCGGGCGCTCGAGCGGACGGGCGATCCCCAGGATGCCCTCGCACTGCACGATTTCCGCGTTGCGCTGCGGCGGCTGCGGACGACGCTGCGCGCCTACCAGCCGCTGCTCGAGGACGGCGTGGGCAAGAAGCCCCGCAAGATCCTGGGCGACATCGCCGATGCGACCAATCGTGTGCGCGAGGCGGAGGCCGCACTCGAGTGGCTGCGCCCGCTCGCCACCGGGATGACACCCGGGGAGCGGGTCGGCCTCAACTGGTTGATCGAGCGAATCGAGCAGCGGCGCGTGAAGGAGCTGGAACGCTGCCTCGCTGAAGTCCACCGGTCGTTCTCCGCGGCGACTCGCAAGCTGCGGAAGGGACTCCTCACCTACCGCCAAACCGTCGGAACGGAGCCGTCGGCCACCGATGTGCCGTTCGCAGGGGTCGTGCACGCCGCCGCGCTGGAGCAGGCGCGGCAGCTCGACCAGCTGCTCGGCGAGGTACGCAAGAGCGACGACGAAGTCGCCCATCGCGCCCGCATTGCTGGGAAGCGGCTGCGCTATGTGCTGGAGCCCGTGGTGGCGGCGTGGCCGGATGGCGAGGAGCTGATCGAGCGGCTCAAGGCCGTCCAGGATCTGCTCGGCGAGCTGCACGATCTCCAGGAGCTGGAGGCGTCGTTGCGCGCGGCGGTCGGGGCCGCCGCAGCGGAGCGCGCCGAGCAGCTGCTCGATGCCGCGCTCACGGAGGCCCAGCCAGTCGGGCGCCGCCCGCGCCGACGCGGGCGGCAATCCGGTCTCGTGGCGATCGGGCTGCGCATGCGACTGCGTCAGAGGGAACTGTTCACCGAGCTGCGGCGGGATTGGCTGGGGAACAAGCGCACCTGGACGAAGGATGTCGCGGCGCTGCTGCCCGCCGTCGCACCGGTGCCCAACGCAGTCGTGCCCGTTCCAGTGGCGGCGCCGGATGTGCGCCGCTGGCGAGTCGGGCGGCCCGGCTAGTTAGTCGGGGGCCGGTTTCTTTCGCGCGGGCGCCCGTGTGCCGGGACGCTTCGCCCGCCGCACCGCGGAGCGCTGCCCGCCGTTGCCGCCGTTGCGACCCGCCAGCCTGACGATCGGGACGAACAGCCGGTGCGGCGTCTCGCCCACCTCACGGGCCGACTCGCGCGCCTGCCCCTGCAGCGCCACCTGGGCGCGTACCGCCGGCTCGTCGGCGCCGCGTGGCACACGCTGGTAGCTGCCGTCGGGCTGCTGCAGCCGCGCCTTGACGTTGTCGGCCAGGAGGATCGGGAGAATCGTCTCCACGACGCGCGCCTTCAGCCGCGGATCCTCGATCGGGAACATCACCTCGATGCGGCGGAAGAAATTGCGCGGCATCCAGTCGGCGCTGCCAAGGAAGATCTCGGGATCGCCGCCGTTTTCGAAGTAGAAGATGCGGCTGTGCTCGAGGAAGCGGTCCACGATGCTGGTCACGCGGATCGTCTCCGACGCGCCGGCGAGCCCCGAGCGCAGGCAGCAGATCCCGCGGATCACGAGCTCGATCTTGACGCCCGCCTGCGACGCGCGATAGAGCGCGTCGATCACCGCGGGCTCGACCAGCGCGTTCATCTTGACGATGATGCGTCCCGTCTTCCCGGCCTCGGCGTGCGTGCGCTCGCGGTGGATCAGTGCGATCACCTTGTCGCGCAGATCGACCGGCGCGACGCACAACTTGCGCCAGTCGCGGCGCTGTGAGTAGCCCGTCAGCAGGTTGAACATCGCGCTCACGTCCTCGCCGAATTCCGGATTGGCCGTGAAGAGCGCGAGATCGGTGTAGGTGCGCGCCGTCGTCGGGTTGTAGTTGCCGGTGGAGAGGTGGACGTAACGCCGGATGCCGTCGGGCTCGCGCCGCACGACGAGCGCCGCCTTGCAGTGCGTCTTGAGCCCCACCACACCGTACACGACGTGCACCCCCGCCTGCTCCAGCTCGCGCGCCCACACGATGTTGTTCTCTTCGTCGAAGCGCGCCTTGAGCTCGACCAGCGCCGTCACCTGCTTGCCGTTTTGCGCCGCGCGGGCGAGCGCCGAGACGATGGGGCTCCCGCCGCTCGTGCGATACAGCGTCTGCTTGATGGCCAGGACGTGGGGGTCGTCGGCGGCGCGCTCGATGAAGTCGACCACGGGGCCGAACGACTCGTACGGATGGTGCAGCAGGACATCCTGCTTGCGGAGCAGATCGAAGACGTTGCCGCCGCTGGCCAGCGCCGGCGGCACCCGCGGCAGGAGCGGCTCGTCGTGCAGGCTGCGGAACCCCTCGAGCTTCTGCAGCGCCATCAGGGCGCTCACATCCACGGGTCCCGCGACGCGGAACACCTCGCGCTCGCCCAGGCCGAGCGCGCCCGTGAGCATCTGCGCGAACCGCTCGTCGCCGCCCGACAGGATCTCGAGGCGCACCGCCTCGCCGCGCATGCGCTGGCGCAGCGTGTCCTCGATCGTCTGCAGCAGATCTTCGGCTTCGTCCTCGTCGATCGTCAGATCACCGTTGCGCGTGACGCGGAAGAAGGTGTGCGCGATGACGTTGAAGCCGCCGAACAGGTCGCCCAGGTGCGCGGCCACGACTTCCTCGAGCAGTACGAACCGGACGCGCTCTTCGGTGCGCGGCAGGACCACGACGCGATCGAGCACGCTTGGCACCTGCACCACAGCGAACAGCTGTTGCCCCGACCCGGCGCTTTCCACCAGCAGGGCGACGTTCAGGCTCTTGGTGTGCACGAACGGGAACGGATGGCCCGGGTCGATCGCCAGGGGCGTGAGGACGGGAGCGATCTCCGACCGGAACAGCGACTCGATGTGCAGCCGCTCGCTCTCCGTCAGCTGACCGTAGCGCACCCATTCCACCCCGTTCGCCGCCAGCGCCGGCATGACGTCTTCGTTCAGCAGCCGGTCCTGCTCCGCCTGGAGCTCCCGCACGCGCTTGTCGATGGCGGTGAGCTGGTGTGCCGGATCCATGCCGTCGGCGGCGTAGTCCTGCGGCTCGATCCCGGCGTAGAACTGCTGCTGCAGCCCGGCGACGCGGACCTCGTAGAATTCGTCGAGGTTCGAGCTGAAGATGGCGAGGAACTTGAGCCGTTCGAGCAGCGGGTTGGTCGTGTCGCCCGCTTCCTCGAGCACCCGCGCGTTGAACTCGAGCCACGAGAGCTCGCGGTTCAGGTAGTGGTCGGGCGGGAACGCCGGGGTGTAGGCCTGGGCCATACGCTCAACCCGCCGCGATGCGCAGCCGCGGCGACCGGTGTGCGCGCGCCGCCTTCGCGCGCCGCCGCTGCACCACACCGCCGCGCGCCCACACGAACGCCGGCACGCCGTCGAACACCTTCGCGAACAGCCCCGCCTTGCGGTCGGCGTCCCAGCGCTCGACCTGCGGATCGGTCTCGGCCGCGAGGATGAGCCGCACCGCCCCGCGTCCCGGCTCCACGCCTACTGCCGTGATGCGCTGCGTATGCGTACGGTCGAGACCATCGGCGACGCGCAGAATCGCAGCAAGGCGGCGTACCTGGCGCCGGTCGGCGCGCTCCAAGCGGCGGAAGTTCCCGTGCCGTTGCTTCGGCGCGGCTTTGCGGTGGTAGCGCGCCACGTTGGCGATCAGCTCGACTTCACGCGCCGTCCACCCCTGGAGCTCCGCGTTCTGGATCAGGTGGTAGGCATGCTTGTGATGCTTTGCGTGATTGATGAGATACCCGACGTCGTGCAGCAGCGCCGCGGCGACGAGAATGTCGCGCCCTTCGACCGGCAGGCTGTGCGGCCCGCGCAGACCGTCGAACAGCTGTCCGGCGAGCAGCGCGACGTGTTCGCAGTGCCGCTCACCGGAGTGGCACTTGCGCGCGAAGGCACGCACCGATTCGAGCCGGTCCGTGCTGCGCACCCGCTCGTCGCCCGAGGCGGCCTGTCGCTCGGCGATCATCGACAGCAGGAGGCCGCTGCGCAGCCCGCCGGGATTCACTACGATCTGCTGTGCGCCGAGTCGACGGGCGACGCGCGCCACGACCGCCGCGCCCGCGACGATGATGTCGGCCCGGAGCGGGTTGAGCCCCGGCATCGCGCGGCGCAGCTCGAGCGGCGTGACGCGCAGCCGGTGCAGCAGGTGCACCACCTCGGCGCGCCGCATCGTGTACCCCTGCAGGTTCTTCTCGGTCTTCTTCTCTGACCCCTCGCGCTCCGTCTTGATCAACCCGGCGAGATTGGTGAACGTGCCGCCCGAGCCGATGATCACTTCGGGGTTGAACGGCGGTTCGCCGATGCGCTCGTCCAGCACGCGGTCGATCGCGCGCCGCAGCCGTTTCCACCGGCGGCGCCGGAGCGGCTCCGCTCCGCCGTACGCCTCGGTGAGCCGAACGGCGCCGAGCGGCAGCGTGTAGACTTGATCGACGACAGCGCCCGCGGCCAGCACGACTTCCACGCTGCCGCCGCCGATATCGACGATGCCCACCGAGCGGCCGACGAGATCGAAGGCGCGTAATGCGGAGAGCAGCGCGAGCTGCGCCTCCTCATCGGGGGAGATCACCTCGATCGCGAGACCGCAGCGCCGGCGCACCTCGCGGCAGAATGCCCGGCCGTTCGACGCTTCTCGCACCGCGCTCGTCGCGACGGCGCGCAGCTCGTCGACTTGGAATCCATCCGCGATCGCCTTCATTTTCGTCAGCGCCGCGTAGGAGCGCTCCATCGGCTCGACGGCGAGTCGCCCGCGCTTGAACAGGTCGTGCCCGAGGCGGGTCATCTCCCGTTCTTCATCCAGCACACGGTACGACCCAGTGGGCTCCACCTCGGCGACGACGCAACGGATGGAGTTCGTGCCGATGTCGATCGCGGCGAGACGGGTGAGGCGGGACGCAACGATAGCGTCAGTCATGGGATTACAAAGATAGCTGCGCTGGGAACTGCCGACCTTCCCCGTGACAGCACTGTTACAGCCGAGCCACGACCCCCTTCACGATCGACCCCAAGGCATCCCCGACCTGGCGGCCGACCTCCAGCACTTCCTGGTGGGACAGCATCGTGGGCGAGATGCCAGCCGCCAGATTCGTGATCGTCGAGAAACCCAGGCACCTGAGCCCCCGCGCGCGCGCCACGATCACTTCCGGCACCGTGGACATCCCAACGGCGTCCACCCCGAAGCGCTGCAGCATCCGGATTTCCGCCGGCGTTTCGTAGGAAGGACCGAGTAACCCGACGTACACTCCCTCGTCGAGGTCGATGCGGGCGTCGCGCGCCACCTCGCGCGCCAGCTGTCGCAGCTCCCGGTCGTACGGATCGCTCATGTCGGGGAAGCGCTCTTCCCCCTCGAGCACCGGCCCGATGAGCGGGTTGCGGAACATGAGATTCACGTGGTCGGAGATCAGCATCAGGGTGCCGGGACGGAACGTCGACCGGATGCCACCCGCGGCGTTCGTCACCACGAGCGTCCGGATGCCCAGCCGGGCGAATACGCGGACCGGCAGCGCGGTGGTCTCGATCGGGTGCCCTTCGTACAGGTGGAACCGGCCGCTCTGCACCAGCACCGGCACACCCTCGAGCGAGCCCGCGACGAGCTCTCCCTTGTGGCCCGCGACGCCGGGCTTCGGGAATCCGGGAATGTCGGCGTACCCGATCCGCACCGGCTGCGTGACGGCGTCGGCGAGCTGACCGAGACCGGACCCGAGCACGATCGCGACGCGCGGCGCGGCGGCGCCGATGCGGGTGCGCACCGCCTCCGCCGCTGCTTCGATCGCAGGGGCCCGCGGATCGGCGGCGCTCATGTGAGCTTCTCCAGCTCGCTCTGCACGCGCGCCACGAGGGCGACGCGCTCGAAGTCCGGCAGGAAGGCGCTTTCGCAGGTGTTGAGGATCACGCGAGCCAGCTCCTCCTTGTTCAGTCCCAGCACGGCATGGGCCGTAAAGTACTCGTCGGTGAGGGTGATGCCGTCCACGAGGCGGCCGTCGGTGTTGAGCGTGACGACGACGCCCTGCTCGAGGTAGCGCCGGAACGGATGCTGCGCGATCGCCCCGACGGTGTGGGTGTGCACGTTGCTCGTGAGGCACATCTCGAGCGGGATCTTCCGCGTCACGACCTCTTCGAGCAGCGCGGGGTCTTCGCCGAGCCGCGTGCCGTGGCCGATGCGCTGCGCGCCGCAGGTGTGCAGCGCATCGGCGATCGAGCCGGGCCCGTCGCCCTCTCCCGCGTGGCAGGTGCATGCCATCCCGTGCCCTGCCGCATACTCGAACGCGGCGCGGTGCTCGTGAGCAGGGTGGCCCCGCTCGGGGCCGGCAAGATCGAACGCCACGACGCCGTCGGAGCGGTAGTCGGCAGCGGCCCGCGCCAGCTCGAGCGAGCTCTCGGGCGGGAGCGTGCGGATTCCGCAGACGATCAGACCGAAGCGGGCTCCGGTCTCGGCGCCGGCGCGCCGCAGTCCCGCGAGCGGCGCCTCGATCGCCTGGCTCAGCGTCAGTGCCGGCCGATGCAGCAGCGGCGAATAGCGCACCTCGACGTAGCGCACGTTCTCCGCGGCCGCGTCGACGAGAAACTCGTAGGCGACGCGCTCGAGCGCCTGCGGTGTCTGCATGACCGACAGTGTGATCGCGTACTTCTCGAGGTACTCCTCGAGACTCTGGGCGCCGGTCACCATCAGCACGCGCGCCAGCTCGTCGGGCGTCTCGGCGGGGAGCCAGACCCCCTGTGCGCGCCCGAGCTCGAGCATCGTCTGCGGCCGCAGGCAGCCGTCGAGGTGCACGTGTAGCTCCGCCTTCGGCCAGGCGCGGAGCGCCTCCTTCGACAGCCGTCCGGCTGGGCCACGGCGCGCGGTGACCACGACGCGGAAGACGGCGCCCGCTTCGCGCACCGGATCACCGGCGTCGAGCGTTCGTCCGACGGCGTCGGTGACATACGCGGCGTCGTCCGACACGAGGTCCGCCAGCGCCCGGTCGAGCGCGGCGACGGCGTCACGCACGGTGGCGCCGCGCGCCACGTCGACCGGTCGCTCGTTGACGAAGATCCGGAGCGGTTCGGCCATCACCGGCCCTTCGGGTGAAAGCGATTGTCGACGGGGGGCGACACCGGCTGCGGCACGACGCGCAGATACGCAATCAGTGCGTCCAGGTCCACCATCCCGGCATCGGCCCGCTGCAACGGCTGCAGCATCGAGAATCCATCCCCTCCGTCGGCGACGAAATCCGGTACGGCGATCGTGTACGTGCGGTGCCCATCCAGCCCCTTCCCGTTCGTCAGGCGGATGCGCGTGATGCGACGGCCGCGCGGGCGCGCGGGATCGTACCACACGTCGAGCCCGGACACGTGCACCTGCGGCGTTCCGTCGGTGAGCGCGTGCTCCAGCGCGTCGCGCAGCGTCGCCACCGGGAGCGTGAGCCGGATGAGCCGGTTCTGAAACGGCAGGACCTCGAAGAGCGCGCCGTAGCTCGCCGGGCCTGCCGCGAGATCGGCGCGGATCCCGCCGTCGTTGATCAACCCGAAGTCGGCCTTGCCGATGTTGCGGTACGCGTCCGCCACGAGACGGCCGAGCGCATACTCGTTCCCCAGACGGCGCAGCGGCGTGCGCAGCGTCGCGACGAGGCGGCCGGTGATGCTGTCGAGCGCCAGCTGCTGGTGTGCGATCGCGGCGGCGAGATCCCTGTCTGGAGTCACCGCGTCGGCCCACGGGGTCTCGAGCCGGGCCCGGACGGCGCGCCCGCGGTTGCCGGCCTGACGGATGAAATCGACCACCGCGATCGCCCGGCCCGAGCTCGCCGCCTCGACGATCGGGATCCCGTGGATCACCGTGTCGACGCGCTGATGCGTGTGTCCAGCCACGATGAGGTCCACGGCGCCGGAATCGAGCGCGCCCGCGAGCGCGAAGATCTCTCCCGTGCAGCCCGCCGAGTCGCAGACCTCGCCGGCGTGGGCGACGACGATCACGAAGTCGGCTGAATCCCTCGCCGCCGGCAGAACCCGGCGCACCGCGCCGGCCAGGTCGTCGAACCGGAGGCCGGCGACGTTCTGCGGCCGCGTCGTCTCCGGCGTGGTGCGCGTCGTGAGGCCGATGATCGCCACCCGCGCGCCGCCGTGGCTGACCTGCACCCACGGTTCCACGAAGTCCGGGACCCGCCCCGCCGAATCCGTCAGGTTCGCCGAGAGGAAGGGGTAACGCGCTTCATGCTCGCGGGCGCGCAAGGTGTCCACCGTCCAGTCGAACTCGTGGTTGCCGATCGCGGCCGCGTCGAGCGCGAACGCGTTGAGGGCCGCGATCACCGGCCGGCCGAACGCAAAATTCGACAGCGGCGTCCCCTGCATCTCGTCTCCGCCGTCGACGCGCACGGTCGCGCAGCCGCATTCCCGCGCCAGGGAGTCGAGCCATGGCTTCAGCGCCGCGGCGCCGCCAACCTGCCGTCCCGCCGACCAGGGCCAGACGTGCGGCTGCAGCGCACCGTGAAGGTCCGTGATCGCGAGAACGCGGAGCAACGTGCTGTCGGTTTGGGGCAGCGGCGGCGGTGGCGGCGCGAACGCGGCCCGCGCGAGCGAATCGCCCGGCGGGACAATCGACCACTCGGGGGCCATGGCGATCCCCTGCACCGTCCCGGCCGCCCGGATGTCCTGGGTGATGAGATCGAAGATGTTCTCGCCGCGATCGTACACGACGCGCGCGCCGCGCAGCATGTCGTAACTGCCGCCGCCCGCCGCCCGGTAGCTCGAGGTGGCGAAGGTGAAGCTATCGGCCGGGGCCACCGGGCGCCCGCGCACCGCGAGCGCGACGATGCGCTGCCCCACCGGCCGGGACAGATCGATGCGATACGTCGCACCGCGGACGGCGTCGAAGTTGTAACCCTGCACCGCCGGATCGATGACCGAGCCGGCCGTGGGGATCGTCCGGTAGTAGGCGCTCGAGTGCTCGAGGAAATCCTTGAGCTGCGCTCCTGAGATCCGCAGTGCGACGAGGCTGTTCGTGTAGGGATAGATCCCCGAAACGTCGCGGCGGTGCACGGCGCCGTCCGGCAAGCCCGCGCCGATGTCGAAGTCGGGGGTGGCGGAGAGCTGCGCCCCCGCATGGCGGCGCTGCACGTCGTTGATGAAATCGACGAGCGGCGTGCTCTGCACGCGACCGTAGCGGGCATCGTATCCCGGCCCGGCGGTCCCGAGCGCCTCGTCGGCCCACGCACGCACGCGTTGCTGCGCATCGGCGAATCGCTGCACGAAGCCCGGCAGCTCGGGGACGGTGGCGAGTGGAATCAGATCGCCCCGAACCTCGGTGACATGCCACCGTCCCGTGGAGGACTCCCGGGACAGCCGAATGTGCACGACGGAGAGACTCAACGCCCAGTTCTTCGGCTGGACGAAGTGCACGCCGTTCACGACCGAGTCGCGCACTTCGCGGTGCGTGTGGCCCACGACGACGAGGTCCGGCTTCGAGGGCAGCGCGGCGAGCGCCGCCGCGTCGTTCTCCGGACCGATGCCGGTGGTGTCGTACGACGACCGGCCGCCCAGCCCGCTGTGGATCAGGACGACCTTCACGTCCACGCCCGCCCGATCGAGCGCGGCCATCGCGCCCGGAGCGGCGTCGGCGATGCGGCGCACGCGGATGCGCCCGCCCAGCTGGTGGCCATCCCACAGCATCACACCCGGCGTCGTGAAGCCGGTGATCCCGACCCGCACCCCGCCGCGCTGCACTACGACGGTCTGCGGAAACACGAGCGAGTCGCGCGGACCGGTGACGATGTTGGCACTGATGATGCGGTAGGAGGCATCGGCTGCGGCGCCGAACAGGACGTCAGTGCCGAAATCGAAGTCGTGGTTCCCCGGCGTCGCCGCGTCGTACTGCAAGGATCCCACGGCGTCGACCAGCGGATCGGGGTGGCGCCGCTCGATGCGGCCGAAGTAATCGGCGAAGAGGTTGCCCTCGAGCAGATCCCCCGCGTCGACGACGATCACCTGGCCCGGATACTGCCCCCGCAGCGTCGCCAGAATGGACGCGGCGCGTGACAGGCCGCCCGGCGCGGCGCGGTCGCGCACGTAGTCCCACCCGAGCGCGCGGCCATGCACGTCGGTCGTGGCGACCAGAACGAGATGCGCAGTATCGGGAGCGGCAGGGTGCTGAACGGCGAGGGCGAGGGCGAGCAGGAGATGCATGATCGAGGGAAAATTGCCAAGCGGAAGGGCTCCGCGCTACCTTATCTGCCCGTGTCACCGGCCGATTACCTCGCTACGCTCGCCGAGCCGACGCGGTTGCGTGTGCTCAGCGTCCTCGCCGGCGCCCCGCTCTACGTTTCCGACCTGCAGGACGTGCTGCACCTCCCACAACCGACCGTTTCCCGGCAACTGCGGGTATTGCGCGACCTCGGGGTGGTCGACTCGCGCCGCGTCGCGTCGCGGGTGATCTACCGTCTGACGTTGCCCTCCGGGGCCACGGGCCGGATGATCCGCGCGGTGCTCGACGCCCTGCGCACCGACCCGGCGTTCCGCGCCGAGCGCGCTGCCGCCCGCGAGCGCGATCGCGGCACCGCGGACGCCGCACCGCTCGCCTCCGTCCATGCCGGCTGAGCCAGCGCAGCGCATCCTCGTCGTCGACGACGAGCCCGACATCGCCGGGCTCGTCGCCTATCACCTCGCCAAGGCGGGCTATCGCGTCACCACCGCCGCCGACGGCGCCGAAGCGCTCTCCCGTGCCCGGGCGGAGCGGCCCGATCTCGTGGTGCTCGACCTGATGCTCCCCGGCCGCTCGGGACTCGACGTCCTGGGCGACCTGCGCCGCGCCGAAGAAACGCGGCAGGTCGGCGTCATTCTGTTGACCGCGCGCAAAGAAGAGCAGGACCGAATCGCCGGACTGTCGCTCGGCGCCGACGATTACCTGGCCAAGCCGTTCTCGCCCCAGGAACTCGTGCTGCGGGTCGGCGCGGTGCTGCGGCGGCTCGCCGCGGCGCCCGTCGCCGCGGGCGGCGTGCTGGCGGCGGGCGGGGTCCGGCTCGATCCCGGCGCGCACCGGGTGACCGTCGAGGATGTCGAGATCGAGTTGACCGCGACGGAGTTCAAGCTGCTGCGTCTCCTGATGGAGCGGGTGGGCCGCGTGCAGTCCCGCACCGATCTACTGCAGACGGTGTGGCAGGCCCAGCCCGACATCCAGACGCGCACCGTGGACATGCACGTGCAGCGCCTGCGCACGAAGCTCGGCCCCGCGGGCGATTGCGTCGAGACGGTGCGCGGCGTCGGCTACCGCTTCCGAGTGCCGCCGGCGCGCGACCGCCTGCGCTGAGTGCGTCTCGCCACCCGGGTTTTCCTCTCCACCAGCCTGCTGGTCGCGGCGACGGTCCTCGGGCTCATCCTCGCGGCCGACCGGATTCTGCGCCACGAGCTGGAGCGTGAGACCGGAGCGTCGCTCGAGCGCGAGGCGCGGCTCGTGGCCCGCCTCGTCCCGCCCGATAGCCTCGCCTGGCCGACGATCGCGATTTCGCTCGGACGGTTGATTGGCCACCGGGTGACGCTGATCGACCCGACCGGTCGGGTGAGGGGCGACACCGAATTCCCGGCCGACGCGCTGCCCGACCTCGAAAACCACGCCACGCGCCCCGAGGTGCTCCAGGCCTTGAAGAGCGGCGTCGGTCGCTCCACCCGCTACAGCGTCTCCACCGACCTGAACCGGATGTACGTGGCCCTCCATGCCGGCCCGCCTGGCATCATGATCGTGCGCGTCTCGACCACGCTGGCCACCGTCGACGCCCAGATCCAGGCGGTCGAGTGGGCGGTCGCCTTGGCCGGGGTGGTCGCCATCGGCTTCGCGGCGCTTCTCGCGTGGGTGGGGAGCCGGCACTTCGCTCGTCCACTGGTCCAACTGACCGCCGCCGCCCAGGCGATCGCCGAAGAACGGACGCCGCAGTTCCCGGATTCCCGCGTTCCCGAGATCGCCCAGCACGCGCGCGCCCTGCATGCAATGCACGGCCAGTTGGTGGCGCGCTTCAGCGACCTGCGGGCCCAGCGCGAAGAGAGCGCCACCCTCGTCGAGGCGATGACCGACGGCATCATCGCGACGGACGCGCGGGGCGCGATTCTCACCTGTAACGCCGCCGCGCGCCGGCTGCTGCGCCTCGACCCCGTCAACCCGCCGCCGCCCCTCGCCGAGCTGTTTCACGAGAAGGAGGCTCGCACCCTCGTGGATGACGTGCTTCTCGGACGCGACGTCGGCCAGCGGGAGCTGCGCCTCGCCGATCGCTCGGTGGTGGTCACCGGCAGTCCGCTTCCCGGCGGCGGCACGCTGCTCGTGCTGCGCGACATCTCCGAGCTGCGCCATCTCGAGACGGTGCGGCGCGACTTCGTCGCCAATGTGTCGCACGAGCTGAAGACGCCACTCACGGCGATCACCGGCTACGCTGAGACGCTCGTCGCCGAAGCGGACCCTTCGTCCCAAACGGAGAAGTTCGCAGCGACGATCCTGGCCCATGCCCACCGCATGCAGCGGCTCGTGGAGGATCTACTCGACCTGTCGCGCATCGAGTCGGGCGGCTGGCGGCCCCACCCGGTGCCGCTCGACGTCGTGACGGCGGCGCGAGACGCCTGGGCGCCGTTCGCCGAGCGGGCACGCAATGCGAACGTCGAATTCAAAGTCTCGGTCGCGGCCGGCGTCGAGCGGCTCGTGGCCGATCCCGATGCCCTGCGCCAGATACTCACCAACCTCTACGACAACGCGCTGCGGCATATGCCGCGCGGTGGCCGGGTCGCCGTGACGGTCGAGCCGGCGCCGGGAAACCACGGCACGGTGTCGGTCGCCGTCGCCGACAACGGCAGCGGGATCCCAGCCGAGCACCTGCCCCGCATCTTCGAGCGGTTTTACCGCGTCGACACCGCCCGTTCCCGCGAGCAGGGGGGAACCGGACTCGGCCTCGCGATCGTCAAGCACCTGGTCGAAGCGCATGGCGGCAAGGTCGCCGCTGAAAGCGCCCTCAGCCGGGGGACGACGATCCGCCTCGTTTTCCCGTCCCGAAGCCCCGTTACCGAGCCGTAACGCAACCGTCGCAACAGCTTGACACCGCACGTCGATATAGTATTCGACATGCGAATCGCTCTCACGTCCGATACCTACACCCCACAGGTGAACGGGGTGACGACCGTCGTGCACCGCATCGCGCAAGTGCTGCGGGCCGCCGGGCACGCCGTGGCGGTGGTCGCGCCGCGCTATCCGCGGGGGTCGGACGACGGAGGAGGTGGCGGCCGCGACGATGAGTTGCGTGTGTTTTCGCTGCCGTTCCCGCCCTACCCCAGTATTCGTTTGAGCTTCCCCCTCGATCGTCAAGTCGCGCGCTTTCTCGACCGGTTCGCTCCCGATCTCGTTCACGCCGCCACCGAAGGTCCGATCGGCGTCGCGGCCCGGCGCTATGCGCTACGCCGCAATCTCCCCTTCGTGACCTCCTATCACACCGACTTCCCGCAGTACACTCGGGACTACGGCTTCCCGTTCCTCGCTCCGCTGGTGTGGCGCTGGTTGGTCCGCTTCCACGGTCCCGCCCGCCAGATCCACACGCCGGGAGTCGCGGTCCGGGATGAGCTGGTGCGCCGCGGATTGCGCAACGCCGTGGTCTGGGGACGCGGCGTCGACACCGCGCACTTCCACCCGTCCAAGCGGGAGTCCGGGTGGCGGCGCTGGCTCGGCGGCGGGGACGATACGGTGATCGTGCTGCACGTGGGGCGGCTCGCCGCGGAGAAAAACCTGCGCGTGCTGGTCGAAGCCTGGACGCGGGCCCATCGCTTTCTTGGGCCCAGAGCGGTGTTCGCCATCGCGGGCGACGGTCCCGAAAAGCAATACATCGCCACCAACATCCCCTTCACCCGGCAGCTCGGGTTCGTCGACCGGGAGAGCCTCGCATCGCTCTACGCGTCGGCCGACTTGTGCGTTCTCCCCTCGCGCACGGAGACCTGCGGCCTGGTGGCCCTCGAGGCGATGGCCTCCGGCATCCCCGTGATCGCCGCGGATGCGGGCGGCCTGCGCGAGAGCGTGCTCTCCGACGTGAACGGCATCCTCGTGCGGCCCGACGATGCCCGCGGTTTCAGCCAGGCAATCATCGCCCTGGTAGGAGACGCCACCCGGCGGCACGCGCTGGGCAAAGGCGCCCGGCAGACCGCCGAGGGGCGGGACGTGAAGGCCGAAGACCTGGAGTTGTTGCGCCTGTACGGCGCGTTGCTGGGCGGCGTGGCCGATCCGCGGTCGTCGCCCTACGTCGCTTCACTCGAAACGGAAGGAGCGTTGACCCGATGCTGATCTGGCTGTCACTCGTCGCCTATGTCGTCCTCGGTGTCCCCTTCGTCGCGTGGCTCGCCCACCGGCTGGGACGGACGCATGGGGCACATCCCACCGCGTGATTCCATGCGCCGACTGATTCTCGCCCTGACCGACGGGCTCCGGCCCGATGCGATCACGCCGACACTCATGCCGTCGCTCCACGCCCTCGCAGCCGCTTACACCAGCGCCGCCGCCGCCCGCACCGTCCGGCCGAGCGCGACTGTTGCGGCGCTCGCGTCGTTGGCGACCGGGGTCGCGCCGGACACGCACCGTCTGATCCAGCCGGGCCTCGATTTCCTGCCGCGCATCGGGCGCCTGCGCCCGGTGGCGCGGGAGCTCGGGCGGCACGGCGTTCCGGCCGACGTCGTCACGGCGGAGCTGCCCCTCACCTCGCTCCCCGTGGCCTGGGCGCTCGCCGCTGCCGCGGGCGTGCGCCGGCTGCTCCCGGCCGGACGCCGGGCGCGCGACACGGCCGCCGCGGCCGACTGGCTGACGGGAGAGGACGGCTCCAGTCTCCTGTTCGTCTACCTCCCCGACTGTGATAGGGTGGGACACGAGGCCGGGTGGATGTCGGACCGCTACCTCACCGCGGCCGCCGAGGTGGACGCGGGCGTGGGTGTGCTGTCGAAGCACGTGGAGGACACGCTGCTGATTGTCGTCGCGGATCATGGCGGCGGCGGTGTGCTCGCGACCGAGCACCATCACCCTCATCCCGTCAACGAGCACATCCCGCTCGTGATCGCGGGGCCCGGGGTGGCGCGCGAGCATCGACTCGAAGGGCCGATCTCGATCCTCGATCTGTCGGCGACGGTGCTGTGGTGGTTCGGGGCGCCGATCCCCGATTGCTACGAAGGACGCCCGCTGCTCGAGGCGTTCGCGCCGGAGCTCGTGCCGCAGGAGACCGCGTCGTGATGCGGCGAATCACCCGCCTCGGTGATGCGTCGACGACGATCGGCATCGGAGTGGTGGTGCTGGCGGCCGGCCAGGCGCGGCTCGGCGCGGCGATGCTGCTCGCCAATCTGCTGTCGCACCTCCCGGTGCAGCTCCTCAAGCGCGTGGTCGCCCGGCCGCGCCCCAGCGACGCGTTCGGCCGGCCGCTCGCCCTCGTACCGCTGCCCGACGAGTTCTCGTTTCCCTCGGGCCACGCCGCCGCGGCAACGGCGGTCGCCACGACCGCTGCGATCGCGCATCCGTGGAGCGCGTCCGTCGTGCTGCCGCTGGCCGCGCTGGTGGGTTACTCACGCGTCGCGCTGCGCGTGCATCACGCGAGCGATGTCCTGGCCGGGATGATCCTCGGACTCGGCGGGGCGCTCGCCGCCGCCGCGCTGCTGTAGTCGCAGCTCGTCGTTCCTCGTTGCGCCTCGCGTCGTACTCACGCGCCGGCATCCCCGGCGTCCTGCCGTTCAGCCGCGAGTGAACTCGCGGCTCGGCTGCTGTCACCAATGGTGACGGGGCTATCGTGTCGCTCTCAGCGACAGATCGCCGAGCCGCGGCTATTAGCGCGCCGGCGCGTCCTGCCGTTACGCAACCGTGACCCGAAGGACAGCGACGTGTGATGGCCCGGCGCGAGGTTCTCGGGACTGGGAACCGTGCGCCCGCTCCGCCCCTTTTCATCCGTTCGCCGCCGCACGGTCGGCGTTCGGGTGCCAGGTAGCGGAGGCTCGGAAAGCTCCGCTATCTGCGTTGTTACGGGATTGTGACTTGCCCGACAGGCCCCCGTGATAGCATCGACCGAGGTTGTTGGTGCCCGCTAGGGGCCGTCCGGGCGGCGTGGATACGCCCGCAGTTCACCTTCTTTGAGGAGTTACTACCGTGCATCGCTCACTGTCGGTGAGTCTCCGTGGCGTCGCGATCGGCGCTGCGCTGCTTCTGCCCCGTATGGCGGCGGCACAGAACCAGACCCAGGTCACCGTATCGGGCGTCGGGTACGCCCAGTACGGCTATCTGCTCAAGGACACCGCAAACCACAACAACGCCTTCGACATCACGCGCGCCTACATCAACCTGATCGGCAAGTTCGCCGGCGGCGTCGGTGTGCGCGTGACGGCCGATGTCAATCGCCCGGCCGGCGACAACTCGCTGCGCTACCGGTTGAAGTACGCCTACGCGACCTACCAGCCGGCCGGCAGCGCGTTGACGTTCAAGCTCGGCATGATCCACACCCCCTGGCTCGACTGGGAAGAGGCGCTGTGGGACTACCGGATGCAGGGGCAGATGGCGATGGAGCGCGCCGGCTACCTCACGTCCTCTGACATCGGCGCCGGCGTCGATGGCAAGTGGGGGCCGGACAAGGTCAACATGCAGGTGACGTTCGTGAACGGCGAAGGGTACAGCGGCGGCCCGGGCGACCAGCGGAAGGACGTCGAGGGCCGCGTATCGGTGCGCCTGCTCGACACGAACGACTCGACCCGCGTCGGGGGTTTGCGGTTGACGGGCTACGCGCAGTACGGCAAGCCGACGGGCGGCGGCAAGCGTCAGCGCTACCTCGGCATGCTGTCGTATCGCTCCAAGACCTTCACGCTCGCCGGCGAGTACGCGATCACCAAGGACTCCGTGGCGGCAGGGCCGCTGCTCGACGGGCAGGTGGCGAGCGGCTTCGGCGTGTTCCACTTCCCCAGCTCGAAGGCGGCGGTCATCGCCCGCGTCGACTTCACCAAGCCGAACAAGAACGGCGTCTCGACCACGCCGGGCTTCTCCAGCACGCGCTACATCGCGGGTCTGTCGTACCAGCTCAGCCCGAACCTCCGGCTGTTGGGCGACGTCGATTGGCTGTCGTACAAGAACGCCGCGCCCTCGCCGGCAGCCGAAGCGTCCCGGGCGTCGGCGCTGTTCCAGATCCAGTTCACCTTCTGATCGGACACGAGGACATCATGATGCGCAGAACCCTACTCGGCGTGGCGGCGGTGCTCGGAGTGAGCGCCGCCAGTCTGGCCGCCCAGGTGAAGCTCACCGGCGCCGGCGCCACGTTCCCGAACATCATCTACCAGAACTGGATTCTGACCTACAATCAGGCGAATCCAGGGGTCCAGCTGAATTACCAGTCGATCGGCTCGGGCGGCGGCATCCGGCAGTTCTCGGACAAGACCGTCGACTTCGGGGCGTCGGACGCCCCGATGACCGATTCCGCAATCGCGGCCATCCAGGGGAACGTGCTGCACATCCCCACCGTGCTGGGCGCGGTCGTGATCACGTACAATCTGCCCGGCGTCACGCGGCAGCTGCGGTTCACGCCGGCGCTGATCGCCGACATCTTCCTCGGCAGGCTCACGAAGTGGAGCGATGCGCGCATCGCGGCGGTGAACCCCGGGCTGCGTCTCCCCGACCAGGACATCCTGGTCGTGCACCGCTCCGACGGCTCCGGCACGTCGTACATCTTCACCGACTACCTCTCCAAGATCAGCCCCGACTGGAAGGACAAAGTCGGCAAGGGGACGTCGGTGAACTGGCCGGTCGGGCTCGGCGGCAAGGGCAATGAAGGGGTCGCCGCCACGGTGAACCAGACCCCCGGCGCCGTCGGCTACGTCGAGCTGGCGTACGCCAACTCCAACAAGCTGCCGTTCGGACAGCTGCAGAACCATGCCGGCAACTTCGTCACCCCGACGCTCGCGGCGACGACGTCGGCGCTCGCCGCTTCCATGGCCTCGATGGGGCCGACTACCGACTTCCGCGTGTCGATCACCGACGCCGCGGCGGCGGATGCGTATCCCATCGCGAGCATGACGTACCTCCTGCTGCGCAAGACGAACGACGACCCGGTGAAGACCGAAGCCCTCATCAAGTTCGTATGGTGGGCGGAGACGGTCGGCCAGGACAAAGCCACGCCGCTGGGCTACGCTCCGTTGCCCGTGGCGCTGCGCCCCTGGATCGCCGATCGCCTCGCCTCGATCGAGGCGGGCGGCAAGAAAGTGTGGACGGCTTCGGCAGCTCGTTAACCCTCCGAACGGCTGCCGGCTTCACCCCCGCAGGGCGTTCCCCTGCGGGGTTTTTTTGTCTCCCCGGGGTGACCGGATCGTTACACCGTCGTGACCGACCTGACTCCGGGCAGGCATAGCTTGCGCAGGTGACCACCGGCATGACAGAAGCCCCACCCCAGCCGAAGGATGCGGGCCGGGCCGCGGTGCAGGCGGCGGCCCCGGTCGTGCGCGCCACGCGCAACTTCGGCGACCCCGCCTACCGGTTCTTGCTCACCCTGCTCGCGCTGGTCCTCCCCTTCCTGCTGCTCGCGATCGGCGGACAGCTCTTCGTGGGCGGGTGGCCGGCACTCAGCCGGTTCGGGGTGAAGTTCATTACCAACACGACCTGGGATCCCGTCGCCGAAGTGTACGGCGCGGCGCCGATGATCTTCGGCACGATCGTCTCGTCGCTCCTCGCGCTCCTCATTGCGGTGCCGCTGGCGCTTGGCACAGCGATTTTCCTCACCGAGTTCGCCCCGAAATGGCTGCGGCAGCCGATCGGCTTTCTGGTCGAGCTGCTCGCGGCGGTGCCGAGCGTGGTGTACGGCCTGTGGGGGATCTTCGTCCTCGTTCCGATGCTGCGGGGCATCGTGGTGCCGCCGCTGCGCGCGACGCTCGGCTGGACGCCGTTCTTCCAGGGCGTGTTCTACGGCCCCTCGATGCTCGCCGGCGGGGTGATCCTGGCGATCATGATCGTGCCGTACATCGCCGCCGTGTCCCGCGAAGTGCTGCTGGCCGTTCCCGCCACCCAGCGGGAAGCGGCGCTCGGCCTCGGCGCCACCCGCTGGGAGGCGGTGTGGAGCGCGGTGCTCCCCTACGGGCGGGCCGGAATCATCGGCGCCATCATGCTCGGCTTCGGGCGCGCGCTCGGCGAGACGATGGCGGTGACGATGCTGATCGGCAACCGGCACGACATCGGGGCATCGCTGCTCGCCCCGGCGTATACCATGGCCGCCGCGATCGCCAACGAATTCAGCGAAGCCACGACGCCGCTGTACCTGTCCGCTCTGGTGGCGGTCGGGCTGATGTTGTTCCTCGTGACCATCACCGTGAATGCGCTGGCGCGCATCCTCGTCTGGCGAGTCGCCAAGGGCGCCGCCGTCGGGAGCAAGGCACTGTGAGCGCCCGCGCGGTCCGCCGCCGCGTGAGGAGCGCGGTGATGACCGGTCTCGTCGCCGCCCTCGCGCTGCTCGCCGTGGCGCCGCTGCTCTTCATTTTCGGCGATCTGATCCACAAGGGCGCCAGCTCGATCGACTGGAACTTCTTCGTGAAGAGCCCCGTCCCGGCCGGAGAAGCGGGCGGCGGAGTGTCCAACGCGATCGTCGGCACCATCATCATCGTGGCGCTCGCTTGCGTCGTCGGCATGCCGATCGGCGTGGGGACGGGGCTGTTCCTCGCCGAATTCGGCAACGGCCGGCTGGGGTGGAGCGTCCGCTTCATCGCCGACGTGTTGAACGGGACGCCGTCGATCGTGGTCGGCATCTTCGCCTGGACCTGGCTCGTAAAGCCGGTCGGGCACTTCTCGGCCCTCGCCGGTGGGGCGGCGCTCGCGATCCTGATGATTCCGATGCTCGCTAGGACCACCGAAGAGATGGTCCGGCTCGTCCCCAATTCCCTGCGTGAGGCGGCGCTTGCCCTGGGCTATCCCCGCTGGCGCACGTCGCTCACGATCGTGGTCCGCACGGCAATGGGCGGCATCGTGACCGGCGCGCTGGTGGCGGTGGCCCGCATCGCCGGAGAGACGGCGCCGCTGCTCTTTACGGCGCTCGGCAATCTGAACTTCTCGACTTCCATCCGGGAGCCGATGCAGAGCCTCTCGCTGCAGATCTTCACCTACGCCACGGGACCGTTCGAGGAATGGCACCGCCTCGCGTGGGCGGCGGCACTGGTGCTGATGGCGCTCGTCCTGACCCTGTCCCTGGCGGCGCGCTGGGCCACGCGGCAACGCTATGGGTCCTGAGCGACCGATGGCGCGGCTCGCCAACGCCCCCGGCGTCGATGCGCGAGTGTCCCAGCCAGCCCCGGCGCGGGTCGAGCCGTCCTCCCATGGAGTCCGGCGGATGGAGCGTCCAGAAGAAGCCAAACGGCCCGACAACGCGCTGGTCCGCATCGAGACGCGTCGCCTGAGCGCGCTGTTCGGCCGCAACATCGCCGTGAAGGAGACCTCGCTGTTCTTCCCGACGAATACGGTGACGGCCATCATCGGTCCCTCGGGGTGCGGCAAGAGCACGTTCCTGCGCTGTCTCAACCGGATGCACGAGCTATCGGACGGCGGCTGGTCGACGGGGTCGGTACTGCTCGACGGCGCGGATATCTACGCGGCCGGAGTCGATCCGGTGGCGGTCCGCCGGCGCATCGGGATGGTGTTCCAGCGCCCCACCCCCTTCCCCACGATGTCGATCTTCGACAACGTGGCGTCCGGTCTGCGGGTGGGCGATCGGGCCTACCGGAAGGCGGAGATCGAGGAATCGGTGGAGCGCGCGCTGCGGCAGGCCGCCCTGTGGGATGAGGTGAAAGACCGGCTGCACACCAGCGCGGTCGCGATCTCGGGGGGACAGCAGCAGCGGCTCTGCATTGCGCGCGCCGTGGCGCCGCGCCCCGAGGTCCTGCTGCTCGACGAGCCGACCGCCTCGCTGGACCCCGCCGGCACGCAGCGCATCGAGGAGCTGTGCCACGAGCTGAAGCGGCAGTACACGATCGTGATCGTGACGCATAACATGCAGCAGGCGGCGCGGGTGTCGGACTACACCGCCTTCTTCTATATGGGCGAGCTGATCGAAATCGACCGTACCACCCAGCTGTTCACCAAGCCGGCCAAGGAGCAGACGGAAGCCTACCTCACCGGGAGGTTCGGATGACCAACTCGACGCTGGTGTCTCAACCGGCGGTCCCGAGTCGGCGTCCCAGCCTCTCGGTTCACCGTGGAACCACGCTCTTGACCATTCCGCCCGAAACGGCCAACCCGTTCCCCATCGTCGACGTGCGGGACTTCGCGTTCTGGTACGGCGCGCGGCAGGCGCTCGCCGACTTGACGCTCACGATCCCGCGCCGCGCCGTGACGGCCCTGATCGGACCGTCGGGGTGCGGGAAGAGCACGTTCCTGCGGTCGCTCAACCGGATGAACGACATCATCGCCGACACGCGGCACTCGGGCGAGATCCTGCTCGACGGCGTCTCGCTGTACTCCTCGGACACCGACGTCGTGGAGCTGCGGCGACGGGTGGGGATGGTGTTTCAACGCCCCAACCCTTTCCCCAAGTCGGTGTTCGACAACGTCGCCTACGGCCCGCGCATCAACGGCTTCGCGGCGGAGCGCGAGATGGCGGAGCGGGTCGAGCTGGCGCTGCGGCATGCCGCGTTGTGGGATGAGGTCAAGGACCGGCTCGACGACCCGGGCACCGGGCTCTCGGGGGGCCAGCAGCAACGGCTCTGCATCGCCCGGGCGCTGGCGAACGAGCCCGAGATTCTGCTCATGGACGAGCCGTGCTCAGCGCTCGATCCGATCGCCACGGAGAAGATCGAAGAGTTGATCCAGGAGCTGAAGCGCGACTACACGATCGTGATCGTCACGCACAACATGCAGCAGGCGTCACGCGTTTCGGAGTTCACCGGCTTCTTCTACCTCGGTCGCCTGGTTGAGTTCGGCAACACCGCACAGCTGTTCACCACGCCGTCGGACGAGCGCACCGAGGCATACATCACAGGACGGTTCGGATGACCCCTCAATTGGCGCACCGCCACTTCCACGACGAGCTCTCGGAGCTCAAGTCCACGCTGCTCGCGATGTCCGCGGAGGCGCAGACCGCCCTGGCCACCGCCGTCGAGGCGCTGCTGCAACGCGACGCGTCCAAGGCGGCAGGGGTCATCGCCGGCGACCACAAGATCGACGCCGTGGAGCTCGAGATCGAAGACATGGTCGTGAAGCTGCTGGCGACGCAGCAGCCGATGGCGCGGGATCTCCGCCTCCTCATGTCGGCGCTCAAGATCGCGAACGACCTGGAGCGGGTGGGGGATCACGCCGTCAACATCGCGCAATCGGCGGAGCGGCTGCTCGTGAGCGCCCCGATCGTGCCGGAGCCCGAGATCATCGAGATGGCGCGCATGGCCCGGCGCATGCTCGCCGATGCACTCGACGCCTTCGTGCGCGCCGACGCGCAGGCGGGACGCGCCGTCTGCTCGCGCGACGACCAGGTGGACCAGCTGCACGATTCGGTGTTCCGCATTCTGCTCACGCACATGATGGAGACGCCGCACATCATCAGCGCGGGGATGGAGCTGTTCCTGGTGAGCCGCAACCTCGAGCGAGTGGCCGATCTGGCGACCAACATCGCCGAGGACGTGGTGTTCCTGGTGGAGGGGAAGAGCATCAAGCACCACGCGGAGGTCGCGCAGGCGGCGCGGGGCTAGATCCGGTATCCGCCCGGTAGCACATCCCGTCGTTCCAGGTATTCCCGCCGGGCGAACAAGCGGATCAGCACGAGCCCCGCGGCGAACCCTCCGAGGTGCGCGAAGTACGCCGTCCCTCCCGATGCCCGAGCGCCGAGCGACGCGAGGCTGCTCAATACCTGGACGACGATCCAGTATCCCAGCATCACGAACGCCGGTAACGTGATCGTCGTGACGTAGATCCCGAGGAAGACGAGGGCGTGTACGCGTACGCGCGGGTAGAGCAGCACATAGGCTCCCAGCACGCCGCTGATCGCCCCTGACGCCCCTACCATGGGAATCGTGGATGTCGGGGTGATCAGCACCTGCGCCGCCGCCGCCGCGCCGCCGCACAAGAGGTAGAAGGCAGCGAACCGGAAGTGCCCCATTGCGTCTTCGATATTGTTGCCGAACACCGCGAAGAACACCATGTTGCCGATCAGGTGCATCCAGCCGCCGTGCATGAACATCGACGTCAACACCGTCCAGTACTGCGGCCCGGGATCGACCCTGCAGAACACTCCCGGTGCGAGCGCCACCCCCGTGCCCGGCGCCACACGCTGCAGCACTTCTCCGGGGATGAGACCGTAATGGCAGACGGCGGCGTCGACCGCCCGACCCGCCCCCGCCCCTTCGATGAACAACCAGGCGAGGACGTTGAGGACAATGATGCCGCTGGTGACGATCGGTGTCAGTGTGGTGGGGTTCTCGTCCCGGTAGGGAATCACTGGCTAATCCTATGAGCGACATGTAGGTTGCGCAAACTGCCTTTTTGGCACCTTTTTTGGGCACGCCCGTTGCTCCTGCGACGTCCGGTTTCGTGTAGGCATCAACTCCACGATAAGGAGCCGTAGAACATGGCTGACAAAATCATCGGGATCGACCTCGGCACGACGAACTCCGTCGTCGCCGTGATGGAAGGTGGCGATCCCGTCGTCATCCCCAACGCCGAGGGGGGCCGTACCACGCCGTCCGTCGTCGCCTTCACCAAGGACGGCGAGCGCCTCGTCGGCCAGGTGGCCAAGCGGCAGGCGGTGACGAACCCCCAGAATACGATTTTCTCGATCAAACGATTCATGGGGCGCCGTATCGGCGAGGTCAGCGAGGAGATGAAGCGGGTGCCGTACAAGGTCGTGTCGGGACAGAACGACCTCGCCTCGGTGGAGATCCAGGGAAAGCGCTACACGCCGCCCGAGATCTCGGCGATGATCCTCCAGAAGATGAAGCAGACCGCGGAAGACTACCTCGGCCACAAGGTGGAGAAGGCGGTGATCACGGTCCCCGCCTATTTCAACGACTCGCAGCGACAGGCGACGAAGGACGCCGGCAAGATCGCCGGCCTGGACGTGGTGCGGATCATCAACGAGCCCACCGCCTCGGCGCTCGCGTACGGCCTCGACAAAAAGAAGGAAGAGAAGGTGGCCGTCTACGACCTCGGCGGCGGTACCTATGACATTTCCGTCCTCGAGCTCGCCGAAGGCGTCTTCGAGGTCAAGAGCACCAACGGCGACACCCACCTGGGTGGCGACGATTTCGACGCGCGGATCATCCAATGGTTGGTGGATGAGTTCAAGCGCGACCAGGGGATCGACCTCTCCAAGGACCCGATGGCCCTGCAGCGGTTGAAGGAAGCGGCCGAAAAGGCCAAGATGGAACTGTCGACCGTGATGCAGACGGAGATCAACCTGCCGTTCATCACGGCGGACCAGTCGGGTCCGAAGCACCTCAACATGTCGCTCACGCGGGCGAAGCTCGAGCAGCTGGTGGACGATCTGGTGCAGCGCTCGATCCCCCCCATGAAGCAGGCGTTGAAGGACGCGGGGCTCGAGCCGGGCCAGATCGACGAAGTGATCCTGGTGGGCGGCCAGACGCGCATGCCCAAGGTCCAGGAGATCGTCAAGAGCTTCTTCGGCAAGGAGCCCCACAAGGGCGTCAACCCCGACGAGGTCGTGGCGATTGGCGCGGCGATCCAGGGCGGGGTGCTCGCCGGTGAAGTGAAGGACGTGCTGTTGCTCGACGTCACGCCGCTCTCGCTCGGCATCGAGACGCTGGGCGGGGTGACGACGGTGCTCATCTCGCGCAACACGACGATCCCGACGAAGAAGTCGGAGGTCTTCTCCACCGCCGAGGATTCGCAGACGACTGTGGAGATCCACGTGCTGCAGGGCGAGCGGCAAATGGCACTCGACAACCGGACGATCGGCAAGTTCCAGCTCACCGGGATTCCGCCGGCTCCGCGTGGGGTGCCGCAGGTCGAGGTGACGTTCGACATCGACGCGAACGGCATCCTGCACGTTTCAGCCAAGGACAAGGCGACGGGCAAGGAGCAGAAGATCCGGATCGAGGCCTCGTCCGGGCTGAGTGACAAAGACATCGACAAGATGGTCAAGGATGCGGAATCGCACGCCTCGGATGACAAGTCGCGGCGCGATCAGATCGAGCGCCGCAACCGGCTCGACTCGATGGTGTATGAGGTCGAGAAAAACTCCAAGGAATGGGCGGATCGGCTGGATGCCGGGTTGAAATCCCGGCTCGATGGGGCCGTCGAGGGCGCACGCGCCTCGCTGCGCAGTGGAAACCCCGACGACATCAGCCGGGCGTTGGACGAGCTGCAACAGGCCTACTCGGCGGCGGGCGCCTCACTGTACGCCGCCGCCCGCGGAGCGGAAGCACCGGGAGACGCCGGAGCTGCGCCGGGTGAAGGGGAGGCCCAGGGAGCCGACGCGGGCAAGAAGGAGAATGTCGTCGACGCCGATTACGAGATCGTGGACGACGACAAAGGCAAGAAATAACCCATTTCACCAGGAACCAAGACGATGTCGGTACGCACAAAAGACTGGATGAAGTTCATCGGGCTGGTCGGGCTGGCGTTCGTATTCGGCCTGCTGTTCGCTTCGGCGCTCGACTTGCCGAAGAAGACCTCGGCCCAGCCGGCGATCGCACTCCAGGCCGCGCCACCGCCGCCCATTCCGGCCGCCGGACCTGCCGCCCAGCTCGGAGAGGCGTTCGTCGCCGTCGCCGAGCACGTGAAGCCCGCCGTGGTCTTTATCCGGTCTACGGTGCGGCAGACGGTCGACAACCGGCGCCTCCCGCCGGGGTTCGAGGACTTCTTCCCGCAGTTCAAGAACCAGCGCCCTCAGATCCAGGAAGGCTCAGGTTCGGGCTTCATCGTGTCACGCGACGGGTTCATTCTCACGAACAACCACGTGGTGGCGGGCGCCAGCAAGGTGACGGTCCGACTGCTCGACAAGCGCGAGTTCGAGGCGCACGTCGTCGGCACCGACCCGCAAACCGACGTCGCGCTGATCAAGATCGACGCTACCAGCCTCCCGACGGTCGCCTTCGGCAACTCCGACTCGACCCGGATCGGCGAGTGGGCGTTGGCGATCGGCAACCCGCTCGGCGAGGCGTTCACGTTCACGGTGACCGCCGGCATCGTCAGCGCCAAAGGTCGCCTGTTGAACGGCCTCGAGCAGTCGCGTTACTCGATCCAGGACTTCATTCAGACCGACGCTGCGATCAACCCGGGGAATTCCGGCGGCCCGCTGGTCAACGTGCGCGGCGAGGTGATCGGCATCAATTCCGCGATCGCCAGTGAGACCGGCTATTACGCGGGCTACGGCTTCGCCATTCCGATCAACCTGGCCCGCACCGTGATGAACCAGCTCGTGGCCACCGGCCACGTGCAGCGGGCGGTGATGGGCATCGGCATCAACAACGCCAGTCAGGAAGACGCCGAAGCGGTGGGCATGAAAGACATCCACGGGGTGGTGGTTGAGAGCTTCACGAAGGACTCGCCTGCCCAACGAGCCGGCCTCGAGCTGGGCGACGTGATCGTGGAGCTGGACGGCCAGCCGGTGGACTACGTGGCCCAGCTGCAGCAGCGCGTCGGCTTCAAGAAGCCGGGCGAGCCGGTCGCGGTGACCGTGCTGCGCCAGGGCGGTGTGCGGAAGACCTTCAACGTCCGCCTCACCGCGCAGCCGGGCGACGACTCCGACGAGGTAGCGACGACCGGCGGCTCGTCCAAGAGCAACGGGGACGCGGCCAGCACCCCCGACGGCAACCGGCTCGGCATCGCCGTGGCCGCGCTGACCCAGGATGACATGGCGCAGGACATCAGCCTGCAGCGCGCCGTCTCCCGATCGGGAGGGGCGCTGGTCGTCACCGATGTCTCCGTGGACGGGCCCTCGTATCGCAAGCTGTTCGATCAGGGACCGACCAACACGGTGCCGGACCTCATCCTCAAGATCAACGGCACGTCCACGCACTCCCGCGCCGACTTCCGCACGGCGCTCCAGTCCGTGAAACCGGGCGACATCGTCACGGTGGAGGTGTTGCGCCGCTCGAGTGACGGGTGGGATACGGGGATTGTGCGAGTGAGAGCTCGGTGAGGAGACGGTAGGAGTCGTAGGGGACGGTAGGAGACGGGAGGGGTTGAAAGAACGGCCGGGGCAACGAGCCTCGGCCGTTTTGCTTTCACCCCTACCGTCCCCTCCCGTCCACCAGCAGCGCCACTCCCATCGCCGCCATCCAGACGACAACCCCCGCCTGTCCGTAGTAGATCACCACCGACGCCTCATCTACCGCGACGCCGATCACCATGCACGCCGCGCCGATGACGAACGCACCCCAGGCAAAGCCGCGCCAGTAGACGCGGCCGTTCCAGATCCCCCAGGCGAGCAGGTAGAGCGCCAGTCCCGTCGTGAACGTCGCCAATCGCTCGGCCGCGAGACCCATCGGATGGATCATGTCGTACAGGAACACGGCGTGCGTCGCGGCGAGGCCGGGCGCCGCCGTCGTATACGTGGCGGCGAGGTGCCAGCCGGCGCCCGCCATGAACAGGATGTTGAGCATCCACGCCGCGAACCCGAACCCCGCGATGAGCACGCCGGCGCGCGCCGGCCCCGCGCCCGGGGTCTCCTGGTGGCGCAGCGAGATCCCCGCCAACCCGGCGAGCATCAATGGCAACGACAGCAGCAACGTCCAGTGAATTACGCGCCACCCGGGTGTTCGAGCGATCGTCGCGAGCTGCATGGGGCCGTCACCCGTGAGGATCGGGTGGAACAACCCGGCGACGCCGAAAACGAGCGCGCCGATGGTGAGGCACAGCCCATAGAATGGAGAGGGTCGCGTCATCCGAGCATCCTCCGCGTCAGAGGCGGTAGACATGTGGGCGCTAATCTATCGTCCGCGGGGCACCGGGGTATATTTGCGCCGGAGACCAGGAACGGAGCGGTGCATGCGAGTGGGACGAGTACTCCGCGAAGGGTTCTGGGCCGGGTGCATTGGAGCTGGGGCGGTGGCGGCCTGGTTCTTCGTGATCGATCTGATCAACGGGCGGCCGTTCTTCACGCCGGCGATGCTCGGCTCCGCGGTCTTCTGGGGAGCCAGCAATCCTTCGCAGGTCGTCATCGAGTACTCCCGCGTCATCGGCTACACCATGATCCACGTGAGCGCGTTCGTCGTACTCGGCACGATCGCGGCCGCGCTCGCGCTGCAGACCGAGGACACCCCCCCCGCCCTGTTTCTCGTGGTTGTCCTGGGGTGTTTTTTCGAAGTGGGGTTCTACGTGCTGGTGGCGATCCTGGCGCAGCCGCTCCTGGGCGCGCTGGCGTGGTGGAACGTCGCGGTCGGCAATGCCATCGCGGCGAGTGCGATGGGGTTCTACCTCTGGCGCCAGCACCCCGCCATCGCCGCCGACCTCAAACGCCACCCCCTGGGGGCGACGTCGGACGAGGGTCGGGCGTGAGGCCATAGACCTCGAGCGGCACGCTCCGCTCGGCGTCGCCCCCCTCCTCGCGCACCGACCAGCGGAACCACACCACCGTCATCGCGATCCAGAAGACCAGGCCCCCGGGGACCCACATGATGAGGCCCCCGATCTGCTGGTCGTCGATCGGCGAGAGCCCCCACACGCGCGGCGCGGCGACGTAGAACGGGTACAGCGGCGAATTGGCCAGCGTAATCATGGCCCCCACGATCGACATCGGGATGCCCAGCAGGAAGAGGTAGAGAAGCTGCCCTGGGTAGGACGCCCGCGGCAGCTCCGGCACCGGGGACAGCACCGGCCACCACATCACCACGGCGCTCGCGAGAAACACCAGATGCTGCACGATGTGCAGCGGGTGATGGCGCATCGCGGCTTCGTAGAACACCGGCATGTGCCACAGCACGATGGGGACCGTGAAGATCGCCGCGGCAGCAACCGGGCGCACCATGCGCTCTCCCAGCGCGCGGACCCACGCCGGCCCGAGGAACGGCCGCACCACCCGCGCCGGCAGGCCGTAGAGAAAGAGCGGCGGGAACAGCAGCGTGAGGATGAGGTGCTGCACCATGTGGGCGCTGAAGAGGTAGCCGTCGGAGAGGTCGTGCAACGGCCCGTTCAGCGAGAAGAACAGCACGAGAAGCGACGCCCCGAAGCTCACGACACGGCGCCGCGGCGCGGCGAGGCCGCCCAGCCGGAGGTACAGCGCGGCCAGGGCGAGGATACCGATCGCTACGCTCGGATGGATGTCCCAGTGCCGCCAATCGTCCGGAGGAGCCGTCACGCTAGGGAATCCGCGCGGCGCCGTGGGTGGGGGCGGCCCTCACGCTAAGGGAGTTCAGCATGGGACTTCGCAGCGACGGGGGTGGGGGCTAGGACGCGGGGACGCGGGGGCCGCACGGCCTGGACATCGTGGCTCTGGGCCGGCATTGAGATCCGATAGGCTGGTCCGGGTCGAGCGCCCCCGCGTCCAACGCGTCCCGCCGCCCCCACCCCCGTCGCTGCGCAACTCACAGAGTGCCTTCTAGCGCCCCAGCGTCAGGACCCCGAACAGGAACAAGAGGCCGAGCATCACGACGGCGGCGAGGAGGAGCGGGCCCCCAAACAGGAGCGTGAAGAATTTGCTGTCCATCTTGAGGTGCATGTAGAACATCACGACGATGGCGAACTTGATCGCCGACAGCGACAACAGCACCGGGGCCAGCACGGGATGAAAGGTCGGCACGTAGAACACCCCGACCTCGATCACGGTCAGGATGGTGAGTATGACGGCGACGCGGATGTAGACTCCCGCCGTCGGGTGCGGATGCTCCACCGGATGCGGGGCGTCGGCCGCGTGCGTTGGCTGCATCGGATGACCGCTCATTTGTGGAGGAGGTAGACGAGCGTAAAGATCACGATCCAAATGACGTCCACGAAGTGCCAGTACAACCCCGCGATCTCCACCGTCATCGCGTGCTGCGGACCGAGCTTGCCCTGCAGCGCCCGGACCCAAAGCGTCAGCATCCACAGGACGCCCACCGTCACGTGGGCCCCGTGCGTACCGGTGAGAATGAAGAACGTGGCGCCGAACAGATTCGCCTGCATCGTCAGCCCTTCGCGGACGAACGAGCTGAACTCGTAGAACTGGAAGCCCAGGAAGATCGTGCCGCCGATGGCGACGCCGAGCAGCCAGACCTTGGCCCATTTCATGTCGCCACGCTGCACCGCCGCCAGTGCCAGCACCATCCACAAGCTCGACATCAGCAGGTCGAAGGTGCTGATCGACGTCACCGGGATGTTGAGGATCTGGGCCGGGGTCGGCCCCGACACGCTGCGGCCCTGATAGACCAGATAAGTCGAGATGAGCGAGCCGAAGAGCAGGCATTCAGAGCCGATGAAGGCCCAGAAGCCCATCTTCCGGCTGTCCAGCCCCATGCTGGTATAATGCGTCGGGGGTGCGGCGTGGCTCATCTCAAACCTCGAAGGGCTCGTAGGCCCAGCGATAGATCCCGTAGATCAGGACCGCTCCCCCGACGAATACGATCCACAGCGTGTGGGTGAGCGGCGCGAGCGCCATGAGCGGCAATCCGGCGGCGGCAACCATCGGCCACCACGACCCACCGGGGACGTGGATGTGTCCCGGCGGCGCCTTCGGCGCGGGGCTCGAGTCCCACAGCGGCAGCCGGCTCGTCACGTTGGGTATCACGTCGAAGTTGTGCACCGGCGGCGGGGAGGGAATCGACCACTCGAGGGTCGCCCCGCCCCAGGGGTTCGGCCCCGCGACGGCGCCGTGCTTGCGCGTCCGCCATATGTTGTAGACGAAGACGATCATCCCGATCCCGAGAATCACCGCCCCGATGGTCGACACCATGTTCATGTCGTCGACGCCGAGGTCGTGCGAGTAGGTGTACACCCGCCGCGGCATCCCCAGGAGACCGGTGAAGTGCATCGGGAAGAACGTCAGGTTCATACCGATGAAGGTCAGCCAGAAATGCACCAGGCCCAAGGGCTCCGACAGGAGCCGGCCGGTCATCTTGGGCCACCAGTAGTACATCCCCGCGAACAGCCCCATCATCGTGCCGCCGAACAGCACGTAGTGGAAGTGCGCCACCACGTAATACGTGTCGGTCTGCTGCAGGTCGGCGGGGGGAGACGCGTGCGTCACGCCGGAGAGGCCCCCGATCGTGAAGAGCCCGATGAATCCCAGGGCGAAGCACATCGCCGTCGTCAGCCTGATCTGGCCGCCCCATAGCGTCGCCAGCCAGTTGAAGATCTTCACGCCGGTGGGAATGGCGATCAGCATCGTCGTGAGCGCGAACACCGAGTCGGCGATCGGTCCGAGACCCACCGAGAACATGTGGTGGCTCCAGACGCCCCACCCCATGAAGCCGATCAGCACCCCCGAGTACACGACCACCGTGTACCCGAACAACGGCTTGCGGGAGAACGTCGGCAGAACCTCCGACACGACGCCCATCGCCGGCAGAATCAGGATGTAGACCTCGGGGTGGCCGAACAGCCAGAACAGATGCTGCCACAACACCGGGTCGCCGCCCGCGGACGGCAGGTAGAAGTGCGTGCCGAACACGCGGTCGAACATCAGGAAGACGAGCGCCACGGTGATGACCGGGAACGCCGTGATCATGAGGAAGGAGGTGACGAGCGTCATCCAGCTGAATACCGGCAAGCGCATCATCTTCATCCCGGGCGCTCGCAGGTTGAGGATCGTCACGATGAAGTTGAATCCAGCGGCGAGCGACGCGATGCCCAGGATCTGCAATCCCAGGAGCCAGAAGTCGATGTTTGGTCCCGGATTGAACTGTTTTTCGGTAAGCGTGGCGTAGCCGAACCAGCCGCCGTCCGGGGCGGGATGGTGCGGCAGCAGCCAGCTCGCGTTCATGAACACCGTGCCGAGCAGGAACACCCAGTAGCTGAACGCGTTGAGGCGCGGGAACGCCACGTCGCGCGCGCCGATCTGGAGCGGCACGATGTAATTGAAGAACGCGGCGGCCAGGGGCATCAGCGCCATGAACACCATCGTCGTGCCGTGCATCGTGAACAGCTGGTTGTAGGTGTCGGCCGTGACGAAGGTGTTCTCGGGCTTTGCGAGCTGGATGCGGATGAGCTCCGCCTCGAGCCCGCCGATCAGGAACATCACGAACGCCGTCCAGAAGTACAGCTTGCCGATCCGCTTGTGATCGGTGGTCGTGAGCCAGCTCTTCAATCCGGTGGCTTCGCTCATTTGAGGCTCTGCAGGTAGGCGATCAGGGCGGTCAAATCGGGCCCGCTGACGTGGAGGTTGGGCATGATCGACCCCGGTTTCATCCCCGGAGGATTGGCGATCCAATCACGCAGGTGCTGCTCGGTGTTCATCATGATGGACCCGGCGATCATGCTGCGGCTCCCGACGTGCGTCAGGTTGGGCCCGATCGGGCCGTTCGAATAGCCTGCCACCGTATGGCAGCCGATGCAACCGTATTTCTGGAACGCCGCACGCCCCGCCGCTTCCGGGCTGCCCGTGGCGGGTAACGACGGGACGGCCTTCTGGGCCGCGACCCAGGCCTGGAACGCCGAATCGGTATCGACGAAGGTGCGCAGCCGCATGTTGGCATGGGAGGCGCCGCAGTACTCGACGCACTGGCCCATGTACTCCCCTACGGAGTCGGCGGTGAATGAGATCTCGTTGTGATGATTCGGGATCGCGTCCCGTTTCCCGCCCAGCTTCGGCGTCCACCAGGCGTGGATGACATCCACCGAGGTGATGTCCACCGAGACCGGCTTGCCCACGGGGACATGCAGCTCGTTCGCGGTCACGATCCCGAGGTCGGGATAGCGATACTCCCACCACCATTGATGGCCGATGACTTCGACGCGCAACGACCCGGGTGGCGCCTTGGCGGTCGCGAAAATGGTCTGGACCGTCGGCACGGCGATGAAGACCAGGATGAGCGCGGGGGCCAGCGTCCAGGCGATCTCGAGCGTCGTGTGTCCGTGATGCTGGGTGGGGGCCGGGGCGCCGTCGCGGTGCCGGAACCGGATCACCGAGTAGAGCAGGATCCCCTCCACCACGATGAACACGCCGACCGCCCACCAGAAGATGCCCCGAAACAGGTGGTCGATCGAATGGCCGAAGTCCGACGTCGGCGAAAGAGTGGATTGGGGAAATGGCCCCGCGCACGCCGCAATCGACCCGAGGGCGAGGAGGGTGCTGAGGAGGATCAGGTGTCGTCGTTGTGGCGGCACGGCGTCGCGCAACCCCCGAAAAGTCGGTGCGAAAGGCACCGCAAACTAGCATCCCCGTCAGTTGACCGCCACATGACCGTGCCGCGGTACCGTGTTCCTGCGCGCCCCCTCCGGCGCGTCTGGCGGAGCGACGGGGTGCTGTCTGACCCCTCGCTCCGTTTGCTTCCTAGCCCACCCTCCGTCGCAGCTCGGCAACGCGCGCCGTTCCCTCGGGATCCGCCGTTCCCGACAGCACCACGCGCTCCGCGGCCGCGAGCGCGCGCCGCGCGCTGCGGACCGCACCGGCCGCGATGGCCTGGTCGGCGGCCGCCACTGCAAGGCCGAGCACCTGCTGCTCCGGCGCGGCCTCGGCGAGCATCTCGACGCGCAGCACGCGCGCATCCATGTCGACACGGGTCGCGAGTGCATCGGCGGCCCGCCGCAGCAGTGCCGCCCGTTGTCCCGGCGTGAGACACTCGCTGCGGACCACCTCGGCGAAGAGCGGCGCCGCGAAGGCGTAGCGGAAGCCGTCGTAGGTGGCGAGCCCCGCCCGCTCGATTCGCGCCAATGCCTCCTGCAGCGTCGGCGGCGCCAGATCGCACATCCCGGCGAGCAGCTCGGCGTCGAACGAGCGGCCACCAACGCTCGCCGTGCGGATCAAGGTCAGGTCCCGGGGGTCGAGCGCCGACACGCGCGCCACCACGGCCATGCGGACGAGATCGGGGACGCTGATCGGCAGCGGGCTATCGATGGTGCGGCCGGGAGGCGGCCACACGAGCAGGTCGGCGCGCATTGTCGAGGCGCGCTGCAGCGCGTGCAGCAGCGTCACCGCCAGAAACGGGATGCCGCCGGTTTCGAATCCGACCCGGCGCGCCAGGCGCGCACGGCTCTCGTCATCCGGACACCACGGAGCGAGCGCGTCGACGAGGAGACGAATGTCGTTCGCCCCGAGCGCCGCGAGACGCACCGTGTCCCCCGGCAGGCGCCGGCCGATCTGGCTCCGCATCCCCGTCAGCTCCGCCGGCCCGCGTTCGGCCTCCGGCAGACACGTCACGATGAGCGCCAGCGGTCCCTTTCGCGCCGCCGCGAGCGCGGCGCTCACCGCCTCGAGCGTCGCGCCGTCGGCGAAATGCGCGTCGTCCACCGCCAGGACGAGGGGCCGCTCCTCCGCTACGGCGGCGAGCAGCTGGGTCAGCGCCGCGGCAGCCTCGCCCCGATCCGCGGGGACGCGCGGCACCGGTCCCGGGAGTTCGAACGCGATCGCGGCCAGCACGCCGAGCGCCGCCGGGTCGGTGGCGGCGCTCCCGGGAGCAGTCGCGAGGCCGGCGCGGCCCAGCGCCCGGAGCGTGCTCCAGGGCGCGTCGTGGTCGCTCTCGAGCGGCGTCGCGACGATCGTCAGCGCTCCGTCGAGCGTCGCCCGGGCCAGGCACTCAGTGAGCAGCCGCGTCTTCCCCATTCCCGGGCCGCCCACGATCGCGAGGGTTCGTACCGCCCCGCTGACGGCGTCGCCCACCACCTGGAAGGCGCGGCGCCGGACTTCCGCATCGCCCACGAGCGGCGCAACCACTTCCTCGTGCGGCGCTGCCGGGCGCAGCCACGAGCGCAACCGGATCCGCTCGGCCAGCGCCTCGAGGTCGGGGCTCGGCCGCTCGCCGATCTCGGCTGCGAGTCGCGCCTTGAATTCGTGGAACCAGGTGAGCGCCCCCGCACCGTCGCGGCGCAGCGCCATGGCGCGCATCCTGAGCCGCGCCGCCGCCTCGCTGTGGGGTTCGAGCGCGATGGCGCGCAGGGCGTATTCCTCCGCGTCGTTGAGCCGGCCGATGGCCAGTGCCTCGTCACCCAGCTCCACGAGCGCCGCGGCTCCTCGCGCCCGCCAGCGGGTCCGCTCGCGGGCCGCCCAATCCTCGAATCCCGGAGCAGCTTCGACGTTGAATCCGTCGAGAAAGTCACCGCGCAGCAGCCGAGCGGCCTCCGAGCGCCGGCGCTCCGCCAGCGTCGAGAACTGCTCGACGTCGACGCTCAGGCCGTCGTCGTGCAGCGTGATGACGTCGCCGCGGGTGATGAGACGGGCGGCGCCCAGCCCGGCACGCAGCCGCCGCACCGCTTCATTGAGGGAATGCCGGGCATCCTTCTCGGGTTTCTCAGGCCAGAAGATGCCGAGCAGGTGATCCCGGGCGCGGGAGCGGTCAGGCGAAAGGGCGAGGTAGATGAGCAGCCCGAGGTGCTTGTGCCACAGCACGTCGGAGGGAGGATCCTTGCCGCCGAGTCGCGCGGTAGGCGGTCCGAGGCAGATCAGCTCGAGGTGGGAACGACCCTGCACGTCGGACACCCGCGTCCCTCCACGCGGCTCACGCCCGTGCACCGGCCGATGCCGTTCTGGTGGCGCCGAGTCGCGGCCGATTCCACCTGCAACGATACGGAAGTCGAGCTGGACCGGCTAGCCGACTCCGGCCGACAGGGCGATGTTTGCTGCCCGCCGTCCCGATCCCTGCCGCCCGGAGTGCGGATGCAACGAGCCCTTTGGTCAGCCCTTCTCTGCGTCCTCCTCTTGCCGGGCACCGCCCGGCGGCAACAACCCGTCACCCTCGGTTACTACCGTTCGCCCGCGCTCCGCGGCGGGACGATCGTGTTCACGGCCGAGGGCGATCTCTGGACGGTGCCGCTGCAAGGTGGACTGGCCCGCCGGCTCACCTCACACCCGGGTGAGGAATCGCACGCCGCGATCTCGCCCGACGGATCGACGATCGCCTTTTCGGCGAACTACGAGGGGCCGACGGAGCTATACACGATGCCGAGCGGCGGCGGGCTGCCGACCCGACGCACCTGGGAGGGCGCCCCGGCGCTGGCGGTCGGCTGGACGCCGGACGGCCGGATTCTCTACACGACGCCCGGCTCCTCCACCCTTCCCGCGTGGCAGCTCGCGACGCTGGATCCGCGGACCAACCGCCGCGACGTGCTGCCGCTCGCCGAGGCGAGCGATGGCGCGTTCGATTCGACCGGCCGCACGCTCTACTTCACGCGCTACGCGTTTCAGGGCAGCCACACGAAGCGCTACCAGGGCGGGACGGCGCAGAGCATCTGGAAATACGCGAGGGGCGCGGCGGAGGCCGTCCCGCTCACCGCCGACTACGCCGGGACGAGCCGCACACCGATGTGGTGGCGGAACCGCATCTACTTCGCGTCGGACCGCGACGGCACGATCAACCTCTGGTCGATGGATGCGGACGGCCACGACCTGAAGCAGCTCACCCATCATCGCGGCTGGGATGTCCTGACGCCCGCGCTCGCCGATGGCAGCATCGTCTACCAACTGGGCGCGGACCTGCACCGCTACGACATCGCGGCCGCGACGGACACGACGCTCGAGATCCGCCTCGCCTCCGATTTCGATCAGCGCCGCGTGCGCTGGGTGACCAATCCGATGGACTATCTCACGACCGCCCATCTCGCGCCGGACGGGGCGCGCGTGGTCCTCACGGCACGCGGCCAGGTGTTCGTCGCGCCCGCGGGACAGGCGGGTGGCCGGTTCGTCGACGTGACGAGAGGCTCGGGGGCGCAGGTGCGCTACCGCCAAGCGCGCTTCGCGTCCGACGGCAAGACGATCTTCGCGCTGTCGGACAAGAGCGGCGAAACGGAGTGGTGGCGCCTCCCGGCCAACGGGGTTGGAGAGCCTGAGCAGCTGACACGCGATGCCCACGTGTTGCGCTGGGACGGCGTCCCCTCTCCCGACGGCCAGTGGCTCGCCTTCTACGACAAAAACCAGGTGCTGTGGCTGTACCGGTCCGACAAGCGCACCGCGGTGGCGATCGATTCCACTCCCGACGGGGATTTCGCGGATCTCGTGTGGTCGCCCGACTCGAAGTACCTGGCGTACGTTCGGCCCGCCGTCACGTTCAGCCGCATCTGGTTGTACGGCGTGCTGGACGCCCGCCGCACCGCCGTGACCACGGAGCGCGCCGACAGCTACAGCCCCGCCTTCACGCCCGACGGGAAGTGGCTCTATTTTCTTTCCGATCGCACGTTCCAGTCGCTCGTCGGGGCTCCGTGGGGACCACGCCAGCCCGAGCCGTTCTTCGACCGCCAAACCAAGATCTACGGACTGGCCCTCCTGCCGGGTCTGCGCTCGCCGTTCCAGCCGGCCGATGAGCTACAGGCGGCTGCGACCGACACAGCGAAGCAGCCGCCGGCGGCGCTCGTCCTCGACGGGATCGCGCAACGTCTGGTGGAGGTCCCGATCCCCGCCGGGAACTACGAGGCGTTGTCGGCGAACGGCACGCGCCTCTTCTGGCTGACGCGCCAGACGACGATCGAGCGCCCGGCGGCGTTGCAGGCGCTCGACATGGGCAACAGCGACATCACGCCGAAGACCCTCGTGGACGACGTGAAGAGCTACGAGCTGTCGGCCGACGGCAAGAAGGTCCTGCTGCGCAAAGGCAACGCGCTCGACGTGATCGAGGCGTCGAGCGGGCCGAGCGCCAATCTCGACAAGGCGGCGGTGAACCTCACGGGGTGGACCTTCCCGCTCGATCCCCGTGAAGAATGGCGCCAGATGTTCGACGAGGCGTGGCGGCTCGAGCGGGACTACTTCTACGATCCCCACATGCACGGGCTCGACTGGCCGGCGGCGCGCGCCAAGTACCGGCCGCTGGTCGAGCGCATTGCTGACCGCGACGAGCTGTCGGACCTGCTGGCGCAGATGGTGAGCGAGCTGTCGGCGCTGCACATCTTCGTCTACGGCGGCGACCAGCGCGAAGGGAAGGATCAGGTGCAGACCGCTTCGCTGGGCGCCGAGCTGACGCGCGACTCCGGCGGCGGCGGATGGCGCGTCAGCCACATCTATCGCGGCGACCCCGACTACCCCACGGCGCTCTCCCCCCTCGCCCAACCGGCGGCCGGGGTGCACGAAGGGGACGTGATTCAGCAGATCAACGGGATGGCCACGGCGTCGGTGTCGAGCCCCGCCGCATTGCTCGAAGGAGCCGCCGGGAGGCAGGTGCTGCTGCACGTGGCGCCGGCCGGCGGCGGTGCCGCCCGCGATGTGATCGTCACGCCGATCTCGACGCAACAGGCGCGCAGCCTGCGCTACGACGACTGGGAGGTGAGCCGGCGCGGCATCGTCGACTCAGGCTCCGGCGGGCAGATCGGCTACGTCCACCTGCGCTCGATGACCTCGTCCGACATCGCCCGCTGGGCGCGGGACTTCTATCCCGTCTTCGACCGCGCCGGCCTGATCGTCGACGTGCGTCACAACACCGGCGGCAACATCGACAGCTGGGTATTGGAGAAGCTGCTGCGCAAGGCGTGGTTCTACTGGCAGCCGCGCGTGGGAAGCCCCTACTGGAACATGCAATGGGCGTTCCGCGGCCACGTCGTCGTGCTGTGTGACGCCTGGACGGCGTCCGACGGCGAGGCGTTCACCGAGGGCTTCCGCCGTCTCGGCCTCGGGCGCGTAATCGGCACGCGCACCTGGGGCGGCGAGATCTGGCTCAGCTCGAGCAATTTCCTCGTGGACAAGGGCATCGCGACCGCGGCGGAGTTCGGCGTGTACGGCCCCGAGGGCCGCTGGCTCATCGAGGGACACGGGGTCGATCCCGACACCGTCGTCGACAACCTGCCGCATGCCACGTACACCGGCTCCGACGCGCAGCTCCAGGCGGCGCTCAGCTACCTCGAGCGCGAGATCCGCGCGCACCCGCTCCCCGTGCCCGCCGCTCCCGCGTACCCGAAAAAGGGCGCGCCATGAGCTTCTCCCCGGCGACGTTGCGCTTCCTGCGCGGCCTCGCAGCGCACAACAACAAGCCGTGGTTCGAGGCGCACCGCGAGGAGTACGAGGCGGCCGTCAAGGCGCCGCTGCAGGCGCTGATCGAGGAAATGGACGTGCGATTGGCGCACTTCGCCCCGGAGATCGTCGGCGACCCGAAGCGGTCCATGTTCCGGATCTACCGGGACATCCGCTTCTCCGCCGACAAGTCGCCGTACAAGACGCACGCCTCGTGCTGGTTCTATCATCGCGACGGCAGCCGCGGGGTGGGCCGCGAAGCCGAGGGCGGCGGCGCTGGTTTCTATTTCCAGATCGCTCCCGGGGACTCGTTCACCGGCGGCGGCATGTGGATGCCGCCCAAGGAAGCGCTCGGCAAGATACGCGAGGCAATCGCCGAGAATCCCAGAGCCTTCGAGAAGATCGCCCGGGACCCGGGGCTGAAGCGCCGCTTCGGTGAGCTGGACGACGAGGAGCAGCTGAAGCGGGTCCCGCGCGGGTACGCGCCGGATCACCCGGCCGCGGAATGGCTGCGGTTTCAGTCGTTCGTCGCCGGCCGCCGCCTGACGGATCGTCAGGCGGTCGGCGGGCGGATCGTCAACCTGCTCGTGGCGGATTTCACGGTGCTGCTCCCGCTGGTCCGCTGGATCAACGGGGTGCTGGGACTGCGCGCCGCACAGCGCCGCTGACTAGAACTCGAGCGCGTTCAGGTAGTCGAAGCTCGTCTTGATATCGGCCAGCGGTTGCGGCGGCTGGTCGTGCTCGACGAAATAGTGCTGGATCCCGGCGTGGCCGGAATGCGCGAAGATCGCCTTCCAGTCGATGCTTCCCTTGCCGACATCGACCATCACCTGCTCCGGCGTCGCAGCGGGCGTGGGCTTCTTGATCATGTCCTTGACGTGCACCATCGGGAACCGGCCCTGGTACTGCATGAAGTAGGAGACCGGATCCGCGCCGGCAAAGGTGATCCAGAAGAGATCGACCTCGAGCTGCACCAGCTTGGGATCGGTGTTCGCGAGGAGGACATCGTACGGCTTCTGTCCATCCGCCAGCGGCACAAACTCGAAGCTGTGATTGTGATAGGCGAACTGCACGCCGGCCGCCTGAGCCGCCTGTCCCGCCTTGTTGAAGCGGTCGCAGGTCCGCTTCCAATCGTCCGCCGTCTTGCGCGATTCTTCGGGGATCCACGCGCACACCACGTACTGATGGCCCACCGCTTTCACGGTTTGCAGCGTCGCGGCCCATTTGTCCTCGGCCGTGTTCTCGTATCCGACATGGCAGGAGGGAGACGCGAGGCCGTTCTTGTCGAGCACGGCGCGCACCTGTTCGGGTGTGTGATCGAAGTATCCCGCGAACTCCACCTCGCGGTATCCGATCTGCGCCACCTTGGCGAGCGTGCCCTCGAAGTCCGCCTTCATGAGATCGCGCACGGTATAGAGCTGGATGCCCACCTTCGCGATCCGCGCGCGTGTCAGCGAATCGAGACACGCCGTGGTCAAGCGCGGCAGAACAGTCGCGGCCGCAAGGCTCCCGAGAAAATCACGTCGTTCCATTAGATCTCCCTCCGTTTCATCGCGCCGACCGCGTAGTCACACGCCCGGGCGGTGAGCGCCATGTAGGTGATCGACGGGTTCTGGCAGGCGGTGGACACCATGCAGGCGCCGTCGGTGACGAAGAGATTGGGGATGTCGTGCGCCTGGTTGTGCGCGTTCAGCACCGACGTCTTCGGATCGCGGCCCATGCGCGCGGTCCCCATCTCGTGAATCGCCTTCCCGGGCGGATTCTGATCGACGAAGGGCGTAATCTCCCGTGCCCCGGCGGCCGCCAGCATCTCCGCCGCGGCGATCGAGGCGTCCTTCATCAGCGCCCACTCATTGTCCCCGTAGGTGCAGTGAATCTTCAGTACAGGGATACCCCAGGCATCGTTCTTGGTTTTATCGATCTCGACATGGTTGTTGTGGTTGGGGAGGCACTCGCCGAACCCGTAGAACCCGAAGCCCCAATCGCCCGGGTCACGCAGGGCTTTCTTCCAGTCGGCGCCGAAACCCGGGAGGTCGGTGCCACGACCCCACCCATCACGCCCGGCGCCTCCCTGGTATCCGTAGCCCCGCAGGAACGTCGATTTCGGGCCCCCCGCGAGGTTGCGGAAGCGCGGCACGTAGATCCCGTTGGGCCGCCGCCCCACCGGCTTCTTGTCCGCCGGAGCGCTGATCTTGCCGTTCGCCCCACCTCCCATGATGTGATCCATCAGGTTGTGCCCCAGCTCGCCGCTCGAATTGGCGAGCCCCGAGGGGAAGTCGGGCGTCGCTGAGTTGAGGAGGATGCGGGCCGACTCGAGCGTCGAGGCGCACAGGAAGATCACGCGCGCCCGGAACTCGATGGCGTGCTTCGTTTCACCGTCGATCACGCGCACGCCGCTCACGCGCTTGCGCTTCTTGTCGTAGATGAGGCTGTGCACGACGCTGAAGGGACGCAGTGTCAGCTTCCCGGTCTGCCGCGCGACGGGGAGCGTCGCGTTGATCGAGTTGAAATACGACAGCGTGACGCAACCCCGCTCGCAATAGCCGCAATAGTGGCAGGCGGCCCGCCCGTTGTGGTCTTCGGTCAGAATGGCGCAGCGGCCGATCGTCAGGACGCGCTCCCCCGGCCAGTGCTTCGCCAGCGCATCCCGCACGACCGCTTCGCCGCAGTTCAGCGCCATCGGCTTGAGAAACTGACCGTCGGGGAGCTGAGGAAGCCCGAGCTTCTCGCCCGAGATGCCGATGAACCGCTCCACATGGTCGTACCAGGGCGCGATATCGGCGTAGCGGATCGGCCAGTCGATCGCGATGCCGTCCCGCAGGTTCGCCTCGAAATCGAGGTCGCTCCAACGATACACCTGCCGCCCCCACATGATCGAGCGGCCGCCCACCTGCCGGCCGCGCAGCCACAGAAACGGCTTGTCGGGCTCGGTGGTGTAGGGGTTGTCGTGGTCGTTGACGAAGAACTTGGACGAATACTCGTCGCAGGCGTAGCACTCGCGCTGGATCGGCTGATCGGCGAGGCGCTTCTTGCGGTCGTCCAGCCCGCGGAAGCGCATCTGCCAGGGCGGGACGTGCTCCACGTAGTCGGCGGTGGTGATCGGGCGTCCCGCCTCGAGCACCAGCGTCTCGAGCCCCGCCTCCGTGAGCTCCTTCGCCGCCCACCCCCCTGTCATCCCGGAGCCGACCACAATCGCGTCGTAGGTCTTGGGCATCGCTGGACTCACTCGCTCGGGGCCAGAGTGTCGGCGGGAGCGCAGGGCACGTAGCGCCCGGGGATGATCGCGTAATGCTCTTCCTGCGTCGCGCCCACTTCGGAGGTGAAATAGCCGAACAGCGTCACCCACTTGAGCGTCCGGTAGAATGGCTCGGGTCCGCGAGTCGCCTCGGGGCTGGCTTTCCATCGGGCGGCTTCGTCGTCGAAGGCCACGAGCAGCGCGGCCTGCTGTTCCGGCGTCCCCTGAAGAAAGTCCTTGCCGAACGCCGCCCGGGCCCGCGTGTCGACGTCGCCCAATCCCTTCAGGAAGCGATCGCGATCCTCGGTATCGAGCCACTCCGCTAGGAGCAGGTCGATGAACGCGTTCACGCCGGCCGCCTTGGCGCCTGGAGTATCGGTTGCGGGAAGGATGAGATCGGTGAGCACGAGGAGGCTCGCGTCCTGCTGGGCATTGAGCACTCGGCGCCTGCCGTTGACGATCCGTTGATGTAGCGACCTGCCGAGGGACAGCAACTCATCCGGAGCGGAGGCGACCGCCATCGTCGCCGTCAGCAGTCCGAGGGCACTACGTCGATCCATCCCGAGCACTCGGTGTTGGAGACATTAGGTAATCGCCCCACCGGCAACGCCGGTCAAGGTGGGCAATTGACGAGGCTTGCCGTGCATTGTACTATTGAATCAATGAATGATTCTATAGAATCATCAGTCGAGGAGCCCCGGTGGCTCCTGCTGATCCACCAGGTGCCCCCCAAGCCCGACTATGCCCGCGTCAAGATTCGCCGGCGGCTCCAGGGGATCGGTGCCGTGGCGTTGAAGCGCACCGTCTACGCCCTACCCGTGAGCGACCAATCGCGTGAGGACTTTGAGTGGTTGGCGCGGGAAATAGCCGACCTGGGGGGCGAGGCGGCCGTGTGCGAAGCGACGTTTCTCGGGACTGCGACGGACGCGAGGCTGATCGAGGCGCTGCGAGCCGAGCGGTCGCGGGAATACGGTGAGATCGCGGCGTCGGCGCAGCGCGAGCCCACCGACCTGGACCGGCTCAAACGACGGCTCGACGCAGTCACGAGCCTCGATCACTTCGCGGCCCATGGGCGGGCGGATGCGGAGGCGGCAATCATGGCACTGGAACAGAGGAAGGCGGGATCCGAGCGCAGCGGTTCCCCGGAAGGGGAAATGCTGGGCCGAACCTGGGTGACACGCATCGGCGTGCACGTCGATCGGATCGCCAGTGCCTGGCTGATCCGGCGTTTCATTGACCGGGAGGCGCAATTCCGGTTCGTCGCCCCCAAAGGCTACCGGCCGGACCCGGGAGAGCTGCGCTTCGACATGTTCGAGGGAGAATTCACCCACGACGGGGATAG